>URHG01000032.1 GCA_900547555.1 uncultured Porphyromonadaceae bacterium | reverse complement strand
GGCTGGGATACCGACCAATTCCCTATCGACAACTACGAACTCACGCAAGCCATGATGCAGATTATCCGCAACGGCGGCCTCGGTAACGGTGGTATGAACTTCGATGCAAAAACCCGTCGTAACTCGACCGACCTCGAAGATATTTTTATTGCCCACATCGCCGGTATGGACGTTATGGCCCGTGCACTCGAATGCGCAGCCAACCTTCTCAACGAGTCGCCCTACAAAAAAATGCTGGCCGACCGCTACGCTTCGTTCGACTCGGGCAAGGGTAAAGAATTCGAAGAAGGTAAACTCAAACTCGAAGATGTCGTTGCATACGCCAAAACCAAAGGCGAACCCAAACAAACCAGCGGCAAACAAGAGTTGTACGAGGCTATCCTCAACATGTATTGCTAATCCCGCTACATGACCGTGCAATAAATCAGTGTTTAGCGACAGAATCGAGCCACCCGCCGAAACCTGTCGCTAAACATTTATCATACCAAATTCAACTTCTAAATCAATAAAACAATATCATGAATTACGCAGAAAAAGGCAACAAAGCCTATCTTATTTCTATCGTGATGGTGGCTGTCATCGGAGGATTGTTATTCGGATACGACACGGCTGTCATCTCGGGAGCAGAAAAAGGTCTTCAAGCATTCTTTATGGGAGCAAAAGACTTTGTTTACACCGATGCCATACACGGTATAACATCTTCCAGCGCATTGATCGGTTGTATTATCGGTAGCGCCATTTCTGGACTATTGGCATCGAATTTGGGACGTAAAAAGTCTCTTTTCATTGCCGGCATCTGTTATCTTCTATCGGCTCTCGGGTCTTACCATCCCGAATTTCTTTTCTTCGAATACGGCAAACCCAGTCTCGACCTGCTCATCGCATTCAACTTCTACCGGGTATTAGGAGGTGTAGGTGTAGGTTTGGCCTCGGCTATCTGCCCCATGTATATTGCCGAAATCGCCCCCAGTAACATTCGGGGAACTCTGGTATCGTGGAACCAATTTGCCATCATCTTCGGACAGCTTGTCGTTTACTTTGTCAACTTCCTTATCTTGGGCGACAACATCAATCCCATTGTGAAAGCCATAGACGGAGTAAATCAAATCTTAAACCCCGGAGAATCGATTTGGGTAACCGAAACGGGTTGGCGTCTGATGTTCGGCAGCGAAGCATTCCCCGCAGCACTTTTCTCGTTGCTCGTACTGCTCGTTCCCGAAACGCCCCGTTATTTGGCAATGACCGGCCGCGATGAAAAAGCGCTCTCAGTTCTGAGCCGTATCAACGGAATTGCTCAAGCTAAAACCATTCTGGCCGACATCAAAGCCACAGCTCACGAAAAAACCGAAAAACTGTTTACTTACGGCTGGATGGTCATCTTTATCGGTATCATGCTCAGCGTATTCCAGCAGGCCGTAGGTATCAATGCCGTACTCTATTTTGCACCGCGTATTTTCGAAAGCATGGGTATGGGCAACCCCATGATACAAACTGTCATTATGGGTATCGTCAACATCTCATTCACCCTCGTTGCTGTATTTACGGTCGAGAAACTGGGGCGCAAACCGCTGCTCATCACCGGTTCTATCGGTATGGCCATCGGAGCATTGAGCGTTGCTCTTTGCAATATCGTCTCGCTTCCTCCCATTGTATCGGTTGTCAGCATCATGGTCTACTCGGCATCGTTTATGTTCTCATGGGGACCGATATGCTGGGTGCTTATCGCCGAAATCTTCCCCAATACCATACGTGGAGCCGCTGTTGCTATCGCCGTTGCATTCCAATGGATATTCAATTTCATCGTATCGTCGACTTTCGTTCCCATGTATAACATGAGTGTGGGCGATATGGGCGACAAATTCGGACACATGTTTGCATACGCCCTTTATGGTATCATCTGTGTTATTGCCGCTATCTTCGTGTGGAAACTCGTTCCCGAAACCAAAGGCAAAACTCTCGAAGATATGAGCAAATTGTGGAAAAACCGCAAAAACCATATCAAGGGGTAATGCAACTATTTTTCTGAAATAAAACAAGGCGCACCTAAATTGTTAGATGCGCCTTATTTTATTATGTACCTGCCATTCCGATCCCAACAAGAGAAAAATCTCTTTTCAAATATTTCGACAAAGGAGAGGCCTCCTTTCCATTCAAAATGAAACAGTTGTCATTCGGGACTGAACGATAGAACTTTGAAATCTCTCCTACATTCAAGATGACAAAAAAAGATATTTTGAAGGGGAATATCCCCAAAGAACCTACGACCATGTATAAGGAGACCTGCCAGAGAAACCTCTCATAAACTCGGAATGATAAAGAAACCATCACTTTGTCATTCTGAACGTAGCGGCAGCGAAATAAGAAATCTCATACCAAATAAACATTTTGTATGAGATCTCTCACATGCGTTCGAGATGACAAGCATGTCATTCTAAATGAAACGAAGTGATATGAAGAATCTCTGCCGATAGATATATAGAGAGACGGGATTCCTTACACTCGGATAAAGGTCTCTCTCGGAACAACAGTATCATTCCATAATTCCATACGAAATGAATTGCGATGAATAATCTAAGAATGTATCTGACATGAGATTCCTCGCTAACACTTCGGAATGACAAAACGCCTTGTCATTCTGACGACCATAAAGGAGGAATAATCTCTTACCTAACGATACAACCCTTGTGGCGCATTGTCATTCTGAGATGCAGAACACCGAAAAATCTCCCGTTAAACATACATTTCTCATAAGATTCCTCGTCGGGCTATCGCCCTCACTCGGAATGACAACAATGTTATTCTGAACGTACCGACAGCGAAGTGAAATATGTATCGGACTCTCCTTTCGACTATATTACAAAAAGGAGAACATCAAGAAGGGATAACCGTCCGTCCAAAAGGAAACAAAGCCACCCGCATGAGCTTGAAATGTTGAATACCGAACGGAATACCCACAACTGTAATACAGAACAGCAATCCCCAAACAAGATGGCTCAATGCAATCCAAATGCCTCCGATAAAAAACCAAATCACATTCATGATGATTTCGAGACAACTGCGACTGCCGTCCTCGACAACAGTCGTTTGCCCGAAAGGCAAAAGGGCAACCAAACCGATCTTGAAAACTTGTAATCCGAAAGGTATGCCGATGATGGTACAGCATAACAAAAAACCGGATACCAAATATTCCAGAGCCATGAAGAAGCCTCCGAAAACCAACCAAATAATATTACCCAATATGCTCATACCGCATCTTATTTAAAAATACTCTACTCTTCGATTTTTATATCTTTCATGAAAGAATCGAAATTCAAATCTTTTACCAACATCGCATCGCCTTCGAGATACGAAGCCTCCCGGGTATCGAGCATAGCCCGCCACTGCTTATGGTAAAGACGGCGGTCGATCTTGAAATTTTCCGACCCGTTACGGTCAAGACGCCTCAAAAGCATGCCCACACTCAACCTCGACACATCGATCGCCGGCATATATGCCCATACACGTTCATCGGAGGTAGGCGTACCTCGTATGATTTTGGCCTCCAACAACTGTTGCAAGACCTGTCCCGTAAGGCGCACGGGTATGCGGTAAGACGATGCGATCTGATGTCGGGTAAGCGGAGCCTCTCCCCGTACAAAACGCTGTACGATGACCGACACGACCACCAGCACGACAAAATCTTTATACCTCCGGCTGATATTTTTTATGTCTTTATCGAAATTGAATTTTTCGACATTCTGGGAAGAATACGAAAGGACGGCTCCGAAAAGGCAAATGAGCCACGAAATCCACATCCATAACAAGAACAAAAGCAGGAAAGCAAAACTACCATATATGGCATTATAACGCGAAACCCATACCTGACCGCTGATATAGACAAACTGCAACAACTGGAACGACAAACCGCATATTACCCCCGAAACCAAAGCATTCCAAAACTTGACTCTCGTATTGGGAACCAAAATATACAAAGCCGTGAAAACGATACAGGTCAAGATATAGGGACTTACCGCCAAAGCAAAACGCAACACGGGACTCAAAAAAGCCAACATCGGTTTGGTATCGATACCCGAGGTAACGAAAATCGACAATCCGCCGGCAACGATCATCAAAATGGGCAACAGTACCATTATAGCGATATAGTCGACAATTTTACGATATATCGACCGCTGTTTCGAAACCTGCCATATATCGTTGAATGTCGTCTCGACACTATTCAGCAGACTCACGACCGACCACATGAGGAAAAGAATACCCACTCCTACAAAAATACCGTCTTTGGTTTGCGCCAAATAAGAATCGACAAAAGTCATGGCCTGCTCCAAAGCCTCGCGCTGAGCGGGGAAATAGTCGAATAACTGACTTTGTACGATGGTCTGGAAACCGAATCCTTTGGCCACGGCAAAGACCAACGCCAATGCCGGAACAATGGCCAGCAACGTATTGAAAGTGAGAGCTGCGGCGCGGGCCTGCAAATCATCGGCGATAAAGCGTTGTATCGAGAGATAAATGGTCTTCATCAAATTGATGAGACGATGGCGGCTACCGGAAACTTCATTTCCCGTAATACGCCACATATCATATATGATAAACCGATATGTCCGACGAAAAATAATGCGCCATTTTTTTTGTTTTGTCGCTGCCATGCCGGAAGTTTTATCAAAAAAACAGCAGGACGATAAGCCGGGTTCTGTACTTTCCTGAGAGAAAGTGTCTGTCATTTATCTGGCCTTTATGTTGCCATAAAGATCGAGCGGTTTACCCCCCGGCATCGGACGAGCAGCCCTGATAGCGCCGGTGTACATAACCTTGCAACCCATAAGACGTACGGCTCTCTGTGTCGCCACAAAGACCGGTAAGCTCTTACCTCACCTTTTCACCCTTACTGCCGAAGCAGCGGTTATTTTCTGTTACGCTACTCTGCCCTCACGGACAGCTTCCCGTTAAGAAATATGGTGCTCTGTGTTGCCCGGACTTTCCTCTCGCGTTTTCACGAGCGACAGACTGTCCTGCTGTTGAAATACAAAGATACGGTATTTCGGCTGTTCTACCAACATCTCTTCATAAAATCAATCGTAAAAAATAGGATAAACTCGCTGGGTTTTCCAAATGAACTTCGTTCCATACATTCGAGATGACAATTTGTCATTCTAAGTGAAGCAGGTAAGCCGGTGAAGATATTCCCAGAGTTTTCTTATCGGCGTTGTCATTCCGAACGCATGTGAGGAATCTCGTATTATTGCCGCTTTGGTGTGGGATTCTTCACTACACGCTGTTCCGTTCAGAATGACAGTGCCCTTTGAGGAAAAGGTGATCATGACGATAATATCATTCCGAGCGAGACCTTTGTCCGAATGTGAGGAGTCCCCGCCTCTCTATCGGCAGAGATTCTTCATTTCACTTCGTTTCATTCAGAATGACATGCTTGTCACCTCGAACGTATGTGAGAGATCTCATACAAAATGTTTTACTTGGGATGAGACTCTTCTCTTCGCTACCGCTACGTTCAGAATGACAATGTTCTTTGAGAAGAAAATCGCCATGAGAATAATGTCATTCCGAGCGAGGGCGATAGCCCGACGAGGAATCCTATGAGAAATATTCGTTTAACGGGAGATTCTGAGGTGCTCCGCACCTCAGAATGACAATAATGTCATTTACAACAGATGATTCGGTTAAGGGCTGTTAAGCATATAAAGGTCTCTATTAAAAATAGCTAAGCCTTATAATAAAGGGATACATCGGCACGTATATTGTATTAAATTTAACGAGTGTAATTCTTAAAATCAAATTTATTATTAACAATTAATCTATATCGACATGACATCCTTCAAGAAAACTCTGCTCGCTTTTTTACTGGTAGCCGGTATAAGCTCGGGCATAAGCATCGCATTATTTTCTGCCATGCAGGAAAAGAGCAATACTTCGTCGCTCACCGATACAACACCTAACAGCACATACGCAACTCCCACGGCATTTACGCCGGTAGTCTCGCGCCCTGCCGTAGAAAACGATTTCACCCAAGCCGCAGCCAATACGGTAAATGCCGTCGTAAGCATCAAATCGACAGCTACGCAACAACAAAGCCAGAGAGGTAGCATGGAAGAGGAACTTTTCAGATATTTCTTCGGACAAGGACGTCGCGATTACGCACCGCAACCCCGCATAGGAATGGGTTCGGGAGTAATCATTTCGGAAGACGGATACATCGTAACCAATAACCACGTAATCGACCAAGCCGATAAAATAGAGGTTACGCTCAATGACAAACGCTCGTTCGAGGCAACCCTCATAGGCAGCGATGCGTCGACCGACATCGCTTTACTGAAAATCGATGCCGAGAAACTTCCCATCGTAAAATTCGGCGACTCCGACAAATTGCAGGTGGGTGAATGGGTTCTCGCCGTAGGTAACCCGTTTCAGCTCAACTCTACCGTTACGGCAGGCATCGTCAGTGCAAAGTCGCGCAATCTGGGTATGCTCTCTCCCAACAGCCGACTGGGTATAGAGTCGTTTATCCAAACCGATGCCGCCGTCAACCCCGGGAATAGCGGCGGAGCGTTGGTAAATACTTCGGGCGAACTGGTGGGTATCAATACCGCTATTTATTCCGAAACGGGAAACTATGCCGGTTACTCTTTTGCCATACCCACCAGCATCGTGAGCAAGGTCATCACCGACCTGAAACAATACGGTACCGTACAACGGGCCATGTTGGGCGTTTCTATCATGGAAATGAACGACCAGCTTGCCAAAGAGAAGAAAATAGATCTGCGCAAAGGCGTATATGTTGCCGAAGTGAGCGAACGCAGCGCAGCTATGGAAGCCGATCTCAAACCGGGTGATGTAATCGTCGCCATAAACGGAGTAGCCACTCCCACCGTAGCCATCTTGCAGGAACAGATTGCCCGTTATCGTCCCGGCGATAAAGTGAAAATCGAATTTTTCCGTGGAAAAGATAAGAAACAATCCGATGCGGTCTTGAAAAACAGCTATGGCAATACCGACGTTACCAAAGCCACCAATATCGACATGCTGGGAGCAACCCTCAAAGAAGCCGGAGACTCCGTAAAAGCCAAACTCCGCATACGCGGTGGCGTAGAAGTAGTCAAGGTAAAAGAGGGACAATTCAAGAAAGCCGGCATACGCGACGGATTTGTCATCCTCGACATCAACGGGACAAAAATCATGAACGTGAAAGATGTCGAATCGGTATTCCAATCTCTCATGAGAGGAGATACCCGCGATAAAGTCATGTTTATCAAAGGTCTCTATCAAAACGGACACGCCTCGTACTACGCTGTTCCGCTCGTCGATTGAGAAAAACAGTAACAACTGTCCGGAGCGCACAATAAAACGGTGCTTCGGCAGTTACTTATATAAACCCTCTATTTCTTAAAAAATACACCAACGGGGAACATTATATGGCAGAAATATATTATATTTGCGTCCCCAAATTTATTCTGCGGAATGAGACAATTAAAAATCACAAAATCAATCACCAACAGGGAGAGCGCATCTCTTGACAAATATCTACAAGAAATAGGTCGTGAGGACTTGATTTCAGTAGAAGAAGAGGTAGAACTCGCCCAGCGCATCAAAAAAGGCGACCGTGTCGCTTTGGAAAAGCTCACACGGGCCAATCTGCGTTTTGTCGTTTCGGTTGCCAAACAGTACCAAAATCAAGGGCTCAGCCTGCCCGACCTTATCAATGAAGGTAATTTGGGACTGATAAAAGCAGCCGAAAAATTCGACGAAACCCGTGGATTCAAATTTATTTCTTACGCTGTGTGGTGGATTCGTCAGTCCATTCTTCAAGCATTGGCCGAGCAGTCTCGTATCGTTCGCTTGCCTTTGAACCAAGTCGGTTCGCTCAACAAAATCAGCAAAGCATTCTCAAAATTCGAACAAGAGAACGAACGCCGCCCCTCGCCCGAAGAATTGGCCAAAGAGCTGGACATTCCCGTCGACAAAATCTCCGACACGATGAAAGTATCGGGTCGGCACATTTCGGTCGATGCGCCTTTTGTCGAAGGCGAAGACAACAGTCTGCTCGACGTCTTGGTCAATGACGACTCCCCCATTGCCGACCGCTCGTTGATAAACGAGTCGCTCGCCAAAGAAATAGACCGTGCGCTGGCCACCCTCACCGATCGCGAAAGCGACATCATCAAGATGTTCTTCGGCATCGGGTGTCAGGAAATGACGTTGGAAGAAATCGGCGACAAATTCGGATTGACCCGCGAACGCGTGCGTCAAATCAAGGAAAAAGCCATTCGCCGCCTGCGTCAAAGCTCTCGCAGCAAATTGCTCAAAACCTATTTGGGATAGAATCGGATTATTTTTTATAACGAAAGGCCGCTCTTTATGAGCGGCCTTTCGTCGTTATATAGGGCAAAACATGCCATATTACAGTATCACTTTACGGGTCGTCCCACCCACATTCACTATATACATCGCTCCGGCAGGGAGAGCTATTTCTACGCGCCCGTCGGCAGGGACAACCGTTTCCCGAGCAACGACTCCCGACGTATTATACACCGTAACACTCCGGCCCGACTCCGCCCCGGAGACCACGATCGATCCCCCGGAGGCATATACTCTCATACACGGTTCTTCTATCTGCCCAATATTTGTCGATGAAGGGAGTACTGTTACGACACATGAATCGCACAAATTACTACCATCGGTTGTCCGCGCAGTAATTGTTGCCGTTCCGGGATTACCCCCTCTTATTCCATAATTTCTATTCGACCAATGACGCGACATAACACTTGCCACCGACTCGTCACTGGACTTCCATTCAATATTATAAACATACGATGCATATTGAGGCAAAAGCTCACATGTACCTCGGAAAGCATCACCGCTTTCTATCACAATAGAATCTTGCTGTAAAGAAAATGTGGTAGCCTGCTCCACAATATATATCACTGTACATGTAGCCGACAAACCGGTACCATCGGTCGTTCTTGCCGTAATTGTCGCCGTATCGGAGCGAAAAGGTCGCTCCTTATCAAAAGCATAATTCCAAGCACTCGCTCGAATTTCACGACTACCAACACTTATGAGAAAATCCATACCGCCACCCGAATCTTCCACATCAAACGCAAGTCGGGGATAAGAGGCATTCTCGGGAGTTATCTCCCACGAAAATGAATAACTATTCCATTTATCACGTATAAGTATAACAGTATCCTCTTCAAAGGTTATTGATTCTATCGGATTGGGTACATAATCGGGTACTTCTGAGTCTCGAATATCCACAAATCTATCCCAACCGGGTGTATTTCGATACGCATCGACTTTCCCTTCTGGCACATATAAAATACCATATTCATAAGTTCCTCTCAAAAAAAGGTCGCCGTCCATACTCGACCTATCATAAAACGGAGGTTCTTCGGCCAACGAACGCACCTCATATATCACACCTCCAAAAGCTTTATTTCCTATTTTTTTCACCCCGCGACCAATGACCAACTTTCTCAGGCCATCTCCATCAAAAGCGTAGGCACCTATCGACTCCACATTGTCGGGTATCGTTACCGACAACAATTTATCACATCCACCAAATGCATCTTCTCCTATTTTCTTTACACTTTCGGGTATCGTTACCGATCTTATACCGCATTGAGAGAAAACTCCATCACTGATTTCATAAAGAGGGCCCAATGTTATATGGTTCAATAATAGGCAGCCATTAAATGCATAAGGGCCTATTTTAGAAACGTTTTCGAGATTGATCGACTCCAAAGAATCACATCTTTCAAAAGCACTCTCTCCAATAGAACGGACACTCGGTGGTAAGGTTACCTTCCGCAATGAAGAACATTCTTTAAACACGCCATCACCTATACTTGTTACTTTATAATAAGAACCAAGATCAAACACTTCTTCTGGTATTTGTAAATCCCGCACATCAAGAGCCTCCAGTACATGCGTGAGGATAGCTGTCTTTTCTCCGTAATCATTATAAAGAGAATAATACCAACCACCTTCTATATGTTCCCCGACCAAATTTGTCTGTGCCCGAACAGCTCCCAAACTTATAAAAAAGGCTACCGCCAGCAGAACCACATGCTTTCTCATAAGACGAAAATTTAAAGGTTACTTCTCGAAAGATAAGTATTTTCTCGGTAAAATCAAATTTTTCAAGAACAAAATATCAAACACTTTCCCCAAAAACAAAGTCAGCCGGATAATTTCCGGCTGACTTTTCATCAAATCATCTTCACCAAATTCTAATTAAATCCTTCATAGACAATTTCAGAATTTTCAATAAAGAGCACCCCATCGATTTCCAGTTTTGTTACCTCACTTGCTATTAAATCACTAAGCAACAAATCATCATGCTTTTCCAAAAACTGCTGGTGGTTATCATCGGTATTGACACAAATTATACTTTGTCTGTTTTCTTTGTCTTCATCTTTTGCCGGCAAACAAACAGATTGATCTTTTAACATAAAATTCAGATCCGAGCCCTTTAAATTTATCGGAAACTCTATCGACAACACACAAGAGCCTTTGAATGCTCGAGCGTCTTCCGTCCATGTAAACCATGTATTTTTACTTCCGGCATTGTTGGAAAAAACATAACACTTCGGTGGCAGATCGGTCAGGTCTCCTTCGAAGTTACACTCCGATGCATATACCCCTTCAAGTTCGGTAAAGCCACTCAGCGCACTCAAATTCCCCCCGATGGAAGTATAAGATATAGACAATTTTTTAAGCTCCGTAAAGCCTTGCAATGCCGACAAATCGCCCGTAATACCTCTAAGCGGTTTTTCATACGATCCAACTAACCTTATGTCAGTTAATTTTTTATGGGACATATTCTGTAACGGTTCAATGGAAAATTTCATATCCGATCCTGCTTGCGAATCGACTTCCAGCGTCTTCAACGGGCACTCTTTGAGGTCGTTCAAGTCCAATCGGAAACCGGCGCCGCGCACAAACAACGCTTGAAGAGCCGTCATACCCCGCAACACGCTCGAATCGCCAACCATCTCACCATTGATGCAAATTGTTTCCAAACAGTTACAATAGTCCAAACTTTTCATATCAAAAGCCCCCATTGTATGGGTAGGAGAATCCAAATACTTCAAATCGTATTTGTTGGAAATAACGATATCGAATTCCTGATATTCTATCGCCACAGAGGTTTGATAAATAGGGTTTGGAAATTCGGAGTTGTTTACAATAGTCAAGGAACCGTCGCTGAACTTCGGATTACCCTTAACGATATTAGCAATCGTAGCGGTTACTTTGCCTCCAAGAACAGCCTGTATCGTAAACAAACTCTGTTCTCCTTCGTTCAACACAATGTGGAATTTCATATCACCCACTTTCAGCAGGGAGGTATCGGTTACCTTTCCCGGCAACTTCGTTACTAAACAATTATTCATAATTTCGTCGGATTTAATGATCGGTTATTATCTTGGGTTATCTTTATAAAACTCATCGGCTCGACCCGCATGTTGTCGACAGTTACGACCACTGCCGGCTCTATGGTTTTCAGCTCGATGAGCTTGACTTTGGAGGCATCGGCACACAGGCACAGGCGCCCCCTCGAATTGATTTGCAAAAACAGCGCAATATCGGCCTGCAAATCGAGAGCTTTGAAAATCCATTCGCTCGAAATCTCGGCATCGGGCGTATACTCTTCAAAATCCTTCACCGTTTTACGGCAAGTGAGCGAATACTCATTCTTGCATATCGTGCCGTCGATGCGTTTTACCCACACGGTCATAAAGGCATCGAACGGGCGTTTTATCTCGGCATACTCTACGGTATGGTTCTCGCCCGAGGCAAAATAAGGTGCATAAATAGGTACAATCATAACTTTACATTTTTATAAATATTCCATACATTCTATCGGCAATCTCGGAGCCTCTGTTGCAAAGGACATACTTTCTCTCACCGACTACCAAATCGGGTACATCGTTGCTTTCGACAGCCTCATACCAATCGCAAATGCGATCCCAGTACCATACACAGATGTACTCGAAATTCATCTTTCGGGCAAACTCGGCAAAAGCTGTCCAAAACAAAATCATGGCGTCTCCGTAATACGCACCCACATCTGATTCTTTGTACGCTTCGGGGGCACGTAACGCCCGAAGAGCCGGACGGGTCCCGATCTCGGAGAGGACAATACCGCTCATATCGTATCGCCCCTGCCAAAAGGTTCCTATCGTCGCCAAACGCTCATCCATCAACTTCACCAAGTCGTCGGTCGGTGTGGAGCGGCCGTCTTTAAACGACAGCGAGGGATAGATATTGAACGCCGGTTTCAAACAGTCGTAAAGACAGGGATCGGCATTAGCCATCTGGTATTCGCCCGCAAATGAGCAACGGGCTGTTTTACCCATAGCATTCACTTCCTGGGCCAAATCCCGAATGATAGACACATGGGTCGAACCGCTATCGGTCAAATCGCCCCGCTCATTGACGATATACACATCTTGAAAATCGGGAACACCAAGCTTGGCAAGCTGTTCACTTAACCGTTCGATATATGCGTATATATACTCTTTATATTTAGGCATATCATTACCACCTTCGACCTTCTCTTTGGACCATTCATCTCCTGCATGGATTTTTATGGCTTTTACCGATAATCCGTTCAAGTATATCTCCTTTGCCAAATCGTCCGGTTTATTACGATATTTAGGATTTTGCCAATAACCACTCATATAACACGACCCATTGAAAATGGAATCTGTATCTGTGTTTGTGTTTTCATTATATGCGTCATTCTCTGTTTCTTTGATTGAATAATCATTTCGGGCATACATCGTAATGATGCAGTCGGTAATACCCAAGTTACGGGCAAGGCGCATCGCGTTGTTTATCCCGTTACTGTCGTACTTATAATCCGAGACTCTGATTTCGTAATTGTAACACAAGGGGGTATGCCGATTTATCACATCGCCTCGAACGGTGATTTCCTGCCCGTAGATATTATATATCTTCCCGATAATGTCGATTTCGTAAGGTATATTGACAAATGTACTGCCCTGTTTCGATACCTCGCTCGTGGCACGAGGAAGATTTATCACCTTGGTTTTATTGCTGAGAATCGTGCCGTTGGTAAATGTACCGCCGTTGAACCACAGAACACAATCATCGGGTATGCGCACAACACGCCCGCCCAAATCATGCTTATGTACCACCTCATATATCGTATGTGTCGCTGACATGGCAGAAGCCGTACATATCTTATGACTTTCTTCTAATGACTTCGCATTTCCTTCTTCTTCTTCTCCCTCTTTTTCACCTCTGAACATAACCAAAAGTTCCTCATCGAAACTCGATTCTTCGATGGCATTTTTCCTCAACCGCACATAGCCATAATTATTCTGCCCGAACGGTCGCGACGCCAACTGCAACTTATTATCGACAGAGGTAATGTCTTGCCCGTCGGCGGCGTTCACGATCGTACCACCGCCGGAACTTTCGATTTTCTGTATAAGTTCTTCGGAACAATCGCTTTCCTGCATCTTCTTATTTTCGAGAGTAGACACCCGTTCATTCAGGAGCTGTCTGCCCGCCAGCGGTCTCTTCGATCTTTTTATTGACACAACAGATTCGGCTTTTCAACGCCACTGTCAGCTCCTCTTTTGTGGACGACAAAGCGAGGGATAAGTCATAGAGTTTTTTTTCGAGTTCAGTCGGGTCGAATTCCGTGGAATTTTTCGCACACCAGAACGTATAATCTTTCTTGATGCCCATCAACGGATACCGCCCTCCTTCCGAGTCCTCGACACACCACAAGAAAAGCCATTCGGGATTATCGATTCTCTCCGACGGACAAATTTCCCGTATCGGAGCCGGTACGCCTTTTGCCCATTCTACGGAGCCGTCGCTCTTAATGCCCCGCAAGAATGTTCCGTCAGCATCGGTAACGACCTCTACATACTCCTCATTCTCGACAACCTGCCAGATTTTACCCAAAACGGTATCGATGACAGAAGAGAATGCAGTACCAGTATCGGTCTCGGACAAGATTCCGGAAGCACCTCCGGTCGCTTTTTGTTTTGAATTGTCTATCATACTTAGCATTTTTAGTTTCACATTATATTTCGATAAGCTTATCTTTATTTTCCGTTTTCATATCATGACACGGCAAAAATAGATAGGCATTTCCCGGAAAACATGTGTTTTTTATAAAATCGACAAACCGTTTCCTCAGTCGGGAACGTCTCGAAAATCATTATGATTTATCATTTCATTCTCCTCAAAAAAGATAAACCGTAAAACAGAAGATAAAAAAACTTGCATTCTATTTGCCAAATTCAAATTTATTCCTAACTTTGCACACGAAATAATAAACAAACAGCAAACATGCGCGACTTCCGACTTAACAACCTACGAATTATTATTCTACCGAAGATTTCGATGGGCGGTGAGCCGGTGCGCTGAAACATGCAGAAAACAAACCGATATACAAACCTTTCTCACACGTCCCTTGTGCAGAAAGGTTTTTTTTTGAAAACAAATGAAATCAATATATCATCATGTCTGAAAAATTATACATCTTCGATACAACCCTGCGCGACGGCGAGCAAGTGCCGGGTTGTCAGTTGAACACCGTAGAGAAAATAGAAGTGGCCAAAGCTCTCGAAGCATTGGGGGTAGATATCATCGAGGCGGGATTTCCCGTATCGAGCCCGGGCGACTTCAACTCGGTCGTAACCATCTCCAAAGCCGTAACGTGGCCCACCATCTGTGCGCTGACCCGCGCCAATGAAAACGACATCAAAGTCGCCGCCGAAGCCTTGCAGTATGCCAAGCATAAACGTATCCACACGGGTATCGGGACATCGGACTACCACATCAAATACAAGTTCAATTCCACCCGGGAAGAAATCATAGAACGCGCCGTCGCCGCCGTGAAATACGCAAAGAAGTATGTCGAAGACGTAGAATTCTATGCCGAGGATGCCGGACGTACCGACAATGAATATTTGGCACGTGTCGTCGAAGCCGTCATCAAAGCCGGAGCCACAGTCGTAAATATTCCCGACACGACCGGATATTGCCTGCCCGAAGAATTCGGCCGGAAAATACGTTTTCTCAAAGAGAACGTAAACGGCATCGACAAAGCCATCATCGCCACCCACTGCCACAACGACTTGGGTATGGCTACGGCCAACACCATATCGGGTATCCTCAACGGAGCCCGCCAAGCCGAAGTAACCATAAACGGTATCGGAGAACGAGCCGGAAATACCTCGCTCGAAGAGGTCGCCATGATATTCAAGAGCCACAAAGACCTGAACATCGATACCAATATCAATACGCAAAAAATATACAGCACCAGCCGCTTGGTTTCGAGCCTTATGAGCATGCCCGTACAACCCAACAAAGCCATTGTGGGACGTAACGCTTTCGCCCACTCGTCGGGTATACATCAAGACGGCGTACTGAAAAACCGGGAGAATTACGAAATCATAGACCCGCGCGATGTGGGTATCGACGAAAATTCGATCGTTCTCACCGCCCGCAGCGGTCGCGCCGCACTGAAACATCGCCTGCATATCTTGGGCGTGGAACTCGACAAAGAGGCTCTCGATAAAGCATACGAAGATTTCCTGAAACTGGCCGATCGCAAAAAAGACCTCAACGACGACGACTTGCTGATGCTCGTAGGAAAAGCCCGTTCGGAGAACGCCCGCATCACACTCGACTATCTGCAAGTAACATCGGGCGTAGGAGTACGTTCGGTCGCCAGCGTAGGATTGCTTATCGCCGGAGAACGTTTCGAAGCCGCATCTACGGGCAACGGTCCGGTCGACGCTGCCATCAAAGCGGTAAAACAGATTATCCACCGGCAAATGACGATACAGGAATTCCTTATCCAAGCCATTACCAAAGGTAGCGACGATGTGGGTAAAGTACACATGGCCGTGGCTTACGACGGGGTACATTACAACGGATTCGCCGCCAATACCGATATTGTCGCAGCATCTGTCGAAGCCTTCATCGACGCCATCAACAAATTCATACATTAACTTCTGCATTCAACATACAAAACACGATATTATGAATACTCTTTTCGATAAAATATGGGACGCCCATGTCGTGCAAAAAATCGAAGACGGCCCTACCCAACTTTACATAGACCGGCTTTATTGCCACGAAGTAACCAGCCCGCAAGCATTCGACGGATTACGTGCCCGGGGATTGAAATGTTTCCGCCCCGACCATATATACTGCATGCCCGACCACAACACGCCGACACATGATCAGGACAAACCTATCGAAGATCCCGTTTCCCGTAAACAGGTCGATACGTTGGCCCGCAATGCCCAAGAATTCGGACTTACCCACTTCGGTATGCTCGATTCCAAAAACGGAATCATTCACGTCGTCGGTCCCGAACACGGCCTCACACTACCCGGCATGACCATCGTATGCGGCGACTCCCATACCTCGACACACGGTGCTATGGGTGCTATCGCATTCGGTATCGGGACAAGTGAAGTCGAAATGGTTTTGGCAACACAATGTATTTTGCAATCACGCCCCAAAACCATGCGCATCACCGTCGACGGACAACTGGGGAAAGGTGTTACCGCAAAAGACCTTGCCCTATACCTGATGTCGAAGATCACCACCAGCGGTGCCACCGGATATTTCATAGAATATGCCGGCGAAGCCGTGCGGAGTCTCTCTATGGAAGGTCGCCTCACTCTTTGCAACCTAAGTATCGAAATGGGTGCACGCGGCGGTATGATTGCACCCGATGAAACGACATTTGCATACATCAAAGGGCGTGAATACGCACCGCAAGGCGAAGCGTGGGAAAAAGCGGTCGCTTACTGGAAGACTCTTAAAAGCGACGAAAACGCCACATTCGACAAAGAACTGAGATACAATGCCGCCGACATCGAACCGATGATTACATACGGTACCAATCCCGGTATGGGGACGGCGGTTACCTCCCATATTCCAACAACCGAAGGCATGAGCGAAGTCAAGAAATCGTCGTTCGAAAAATCAATGCAATACATGGGATTCCAACCGGGAGAGCCTCTTTTGGGAAAACCTGTCGACTATGTATTTTTAGGGGCTTGCACCAACGGTCGTATAGAAGATTTCCGGGCTTTCGCCTCTCTGGTAAAAGGACGGAAAAAAGCCGACCATATCGTCGCATGGCTTGTTCCCGGGTCATGGCTGGTCGATACCCAAATACGAGAAGAAGGACTCGACAAAATATTGCACGAGGCTGGTTTCGAGATACGCCAACCGGGATGTTCGGCTTGCCTTGCCATGAACGACGACAAAGTTCCTGCCGGCAAATATGCCGTTTCGACAAGTAATCGGAACTTCGAGGGCCGGCAAGGCCCCGGCTCGCGTACATTGCTGGCCAGTCCGCTGGTAGCAGCGGCAGCAGCCGTAACCGGAGTGATAACCGACCCCAGAACTTTGATGTAACTCACAAAAGCAAACGATTATGAAACAAAAATTCAATATCATAACAAGCACCTGCGTACCTCTCCCTCTCGAAAATGTCGATACGGATCAAATCATACCGGCACGTTTTCTCAAAGCAACCACCCGAGAGGGATTCGGTGAAAATCTTTTTCGGGACTGGCGTTACAATCCCGACGGTTCCATAAATAAAGATTTCGTACTCAATAACCCTACTTACGGAGGTGAAATATTGGTGGCCGGTAAAAATTTCGGTTCGGGATCGAGTCGGGAACATGCTGCTTGGGCCATCGCCGATTACGGATTCCGGGTCGTCGTATCGAGTTTCTTTGCCGATATTCACAAGAACAACGAGCTCAATAATTTCGTACTTCCGGTCGTCGTAAGCGAATCTTTTCTTAAAGAACTGTTCGATTCGATTTCGGCCGACCCCAAAACCGAAGTAGAAGTAAACCTGCCCGAGCAAACCATTACGAATAAAGCCACCGGACACAACGAACACTTCGAAATCAACGCATACAAAAAACACTGCCTTATGAACGGCCTCGACGATATCGACTACCTGTTGAGTCAAAAAGCAGAAACAGAGGCTTGGGAAGAAGCACACAACAAATAATTCCATGCGTATAGAGATATTGGATACCACCTTGCGCGACGGCGAGCAAACTTCGGGTGTCTCATTCGCACCTCAGGAAAAATTGAGTATCGCCCGCTTGCTGTTCACAGAATTGCATATCGACCGAATAGAAATCGCATCGGCGCGCGTATCCGAGGGAGAAATTCTATCGGTAAACCAAGTATGCTCTTGGGCGAGCAAACAAAATTTCATCGACAAAATCGAGATTCTCGGGTTTATCGACAAAGGTATTTCCATTCGCTGGATCAAAGAAGCCGGCGGAAAAATCATCAACCTCCTTTGCAAAGGTTCATTACGCCATTGTCGGGAACAACTGAAAAAGACCCCGGAAGAGCATATTGCCGACATAAAAGCCGAAATCGCCTTAGCACGAGAGAACGATATGCGGGTAAACATTTATCTTGAAGACTGGTCGAACGGCATGATACATTCCCCCGAATACGTATTTGCACTCATGGATGCTCTGCACGATGAAGATATAGAGCACTTCATGTTGCCCGACACGTTGGGAATCCTCAACCCTTACCAATGTTTCGAATTTTGCTCGACGATGATAAAGCGTTATCCCAACTGTCGGTTCGACTTTCACGGGCACAATGACTATGACCTGGCCATAGCAAATGTCTACTCGGCCGTAAAAGCCGGGATACAAGGTGTACATTGTACAATCAACGGATTGGGTGAACGTGCCGGGAATGCCCCGCTTTCAAGCGTATTGGCCGTGATACACGACCAGCTCAAATGCTCAACCGGAATCGACGAGAAAAAAATCAATCAAGTAAGCAGGGTCGTCGAGTCATACTCCGGCGTGCGTATTCCCGCCAACAAGCCGGTCATCGGCGAACATGTATTCACACAATGTGCCGGAGTACACGCCGACGGAGACAGCAAAAACAATCTCTATTACAACGACTTACTTCCTGAACGCTTCGGTCGTACTCGCGAATATGCATTGGGAAAGACTTCGGGAAAAGCCAATATCCGTAAGAACCTTGAAACTTTGGGTATCGAGCTCGATGAAGAATCGATGCGCAAAGTAACCGAACGGATTATTGCTTTGGGCGACAAGAAAGAACAGGTAACACAAGACGACCTGCCTTATATCATCTCTGATGTGTTGAAGCACGACATCAAAGACCAAAAGATACGTCTGCTCAACTATTCGCTCGCTTTGGCACAAGGATTGCACCCGGTTGCCGTCGTAAAAATAGAGATACACGGCAAACAATACGAACAAACTTCCACCGGAGACGGTCAATACGACGCTTTCGTAAAAGCGGTACGTACCATTTACAAACAACAACTGGGTCTCGAATTCCCGATGCTGACCGATTACACGGTCGATATTCCTCCCGGAGGTCGTACCGACGCTTTCGTGCAAACCGTCATCACTTGGAATTACCACAACCACACGTTCAAAACCCGAGGTCTCGACGCCGACCAGACCGAAGCGGCCATACAAGCCACCGTGAAAATGCTGAATCAAATCGAAGAATTATAAAATCTCTAAAAAAATCCTGATATGAAACTGAAAATCGCCGTATTGCCGGGCGACGGTATCGGCCCCGAAATCGTGGGACAAGCCCTGCAAGTTACCGAAGCCGTTTGTAAACGCTTCGGTCATGAACTGTCTCATCAACACGCTTGGGTAGGTGCCTGCGCGATAGACCGTTGCGGGAATCCCTACCCCGAAGAAACTCATAAATTGTGTATGGAATCCGACGCCGTATTGTTCGGCGCTATCGGCGATCCCAAATACGACAACAATCCCTCGGCCAAAGTTCGTCCCGAACAAGGTCTGCTGGGTATGCGCAAGCAACTGGGACTTTATGCCAACATACGTCCCGTAACCACATTTTCCTCGTTACTTCACAAGTCCCCGTTACGTAGGGATATTGTGGAAGGTACCGACCTCATGTGCATACGCGAACTCACAGGAGGAATTTATTTCGGCCGTCCACAAGGCCGGAGCGAAGACGGTACAGTAGCATACGACACTTGCGTGTACAGTCGAGAAGAAGTTGAGCGTATCGTCCGGCTGGCTTATAAATACGCCCGTCAGCGCCGTAAAAAAGTAACGGTCGTAGACAAAGCCAATGTCCTCTGTACGTCTCGTTTGTGGCGTGAAGTATCGCAGGAAATCGCCAAAGAAAACACCGACGTTACGACCGAATATATGTTTGTCGACAACGCAGCCATGCAACTCGTCCAGTTCCCGAGCCGCTTCGACGTCATCGTAACCGAAAATATGTTTGGCGATATTCTCACCGATGAAGCCTCGGTCATCACCGGTTCTTTGGGAATGCTTCCTTCCGCTTCGATAGGAATACATACCTCGGTATTCGAACCGATACATGGCTCATACCCTCAGGCAGCCGGGAAAGACATAGCCAATCCTGTTGCCACGATACTCTCGGCCGCCTTGATGTTCGAATACGCATTCGGCCTCATGGAAGAAGGCGCTGCCATACGTCGCGCCGTCGCCGCATCACTCGAAGCCGGTATCGTTACCGAAGACATCTGCGGAGACGGGAAAGCCTACAAATGTTCCGAAGTGGGAAAATGGATCACCGACTATATCGTCAACGAAAAATAATCTCCCTTCATTACACACGACGAAAGGCTGTGCAGGTAATCTGCACAGCCTTTCGTTTTTATTGTCAATAAGTTTTTTCTTAATCTATCTCAAAACGATAAGGGCCGGAACTCATCAACGGCCGAGGCAAAAGTACATCTGCCTCCACTCGTTTATTTTGTCGAGAAAAGAACAATACGATTCCAACTGTTATCTTGCGGATAGGGCTGGCTGGTGCTTCCCCCGGCAATCATTTCGATACGACCGGCCGGTATATTATATTGCTTGATGAGTGTATCCATGACGGCTTGCGCACGACGTTGGCTCAACTGTTTATTATATTCGGGTGTACCGGTCTTCTCGTCGGCATAACCTGTAACGACGAGCGTACAGTTTTTATGAGCCTTCATATATTGAGCTACGTTGTAGATATTGACCATCTCTACCGGAGTAATCTGGGCGCTGTTGAGCGAAAAGCGGACTACCGACATGAGCTTTCCGGTGCACTCCGGTGTGGTATCGACCGGTGCAGGTACGGTTTTATACATAATTATTTTCTCGGGAGGAGGCAAAGGACGGTTTTCACAATCTTCGAGTTCCTCACGCAAGTCATTGATACGCTCATTCATAGACGAGACAAGTGCCTGCTCGGCATAAGGATTGTAAGAGGAGAAACGCTCTTTCCCCAATTTTACCGTAATACCCGCAACAGCCGAAACAATGGTTTCGATGCGGCGGCTTGCCCAAAACTGCTCAGAGAAGTTATTGCTCATCATGTTGGCACGCCCCTCAATAAAGAAGTCGGCATAATGGCACAAACGGAAATTGATATTGATACCGGCCGATACCGGGAAAAGATAGGTATCACGTCCTGCCATCTCGTTTTTGAAAGTGTACATGGCACCCACACCGGCAAAAGGACGGAACGATACAATACGCATGGGATCGTAACCGCCAAGAGCATTGGTAAGATCCCACATCAAGTCGCCATAAAGAGCCACGTAACGAGCGTTTTGCGGTTCTCCTACGCGAGGCCACATTTTTTTGACACTTCCTCCCATGAAATCAAGACGCAAGGCAAGATAGGGTGTAATCCATTTACCGGCAGCCACATCGAGTGCCAATGTAAACTGTTGTTTACCGCGATGGAGAGACTTGACATAGGTCTGTGTTCCGGCTCCGACCGATATAAACCAGTTGCTTCTTGCCCCTTTGCTGCTATAATACTGCGTACCGGGCAGAGGTTGCACTTCGACGATCTCCTCTTCGACGACCAGCGTCTGGGCACTCACATTCTGTCCCACTAAAAATCCGGTAACAGCAACAATCGCCGCCGCACCCCATAAACGTTTTTTTGTTTCCATACAATTTATCAAAAAAATTATCGATCCCGGATAAACAAAAGATATGCTCCTCTCCCGGGAAATTCAAAGGAAGCCATCTGCATTTACAAGCATACATATAACAGAAACGGGGCGGATTAAGTTCGTCTACCCTCTAAAAATGGGAATCGTACAAAAAGACAACCGGCGAAAAATCAAAACTTTTCTAAAAATAGAAAGAGACCCGCAAGGTATAGCGAATAATTATTAACTTTGCAAATTAGGATAAAATTTTCCCGTACATAGCACAAGTGTAATATCGCAATACGCAAGGCATGCAGACAAGCAACAAAATAAAATCGGTGTGGAAAAAGCTCCGATTCTCCTATAAACTTACGATCTTCAACGAACACACGTTGGAACAGGTCGTGATGTTACGCATATCGAGGCTGACAGTGATTCTTTCGATCTTCATCGCCGTAATCCTCATCGGCGGATTGACGACTTACCTCATTACCCGCACGCCGCTACGCCGCACACTGCCGGGATATATCAGCCCCGAAATGCGTCGTCAAATCGTAGATAATGCCCTATCGGTCGACTCGCTTGCCCGCATCGTAAACATCAACAAAGCCTACCTCGACAATCTATCCAATATCATCTCCGGAAATATCCCGCTCGACTCGGTCGATATCAACAATGAACAACTTCTGCACACCTATTCCATAGATTCCCTTTTACCGGCCTCTAACGCGACAAATTCATTCCTGCGCAAATATGCCGAAGAAGGGAAATATACACTCGATGTTTTCAACCAAAACGTAGCCGACAACCTGATTTTCTACCCGCCGGTCAAAGGTCGGATAACACAGACTTTCAATCCCCAAAAGAAAATCTTCGGCATACGCATCACACCGCCGCGCCAATCGCCCGTAGCGACCGTACTCGACGGGACTGTCATCGCCACTTATTTCAGTGCCGAAGAAGGATATGTCATCGAAGTACAACACAATAACAACTACATATCGATATACCGATGCAACGACCGATTACTGAAATCGGTCGGACAAAAAGTCTCGGAAGGCGAAAACATCGCCATATCGGGCAATCTCATCGAAGGAAAAATCCGCCCGTACGTAGAATTCCAACTTTGGCATCAGGGTATTCCTTTGAATCCATCGGAATATATTCATTTCTGACAGCGCACGTTTTTTATGGGAACAAAAAAACAATTAGCCATATTGGGATCGACCGGCTCGATCGGAACACAAGCTCTACAAGTCGTAGCAGAACACTCAGACCTCTTTGAAGTATATGCACTCACAGCAAATCGCAATATCGATTTACTGGCAGAACAAGCACGTCGTTTCTCGCCCGAAGCCGTCGTCATTGCCGATAAAAGCCTCTACCCCCGTTTGAAAGAGGCATTGAGCGACATGCCGATAAAAGTGTATGCCGGCAGCGAGGCCATCGCACAAATCGTCGAGGCACAACCTATCGACATGGTACTTACGGCCATGATGGGATATGCGGGACTTTACCCGACAATAAAAGCGATCGAAGCAGGCAAAGCCATAGCATTGGCCAATAAAGAAACCCTTGTCGTCGCAGGTGAACTGATTACGGGTCTGGCTCTCGAAAAACGAGTACCCATCATTCCGGTCGACTCGGAACACTCGGCGATTTTCCAATGTCTATCGGGCGAAAACAACAACCCCATCGAGAAAATCATTCTTACGGCTTCGGGAGGTCCTTTCCGGAATCTCTCGGCAGAGAAACTGAAATATGTTACCAAAAACGAAGCTTTGAAACACCCCAACTGGAAAATGGGAGCCAAAATCACAATCGATTCGGCATCGATGATGAACAAGGGATTTGAAGTCATCGAAGCCCGGTGGCTTTTCAATGCCGAACCCGAACAAATAGAGGTAGCTGTCCACCCGCAATCCATCGTACATTCGATGGTACAATTTCAAGACGGTGCCATCAAAGCCCAGTTGGGCCTGCCCAACATGAAACTTCCCATACAATACGCATTCGCTTACCCTTACCGGCTGCCCAATCCCGACCCGAAACCGCAACTGGACCACTACATGACATTGACTTTCGAGCGTCCCGATACCAGCCGTTTCCCTTTGCTGGAATATGCATACGAAGCTATGCGACGAGGAGGAAATATGCCATGCATCATGAATGCCGCCAACGAAATCGTTGTAGAGGCATTCCTGCACGACCGTATTGCTTTTACCGATATGCCGCAACTCATTGCCCGTGCAATGAACACCGTTTCGTTTGTATCTTCCCCTACTTACGACGATTATGTCGCCACCGATACCGAAACGCGACGTCTTACCCGAGAATGGATATAACCCTATAAAACTATTACACAAGCCGACTTATGGAAACTTTTCTGATAAAAGCCGCCCAACTTATGCTCAGTCTCTCGATTCTCGTGTTTATACACGAATTGGGACATTTCTTTTTTGCCCGTCTGTTCAAAGTACGGGTCGAAAAATTTTACCTCTTCTTCGATCCCTGGTTCTCCTTGTTTAAATACAAACCCAAAAACAGCGATACCGAATACGGTATAGGTTGGCTACCTCTGGGCGGATATGTAAAAATTGCCGGAATGATAGACGAGTCTATGGATAAGGAACAAATGGCTCAACCCGAAAAGCCCTGGGAGTTCCGTTCCAAACCGGCTTGGCAACGATTGCTCATCATGACTGCGGGTGTCATCAACAATTTCCTGCTTGCCCTCGTTATTTATGCCATGATAGCCTTTGTATGGGGCGATACAATACTTCCCATAAAAAATATCGGAAACGGACTCGTTTACAGCGAAGTGGCCAAAAACGCCGGATTCCAAAACGGTGATGTACCCTTAACGGCCGACGGCAAAACACTTTACGACTTCTCGGGCGAAACTATCCGTGCCCTCGCCGAAGCCCACGAAGTAGAAGTCCTGCGCAATAACGAAGTGGTAAAACTGAACTTACCCGAAGACCTCATGCTGCAACTCATCGGAGCCAACCAAAGTTTTGCCAGTTGTCGTATGCCGGTTGTCGTACAAAGTGCCGTCGCAGGATATGGAGCCTCCGATGCCGGAATGCAAGCCGGAGACAGCATCATTGCCGTAAACGGTACGGCGACACCCGATTATACCGACTTCACCGCCGCACTCGGAGCCCATAAAGGAGCTTCGGCCGAAATATCCTTTATCCGCAAAGGCGAAGAAATGGTACTCCCCGTCGCCGTCAATACCGAAGGGCAAATAGGTATCACACTCGTTCCCGCCTCGACGTTCTACCCCACAGAAACCATATATTACGGATTTTTCGAATCGATACCCAAAGGTATCAAAAAAGGTTTCAATACGCTTGCCGGATATGTCGGAGATTTCAAGTACGTATTTACCAAAGAAGGAGCCAACAGTTTAGGCGGATTCGGAACAATCGGCAGCATTTTCCCCTCGATATGGAATTGGGAAGCTTTCTGGGAAATGACAGCATTCCTTTCTATCATACTCGCATTTATGAATATACTGCCCATTCCGGCTCTCGACGGAGGTCATGTTCTTTTCCTTCTTTACGAAGTCATCGCCCGCCGCAAGCCGAACGAAAAATTCATGGAATATGCGCAAATCACCGGTATGGTACTGTTGTTTGCCTTGTTGATTTATGCCAATCTCAATGACGTGATAAGATTCTTCTTTTAAGATAGTCTCATGGAATATATACAGATAAAACTAAAACCCGGCAAGGACGAATCGCTGCGCCGATTCCACCCGTGGGTTTTCTCCGGTGCCATACAAAGTATGACGGGACAACCCGAAGAGGGAGATGTTGTAGAGGTCTGCAACAACCGAGGCGAGTTTATCGCCCTCGGACATTACCAAATAGGCAGCATCACGGTGAGAATCTTGACTTTTGAGAAAGAAAATATCGACCTCGAATTCTATAAAACCCGTCTGCGAGCCGCCTATGATGTACGTTACAGCGTAGGCCTCATCGAAGAAGGCTACAACAACACCTACCGGCTCGTACACGGAGAAGGCGATTATCTGCCGGGGCTCATTATCGACATCTACGATAAAACGGCCGTCATGCAGGCACATTCGCCGGGTATGCACTATGCCCGACACCTTTTGGCACAGGCTCTGCAAGAAGTCATGGGAGAATCGTTGAAAAGCGTATTCTATAAGTCGGAAACGACCCTCCCCTATAAAGCCCAGCTCGACCCGACCAATGAATACCTCATCGGCGACGATTGCGGAAACATCGCAACCGAACGGGGCTTGAAATTCTACGTTGACTGGCTAAAAGGGCAGAAAACCGGATTCTTCGTCGACCAACGGGAAAACCGCGCTTTGCTCGAACGTTATGCCCACGACCGCACGGTTCTGAACATGTTTTGTTATACCGGCGGATTTTCTTTCGCCGCCATGCGAGGGGGGGCAAAACTGGTACATTCGGTCGACAGTTCGTCGAAAGCCATCGACCTCACCAATAAAAACGTAGAACTCAATTTCCCGGGAGATACGCGGCATAAAGCATTCGCCGAAGACGCCTTCAAATTTCTCGAACAAATGGGAGACCGTTATAACCTCATCGTTCTCGATCCTCCTGCTTTTGCCAAACACAAGAACGTATTGCACAATGCACTGCAAGGTTACAGGAAGCTCAACGCTTTGGCTTTTGAAAAAATCCAACCCGGAGGATTGCTCTTTACGTTCTCTTGCTCACAGGTCGTCAGCAAAAACGATTTCCGTCTGGCCGTATTCAGTGCTGCGGCACAAGCCCGACGGAAAGTTCGCATTCTGCACCAACTGACGCAGCCGGCCGATCATCCCGTAAACATTTACCATCCCGAAGGGGAATATCTCAAAGGGCTGGTACTTTATGTTGAATAATCGACACTCTTTTCCCCATATAAAACAACAATGATGAAAAAATTTATCTTCGTTATGGTTACAGCATCTCTTCTTTCGGCTTGCACCGACAAAAAAAATACCCAGTCGCAAACCGAAGATTTCAATTACTCGGTAGAACAGTTTGCCGACTTGGAAATACTTCGGTATCGGGTACCGGGATTCGAAAGTCTTTCCCTCCGACAAAAAGAACTCGTTTATTATCTCACCGAAGCCGCCCTGCAAGGCAGAGACATTCTTTTTGATCAAAACGGGAAATGGAATCTGCCCATACGCCGCACGCTCGAAGCCGTATACACGCAATACAAAGGCGATAAAGAAAGTCGTGATTTCAAGGCACTCGAAAACTATTTGAAACAAGTATGGTTTGCCAACGGAATCCATCATCACTACTCGACCGATAAATTCACGCCCGAATTCAGTCAAGCGTTTTTCGAAGAAGCCGTACGTTCGCTACCGTCAGAAATTCTGCCGTTGCAAAAGAACGGAAGCATCGAACAATTACTCGAAAACATCTGTCCGGTTATTTTCGACCCCGATACTCTGTCCAAACGGGTAAATCTTACCGCCGGTGAAGACCTTATCGCCACCTCGGCCAGCAACTATTACGACGGCATAACACAAGACGAAGCAGAGGCTTTCTACGCTGCCATAAAAACGCCCGGCGACACCATGCCTGTTTCTTACGGCTTGAACAGCCGTCTGGTAAAACGTGAAGGGAAAATTTATGAAGAAGTAAACCGAGTGGGCGGACATTACAGCGCCGCTATCGAAAAAATCGTTTACTGGCTCGAAAAAGCCTCGGCAGTAGCAGAAAACGAAAAACAACGCCAAGTCATCGACCTGCTTATCGAATACTATCGTACAGGCGACTTAAAGACATTTGACGAATACTCTATACAATGGGTAACCGACCTCGACTCCCGCATCGATTTTGTAAACGGATTCATAGAAGTGTATGGCGACCCCATCGGATTGAAAGGCAGTTGGGAATCGATCGTAAACTTCAAAGACCTCGACGCCTCCCACCGTACTGAAATCATCAGCGCCAATGCCCAGTGGTTCGAGAACAACTCCCCGACCGATACTGCATTCAAAAAAGAAGAGGTCAAAGGCGTATCGGCCAAAGTCATCACGGCTGCCATTCTCGCCGGCGATTGCTATCCCTCGACCCCCATCGGTATCAACCTGCCCAATGCCGACTGGATACGCCATGTACACGGCTCCAAATCGGTAACCATCGAAAATATCACCTCGGCCTATGACAAAGCCGCACAAGGAAACGGATTCAACCAAGAATTCATGTGGAGCGATACCGAACGGAAATCGGTCGAAAAATACGGATTCCTCGTCGACAACCTCCATACCGACCTGCATGAGTGTCTCGGACATGGTTCGGGAAAACTATTGCCGGGTACCGATCCCGATGCCATGCGGTCATACAGCTCTACGCTCGAAGAGACCCGCGCCGACCTCTTTGCCCTCTATTTCTTAGCCGACCAAAAACTGATCGAGTTAGGACTTGTTCCCGATGCGGAAGCATACAAAGCCGAATATTACCGATATATGATGAATGGGTTGATGACCCAACTCACCCGTATCGCACCGGGAAAAAATATCGAGGAATCCCACATGCGCAACCGCCAGCTTATCGCCCGCTGGATTTTGGAAAAAGGAGCAGATGATAAAGTACTCGAACTGAAAAAACGCGACGGAAAAACCTATGTCGTCGTCAACGATTATGAGAAAATGCGTACACTCATAGGGGAACTGCTCGCCGAAGTACAACGCATCAAATCGACAGGAGATTACGAAGCCGGGAAAAAGCTCGTAGAAACTTACGGCGTAAAAGTCGACCCCGAACTGCATGCCGAAGTTCTCGACCGATATGCTCATCTGGGTATCAAGCCCTATAAAGGTTTTGTCAATCCCGTATATACCCCGGTATTCGACGAGAAAGGCGAAATAACAGATATCACCGTATCCTATGATGAGGGATATGCCGAGCAAATGCTTCGCTACTCACGCGACTATTCACCGCTGCCTTCTTATAATTGATCATGATACGATTCGAATTTAAGCGGCTGTTCCGGTATCGGACAGCCGCTTTCTTTTCTGAATAACACCTCCACATCTTCTTTGCTCCTCACACGAAACCCTGCATAACAGAAGCTTTGTCATTCCAAATCTACATCCAAAAGTATGTTTTTTGATAAATTATTTTCTTATTGTTTTTTATATCAAATAATATTATATCTTTGCAATATTGTGTTTTTTAATATAATCAAGATGAAAAGATTATTCGTTACAGGAGTATTGTCATTAATTTCTATCTTTTCTTTATCGGCACAAAACTACCAAGAGGCGGTTTATCTTAAAAACGGCAGCATGGTACGAGGTACAATCGTCGAACAGCAACCAAATGTTTCATTGAAAATTAAAACGGCCGATGGCAGTATTTTTGTCTACCCGATGAATGAAGTCGAAAAGATAACCAAAGAAGAGAGGACGAATCAGACGTCGGAAAAAAGTAATCGGGTACTAACCGATGTGAAAGGATACCGAGGATTGGTGGAGGTCGGGACTATCGTCAATTTCAGGGCCAGCGGTATACCTATTGACAGAGGAGCTTTTTCCGTAACCACTTCACACGGCTATCAATTCAACCCTCACGTATTTCTGGGTGCAGGTCTCGGGCTTGATTATCATGCGGCAGGA
>URHG01000031.1 GCA_900547555.1 uncultured Porphyromonadaceae bacterium | reverse complement strand
GCCGTAAAATTGCCCGTAACGGTGAAAACCCGCTTGGGCTGGGATCATGATTCCCGTATTATCGTGGAACTGGCCGAGCAGTTGCAGGATTGCGGTATTGCGGCATTGGCTGTTCACGGCCGTACCCGAAGCCAGATGTACACCGGTGAGGCCGACTGGACGCTTATAGGCAAGGTCAAGGAAAATCCCCGTATGACGATTCCCGT
This sequence comes from uncultured Porphyromonadaceae bacterium, assembly GCA_900547555.1. GTDB lineage: Bacteria > Bacteroidota > Bacteroidia > Bacteroidales > UBA11471 > Caccoplasma. The sequence continues at coordinate 30,428 of URHG01000031.1, read as the reverse complement.
CATAGGAAACGGCGACATCACAACGCCCGAAGGTGCGTGTGCGGCTTTCGACCGTTATGGAGTAGACGGCGTAATGGTAGGACGGGCCTCTATCGGTGCCCCGTGGATTTTCGGGGAGATGAAACAGTTTTTGCGGGAAGGCCGGGTAACTCCTTTGACGGTGTCTTGTAAAATGGAGGTGTTGCGCCGCCAGTTGCGGGAGAGTGTGGAACGGCTCGACGAGCGCAGGGGCATTTTGCATATCCGTCGCCATTTGGCTGCGACACCGTTGTTCAAGGGTATTCCTCATTTTAGGGAAACCCGTATCGCCATGCTTCGGGCCGAAACTCTGGCCGACCTCTACCCTATTCTCGACCGGGTGGAAGATTTGTTACAGGATTCGGCCGACTGACGGCTCCGGTTTTTGATATAAGTCAAAAGCGCACAATCATCGATGATTGTGCGCTTTTTTATGGAGAAAGGGTATTTCATTATTTTTTCCGGGGGGCGCGTTTGGCTTTCGGTTTACTGTCGCTCTCGATGATTTTCATGCAATCGTCGTTCGACAACTCTTCGGGCTTGTTGCCTTTGGGTATTTTGTAATTTTTCCCTTTATAAGCGATGTAGGGACCGAAGCGACCGTTGAGTATTTCGAGGTCGCTGTTTTCGGGGAATGTTTTGATGATGCGGTTTTTCTCCTCCTCCCGTTTTTTCTCGATGAGAGCGACGGCCTCGTCGAAAGTAACGGTCTGCGGAGTGTATTCTTTGGGCAGCGAGACGTATTTGTTGTTGTGGCGGATATAAGGGCCGAAACGTCCTGTCGATACCGAAATGACTTCTCCTTCGTATTCTCCGAGATTACGGGGCAACTCGAAGAGTTTCAAGGCTTCTTCGAGGGTGATGGTATTGATCGACTGTCCTTTTTGCAGGGAGGCAAAGAGCGGTTTCTCCTTGTCGTCGGGAACGCCGATTTGCACCAATGGGCCGAAGCGTCCGATTTTTACCGAAACCGGGCGTCCGCTTTTGGGATCTGTACCGAGTTGTCGCTCTCCTACTCTGTGTTCGAGACGCAAAGAAAGAGCATCTTCGACGACGGGGTGGAAAAGTTCGTAAAAGTCTTCGATCGATTTGTTCCATTCTATTTTTCCCTCGGCTACTTCGTCGAATTTTCCTTCGACCTGCGCCGTGAAATTATAGTTGAGAATATCGGGGAAATGTTCGGTCAGGAAATCGTTTACGACGATACCTATGTCGGTAGGCAGCAATTTGCTTTTTTCCGCTCCGACAATTTCGGTTTTGTCTTTATCGGTGATTTTCCCGTTTTTGAGCATCAGGGTATTGAAGGTGCGTTCTACGCCCGGACGGTCTCCCCGCTCGACATAATCGCGTTGCTGTATGGTCGATATGGTAGGTGCGTAGGTCGAAGGTCGTCCTATGCCCAGCTCTTCGAGCTTGCGTACCAGCGATGCTTCGGTGTAACGAGGGGGGCGTTGGGTGAAACGTTCGGTCGCTTCGATTACCGTTGCCGGGAGGGATTCGCCCGTTTGCAGGGGCGGAAGCATTTTGCTATTGCCTTCACCGTTCTCGTTTTCGTCGTCGGACGACTCGTTATACACACGCAAGAAGCCGTCGAATTTCAAGACTTCTCCGGTGGCGATAAATTTTTCCTGACGTCCCGATATTTCTATGGTTGCCGTTGTTTTCTCTATCTCGGCATCGCTCATTTGCGAGGCGATGGTTCGTTTCCAAATGAGTTCGTAGAGCCGTTTTTCTTGTGAGGAACCTTCTATTTCGTGGTGATTGATATAGGTAGGTCGTATGGCCTCGTGGGCCTCTTGTGCGCCTTTGGTCTTGGTGTGGTAATTTCGGGTATGAAGATATTTTTCTCCCCATGTTTCCTGAATTTCGGTCTTGGACGTATTGAGGGCAAGGCTCGACAGATTGACCGAGTCGGTACGCATATATGTGATAAATCCTGACTCGTAGAGACGTTGGGCGATAATCATCGTTTGTGCCACCGAAAGACCCAGTTTGCGCGAGGCTTCTTGTTGGAGTGTCGATGTGGTAAACGGTGCGGCAGGCGATTTACGGGCCGGTTTTACCTGAACTTCTTCGATGGTGAAGTCTGCGTTTTTACATGCTTCGAGCAGGGCGATGGCCTCTTCTTTGGTTTTCAGCCGTTTGTTGAGTTCGGCTTTCATTTCGACGCTTTCTCCGTTTTCGGACGGAACGGCAAAAGTGGCGATGACCCGATAGGAGGCTTCACTGCGAAATTGTTCTATCTCTTTTTCCCTCTCTACGATGAGCCGCACGGCTACTGATTGCACCCGGCCGGCCGAGAGAGCCGGTTTTACTTTTTTCCACAGCACGGGCGAGAGTTCAAATCCCACGATACGGTCGAGTACTCGGCGAGCCTGTTGTGCGTTTACACGGTCGAGGTCGATCGCTCTCGGGTGTTCGATGGCATTGAGGATCGCGCTTTTGGTAATTTCGTGGAAGACGATACGGCGGGTTTTTTCGGGGTTCAGCCCCAGTACTTCGTACAAGTGCCATGCTATGGCTTCTCCTTCGCGGTCTTCATCGGAAGCGAGCCATACCATATCGGCTTTTCCGGCTTCTTCTTTCAGGTTTTCGACAAGGCGTTTTTTGTCGGAAGGAATTTCGTATATAGGAGTAAAGTCATGGTCTATATCTACACTGAAATCTTTCTTTTTCAGATCTCTGATATGACCGTAACTCGATAGGACTTTATAATCTTTTCCTAAAAATTTTTCTATGGTTTTTGCCTTAGCAGGAGACTCTACTATAACTAAATTTTTCGGCATTTTCTGTCGCTGCTTTTATTTTTCGACTGCAAAAGTAGAAAAAAGAGGTTGACAATCAGCTATTTTGTAGTTAAAATTTTTATAGTCTCTCGAAAAACCTCAGAAAACTACTCCCGCCCCGACAAGAAAATGGAAACGTTGTGCCGGCATTCCGTAGAACAGGTCGGTACGTTTTGAGAGCAAGTTGTTGAGTTGTGCCGAGAAATGGATATGTTTGTTCAACCGGTACACGGCGCCTAAGTTGAGGGTTACGATGTTGGGCAGATTTCCGGCTGTGGGATAGTTGATATTTCCTTCGACACGGTTGCGATAACCGAGACCGTCGGCCATATAGAAGTCGGCCGTTATATCGAGCGGTCTGATGGGAATAACCGTTACGCCGGCTTTCCATTCGTTGCGGGGTTGCGATGAAAGAATACGTTCTTTACCCCCTTTTCGATGCCACTCGTTATGCTCCCATGCCAGATGCGCTTTCAGAAAATCTCTCGGGGCGTATTGTATTTCAAATCCTGCTTTCCATGCATAGGCATTGGCTGCATAGAAACTGACTACGGGACGGGTAAGCTGTCCGGTGGAGCCGGTTGCGTCGATGATTTGCTGACGGTAGTCAAACAAGGCGTCGACACTGTATTTTATGCCTCCGTAAAGGGTGAAATGCAATTTCTTGAAAGTTGTCGTACGCAACCCTACCGTGAAATCGGCCGGGGTGTAGGTATTGGTCATCGAGCTGGTAGGGTCGATATAGGAAGTGAGGGAACTCATTTTCTCCCAACTGTTTATCGTTTTTCCTCCGGTAAGTTGGGCGTAGAGGAAGCACAGTTTCTCAAATTCCCATTCGAACCGTAAATCGGGTGCGATACGGAAGATCGTATTGTCATTGAACGAAAGGTCGACGAGGAATCCGGCTTTGAAACGTATTTTTTCTTTTTCGATGCCGAAATAGGGATTAGCCCTCAGTATCGTGTAGCTTTCTTCGTCGCAGCGGTTATAGATAAGATTGTCCATACTCACGGCGACACCTATATTATAGAACTCGTTGATGGGGGCGTTTCCGTCGATACGGGTCGTCAGGTGATTTTCGAGGACACCCCGTTGTCCGTAAAAAAGACCGAGGTCGCTGTTGTACCCTCTGTAATTGATTTCGGCGGTGTAATTGATGCTTTTATTGGGTTTGGAGACGATTTTCGTATCGATGCCGTAATGCTGTACGGTCTGTTGGTCGGTTGTGGAGGCGAGTCCGAAAATGTCTTTTTTCGACTTATACAGGGCTTTCCCGTAATAGTTGAATCCGTTGTAACGGTAGTATGCTGACGTCTGCCACGAGAGATTGTCGAATATGTGGGTATATTTCAGATTCAGTTTATTGTCGTTACGACGTTGCTTCGTGTCGTCATCGCCCGTGTTTACCGAGTTGTTGTATCTGAGGTAAGAGAGCGTACCGTTGGTCGAGTTGTGCTGATACCAGAAAAGCAACTGGTCTCGGGTTTTATCGATGATGCGCACACCTGCATTTGCATTGATGTTGAGATAGTTTCCGATCTCTATCCGGGCGTATCCCCGTTGTCGGTCGGGAGCTTCTACCCCATTGTCTCCTGCCGGCAACATCGCTACTGTCGGAGTTTCTTCCCGGGCGGTTTTCCATTCGGTATATTTGATGTCGGGACGCTCCGAAGCCGAAACTTCCATTTCGGGTATGGAGTTGATTTTCGATGCGTCTTGCACGATGGGCGTAAACTCTTTTTCGATGGTTACGGCACGTTGCAGCGATTTTTTGTTGTCTGTTTGAGCTGTTGCTCCGAACAGGGTCAATGAGAGAAGCAGGGCGGGAATGTATCGGGTTTTCATTGTGCGTCGGTGTTTGCTGTGGATTCAAGTTTTTCGAGACGGACGGCCACCAATTCTTTGATGTCATCGTCGGCTGTGTAGTTGTTTTGCAGGCTCAACAGGTATTGACGGGCTTTGAATGAGTCTCCCCGGCGTGTATGTACGTCGGCCAGTACGATGAAACTTCGGGCCAACCAGTATTGATGCGAAGTGCCGTTTTCGAGCAAGCGGTTTACGACAGCTTCGGCTTGGGTGTCATCGCCTTTATCGAAGAGATATTGCGCCAAAAGATAGGCCGACTTGGCACCGATTTCGGTACGCGGGTCTTCTGCCAGTTTCTCCCATTCGGCAGCGGCTTGTGCCGGGTTGTCGAGGGCAAGGAAACTTTCGGCCCGGGCGGCTCGTGCCGTACGGATATGCTCGGGTGAGAGCGTAGCATCGTCCAGTAATTTTTTCGAGACGTCGATTACCGCTTTGTTGTCGCCCAGTTCTACGGCCATACGCAACATGCCGAGACGGGCGTTTTGCCGGCTTTCCTTACGTTGGGCGAGACGTTCGAGTTTTTGATAGCTTACGAATGCTTCGGGATATTCTTTGTACCGTTCTTGTATGTCGGCCACGCGGGTGAGAGCTTCTTCGGCATAGGGACTGTTGGGTTGTTTGAGAACGATGTCGAGTTCCTTTCGGGCTTTGGCATATTCTTTTCTGTCGTAATAGTAAAGTCCCAGATAGTTGTGCGAAGGCAATGTATAAGCCCCTTTGGGATATTTTTTGATGTATTGTTCGAGTTGGGCGGCTGAGGAAGCGTTCGGTTTTTGCAGGAACGCGCGTTCGGCGGTCAGGAACGAAAGAGAGTCGAGTTCCGAGATTTCGCTCGATACATTTCCTCCGAGGGTTTTCAGATAGGCGGCGTAAGAGTCCACATCGTTTTGTGCCACATATACCGCTTTGAGGTCTTGAAGGGCGATATGGGCCTCTTCTGTACCCGGGTAGTCGGCGATGACGCTTTTGTAGGTGGCGATGGCTTTTGCCGGTTTTTTGTCGTTGTAGTAGAGCATTCCGAGTTGCAGGCCGGCTTTGCGGGCAGTCTCTTTATCGGGATATTTTTCGAGCAGGGTATTGAAGCAGGCGGCTGCTTTCCCGTTTTGCAGAACGATATGGGCGAGACCCTCTTCGAGAAGGGATTCATCGACGTAGTCCGATTGCGGATAGCGTTCCCGCAGGTGCTGCATGATGGCTGTTTTCTCGGCGTATTTTTTTTGCAATCCGGCCATGAATCCTTTTTGGTACAAGGCATAATCGCCCGTCGGAGGATAGAGGGTTACCGCTTTGTCGTAAGTCGATTCAGCGTCGGAGAAGCGACGTTGTGCATAGAGACAGTCGGCCAGTCGGGTGCAGGCGTCGGCGATACGCGGCAGATTGGCATCGTTCGGAGTCTCGACTTTGATGTAATGAGAGAATTGCGTTTGCGCGCTACCGAAGTCGTGCTGCTTGAAATAGCCGTATCCGAGATTGTAATAAGCGAGCGGATTTACGGGGCGGGCAGATTTCAGATACGTCAATCCGTTTTCTACGGCTCCGGAGAAGTTCTCCCCGCGATAGAGGCAATCGGCCAGCCACAGATAGGCATCGGCTTTTGCTTCCGGATCGTAATTGCCGAGGCGAATGGTTTGCACGAAATAGTCGGCGGCATCGTTCAGGTCGTTATCGGCAAATCGTTCGGTTCCCAACCGATACAGAATGCGTTGTTTGGCTTTGAGTATTTTTGCGGTAGGACGTTGTATTTTATTGATGGAGTTGAGAGCCGTCCCGTAATTGCGGGTTGTCATATACACATCGACGAGATAATCGTTGATGGTATCGGCGTAACGGGATTTCGGAAAAAGGTTGAGAAACTGTTCGAATACGGTAACCGATTCGGCAAAGGGAGAGAACGTTGCCGCATGCAACGAAAGGGCGTAATTGTAGAGTGCCACCTCTTGCACTTCCCGGTCGAAATCATATTGCGAGGCCATTTCGAAGGCGAGGCGTGCGTTGGTCGGGTCGTTGAGGCGGAGGTAACTCTGCCCGATAAAGAGGTAGGCACTTTGGGCCAATACATCTTTTTCGTTTGTAACATGTCCCAACTGTTGTACGGCCTCGGTGTAATTTCCCGTTTTGTAATAAGCCATACCCAGTGCATAATAGCTGTCGCGTTGCGGGTGCGTGCAATAAGTGGTGTAGCCCGAGAGGTATTTGATGGCTTGTTGGTAATCACCTTTGCGGAAATAACTTTCACCGAGGATACGTTCCATTTCGTAATAAGTGGAGTCGGCAGGATAGGTCTCCATGTAACGGCCGGCTGCTTCGATGGCCTGCGGATATTTCTCTTGTGCGAAGAACGATTGTGCGAGCAATGCCGTAGCAGGGCGGGAAAAGTTTTTGTCTCCGGCGATTTTTACGAGTTCATTTTCGGCTTGGGCATATTCTTTCTCGGTATAATTCCGGTGTGCATCGCGGTACAGAGCGGCGTTTTTGAGCTTTCCCCCCACTTCGATGATAGCAGCGAAACAAGGTTCTGCTTTGTCGTTCTGCCCCGTATTTGCGTATGCGCTGCCGAGATGCAGCAACAGGTCGGCTTGGTTGTCAGGTGTCAGTTTATCGAGGTCGATGTCCTTATATATTCCGATGGCTTTCTCGTACATACCGTTGTCGAAGTAGATATGTCCCCGTAGAAGTTGGGCGTGTCCGGTATGCGGCGTTTTCGGGTGACGGAAGAGGTAGTTTTCGATGTAGTCGAGGGCATCGGGTTCTTTGGCGGCATAAGCCGAGACAGCAATCAGATAGTCGGCTTTGGCTTTGTCGGTGGTACGGGTTGCCTGTTCCCTGAATCGGCTCATGAGGTCGATACACCCGGCGTAATTGCCTTCGCGGTACATCTGCTGCGCACGGTCGAATGTGTAAGACGGCTGTTCGATGCGGACGGCTTTTTGTGCCGTTAAAGGCGATGATACGACGCCACACAACAAGGCGCAGGCTATATAGCGTATAGTTCTTCTTTTCATGACGATAAATCTTTGAAACAAAAATAGAAAAAACTTCGGATAGCTCTATCGGGTGCCGATTTATTAACTTATTTTTTTATGGGGGACGTTATCGATTTTGCTGGGGAATGCGTATGGCCTGCAATATCTCTCTCTTTCCCCCGGGCGGGCCGGGAGTACGATACACGGTGAGCCCGGCCTGCTGCAAACGGCGGCGTACTTCGCCTTTGGCGCAATAGGTAGAGAGAATCCCTCCTTCCCTGAGAGAACGGGCAATGCGTCCCAACAGTTCGGCACTCCACATTTCGGGTTGTTTTTCGGGTGCGAATGCATCGAAGTAGATGACATCGTAGCAGTTTTCTCCCAACGGATAAGTCGTGAGATCGCCTTTTATTTTATACAAGGAAAAGCGAGGGGTGATGTTTACCGGTTTTCCCCAGTCGCAGCCGTGTATCTGTTCGAAGAGGGTACGATATGCGGGAGCGATGATGTCGGGGTATCCGAGATTTATCGCCTGCTCGGGAGCGAGCGGATAGGCTTCGATTACGGTGTAGCGTATGAGGCAGTCGCTTTTTTCGCTTTCGAGTAGAGATAAAAAGGCGTTCAGTCCGGTTCCCAGTCCGCATTCGAAGAGATCTATTTCCTTCTTTCCCGAGGCTCGCAGGGCCGTGTCGATATAGACATGCCGGGACTCGGCTACGGCACCTTTTACCGAATGATAGTGTTCGTCAATGGTCGGCAGGTAAAGCGTCGGAGAGCCGTCGGCGGTGATGGTTGTTATAGGCGTTTCGCCGTTCATCGTTTAAGTGTTTCGGGAGAGACCCATTTATAGAGTTTGTCCGACGGGCGGATTTTTTGACCTAACTTTATGGAGAAATGGTCGCCTTTGACGGCTTCTTCTACCGGTTTGAGGTCGACCCGTATTTCTTCGACGGTCGTCATGATTGCTCCGGTTGTAGGGCCGGTGATGACGATTTCGTCGCCGACATGCAGCGATTGCGTCTCTATGACAAACTCCGCAACACCCAGATTGGAATAGTATTTTACCCCCTTGCCGATATATACTTTCACACGGGTCGCTTCCGAACCGTAAGTGTGGCTCCACTCTCCCAACCGCTGCCCGAGATAATAGCCGTTCCAGAATCCCCGGTTGAATACTTTGGACAGACGGGTGTCCCACGCCGCGATTTTTTCATCGTCATAGCTGCCGTCGATAACGCTTTCTACGGCTTCGCGATAACACTCGACGACCGTACGCACATATTCGGCGCTGCGGGCGCGGCCTTCGATTTTGAACACGCGCACGCCGGCTTCCATCATACGGTTGATGAAATGTATGGTTTTCAGGTCTTTGGGGGAAAGAATATATTGGTTGTCGATGTCGAGTTCGATCTCGCTTTCTTTGTCGCGGACGGTATAACCGCGACGACATACCTGCATGCAGGCGCCCCTGTTGGCCGAGGCATTCATTTCGTGCAGGCTCAAATAGCATTTGCCCGATACGGCCATGCACAGTGCACCGTGAGCGAACATTTCGATGCGTACCGGTTTACCGGCCGGTCCGGTGATGTGTTGCTGCTCGATTTCCCGATGGATATGGGTTACCTGTTCGAGATTGAGTTCCCGGGCCAATACGACGACATCGGCGTACCGGGCGTAGAATTTGAGGGCTTCGATGTTGGTGATGTTGAGCTGGGTCGACAGGTGCACCTCCACGCCGATGCTGCGGGCGTAGGTCATGGCGGCGATGTCGCTGGCGATAATGGCCGAGATGCCGGCGTCGCGGGCGGCGTCGATGATACGGCGCATGAGTTCTATATCGTTGTCGTAGATGACGGTATTGACGGTGAGGTAACTTTTCATACCGTTTTCCCGGCATATACGGGCTATTTCCCGCAAGTCGTCGAGCGTGAAATTGTTGGAGCTCCGGGCCCGCATATTGAGGCCTTCGACACCGAAGTATATCGAACCGGCTCTGCCCTGTATGGCGGCGGTCAGCGATTCGTACGAGCCCACGGGGGCCATGATTTCAAAATCTTTTACGGTCATGGATTATTTGCCGGTGATGATTTTACGTATTTCGTTGAGTTTATTGAGTGCCTCGACCGGAGTGAGGTTGTTGATGTCGGTATGCAGTATTTCGTCGCGGACCTGTGAAAGTACGGGATCGTCGAGTTGGAAAAAACTGAGTTGCATGCCGCCGCCCGCCGGCTCTTTTTTCTTTTCTTGCGGAAGGGCGATTCCGTTTTTCCGGTTGTCGCTTTCGAGCTGGTGTAGGATTTCGTTCGCCCGGTGCACGATGGTTTGCGGCATACCGGCCAGTTTGGCCACGTGGATACCGAAACTGTGTTCGCTTCCTCCCCTGACGAGCTTGCGCAGAAAAATGACTTTGTTGTCGACCTCTTTGACCGAAACGTTGTAGTTGGCGATGCGACGGAAACTTTTCTCCATTTCATTGAGTTCGTGGTAATGTGTGGCGAAAAGCGTTTTTGCCCGTGCGCGGCGGTGCTCGTGTATGTATTCGACGATGGCCCACGCGATGGAGATACCGTCGTAGGTACTGGTGCCTCGCCCCAGTTCGTCGAAAAGTACGAGACTGCGGTCGGATAAGTTGTTGAGAATATCGGCGGCTTCATTCATTTCGACCATGAACGTCGACTCTCCCAACGATATGTTGTCCGAGGCTCCGACCCGGGTGAAAACTTTATCGACAATACCTATGCTGGCGGCCTCGGCCGGCACGTAACTACCTATTTGCGCCATGATGACGATGAGCGCCGTTTGCCGCAGGAGCGCCGATTTACCCGCCATGTTGGGCCCGGTGATCATGATGATTTGCTGGTGGTCATTGTCGAGCATCACGCTGTTGGAGACATAGCTCTCACCCGGAGGCATCTGCCTTTCGATGACGGGGTGCCGGCCCTCCTTGATGTCGATGGCGAACGAGTCGTTTACGTCGGGGCGTATGTAGTGGTTTTCCTGCGCCGTTTTTGCAAAAGACAGCAGGCAGTCGATACGGGCGATGAGGTTGGCGTTGAGTTGTATGGCCGGTATGTAGTCGGCAATCGCTTGTACCAGATTATTGAAAAGTTGCGCTTCGAGAGCGAGAATTTTTTCTTCTGCTCCGAGAATTTTTTCTTCGTATTCTTTCAGCTCCTGCGTGATGTAACGTTCGGCACTGACGAGCGTCTGTTTGCGAATCCACTCTTCCGGAACTTTGTCTTTGTGCGTGTTGCGTACTTCGATGTAGTAGCCGAAGACGTTGTTGTATCCGATTTTGAGGCTGGGAATGCCCGTCCGTTCGCTTTCCCGTTGTTGCAGGTGCAGGAGGTAATCTTTTCCCGAGCCGGAGATTTCGCGGAGTTCATCGAGTTCGGCGTTCACGCCTTTGGCGATGATTCCGCCCCGGTTGGTGAGCGAGGGGGCATCGGGCGATATTTCCCGTTCGATGCGGTCGCGTATAAGCGTGCAGGGATTGAGTTGTGCGGCGATACGTTGCAAGACTTCGTCATCGGCCGACTGGCAGCAGTCCCGTATCGGTTCTATGGCGGCGAGAGCGACGCGCAGTTGCACGGTCTCCCGAGGCGTGATGCGCCCGACGGCAACTTTGGAGATGAGACGTTCGAGGTCTCCGATGAGGCACAGCTGGCGGTCGATGAGTTCTTTGGCATCGGGGTGGCGGAAGAAAAATTCCACGACATCTTGCCGGTCGCGTATGGGGCCTGTCTCTTTCAGAGGAAAGGTTATCCAGCGTTTCAACAACCGCGCTCCCATAGGACAGACGGTACGGTCGATGATGTCGAGCAGGCTTTTCCCGCCTTCGTTCATCGTGGAGAGCAGTTCGAGGCTACGCACGGTAAATTTGTCGAGGCGCACATAGCGGTCGGCTTCGATGCGGGAGAGCGAGAGTATATGCGAGATATGCGTGTGCTGGGTGATGTCGAGATAATGCAGTAAAGCGCCCGAGGCTATGATGCCCATTTTCAGGTTCTGTACGCCGAATCCTTTCAGGTTTTTCGTCCCGAAATGCCGCAACAGCCGTTCGGTAGCCGCCTCTTCGGTGAAAATCCAGTCTTCGAGTTCGAAGGTGAAGTACCGGTTTCCGAAATGTTCTTCGAATATTTTCCGTTTGCTGCGTTCGAAAAGAATTTCTTTGGGCTGGAAGTTACCCAGCAGTTTATCGATGTAATCGTAGTTGCCTTCGGCCGTGAGGAATTCTCCCGTCGAAATGTCGAGGAATGCGACTCCGCATGTTCCGTTTTTACCGAAATGCACGCCGGCCAGAAAGTTGTTTTCTTTGTGGTCGAGGATATTATCGTCGATGGAAACGCCGGGCGTAACCAGCTCGGTGATACCTCGTTTGACCAGTTTCTTGGTGAGTTTCGGGTCTTCGAGCTGTTCGCAGATGGCAACCCGTTTTCCCGCGCGTACCAGTTTGGGCAGGTAGGTATCGAGAGCGTGATGCGGAAATCCGGCCAGTTCGACGTACTGGGCCGAGCCGTTGGCCCTCCGTGTGAGGGTGATGCCCAGTATATCCGATGCGGTAACGGCATCGTCGGAAAATGTTTCATAGAAGTCTCCTACCCGAAAAAGCAATATGGCATCGGGGTGAACGGCTTTCATCTCGATGTACTGTTTCATCAGCGGGGTTTCTACCATCTCTTTTGCCACGGAAATTCTTGTTTTGATTTGCTTACAAAGATAGTGAAAGGCCGGAGTAGAAAAAAGGGCTTGTTCATTTTTTATGCCGGATTGCCTCCTGTTTCGGACAAAAAGTCATCGATGGCGAGAGGCTCGGGCCATACCGATTCGGGAAAAGTTTTGTCGGCGAACTCAATCAGGTATATGGACGGTGTCTCCCGTTTTTCCATTCGGTATTTCTCCCGGTACCCGAATTTCGGGATTGTTATTTATTCCCGCATTTCGTAGAGATTTTTCTACTTGCTTCTTTCCAGTATGCGGGTTATACCCCGGCGAATCGATTCGAGACCGAACAGCTCGGGCGATATTTTCCGGCGGGGAATGAAGCGTGCGGAGGCTACATCGTCGTGGGCGGAAAGCCCGCAGGTATCGGCTACGCGACACTCGAAAAAGAGATCCATCGTGGGTACGACGAGACCGCCGTAGGTATAGAGGTTGGGCAGGGAGAAGAGGTATCGGGTCTCGGTAACGATGAGAGAGGTTTCTTCCCGCACTTCGCGGGCAACGGCTTCTTCGGCCGTCTCGTCGAGATCGGTAAAGCCGCCCGGGAGGTCGAGAGTACCCCGTGCCGGCTCTTTGGCACGCCGGCACACGAGAATATCGCCCTGCTCGTTGGTAATGAGGGCCACGACGGCGGCTTTGGGATTGATGTAGTATGTCAACCCGCAATCGAGACAACGTTTCGACTGGGCGTTGTTATCGACGAATCTCTCCGACCCGCATTGCGGACAGAAACGGAACGGTTTCAAAAGAGGTGTCGTACCGGTCATTGTTTCTTGCTTTTTTCTTCGGACGGTTTGGATTTGCCGGCCGGCTGCAATATCGCCCGATATTGTTGCGGGTCGAGCAGTATCTCCTCGGCACGTTCCACGATAGGATCGTTTTTCAGACTCTCGCAGATTTCGCCTTTCTGGTAATAGTACCGTTTGACGATTTCGAAAGCCAGCTGTTCGGCGATTTCCTTGCGGAAGTTGGCGAAATCATGATCGAGATTGTGCGACAGTTTTTTCGACAGAGAATCTATTTCTACGTCTATATCGGAGAGATACCCTTCAAATTCGGCCCATTTGCGCAGTTCTTCGAGAACTTTCTGGGTACGACGGTCGTAAGTGAAGCCTTTGTCTTTGACATATTCTTTGAATTCGTCGTATATTTCATCGGTGATGACGAATCTTTCGATCGGGGCGATGGTATCGTGTTTCTGTGCATATTGTGTGGCAAAACGGAACGTGTACATATCGTTTACCAGATAGAACACGATATTGGGGATTTGTGGCAGCTCTATTTTTACATCGGGGGTAATTCCTCCGCCGTCGCGTACGATACGCCCTCCGGCAGTGGTGTAGGCCGTCGTGAGGCTGTCGGGAATGCGTTCGGGACGGCCGGCGGCGTTGCGGTGCGAATAGTCGATGGCCTGTATCGAACGTCCGCTGGGTATGTAATATTTCGATGTGGTGATTTTTATCATACCGTTATAGGGCAGAGGGCGTGTGGTCTGTACAAGCCCCTTGCCGAACGACCGTTCGCCGATAACGACGGCTCGGTCGAGGTCTTGTAACGTTCCCGAGACGATTTCGGAGGCCGATGCCGATTCGCTGTTGATGAGGATTGCCAAAGGAATTTTCTCGTCGATCGGTTTTTGGGTGGTTTTATAGGTTTTGTCCCATTGGCCGATGCGACCGCGTGTCGATAAGATTTCGGTACCTTTGGGAACGAAATAGTTGATGATTTGCAGTGCCTCATCGAGAATACCGCCGGGATTGCCCCGCAGGTCGAGGATAAGAGACTCGATACGATGGTTCTTTTTCAAGTCGAGGAAAGTCTCTTTTACCTCGTAAGCGGCTTTATCGGTGAAACTTTGCAGGTAAATGTATCCGACACCGCCTTCACGCACGCCGTAATAGGGTACGGCCGGAAGGGTGATTTTTTTACGGACGACGTCGAAGGTAAGCGTATCGAGCGTGTAGGGACGTTCCACGACGATACGCACGATCGTATTGGCCGGCCCTTTCAGCCGTTCGCTGACTTTGTCGGAGGGCAATCCGACGGCCGAGACCGAATCGACGCGGAGTATTTTATCTCCGGCTTTCAATCCGCTGAGTTGTGCGGGCAATCCCTCATAGGGTTCGGCTATGTAGGTGAAACTGTCGCGGTAGGTAATGAGCGAACCTATGCCGCCGTATTCGCCGGTGGTCATGAATTTGAAATCTTCGGTTTCGGTTTCGGGAATGTAGGTCGTGTACGGGTCGAGCGTGTAGAGCATGGTATTGATGCCTTTCTCTACCATCTTGTCGAGATCGAACGTATCGACGTACAGGGTATTCAGTTCTTTCAGTACCGAATTGAATACCGATATGTTTTTGGCTGTTTCGAAAGTCCGGTCGTTATTTTGGGCCGAGATGTTTCCCGTGAAAAATAACAGGGAAGAAAGAGTCAAAAGAGGGCGGAAAAACGGTATTTTGAGCATATCGTCAATCATTAAATTCAAACAAGAGAAAGAAAATTTTCCACAAATATATTGCATAATTGGAAATAACGCATTACTTTTGCCGTGCATTTTTAGGAATGTTATCTTCTTCAGTAGCTCAGTCGGTTAGAGCATCTGACTGTTAATCAGAGGGTCGTAGGTTCAAGTCCTACCTGAAGAGCGAAAAGGTCGTTGATATTCAGTCGACGACCTTTATCGTTTTTACGAATCTCTGCAATTCTTGTTTTTTTATAACATGGGGAAAATGAGACAGCCCCGCGAGCAAACCGGCTCGCGGGGCTGTTCTGCAAGGGAAAAAACAATTAAAGTATTACTTTAAACACGGAATTTCCGACTTTTACGAGGAACAGACCTTTTTGTTCGATCGTCAAGGAAAGCGTCGAGCCGTCTGCTATTGCATTTTGAGCCGCATATCCGCTGAGACCGATTACCGATACCTGTGTCCCGGCAGCAGCACCCTCTACGACAACGGCATTGCCGGCTGCATAGACGTGTATGTCGCTCAGAATTTCGGTGGCGTCGATGGCTCCCGATTCGGCTTCTTCGATGGTGGGGAATTTAGCCCATTCGATGCCGGCACGGTAGGTCTCGATACAACCTTTCGGTACGATGAGTTTATACCCTTTGTCGTTGTAATTTTCCTCGGCAGGTTTTGTAGAAGGACTAGATACATATGTGTTGTTGGAGAAAGCCATTTCGGCAGCCTTGGTATTGATACCTTTACAAATAACAGTTTTTAATGCTTTGGGCTGGCCGAAAGAGTGAGGTGCTATCGAATCGACCGAAGCAGGAATCGTAATCGTTTCGAGAGAGTGGCATGCGTAAAAGGCTCCCATACCGATGACTTCGATATTTTCGGGGAGAATGAGTGAAGTCATTTTCTTCAAAGATTTGAAACTGCTTTTTCCTATTTCTGTCAGTGCAGTGCAGGGGCTTAAATCGAGAGTAGTAAGAGCTTCTCGTACGTTGTTGAATGCATTCAAACCGATAGAAGAAAGTGCCGAACAACCGGTGAAGTCTATCGATTCAATATAAAAGTCATTGGAGAATGCATAATCACCAATGGTTGTCAGTTTGGCGCAGCCGTTGAAAGAGAGACTTTTCAGATTGTCTATACCACCAAAAGCTCTGTAACCAACTACGGTAAGTTCGGGACAAGAGCTGAAATCGAGAGCTGTGATGTTGATACAATTAGAAAATGCTTCTGTTTCAATTTCCTGTAAAGATTTAGGAAAAACGACAGATGTCAAATTTTTGTTAAAGGTAAATGTCTCTTCCGGAATCGTGTTGGCTGCATAAGTAACTTCCCCGACGGTTTCGGCAACGATGTTGGCTTGGCTCAGATCGAGTGTCGTGAGGGCGGGCATACCGTTGAGGGTATCGAGGTCGGTTTTGTTGATACTTCCGCTTACCGTCAGTGATGTAAGGGCAGATACTTCTTCGGCCGGGATAAGGGTACTCAATGTTCCGGCGGTTTCTACTTTAATGTTTTTGGTTTGGGCATGTCCCAGGGCAAAGCAGCCGAGGAATGCCGAAAAGAGTAAGACTTTTTTCATATAAAACTGAATTAAAGGTTGATAATGATTTTATTTGGTTTCATGTTTTTTGCGGAAGAACAGATATGCCGAGAAAAGCAGGAATACGACGAACATGATGATGATTTCGGTCTTGTATTTTCCCGGTTCCACCCATATTTCGTGAAAAAGATCCCAGCGGCCCAGTATCTCTACGAAGGTCCAGAAAATAATTACCGTAGGAATCGCATAACGTATGGCATATCCGATTTTGCGTATTTTCATGAGTTTTACGAAGAGATAGGCCGACCATACGAGACTGCCGAATGCGATGAAAGCTGTTACCGGATGCCGGTCGCCCAGAATATGGTCGTCGTAGGCGAACATGAGCAGCATATAACTGGCCCACAACAGCAAGTTGGTCTCCATAAAAGTGGTGAGGGAGTGGTTGCGGTGTACCGTTTGCAGGGATTCTTCATGACGGTTGATGTGCAGTACTTTCTGTACCCAACAGAAAAATACGCAACGGGTGCGTGCGCTGAAAATGTAGAACATCATGGCGATGGCGAAGAAACCGATCGACGACATCATGATGAGGTATTCGGGTTTGGTGGCGATTTCTCCGTTTTCGATAAGCGGTGCTACATCGTAACGGTGGGCGTAGTAAACAAAGGTAAATTCGATCCAGCCGGTCCATACCATCAGTCCTCCGATGAGTCCCGAGAAAGTCGCGGCATTCTCGTTTTTCATATAAAAGCCCCAGACGGCGAGTGCGGCGCCGACCAGTCCCAAAAGGAATGCTGCGGGGGTGAGATAGGTCTCTCCCAGCGTTTTTTCCATGATAATCATGGCGGCATGTCCCAGGGGCATGGTGAAAAGAACGATCATAAATGCCGCGAATCCGATGAATGAGGGTTTCTTGGTTTTTACTGTGATTGTCTCCATAGTTGTTTTTGATTTATAGGGTTAGGTATAGATTTTTATTTTCGGTTGGGGTATATCCACACGGCGATCAGTCCGTAAAGGCCCGAAAGGAGAATGACGATAGCGTCGCCTATGTTTTCGGGGCGTGTCAACGAACGTCGCCGGTAGAGTTTCGATACGACCCAAGCCAATAGGCATATTACGTTGACGGGCCAGAAATCGCGTATCGGGTTGAACAGGGGGATAAAGTGGGCATATCCCGGCGTCTTCATCGTGGAGAAAGGAAACAGCCTTCTCTCCCACCCGGCTTCGGGAGTATCGTTGTAATGGTCGATTTTTTCGGCATGTCGGGCTACGAAGCGGAATGAAGGGTCGAGCACGAATAGAATGCTCGAATCTTTCTCGGTCGTTTTGTAGGTGCGGAAAAAGCAGTTCGATGTCATAAAGCAACGTCCCGACAGAATTTCTACCGGAAGACGGTGCAAGGTATAATCGGTCGTGAGGACGTAGAGGTTGTTTTCGGTATCGAACAGGTGGCAGAATATCTCTTCATCGGTATGACACCGGATATTTTTCACTTCGAATCCCGTCTCGATTTCCCGGCAGAAGGGAGCGCCTTTTACCATTTTCAAGTGGAAAAGCCCTCCGTCGCGGTCGGTGATGAAGTAACCGCTGTCCCATCGTTTGATAACAGAAGGTATGCCGTAAATACCGCTCGCAGGAGCTTTGAACCCGGTTGCCTGCATGGTTGCTTCGAAACGATCGCTTTTTTCTTTCCGTATCTCTCCCGTTTCACAATCGATAAATTCGATGCCGTTTTTCCCGATGCGGAAAAGATCGTCGGGTAAGGTTACGCCCAGTCGTTCGGGTTCGGACTCGAATAGCGGGTCGATTTGATACGTGAATGAGCGGTCGGCGATCAACATGCTGCGTTTCACGTTTTTCAGGACGTCGGTCGTCAATTCCACCCCGTTGAGGGAATCGGGCATGATGCCCATGAGTTTCAGTTTTCTCCGGTTGTTGAAAGGCAGGAGTTGCATGTATTCCGTTTCGGAAAGGAGATTGTTCCGGCCATCGTAATAGAGCATGGAGCCTTCCTGTGTGGCCGAGTCGATGGTTTCGCGGGCGATGACGAAGTCGCGCGATACTTCGCTGAAATAAATCATTGTTTTCAGCGGTCTTTTTTCGACTGTCCGGCGGTAGAGCGACGGCAGGTAGAACGACAGCGTGAAGATGGTCGTCAGTATCAATAGAAATCGTACAATTTTTGCCATAATCAGAGTTCTCCTTTGTTGAAACGGTGCGACGTATAGATGACCGACAGGCTGGATATAAGCGTGATGACCAGTAGCATCGGATAAGCGGTTACGGCGTTGCCCGTGCCGTAGCCGAGATAAAAGAATCGCAGAACGAAGTAAGCGACAAGCATGTAGCAAAAGCGGAATTTCCAGATAGGCTCGAATGCGATCATGGCGATAAAGAAATAACTCGTCATTCCTCCCAGCAACCAGGGAAACAGTGTCTGCCATGCAGGTACGGTTATTTCCACAGGAAAACATCCCGCCATCGTTATTGCCGTGATGAGAATCGCCGGCAACAGAGCACAGAAAAAGAGAACAACGCCGTACAGCACCATCGTATAGACGGCGGCCGTCCCGCCGATGGGAAGGTGCAGCGTGAGGCGTATGCGTTTGTTGGTAATTTCGGGCATGAATTGCGACAGACCGATGAGCAGGGCCACGCCCAGCGGCAGGTATTTGAGTTGACCCATCAGAGAGATATTGCCCGATAGCAGTGTAGAGTAGAAGAATGCACCGCCCAGACTGTGAAATGAAGAAATGGCGTCGATGCAGGAGTAAATCGAGAGGATAATCCCCAAGAGAAGGCTCACGGCGGCGAACCAACGTGTTTTGAGCCACTCTTTATAGAGAAGATGTTTTATTTGCGTGCGTGTCATATCGAATGTTTTTCTTTTTTATCGTTGCGGCGGTAAGGTATGGCGAATGCTCCCGCCATGCCGCAAATGCCGAATAGTGCGACAATGAGTGTATCGATGAGTTGTACCGCTACGGAATATTTTTGCCGGCGGCGTATGCAGAATGTAAGCAGAGCCAGAAGAAGGTTCACGATCAGGAATTTGGCGGGATCGCCTATCCGGGCTTTGATACCGGTGTAGGCCGACTGCGTGATACGCACCGGGAAAAGATAAGCCGAGAGATCGAATGTCGATTCCGGGATTATCTGTTCGGCGGCGTACCGATCTATGGGGTGTAACGATTTGTCGATAACGACATATTGCGTCGAGTCGTCCGATTCGAGAGTAAAGAAATAGTAAAACAGATTACCCGACAAAGATACACTTTTCCCTAAGAATGAGGGCAGTGGCAACCGATTGTATCCCGACCTGTCGCGCGGCAATAGATAGCTGCTTCCGTCGGTCGTAACGGCAATGGCGAGAAAGTCTTCTTCATCGCAGAAACTCATAAGGAGTATTTCCTTGTCGTCGGGACGGTCGAGCCGCTCGACGACAGGTGCGCCTTCGGACATGGAAAGACGGAAGAGATTCCCTTTACTGTCGTTCAGGAAGAAACCTTGTTGTTCGAGGTCGGTGCGGTTGGCCGGCGACCATATGCGGGTCATCGGCGGGACGAAGTCGTTTTGAGCCAAAGCCCGGTTGAACAATCCGGTTTTTACTGTATCGATGCGGTTGCTTTCGGGCAGAATAAACTCTATGCCCTCTTGGGTAAACCGCATGAGGTCTTGCGTATTGAATTTCTGCGACCGGTAGCTGTAACGGTCTATGAGGTCATAGAGTCCGTAATCGAGCGAAGGTGCGGAGATGCGATGGCGGAAAACGGCTTCTTCTGCCTCCCGGGGGGTAACCGCCCGTCCGCAGATTGTGTCGGGGAAGTTGTTTTCAAATGCCAGTTGTGTGGCATTGTTCAGCGGGCAGAGCGAGTCGAGAGCCTCCCGGTCGATGAGGTTGCCCCGGGTGTCCCGGTATGCCGTGAAAGCTTTTATCTGGCCGTTTTCCCGGGTGTATTCATAATGGGAAAGAATGAAATCTTGCAGAATTTCGGAGTAGACCGCCTCGGAATAGAGATGAGAAAAATACGACCGGTTGTTTTTACAAAAACGAGGCAGTATCAGTGCGGCGGCCAGTGCCGTGAAAAGAACGGCGATGATGTGCAGTATCTTGTGTGTCATTATCGTTCTCCTTTATTTAATCGGTATCCGCTGAACAGAATAAGGGGGCAGGAAAGCAACGCCAGTAGCGCAAGGACGGGTGTCGACGAGCCGTAAGCCCCGTGAAAGGGCACATCGTAGAGATAGAGCGAGAGTACGGCGACACCGGTCAGCGCATAAAACAATTGGCGCAGGCGGTTGGGTTCCAATGCCGTGAAAGCGATATAGTTGTAGACCCAGTATCCTGCGAGGAACCAACCCCATACGGTATGACGTACCGGTGCGGTAACTTCGGCCGGAAAAATGGAACTGTTTTTCCAAAAGAAAAATCCGAGGACGATCGCATTGAAAATCGTGATGAGCAGCAATCCATAGAAAGCCATACCGACGAAAAGCGTGCGATTGCCTACCGGCAGGTGCAATGTGAGCCGTATGCGCCGCTGGGCGACTTCGGGAACATACTGCGATATGCCGATGCATACGGCGGCGAGCAACGGCAGATAGCGCAACAGCGAATAATAGATGACGGGCGGGTTGCTGTAAAGAATATTCAAGGTATAATTTTTAGCCCCCATGAGCGTGATTTTATTTTCCACGCCGATGAAAATATAGAACATGACTCCCACGCCTACCAAAAGCGAGCAGAAGAAAGCCGTCCGCGTTTTGATCCACTCTTTATAGAAAAGATGCCATATCGGTTTCATAAATCTTTAATATTTACCGGTGAGACCTATAAATGCATCTTCGAGCGTCATGTGCAGACGGTCGAAATTTTTATATGCCAACCCTTTTCGGTCGAGAAGATCTTTGACGGTATTTTCGTCGTCGTAGGTATAGAACTCGTAATGGTTGTTGATATGTTCTACATTGGCGGCTTCGTCTTTCCCGAAAACTACGTCATCGCGGTCGAGGTCGAAAGTGAACCCTTTGAACCGGTCGGTGAAGTCCTTGACAGGGCCTTGTACCAGCATGCGGTTGTAGTCCATGATGATGATGTCGTCGATGAGTCTTTCCATGTCCTGAATAATATGCGAAGTAAGGAATACGGTTTTATGTTCGGCCTTGCAGTATTCCCGCATGTAGTCGATGAAGAGGCGGCGGTAGCCGGGGTCGAGACCCAACGAGAAGTCATCGAGGATAAGCAGGTCGGGGTCTTGTGCCAGAATGAGCCCGAGTGCCACTTGGGCGCGTTGGCCGCACGACATGGTCGATATTTTTTGTTTCGGAGTGATTTTCAACCGGTTTATCAGAGACCAATAGGCATCACTTTTCCAGTTCTCGTAAAATCCCGAATAGAATTTCTCTATCTGGTGTACGTTCATGAAGCTGTACTGGATATGACCTTCGATGAGGTATCCGATGCGTTTTTTCGTTTCGGGAGAGAGGTTCTGCGTATCTTCTCCGTAGATGAGGCATTGACCCGAACGGGGTTCGAGAAAACCGTTCAGGATATTTATGGTCGTACTTTTTCCTGCTCCGTTTTTTCCCAGCAGCCCCATGATGTGGCCTTCGGGAACGACGATATTCAGGTTTTCGTAAACGAGTTTCTTGCCGTAGTAGTGGGTAAGGTTTCTACATTCGATGACGGGACGTTCTTCGTTCATATATTCAGGATTAGGTGTTTTTATTATCGGGCGGTGAAAAATACGCCTCGGCCGGGCAACAAGTCGATGTATTCGGCGTATTTGCGGCCGGTTACCGTATCATAGACATAAAGTGTGGTTTTTCTTGTTTTCGTGTCGTAGAGGAAAGCCACCGTGCAATCGTCTTCGTCGCGGAAGGTACTGCCTTGCAGAATGAACAGGTCGAGGATTTCTTTGTCGCCGTCGAACTGTACCAACGGTGCTGTTGCCGGTGTGAAAGCTGTCATGTCGTGGTAGTCAAACCGGTAGATGGCATCTCGGGTGGCATAGAAAGCATACTCCTCGCCAAACGAACCGAACCAGTAACGAACCTTTTCTACCAAGTCGGCCGGTATGTCGAAACTGTCGTCATAGACGATAGGTTGAACTTGGGTTTTGATATAGTCGACGTGGAAACGATATATTTTATACGTATTGTCGCGTCCGCCGATAAGATACACATCATAGGGTTTGTTCGACCCCTCTCCCGTCGCTTGGGTGAAGCACCCGCAAATCGTGTCGAGCATGAAGGGTTCATCACCGATCGTTATCCACTCCATTTGGTCGTTATAGGTGTGGAAACAACCTATCCGGCCGTCGTTGTGGCGCACGAACGTTGCTTTCTTGAAACGCATGAACTGTTTCGACGAAACGGTTTGGGCGACTTCAGAACTTTTTATATAGGTGTTTTCGTCGTACATGGGCAGGCGTTTTTCAAGACCGTTGAAGACATGCAGGGTGCCGTTGCAGATAAGGTATTTGCTGGCACCTTCCCCGTAAGTTACATCTTTGATGTCGAGCCGGGAGGCGTTGCCCAGATATACACGTCCGTAAATATTACCCACGATTTCTCCCACATTAGCGACGAAATCGTCGTCTTCGTCGGCATCGATCATGCTTACGGTAACTCCGTAATCGGGGGCGTGTCCGGAGAATATGGCCAGCTCGTCGGTCGAATTGAGAGCACCGATGAAAGGTCCTGGCACCGTAGTCTGGTTCACCCGATGTATCATGTCTTCGTAAGTGCGTGTCCATTCATAAGGAGTTCCCTGTAACGACATCCATTCGATATTTCCCTCATCGGTCTCGTATATGGCCATATACTCGGGCGTATATCCTGTGAGGAGAGTGATGGTGAACGTTTGGCGGAATTCGAGGTCGTTGACTGTATTATGTACTACAAATACGCCGGGAATTTCGCTGTTGAGCTTATAGTCGGCGGGCAAGGCTATTTCCCAATCGAGATTTTTTTCTCGGGAAATGATCTCATTCTTGCCGATAATCCACCGGTAATCGTAATCGTCGGCCCGGGTGCTGTCGGAGAAGGTGATTTGCGGATTACAGGTAAAACGATTGCCTAAATAGAGCGTATATCCCTCTTTTGAAATTCCCGATACGGCGATGACGTGATCGGGTGTCCACGATGCTACACTGTCTTTGTCTTGCAGGCAGCTGCACAGGCTCGACAGTAGAAAACACAAACAATATAGGGTGAATCTGTTTTTCATAGGTCGAAGTAGATACGGTTTCCGGTTTCTTCATCGTAAATCTCGTTTTCGAGGAAATATTGCGTACAGAGGTTTATCCAGTATTCCAACTGTATCGTTCCTCCGGCATCGGTCCATTCGGGATCGGTAATGCCGCTTATTTCAAGAAAGACTTCGCATTTCTTGGGGTGATAAGGTATTTTTGCCAGTTTGCTGTTGTTGTTCCAGAAATCGGGCATGGTATTGAGATTTTTCATGAAGTCGATGACGATGTATTGATATTCGGGGATGCCGGCGTCGAAAGTTTCGTCAGGAACAAGTTCGAGCCAGATACGATAATCATGTTCGGTATCGAGAGCTCCCACGTGTATCATTACCGATACGGAATCTTGATAGAGACCTTTTCGGAAAGTTTGCTTTTCGGAAAGTGTATAATGCACCCCGTTTTCGGCGTTCTCGCTTTTCTCGGCATCGGCTTGTACATGGTAAGTCCGGTCGTTTTCGGTATCGATGGTTCCCGATAGCCGTACGGGAATCTGTAATGTATAGTCGCCGGCACCCACACCGAGAAAGTAGGCGTTGAACGAATAACTTTCGGGATAGGTCCCGGGGTTGAAGTCGCCTTTGGCGAAGTTGAGGGTGGGACGTTCGGCGTTGTAAAGATCAATAACGTCCTCTTTGCATGCAACGGCAAAGTAACAAATAAGAAGCAGGTAAATGTATTTTTTCATTTTTCTTGTCTCCTTTCTCGTTTCCCGGTTCAGTAACCGAAATCTTGTTCGTATTCGGGTAAGGGCCATGTATAGGAGGCCGAATTCATTTTTACCGTATTTCCCGTGTAATATCCGTCATCGATGGCCGACATGTTGCGGCGTTTGTAGTAGAAAAAGAGTTGGCCTTCGCCTTTGAATTCACTGATGTATTCGCGGGTGAGTTGGGTCTCGACGGCACTGTTGTCGGCTCCGTCGGGAAGAAGCGAGGTGTTACGGTGTCCTTTCAATACATTGAGCCACTCACCCGGGGCTTTATTTCCTGCCGACGGATCGTTGAGAACCGCCTCGGCGGCGATGAGATACATCTCTCCCAGTTTGAGTAGAGGAACGGCCGGAATATCGTAGAGATGCGAATCTTCGGCCAGTGTAGAGCGCTGGTATCGGATAAGATTTATTTTATTATTGGCACTGGGATTGGTATAAAGCCAGTTGCGGCGTACGTCGTTTTCGTCATAACAGGCAGCCGATTTGATGAAGTCGCCGCCCAGACTTTCGTAATCGGAACGGGACGCGGTGAGAATATTATCGTTCCCGAGGGCGAAAATCATTTCGGGCATAAAGAGACGGTCGATTTTTTGTTCTTTTCCGTACATATCGGTCTCAATGATTTCGTCGGCTTCGATAAATCGGAAATCGGAATTTCCGATGACCTCTTCGGCATAACCGTATGCAGCGGCGTATTCGCCCCGATACAATTCAATGCGAGCCAGCAAAGCTGTTACGGCATAGTAGTTCATGCGGTAACGGCGATCGTAGTTGACATATTTGTCGGAGTAACTTTTACCCGAGACGATGGGGTCGTTCTCCCGCAACAATTCTTGGGCCCGGTTGAGTTCGCCGACAAGGTAATCGAGTGCCTGTCGAGTTGTGGCCTGCTCACCGAGATTGAATCCGAAATCTTTTTTCAGCGGGACGTTTTTACATTCGGGATTTACACAGTAGGCTTCGTTGTAAAGGCGTATCAGGTCAAAGAACATATATGCTCTCAGACCGATAGCTTCGCCCGAGAGAATTTCCCATACGCCGGCGTCGAAAGCGGGACGATCTTCTCTTTCGAGGTTTTCGATGAGCAGGTTGCAATTGACGATGGTATTGTACATCGTCCCCCATACATCGTCGATGATGGTTTTGGCTCCGTCGGTTGTGTAGTTGTATTGTCCCCATTTGGTACGGTCGGTATCATCGTCGGGCTGGGTATATTGCTGGGTAAGCGGTTCGAGGGCCGAGAGTGGAAGGTTCCCTCCATACAACTCGGTACTGCCCATATTGATGTAGACTCCTGTGATTGCCGTATAATAACCTTCGGTGGTAAGGAACATTTCGTCCCCGTCTATTTCCGATTTGGATCCGACATCGAGCCAAGAACAGCCCGAAAGGGTCGTTGCAAGGAGAATAAAGGGCAGTGCGTATAATATTCGATATTTGGCTGTTTTCATACGATCAGAAATTTATGTAAGCCGAGAAATTGATCGAACGGGCATAAGGATAGGTAAGTCCTCTTTCCTGTCTGATGGTCGAACAATAGAATATTTCGTTTCCGGTAACGGAGAATTTCAGCATCGATAGATTCCGACCGCGCAGGATCGATTGCGGTAACGTATAGCTTATGCGCAGTGACGTGAGGCTCAGCATTCTTTCCCGTTGTACAAATCGAGAGGTCGATTTGGTTATACTGTTATCGCTGATAGCTTTGTAACGGGCCACATCGCCGGGTTGTTTCCAACGTTCGGTCAGGGCACGTCGGTCATTGTTGACCATGTAGTCGACATTTTCTATTTTCTCGTGTAGCGTATAGTTGTAGCGGTCGGCACCGAAAGAGTAATTGAACGTAGCTCCTATTTCCCATGCCTTATACCGGAAGTTCCCGCCGATATATCCTTGTAAAATCGGTTCGTTTACACCTACGGGCACTTGATCGTCGGCATTCCATGTAAATGTCTTTTCTCCCTCTTTGGTGAGGAATATCTCTTTTCCCGTACCGGGATCTATGCCGAGGCTACGCACGGCATAAATGGTATTCATCGATTCTCCCTCTTGGAAAAGGAAGACATTGGCCGTACCCTTATCTGCTTCCTGGCTTATCTGCTCGTTGTACTTTCGCAAAGTCTCGGAAATGCGGGTGATACGGTTGGTATTGTGTGCGCCGTTGAGCGTGAAATTGAGGGTGATGTCCCGTGTGCGGATAGGGGTGTAACTGAAACTGAATTCAAAGCCTTGATTTGTCAAGTCTCCCATATTGGTTTTGTAAGAATCGAAACCGATCGAGGGGGCTATGGTGATGTCGGTAAGATTTCCTTCGGTTGTATTGTAATAGTAATTCATGTCGAAGTTGAGTTTATTACCGAAGAGGGTACTTTCTATACCGATGTTGCGGTTGTAAGTGAGCTGTCCTTTCAAATCGGGATTTCCCAATGTGGAAATAATAGCCCCGAAATATCCTCCGTAAACCGACGTAAGGAATGTGTATAGGCTTGTAGCCTGACTTTTGGAGTAATTTTGATTTCCGGTCGTTCCCACATTGACGCGCAGAGCCAGTTTTTGCAGCATGTTGTTGCCTTTCAAGAAAGATTCATTGTGCATGTTCCACCGGAGCCCAGCCGACCAGTAGGGTGCGGTCTGCTGGTTTTTACCATAAATCGACGAACCGTCGATACGGCCGGTCAAGTCGACCAGATAACGGTTGTGATAGGAGTAGTTGATGTTGGCAAAAGTGCCCGCTGTCCGTACCATACTTTCACTACCCGACGGTCGCCCGTACAACTCATATTGCACACCGTAGGAGAGGTAGTTGAGTGCATCGCCGAGAAATCCCGTAAGCGTGTATCCGTCGCTGTTGTATTCGTCTTGGCTGACTTCTCCTCCCCAGATGGCTTGTATATCGTGAGCCCCGAAAGAGTGGGTATAGGAGGCTACGATGTTTCCTTTGTAACTGAGAGAGGAATTGTTGCTGAGCGTGTACTTTCCCCTGCTGTATAATACGCTGGGTGTCGTGGAAGAATTGTCGTCGCTGTTGATATAGGAAAAACTTTGCGGCGAAATAAAAGCGTCGGTACGGTTGAAGTCGTACGATACCGAGAAATTGGCCCGTATGCGTAGGTCGGAGAAAACCTCCCAGTTGACACTGGTATTGTTGGTAACGTTGTAGTTTTCTTTTTCGGTAAAGGAATTGAGGTATTTCGCTTCATAGACGGGCGATTCCTGCTGCGCCAAAATCGAGAGACTCATACTTTCGGGGGCTACATTGGCGAGCGATAGGGTACGGTAATATTTTCCGTCGGCGTCTTTTTCTCGGTGATAAGGGAGGGCCTGGGTGTAGCTCGAGAAATCTCCATAGGGAGATTCGTCGCTGTTGACCATACTGAATTGTAGGTCATTGGTGATATATAATTTTTTACTGTTGTAAAGTAATTTCGTACCGGCCTCGTAAGTGGTTCTGTCCGAGCCTTTCATGACGCCGTTGTTCTGCCCGAAGGCGAGATTGACCGAGTAACGGATATTTCCCGTTTCTTTCTCGGCTTTTTCGTTATTGACACTACCGTCGATGAGCAGGGAGTGCTTGTGCTGGAATCCTACACGCAGAGGCTTTGATAGCCAATAGGTATCGGTTCCGCTCATGATTTCCTGCCGTATGACGTTGTAGGAATTGAGTCGTGTTCCCGGGTCTTCTCCTTCATTTATGGCATCGAAGACTCCGGCGGCTTTTTGAAATTCGAGGACTTCGGCCGCATTCATGAGATTATAGGACGACAAGTCGGGGACTTGTACACCCGAGGTGAGCGAGTAATTGATTTGCAGTTTTCCGGCTTCGGGGCTTTTCGTTTCGATGACGATTACACCGTTGGCCGCACGCGACCCGTAAATGGCCGATGCCGATGCGTCTTTGAGAATGGTTACGCTTTGTATACGGTTCATGTCGAGGTCGTACACTTTCTCGACGTCTACTTCAAAGCCGTCGAGGATAAATACCGGCAGACTGGTTTCGGTACGCAAGTTGCTTTCCGATATATCGGGGAAACTGTTTTGTCCGCGTATCTCGATTTGCGAGGGGACGTGGTTGGGGTCGGAACCGAAAAGTTCCCGGGAATCGACTGTTTTGAAAGAAGGGTCGAAAACTTTCAGCGCATCGAAGAAACTCGTATTGTTGATGGTGCGTAACTCCTCTCCTTTTACTTGTACGGCAGTACCGGTAAAACTGTTTTTGGCTTTGGGGGCATATCCGGTAACGATTACGTCGTCGAGTTCGTTTACATCGGCTTCGAGATGTATACAGAAAAATTTTTTCGTTCCGATTTCGATATTTTGTTTTTTATATCCGATGAATGTTGCGGTGAGCGTTGTACTTCCGGCTCCGGCGGGGAGAGAGAAACGGCCTTCCGAGTCGGTAAGAGCGGCACCGCTCTTTTTCCCGTTTCCGCAATGTACGACGACTCCCGATACAGGTTGCTCGTTTTCATCGAGTACGAGGCCGTATAAGCGATCGGTATTGCCCTTTTTCGGTGTTACGACAAGAGTATTGTCGATGATTTCATAGGAAAGGCTGTTGTCGATTTGTCGCAGGAATGCGAGCGGATCGGTATATTGAGTGGAGACGGAAATACGTTTTTCCGTATTTATGGAAGGGTCGACATAAAGAAAATATCTCCCGTTCTTCTGCACCGTGAGCAGTACATCGTTCAGTGTTTTGTGTTGCAGATGCACCGACATCTTTTTTTGGGCGCAAGATTTTTCTATCGGGAAAAAGAATATTCCCGATAGGATTATCAGCAGGAGACATAAGGTGCGCATTTTCATTTATTCAGGGTTTACCGAGATTGTTCCGGCCGGTATGGGCCATGTATATTGTTCACTGGAAATATCGATACTGTCGCCGTCGTATGAGACGATGCGGGTATCGTTCATACGTTTGTGGAAGAAAAAGCGTTGGCCTTCTCCCCAAAATTCACGCTGATATTCGTCGCGTATGGCGGCATCGATCGTTTCGACGGAAATCTTTCCGTCGGCTTTCAACTGTTCGACGATGGAGTTTCTTTTCGAGGTTTGCATTTCGATGAGCCATTCGGCCGCTTCATCGGGCTTGTTATCCCGGTTGAGGGCTTCGGCTGCGATAAGCGAAACTTCTCCCATCTTAATGACGGGAATACGTGCCGGCAGGTCCGATTCGCTGCCGCTCGAACTGTAAATATATCCCGAGAGTAAAGTACTCGATCCGAACTTATGTTGCAATGTATAGCTTCCGTCGTTTTGGCGAGTGAACCATTCGCGGAAACGGGTATCGTTGGCATCGGGAAAAACGGTCGATATATCGGTGCGTACCGTTATCCGGTTTGTCAGGAACATCGTATCGGATAGTGCTGTGAACCCGTCGGGCATGGACGATATTCCCCAAATGTGTTCCCGGGAGAAACAAAAGTCGCTGTTGTATTTTCCCGGGGAAACAAAGTAGAATAATTGGGAAGAAACCTCTACTTTTTGCAAGTGGGAGTAAGTTTCTTGTGCTCTTTCGAGGGCGTTCCCGTAGTCGCCCATATACAGGTATATGCGGGCTTGCAGGGCGGTTACGGCATAATAGTTGAGATAGAATGTCCGCAGCCGGTTATCGATTTGTCCCGGAGAAATACTGGAATGATCCCACCCCGATAGTATAGGGTCATATTCTCTCAGTAAGTCGGCCGCGTGCGAGAGATCGTCGAGAATGAGACGCAATAGTTGCGACGATGTTTGCGGCCGGCTCGTTTCTGTACCGAAATGCGTCATGTAAGGCAGCCCTGAAAAGTCGGGTTTCCGGGTAACGGCGGGGTGGAACAGCCGTAAAAGGTCAAAATGCAGAGCTCCTCTCAGTGCGTACAATTCACCGGTGATGATTTCTTTCTGTCCCGGGTTGTAAAAAGAGACGTCGGTATGTTCTATCTCGTCGAGAATTTTGTTGCATGACGCGATTGCACGGTACATTTCCTGCATGATTGTCGCTATGCGTATGCTATTTTCGGGCGTATCGTATCGAAATTTGCTGATGTCGGCACTCGGCGTGTCGTAGGGAACGAAGTCCTGACCCATGAATTCGAGCATGCCCAAAGTAAGATTC
>URHG01000030.1 GCA_900547555.1 uncultured Porphyromonadaceae bacterium | reverse complement strand
GTCCGTCGAAATAATAATCTATGAAATTACCGGTATTGAGCGACCAGTCGGGAACACCCAACGTCGGCGCATTGGGACCCAATGTTATATGCAATAACGAGTCGGAGAAACGGGTATCGATATCCAATACCAGTCCGGGCACATTTTTCTGATCTTTCTGCCGCAACGCCGTATAAACTTCCCCGCTCCCGATGAATCCGGACACGCCCGCCTGCGCCAACAGCTCCGATGTTTCCGGTGTATTTCCCATACGTACGGCATAACGCAATAACTCACCGTCCTGCCGCAAAAAAGCCGTAAGCGTATCGGTCGAAAAAGAAGAAAAAGAGAGTCCCAAAGCCTCGGCCTCGATATCGAAAGGTTTCCTGTCAAGAGCATTCTCCGCCATAAAATCGAGAGAATCCAATTTCAGCCCGTTCTCTTGCAAAATTTTATCCACAACCTGCTCGGGAACCAGTTTCCCCTTTAAATAGAAATCGGGCAACAAAGCACACAGATCAGCCGGGACAAAATCTTTTTCGTCGACTGCTTTCTGTAAATAATCGCTGAAAGCAGTCGTTCGGGATATAAACGAATCGATTCCCGCCGGAGACGAAAAGGCAACCTGTACACCGGGAAAATCAATACGGGCGTCAAGCGAATCCCGCAACATATCTCCGGTAACAACAATATGATCGAAACGATTATCCATATCGAACAAATGCAATCCCATCATATCGAAACGGGTCTTAACGGAATATTCGTTCTTATCATTGGCCCACGCCCGAATATCGACCGAAGAAGAAAATGTCAAAGAATCATCGGTAAAACGAGCTGTTTTCAAATCGAGCCAATCGATTTCCCCAGCAAGGTGCGCCGTATATTCCGACGGAGACAAGCGGCCGGCAAGATTCAAGTCGAAGCGCACAGCACTATCGACACCCAAAATATGTGCAGAAACAATTCCGGAATCAAGAGCGGCATCGAGCCCCAAATCATTGAACCGATACCCCCCATAATCAAGCGTATCGACATAAAGAGCCAAATCGGCCCGCATACGGTCTGAGAAAGGATCGAACCCGCAGCCCTGAACCGACAAGGATAGAGAAAGCAATCCGAGATCTTCCTGCGGAAGAAATGCCCCGACAGGAAATTCCCGCCATCGGGTATCGATACGATAGGCCGTATCGGCAAAAGCATAATCGGCGTCGAGTGTCAGTATGCCTTGCAAAGCCCCTAAAAAAAGCTGGGTTCTCGCAGCTTTTTCATTTTCAAAATCAATCGAGGCCCGAAACGACATCGAATCGGGCAAGGAGATTTCATGGGCGACCTCCCCTCCTATCCATGCCGGAAGAAAACCCAAACGATCGAGACCTGCCGTAAGAGCCATTCTCGCCGACAAAGAATCCGCCTCGGTCAACGACTTTATATCTCCTTCCGCAAAAAAATCGGCTGCTCCGGGCAATACCACATAAAGACGGGCCAACCGTAAGTTGTCAAGCATCCCATCTACCTTCATATCCAAAGAGACGGCATCGAACGGCAAAGCCGATAGAGAAGAATCGAGTTCCGGCAGAAACAACGCCACGTCCTGCAACCCTGCCTTCAAACCGATAGATGTGCCCAATGAAGCGGTCTTGTCCATCGACAAAATGGAACCGTCGGCCGAAAGATCGACAAAAAGTACGGAATTATCAGTCGTTAATTGCAAATCGTCGACCTGCACAACCGCAGTATCCATTGAGAAAAAAGCTTTCCCGTCCCGCACAGCCAACCCCGACCGCTCTACCAAAGAAAGCGACTGCAACCGAGCCGCCACATCGCTACCCCTGTTATATACCGAATCGAGAGCCAATTCCAATGATGAAATCTGCATATAATCGGTATCGAAGCCCGGTTGCGGAATGTGTCCTTCCAAAGCATAAACGACTTCTGTCCCGGCAATACGCACGCAATCAGCGCGTACAGTCCACGGAAGCGACGGTTCTTCCGAAATTCCGGCATCGGTTACAGGAGTAGTCTCCTCCGGCACGACAACACTTGTGTCGGAAAACATGGCTACCTTCCCGGCCCATAAATAAAGAGACGCGACATCGACCGTCTGAGCGCCCAAATCGACCGATGTGCAACCGACAGTTATCGAATCGGTTCCGGCCGTAAGAAAAGATTCCTTGTAAGCGCCCTGCATACGATACAAAATATCATCGACGGCAAGAGCCTCTACCTTAAACTTCCATGCCAACGGTGTCGTTACGGTATCGGCCGTATCGGGTAAAGACATACCCAACTTCAAATCCACATCTCCTCCGCTCAACACGATACGGCCGACATCGACCGACTCTTCCTTCAATCGGGCGGATACCGATGCCATCGATGCTTTATCGAGACGGACATCGATAGAGAATCCCGTCGTATCGGCATAACGGAACAGAACATCTTCGAGAAATAAATCGGGGACATCGGCAACCAGACGCAACAACGGCCACGAATCGATCTCTACATGCAATGTATGTAACGCACACAACGTGTCTCCGCCCGTCATCACGCACACATCGGAAACATCAAGACGCAAAGGGAAACGCAAACGAAAATCTCCTACCGAAACCTGCATCGTACTATCGGAGACCACAGAACAAACAGTTCTGACCGCCGCACGTTGCACCGGAGGCACATACAACAGTGCCACGAGTAAAAACGGCAGCCCCAACAAGACGGACAACCCGATAAAAACATATTTAAAAAGTCGCCTCATTATTCACCGACGAAGTTACGGAAAAAAGACGTACCGTCTTGTCTTTTCCACAGGAAATCTACTTTCATCTTGGAAACATTTCTCCAACGGCTTTGTTCCCGTAAAAAACAGAATACGGAGCAGATAACCGACCGAGTTATCTACCCCGTATTCTAAAATGCGAAAGATATATCAGTTATTTTCGGGACGCAGTTTACGTACAACGGCTCCCGTACGCCACATCTCGCTCTCACGTAAAGCGGCGAGTTCTTTTTCCAGACCTTCGCGATAATCGGGTTTACTATTGGTATCGATCGAGCGTTGTGCTTCATTACCGCAAGCTACCTCTTTGTAAAGTTTCTCGAATACCGGTTTTACGGCATCGTGGAACGGGCCCATCCAGTCGAGTGCACCGCGTTGAGCAGTCGTCGAACAGTTGGCATACATCCAATCCATACCCTTTTCGGCAAAAAGAGGCATCAAAGATTGGGTAAGCTCCTCTACGGTTTCGTTGAAGGCCTCGGAGGGTTCATGGCCATTCTCGCGCAATACTTCATACTGGGCGAGCAACAATCCTTGTATAGCCCCCATAAGAGTTCCGCGCTCTCCCGTCAGGTCGGAGTAAACCTCTCTTTTGAAAGTCGTTTCGAACAGATAACCCGAACCCACGCCTATACCGAGTGCGATAACGCGATCTTTTGCACGACCGGTAGCATCTTGATAAATAGCATAGCTCGAATTCAAACCGCGACCTTGCAAGAACATGCGACGCAAGCTGGTTCCCGAACCTTTGGGAGCAACCATGATTACATCGACATCGGCAGGAGGAATGATATGGGTACGCTCCTTATAGGTAATACCGAAACCATGAGAGAAATAGAGAGCTTTGCCGGCAGTCAAATAAGGTTTGATGCGAGGCCAAACCTCGATTTGTGCGGCATCGGAAAGCAGATATTGAATAATGGTGGCACGTTTGCAAGCCTCTTCGATTTCAAAAAGCGTCTCTCCGGGAACCCAACCGTCGGCAACGGCCTTTTCCCACGTTTTTCCACCTTTACGTTGTCCTACAATCACATTGAATCCGTTATCGCGCAGGTTAAGACTCTGTCCGGGACCTTGCACGCCATAACCGATTATCGCGATAACCTCATCTTTGAGGACCTCTCTTGCTTTTTCCAACGGAAATTCTTCACGGGTAACGACATTTTCGTCAACTCCGCCAAAATTAATTACTGCCATTTTGTGTTTGTTTTTTAGTATGAAACAATTAAATAAATATCACTTTACTACGGCACACGATTTCGCCGTCGTTTTTTTTCACTTCGATATGGTACTCGTCGCCGCCTTTGTCATCGCAGAAAAATTGCAATGTATCGCCGTAATGGCTTTCATTGACATAAGCCATTTCGAATCGCTTCACCCGCTTGTTCTTATAGAGGTCGAGCGGGAAAAGGTCCAAAATATGATCGATATACTTGATGCTGTTTACATGTCCGTTGATATCGATATCGCTATATCGGGTTGTCAATGTACATGCAGGCTCGGAAGAGATTACTTTCACTTTTCCGGGACGTTCGATAGGGCACTCTTTATCGCAAACGTAACCGGTTATCCCTCCCTCGTATGTACTGAGAAGGTCTACCGGCTTACGAGTATCCATGTCGATCATCGCCCATACCGAACGTGCGTACCCCAACGGATTTCCCGCCTTATCGAGTATGGCAAAATCCCTTTCGGTAAAAAGACGGTACACACTCTCGACCCATGTCTCTATGGTAAATTTCTCGGTCTGCCGGGGTGCATCATCGACAAATTCCAACACCAATCGGGACAAAACCCATGTATAATGCCCTTCATTGATGGTAATAATGCCGAATCCCCGGTCGGAGGCATGAAACTCGGCGACATTCAACAGGAGATTACCCAAAACGCCGATGGCCATGTGTCCCCGAAAATCGGAACAAAAAGGTTCTGCGACAAAATCGTACGACCCGACTTTCTGATACTCTGCCATATACTACTCGGTTTGTTTCGATTTCAAATAACGGGCTTCACGATCGGCAAGAAACTCGTTCACCCGCTCTACACAACTCTTCGTAAGAGCGACACGACCCGACCGTACAAACTGCAAGACGCAACCAAGCTTCTGCAACTCGTCGTAAAAAGCTGTAATATCTTCGGTCGTCCCGTCCTTTTCCAAAGCCGAATAGGTAGGGTTTACCTCTACCACACGGGCATTGTAGCGACGTATCAGTTCCGAGACTTTCGGTTCTCGCTCAAAAACAGGGGTAGACAACTTATAAAGAGCTATCTCGTAAGCGAATATTTCTTCATCGGTAAAATAGTGCGCTTGCAATACGTCGATTTTTTTCTCGATCTGCCGCACGATTTTTTTTATCGTTTCTTCATCGGTCCAAGCCGTTATGGTGTACTTGTGGACCCCTTTTATCGAAGACGCCGATACATTGAGACTTTCGATATTGATCTGCCTACGGGTGAAAACCGCCGTAATCTGATTCAACAGTCCGGCAATGTTCTCGGAGTAGACAATCATCGTATATAATTTCTTGTCCATAAACATTCGCATTTAACATTCCAACAACATGGCATTTACCGAACCGCCCGGAGGTGTCATAGGTAAGACATTACCTTCCTCGACGACACAGGCTTCCAGAAGGAAAGGCCCGTCGGTAGCCAACATCTCCTCGATCGCCGAAGGCAAATCGGCGCGTTCTATCACCCGTCTCGACGGAATACCATACGCCTCGGCAATCTTCATATAATCGGGATTGAGCATCGGCGTAAAAGAGTACTTTCTGTTGAAAAACATAGCCTGCCACTGACGGACATTGCCCAAATAATTGTTATTGAGCAAAATCATTTTCACAGGTGCTTTCTGCTCCATCACGGTTCCCAACTCCTGCAAATTCATTTGCAAACCACCATCGCCCATAAATACACATACCGTACGGTCGGGAACGGCAAACGTCGCCCCTACGGCAGCCGGAAGTCCGAATCCCATCGTTCCCAAACCACCCGAAGTAACGATACTGCGATTGCGAGAATATCTGAAATAACGCGCCGACATCATCTGGTTCTGCCCCACATCGGTAACCAAAACCGCCTCATTACGGGTGGCATCGCTCACGGCACGTACCACTTCACCCATATTGAGAGGACCTCCGGCCGGATTCACTTCCGGCTCTATGACCTTCGTTCTCTCTTCTTCGGCATACGGAGCGAACGAATCGATCCACTCTTTGTGTTTTGCCGGCACAAGCAGGTCTGTTACCGAACGGAGAGTATCCTTACAATCCCCAAGAACTGCAACATCGGCTTTCACGTTTTTGTTTATTTCGGCCGGATCTATATCGAAATGAATGACTTTGGCCTGTTTAGCATACGTGTCGAGATTTCCGGTTACCCGATCGTCAAAACGCATACCTACGGCAATCAAGACATCGCATTCATTGGTCTTCACATTCGGAGCCAAATTGCCGTGCATACCGAGCATACCCACATTCAGGCGATGTTCCGACGGCAGAGCCGACAACCCCAAAAGCGTACAACCTGCCGGCATATCGGCCTTTTCGATAAAATTCCGCAATTCGTCCTGAGCATTACCCAACTCCACTCCCTGTCCCACAAGGACCAACGGTCGCTGTGCCTTATTGATAAGGTCGGCTGCCCGAATAACCGACATCGAATCGGTATCGGGTACGGGGATATAACTACGTACAAAATCGACTGTCGTGGGTTCGTATTCGAACTTCTCAACTTGTGCATTTTTGGCAAAATCGAGAACGACCGGGCCGGGCCTACCGCTCGACGCGATATAAAAAGCCCGGGCTACCGCCCACGGAACATCTTCGGCCCGACGTATCTGATAACTCCACTTCGTGATAGGCTGGGTTACTCCCACCAAATCGACCTCTTGAAAAGCGTCGGAACCTAAAAACGAGGTTCCCACCTGCCCTGCGATGACAACGATCGGCGTACTGTCTATCATAGCATCGGCAATACCGGTGATCGTATTGGTCGCCCCGGGGCCGCTGGTTACCAGACACACACCCACATTTCCCGATGCACGAGCAAATCCTTGTGCCGCATGGGTAGCGCCTTGTTCATGACGCACCAATATATGATGCAAAATATGGCGATGGTCATAGAGAGCATCGAAAACGGGCATGATAGAGCCTCCGGGATAACCGAAAAGGGTCTTGACTCCCTGATGTTCGAGCGAGCGCATCAATGCTTCTGCGCCGGTTATCAATTCTTTATCGTTCATTATTTTTTACTTCGTTTTTTCTATCGGTACAACCGCATTAATCAATGATACGGGTAGCGCCTTTATCGGCAGAACTTACCATTGCCGCATAAGCGCGCAAAGCCTTCGATATATGGCGATCCCGCTCATGAGGAGTAAAAGCGCTCTTTCCCCGTTGTTCTTCTTCGGCACGACGACGTTCCAACTCTTCGCCCGAGACATCGACCCGAATGCTGCGTGCCGGAATATCTATTTCTATCATATCTCCGTCGCGTACCAAACCGATATTTCCTCCGGCTGCCGCCTCGGGCGATATATGCCCGATAGAAAGTCCCGATGTACCCCCGGAAAAACGTCCGTCGGTAATGAGTGCGCATTCCTTACCCAAATGACGGGATTTGATATATGACGTCGGATAAAGCATTTCCTGCATACCGGGACCGCCTTTGGGACCTTCATATGTAATCACGACCACATCACCGCTTGCAACTTTACCGCCGAGAATACCTTCACATGCAGCTTCCTGAGACTCAAAAACCCGAGCCGGCCCTGTAAACTTCCAAATACCGACATCAACACCGGCGGTCTTCACAACACACCCGTCGAGGGCGATGTTTCCGAAAAGTACGGCCAATCCGCCGTCTTTGCTGTATGCGTGTCCCACATCGCGTATGCAACCGCCGACCCTATCGGTGTCGAGCGTAGGATAGGTATTGCTCTGAGAACCCATTTTATTGCTGAATACACCGCCGGGAGCACTGGAATAAATGCGGAGGGCTTCGGGGTCGACGACAACCTTGTCAATATCATATTTTTCGATGTCTTCGGCAAGAGTCGATCCGTTGACACGACGGCAAGAGGTATCGAGCAAATCGGCTTTATCGAGTTCGCCGAGAATGTTGAGAATACCTCCGGCACGGTTACACTCCTGTATGGAATATTTCTGCGTGTTGGGCGACAACTTGCACAGACAAGGTACATGACGGCTCAGGCGGTCGATGTCGGCCATTTTGAAATCGACGCCACCCTCATTGGCCACAGCCAAAAGATGCAATACCGTATTGGTGGAGCCGCCCATAGCAATGTCGAGGGTCATGGCATTGAGAAAAGCCGCCCGTGTGGCAATACTACGGGGCAGAACACTGTCATCACCTTCTTCATAGTATTTCAAAGCATTCTTCACGATAAGCCGTGCGGCATCGCGAAAGAGTTGTACACGATTGGCATGCGTGGCCAAAATCGTACCGTTACCGGGCAAGGATAACCCGATGGCCTCGGTAAGACAATTCATCGAATTGGCCGTAAACATACCGGAGCAACTCCCGCAACCGGGACAAGAACAAGCCTCTATTTTCTCGATTTCCTCATCGCTCACCGATGTATCCGCCGCCTTTACCATAGCCGTGATAAGGTCGGCATTCTCGCCGTTGTACTTATGCGATTCCATAGGCCCTCCCGAAACAAACACGGCGGGAATATTCAACCGCATCGCCGCCATCAGCATACCGGGCGTTATCTTATCGCAATTGCTGATACATACCATTGCGTCGGCCTTATGGGCATTTACCATATACTCGACACTGTCGGCTATCAGATCCCGGGAAGGCAGCGAATAAAGCATACCATCATGTCCCATAGCGATACCATCGTCGATTGCAATGGTATCGAACTCGGCTGCGAAACAACCGAGTTTTTCGATTTCGGACTTAACGATCTGACCGATCTCATGCAGATGCACATGTCCCGGGACAAATTGTGTAAATGAATTGACGACGGCGATTACCGGACGTCCTATCTGTTCTTCTTTCATGCCGTTGGCGCGCCACAAGGCACGTGCGCCGGCCATTCGTCGGCCTTGTGTACAGGTCGCACTACGCAACTCGTGTTTCATATATTCTCCATTAAAAAGAAAACCTTTCTTCAAAGCATTGAGAAGAAAGGTTTTCCTTGTCGTTATATCCTTATGTTTTTACATAAACATCTGCATAACCCTTCTTCTTTATCATGCGCCCACGACGACGATAATCACTGATAGTAGATCGAAAATATGCAGAACAGTGCTAATCATATAATCAAGCTTTTTATGGCTTATCGGTAATGACGGTGCAAAGGTATATCTTTATATGAATATTCCAAAAGAAAAAGCGATAAAAATATCAATACAAATAGAAAAATATCCGACTTTCAACATTTTTTCTATCAATTTATCGGAAAATAAAGATTATTTCCCAACACTTTTCTTTACATAAGCATTCAGAAAAAATCTATTCTCACATAAAGGACTTCTTCTCGATAAGAAAAAAACTTCATGAAACAGTCCGAATGATACAAAACGATGCATTTTCACAGATATATTATATATAAGAAACAACGGTTTTTAAAATGCCAGAATTTGTGTATGAAACGAGAATTATGTACGTTTGTATGCAAAAATATCGGTTATCTCATTTTTCAAGCCCGGAACCTGTTTTTATGATGAAACTTCGCCTGTTGCTGCTCATACCGGTCATTATCCCACTGCTATATTCATGCCGGGCAACCAAGCATGTGGGTGAGGGCGAATATCTGCTCGACCGCATATCGCTCTCGACGGATAACCGGAATCTGAAAAACAGTGAATTAAAATCGTATATACGTCAAGAGCCCAATCACAAAACTTTCGGACTCATAGGTCTTCCCCTTTTCTTCTACAACCTGTCCAACGACAAGGACAACGGTTGGAACCGCTGGTTGCGACGCATCGGTACGCCTCCTGTCATTTATGACAGCCAACTGACGGAAAAATCTCGCAGCCAAATCGAAAAAGCCCTCTACAACAAGGGTTACACCGATGCAATAGTAACCGTAGACACAATCAAACACAAAAAGCGTATCAAGGTAAAATACGATGTCAAATCGGGAACTCCTTATCATATCGACCGAATGACATATCGTATCTTCAACGACTCCATCAGGAAAATCGTTATCTCCGATTCGACCAATTCTCTCGTTCGTCCGGGGAAATTATTCGACCGAAATATTCTCGAACAAGAACGGCAACGCATTACGACACAACTGCGGAATGCCGGTTATTACGCATTCAACAAGGAATATATCACTTACACAGCCGATACGACGATCGGAAATAAAGGCGTCGACCTCGAACTCAATCTCTCGGATATTCCTGTCGCAGATTCTTTACGGAAAGAACTCGTATCATTCAAGAGACATGATACCTATACCGTACGCGATGTCTATTTCATCACCGATTACAACCCGATGGCCAGCAGCCCGGAAGAACGCTATTCGATAAAAGACACGATTCTATATAAAGGATTTTATATTCTTTACGGAGAAAAAGAGTACCTGCACCCCGCCACGCTGGCCGAGAACTGCTATATCATACCGGGCATGGGTTATTCCACCCGCATGGTCGACAATACCTATGCGGCATTTTCACGATTGAAAGTCCTGAAATACGTCAATATACAATTTACTCCCGTAGCCGGCAGCGATACACCGCAACTCGATTGCCATATCCTGCTCACTGAGGGAAAAACCCAGTCGGTAACGACAGAACTCGAAGGAACAAACTCGGCCGGGAATTTCGGCTTTTCCCTCGGACTCACCTACCAACACCGAAACATCTTTCACGGCTCGCAGACATTCAGCGCCAGATTCAGGGCCGCATACGAAAACATTACCGGCGATCTGGGCGGACTTCTTTCCAACAACTATCTCGAATTGAGCGGAGAACTGGGCGTTTCTTTTCCCAAGTTTCTTTTCCCTTTTGTCAGTACCTCATTCCTGCGACGCATGAGGGCCACCACCGATTTCACCATCAATATCGACTACCAGCAACGACCCGAGTACGTGAGGGTCATATCGGGTGTCGGATGGAACTACAAATGGTACACGCGAGGAAACCGATTCAGACACCATTTCGACCTCGTCGACATCAACTACGTGTATCTGCCCCAGATGACAACGGCATTCAAAAACAACCTCGACAGTATTGCCGCCGATAACCCGCTGCTCCGATACAGTTATGAAGATCACTTCATCATGCGATCGGCTTACGTGCTTTACATGTCGAACCTGAAAAACAATATCGCCAACTCGGCCAAACAACGAAAAATCTACACTTTGCGGTCGGCTTGGGAAATTGCAGGAAATCTGCTATACGCCATTTCATCTTTTTCCTCGATGAAACGTTCCCCCTCGGGCGAATACGAAATACTCGGTATCAGCTACTCGCAATATGCCAAAGCCGATCTCGACTATGCTTATACACTGAACCTGAATGAGAAAAACGCACTGGCATTCCACATCGGAGGCGGTATTATATACCCTTATGGAAACTCCGACATGGTTCCGTTTGAAAAACGATACTATTCGGGAGGCGCCAACAGTGTACGCGGCTGGTCGGTAAGAACATTGGGACCGGGTACCTACTCGGGAAACAATCCTCTGGCCGACTTTATGAATCAGTGCGGCGACATACGCCTCGACATGAATGCCGAATACCGCAGTAAACTCATCTGGAAACTGGAACTCGCTCTTTTCCTCGACGCAGGAAACATCTGGACGATCAAAGACTATCCCTCCCAACCCGGCGGAAAATTCAAATTCAATTCTTTCTATAAAGAAATTGCCTTAGCTTACGGCCTGGGAGTACGATTCGACTTCAATTACTTCCTGATACGTGTCGATATGGGACTTAAAATGTACGACCCGTCCCGCATAGGAAACCGCCCGTGGGTCATCGCCCACCATACTTTCAGCCGCGATGCATCATTCCACTTTGCAGTAGGTTACCCATTCTGACGCCTCTTTCCCGAGGTATCCCCCCAATGAGGGAAATGCCGGGCATTCCAAATAAATATATCATCATTCCGAACCGAGGTCTATGGTCAAGTGTGAGGAATCGCCGCCACACCACTTCCTTGTCATTCCGAGCGAGGGCGATAGCCCAACGAGGAATCCCATTGTTCTGCGTATTTAAAATGAGATTCTTCACTTCGCTATGTTCCGTTCAGAATGACATCTCTGCCATCTCGAACATAGGTGAGAGATCTCTTAAAAATGTACACTTGGCAAGAGATTTCTCCTCTCTTACGGTCGTCAGAATGACATCGTTCCACAAAGGCGGTAGCCATTTGTCATTCCGAGTGAGGCCGGTAGGCCGACGAGGAATCTCATACTATACGCTCTCTTGGTAAGGAATTCTTCACTCCGTCTACGCTACGTTCAGAATGACAGTGTTTTTGAGTGTGCTATCCAGTTGTCATTCCGAGCTTATGCGAGGGATCATCTCTAACACGCTGCACTACACATGGCAATGTCATCTCTCACTTTCGTTCGAGATCTCTTACCAAATGCTCATTTACAAGAGATTCTTCAAGAAAAACCTTTCAGAATGACAGCGTACTACAAAGACTGTAACACTTCGCCAGAGATTCTTCGGGATTTACCCCCACTCAGAATGATATTGTACTACAAGGACAGCAATATTTGCATAAGATTCTTCGGTGCTTACACCTCAGTATGACATGTGTTTTCGGGAAATTCTCTCTAGTC
The DNA here is from genome assembly GCA_900547555.1 of uncultured Porphyromonadaceae bacterium. Classification (GTDB taxonomy): domain Bacteria; phylum Bacteroidota; class Bacteroidia; order Bacteroidales; family UBA11471; genus Caccoplasma. Next base: position 18,489 of record URHG01000030.1, on the reverse strand, counting down.
ATGGCTCGGAAATATATTCTAGGGAGAAAATGACAAAACAAAACGGGAGCGCAGAAAAAGACCACTCCCGTTTGATTAACTTATAACCGGCTCCTGGGGCTATGGACATTTATGCGTCATAATATCGAGCACGAGGCGGTCGGTCTCATTCATTCCCTGTGCACCGATACGTGTCAGATTGTGTATGGTGCGATCGACATCGTTTTCGATAATTCCCTCGACCGCCGTAACACATTTGTGCTCCATCGCCAACATCGCCGAAAATACAGCCGTAGAAACACCGCTGGTAAGTTTCATGGCACAACTCGGCTTCGCCCCGTCGCAAATCATTCCGGTAAGATTGGCAACCATATTTTTCACGGCATAGGTCATCTCTTCATAACCGCCGCCCATGAGATAAGTAATTCCACAACTCGAACCTGTGGCTGCAACAACACAACCGCACAATGCCGAGAGCCGTCCAAGACTTTGCTTGATATAAATCACGGTAAGATGACTCAACACCAATGCACGAATCATTTCTTCCCGGCTTTTCTGATTTTCTTCGGCATATACCACGACAGGCAACGTTGCCGCAATACCCTGATTACCGCTGCCCGAATTGCTCATGACAGGAATCATGGCTCCGGCCATACGTGCATCGCACGCCCCCGATGTGTAAGAAAGAATACGGGTAAAAATGCTGTTTCCCATAACACGCCGTTCGTTGTCATTGCGCAAAGACTTACCCAACGAGTGCCCGTAATCGCCTTTGAAAGAGGCTTCGGCAGCCGCCTTGTTCAATCGTGCCGATTCGAGTATGAAATCAATTTCTTCAAGAGGGGCGGTAAGAGCAAAATCATAGACCTTACGCAATGACAAAGCACCGTCTTCTTCCGATTCCTCGGCGACTGCAGAAATACGCTCATCGAGCAGTACGTTTCCGTTTCGTGCCTCATAAACAAAACAAGTATGCCCACCCGAAATAATGGCTGTCGCCTCATCGGAACCGGCAGACATAATCACCTCGATATAAAGTTTCTCGGCAATATTTTCTTTCAACTGTATATCGATACGGTTTTCGGCTATCACTTGTTTTCCACGCTCTACATCTTCGGTGGTTATATCTTTCAGTACTTCGAGCTGATAATCGGGATTTCCCGCCAAAGCGCCCAAAGCGACGGCAATGGGCAATCCGATCATTCCCGTCCCCGGGATACCTACGCCCATAGCGTTTTTCAAGATATTCGCGCTCAACAATACTTTTATCTTTTCGGGTTCTTTTCCCAACAAACGGGCGGCTTTCGATACGCACAGGGCAACAGCGATCGGCTCGGTGCAACCGATGGCGGGAACGACCTCCCGCTTTATCAACCGTATAATGAAATCTCTTTCTGTTTTTTCCATGTCTCGGATAGGTTTTTCGTATGCAAAAATAAGGAGAATGACAATAAGTAAGAAATTTTGAGACAAGAGATTTAGCACTTAACAATTGTTTATAGAAAATAAAACAGATGCCTCTGCTTAAATTGTTATATTTGTAAATAAATACCTCATGAACAACATGAAAACATTTCGTTATCTGACAGCCGTTCTCCTTTTGACAGGGATTTTGTTTTCCATCGAAAGTATAGCCGGAAACCGATTATCACCATCAACGAATCGGACTGAATTTCCGGAGAATCCGTCCGACAGTCTGAGACTCTCCCAAGTATCTCTCAAACGTGCTTCCACTCAAAAAAATTACCCTGCCATAGTGCGTCATACCATAGCCTGCTGTGAATATCAATTACTCATCGCTACCGACAGCCTGCCGGCTCTGATAAAATTTGTCGATACTCAGGCCCAGACCTGTCCCGACGTGGCCTGCCAATCGTTGCTTTATTCTTACGAGGCCGAATTATTGAACCGCTACTACGACAACAATCGCTACACCATACGCCAAAGGGAAGCCGTCGACGACACACATACCGACGATATACGGGAGTGGGACACCGACCAGTTCATCTCCGTCATAAGCGATCGGATCGAAGCTTCATTGAAAGAAGAAAAAACGTTGTTCGCCACCCCGTTATCCCATTATGCCGATGCCCTAAAACAAGGGACCGATGCAACTATTCTGCAACCTACGCTTTACGACTTCCTATCCTACCAAGCCATAAACCTATATAAATCCCTGATAGAACGTTACCCGTCCCTTCGTGTAAAAAACGAGGTATTTACACGGGCCAGCCTCATTCTTCCTCCGCCATTTCCCGATATGGCCGAGAATTATGCCCTACGCCGACGCATCGTTACCGTTTACGATCGCCTCATCAACCTATGGAACACCGAGCCCCAATCTCCATCCTTGCTTATGGCTCGCCTCGATAGAGAAACATTTTTGCAGGAACAAGCTCCCGACTCGACTTATATCGGCAATCTACTCTCCCTTTATCGGGAATACGAAGCATCACCGTATTCGACCGAGGTTTTGACACGCATCGGCGAAACCATAACCGATAAAGATCCGCATCTTTCCACATGGCTCTCCGCCTGCAAAAAACAGATGAATCGATATGCCGACTATTTCCGTATCGGCTGTTTGGCAAACTCGTACAAAAGAATTACCGCACCGATTTTTTACACATCCATACCCGAAATCATCTATCCGGGCATAAACACGCCATTCGATTTTACCTACTCCCATATTGACCGGTTGACTATGTCGATTGCTCCAACAACCGATTCATCCGCTATCAAACGCTATGAAGTACCTGTAATTTCCACCCGAATAGGAGAATCCCAAGACGGGAAAAACACCATTCCGACTCTTCCTACGGGCAATTACCGCCTGCATTTCGAGATAGACGGGACGACCGACACATACGCAGAAACGACATTCGCCGTATCGAAATTTTATGCCTACACCCAAAACCGCCTCCATAACGGAGGTATGAATATCGTCGTAACTGACGGGTATAACGGAAAGCCCCAAAGGAATTGTGAAGTACGATTGTACACGACCGTTCCCCGCTACTCCGACAACTATGTCTACGAAAAAAGCGCATACACCGACTCCGACGGAATTCTGTTTGTCAGCAATCCCGATATACGAGGATTCCGACCGGTCGCCGAGAACGACACGCTCTATCCCATCACCCGCATAACGGTCGGGAATAAAGAAAATATCCCGACCGAAGGCGATGATATACAGACGGTATTTTTTACCGACCGTTCGGTATATCGTCCCGGTGATACACTGCGTTTTGCCGGCGTCATATTTTCGAAAGAAATTTCCGGAAGCAAAGCCGTTGCCGGAGAGACCCAAAACATAACCCTTTACGGCGTTAACGGGAAAATCGCCGAGCATCAGGTCAAGAGCGACAACTACGGCGTGTTTGCCGACTACTTTGTCTTACCCAAAGAAATTACGGGGTATATCCGGATCGAGGGTTACAATGGCTCTCAAAGCGCACAAATCGCCGAATACAAAAAAGCGACGTTCCGAATCTCTCTCGAAAATAGTCCTTCTCCCTATTTCACCGGTAATCCTATTATATTATCGGGACATGTTACAGGATACGCCGGAGAAGCCATTACTCATGCTACCGTGAATTTTTCGATCAAAGAGACATCTTACCGTTTCGGGAGAAATGAGAATCAGACGATTACCGGCTCATCGGTATCGGATTCCGACGGAAATTTTCTACTCACATTTGTTCCCCGCCCCTCGACAAAAAAACCCTCGTATCGAATGTACCAAGCCGAGTTCTCAGTAACTGCGACAAACGGAGAGACCCAGACCGTCCGACAGTGGTTCGGTGTATCGGACAATCCCATACACATGGAATTGGATCTTCCGAACATACACGATAAAAAACAATCGCTTACACTGCCGGCCACGATAACATCGGCTCCGAATGCTCCCGGGATAAACAGCTGCACATACGAAATATATGCTTTACAGATTCCCGAAAAGACAAACACTACCGAGAATTTCGAATTGGGCAGCAATTACGATACACTGAAAATAGCCCGAAAAATGGCATCGGGATATTTCAAAACAGGGGAAACGGTTGCACTAAAAGTAAAAAAATGGGAATCGGGGTTGTACCGTATCGTCGTGAAAGCGACCACAGATACGGGTATTGCCGACAGCCTTTCCCGTCATGTCGTTCTTTACGGCAATGACGACAAACGACCGCCGGTTCCATCGGCCTTATGGATTCCTCGGAAAGAAATTTACGTCAAACCGGGTGAGAAAGCCACCATCTCTTGCGGAACCTCTTTTGAGAACGTTTCTCTTCTTTGCCAACTCTTCGACGAAGGAATGACAAAAAAATGTTACCGACTGAATGCCGACAACGAAAACATCGAAATAGAGATTCCGTACAAGAAAAATTACGGTCCATCACTTACTCTCGCACTGTCTTTCGTCAAAGAAAACAGACTTTACGCATCGGAAATCGTCATCCGCCGCAAAAGCCCCGACACGAAATTGACGATTATACCCCAAACATTCCGAGACTATCTCGTCAGCGGAACATCGGAACGCTGGAAATTCAAAATAAAAGACAGTCGGGGAAAAGCCGTACAGGCACGCCTCATCGCAACAATGTATGACCAATCTCTCGACGCTATCGCTCCGTTGTACTGGAATTTCTATCCGGGGCATACGCCTGTTCCATATTATTTCTATACCCATTCTCCCCACAATAATTACCTTTCGGCTCGTACTCCCGACGCGGACGATTGCCCGCCATTCGACCTCGACCGCTTCAATATGTTCTACTTGCACAGAGATATCATACCCATGTATGGAAACGGAATCTCCCCGAGAAACCTGCTCACCAAAACATCACCGATGCTTACCGATGCCCAAGCAGAAGCAAGTGCCGACCAAGCAACAACCGAAAACAGTACACCTCTCTCCGATTTACGACGGGATTTCAGAGAGACGGCATTTTTCTATTCCACTCTCGAAAGTGATAAAAAAGGCATCGTCGAAATACCATTCTCTCTCCCCGACAGCCATACATCATGGAAATTGATGTTGGTAGCCATAACCGAAGATATGCAAAACGGATTCCATACGGATACTATTATCGCATCGAAACCGCTCATGATAAATCCCAATCTGCCTCGTTTCGTCCGTACCGGCGATAAAGTTTCCATCGCAACCCGTATCAGCAATACTACCCGAAATGATTACAGCGGTTTATTCACATTCGAGATATTCAACCCAGAAAATGACTCCACACTCTACTGCACCGAACTCCCTTTTAAAACCGATGCAGACAAAACTCAAAGCATCGCCAACACCTTTACGGTCGAAGAATGGGATATTCCGGCCATAGGCATACGACTGCAAGCCGTAGCCGAAGACGGAACATCGGACGGAGAGCAACATTTGTTGCCGATTCTCCCGTATCGGGTATTCCTGACGGAAGCCGCATCACCGGAAAAACGAGGAGAAAACCGGTATGGAATCGAAATGAGGAAATTGACGGACACACCTCTCGGAGAAAAAAATTTCAGAGCGATATTGAGTTACGCCCCATCTCCCTTGTGGTTTGTGCTACAAGCCCTCCCGGGACTGACAGAGCAGGCCGACAACAACTCAACTCCCTCTCTTCTCGCCGCTTTCTACGGAAATACTTTGGCCGAAGCCATTGTGTTGAAGAATCCCGGATTTGTTGCAGCCATACAAGCTCAACGGCAACAAAATGATACTTTGTCATCACCCCTTACCCAAAACGAAACATTAAAAATACTGCTGCTCGAAGAGACTCCCTGGGCTCTCACCGCCCGGAATGAAAATGAACGGATAACCCAACTGGCAGAACTTCTCGACCGAGAAAAATGCGTAAAAATGCAATATCAGGCACTAACAAAATTACTCGCCCTGCAAAATGACGACGGGGGATTTCCCTGGAAAAAAGGCATGGGCAGCCATATAGAACAGACACTCTCGGTTCTCGAATGTTATGCCCAATTATACATGCAAAACTTACTTGGGGATAACGAAAGCCTCGTGCAATTGCGCTCGGAAGCCATGAATTTCCTAAACGAAAAAATTGCCGGAGATACCGCCCGAATTGCTCGAACGGAAAAATTATCGAGCAGACAATTACGCTATCTCGTATTGCAAGCGATTCTCGCCACTCCTCTCACCGAGACAGAAGAAGCCGGCTGGACGATGCTGTGCGAAAAAGCGGAGAAAGGCTGGAAAAGCCTCGATTTAGAAGGGAAAGCGTTGACCGCACAGCTCCTATATCGTATCGGCAATCAAGAGGTGGCCCGACGCATCGTCAATTCGCTCGTCGGTTATGCCACAGTAACCGACGAGGGTATCTGGTGGCAAAATATCCGTTCAAATCGAAATACCGTCGGAGATATACGATTACATACGCTTCTTATGAACACCGTAGCTCTGGTTACTCCCCAAAACGCCCAACTGACAGGCATGGCCGCTTGGCTGTTGCAACAAAAAGAAACGCGGGACTGGGGCTCGACTCCGGCTACACTCGATGCCATATCGGCACTCATCTCGCACAGTACGCTGACCCTCGACACAAACACTGAGCCGATAAGAATCACATGGGGAAAAGACTCCATAGCCCCCGGAAGTTCGGACATTGACGGTTACACTCAAATCATCAAAGAAGGAACGGATATTACACCCGACTTGGGCACGGTATCTATCACGACCGAAAATAACGGACTAAAACCGTGGGTAGGACTCTATCGGCAATACTTCGTCGATACCGATAAAATCGAATCGCAAGGTAACGGACTTTCCATAGAGAAACGTCTTTACGTCGTCCGGGAAGACAGCCTTTTATCTCTATCCGAAACAGCACCGGAAATCGGAGATAAAATACAAACCCGCCTTATCATTAGCAGCGATCGAGACCTCGACTTCGTTGCCATCAAAGATAATCGGGCAGCCTGTCTCGAACCGGCAGAGCAACAGTCCCGAATGATATACCAAGAGGGACTCTCCTACTTCCAAGAAACCCGAGACGCAGCTACCCGATTCTACATCGAGCATCTTCCCAAAGGGCATTACATCTTACGTTACGAAACATTTATCGACCGCCCCGGACGTTATCTCGACGGAGGCGTTTCCATACAATGCCTTTATGCTCCGCAAGAAACCGCCCACAGCGGAGGAATCGTTCTCGACATTCCTGCGAAGTCTACAAATTTTTGATTTTAAAAACATTATACGACACATCATTATCGTACACATCGGTTCCGGAATAGCGCTTTACCCAACGTACCACCCGTACTGTAAGGGGAAGCGCTATCACCTCATAGGCCGACTTCAACAACGTCTGCGAAAGAATCATCACTCCCAAAGTTTCAAGCGGCAGAATACCGCCGAAAGCCAGAGGGAAAAACAGCAAAGAATCGGCCCCTTCTCCCAACACGGTAGAAACAACGGCACGCAGCGAGAAATGACGGCCTTGTGATGCCAGCTTCATGCGACTCATCACGTATGCATTGATAAATGATCCGACCAAAAAAGCGATAAAACTGGCCAAAACGATACGGGGAGTAAGTCCGAAAAGAGAGACAAAAGCCTCTTGTTGAGACCAAACCGGCGAAGGTGGAAGCCAGATTGCCAGTTGAATAAACGCCACTGCTATAAAATTCGCGGCAAATCCCGTCCATATAAGCAGGCGAGCCTTACGATAGCCCCACACTTCGGCGACACAATCGTTGATGATGTAAGATATGGGAAATACGATAAGCCCTCCGGTCATGGTCAGAGAACCTACCGAAACGATTTTTACCTCTAAAATATTCGCTATCGTAAGGCATACGCAGAACAATATGCCCATCAAGGCAAACGCCAAATTCACGGATTGTTTCATTCTTCTTGTTTTTTACGTGGTTATCCTAGAATACACGGCCGTTATTCACGGCGTCTTATTTAAACGACAAAGGTAGGCTTTTCTCCCCTTTTCCGCAAAACAGAATCAAAAGAAAGCCGTATTTCCTTCCGCTCTTCGCAATCGGAGATTATATCGGTTACGATATTTGCTTTTGAAAGAATAACGGCATATCTTTGCGATACAAGTTTCTTGTAACAAACCTATTATCAATACCATGAGAAAACAAATACGGGCAGCTTTTCTGGCTTTCGCTGCAGTATTCTGCGCACAGGCACAACTATCTCCATACGACCTCAATGCCCCCTTCGGTTGGGCGGTCTGCACATCGCTGACCTCGGGAGACGATTATACATTGACCGGAGGCGGTAACGGCACAAGCATCACATTGAAAAGCGACGGAGGAGATATGAGAACAAGTATCGACAATGCCATAAAAAATTACGATGTCATCGTACTCGACGGTTCTGCGGGAGACTTTATGGTATCGAGTTCTCTTTCCCTGAAAAACATCAACAATAAGACGATCGTCGGCATCAACAATGCCCGCTTGTGTACCCAATTCCATGTAACCGACGAGATAAAGGCCGCTCTAGACAGTGTCGGCGTAAAAAACATGAGCGGATCGAGCGGAGGAGGAACTCTCGTCAATGGAAGCTATGTAAAAGAAGAGGGGGAATATTTCACCCGAAAGACCCTGATCGAATTATCGGGAGACAAAACCGAGAGTTATCGAAAGTCGGGTATCTTTACCATCAGCCAATGCGAAAACTTCATCATTCGCAATTTGTCGTTTTTCGGACCGGGAGCGGTAGATGTGGGCGGATACGACTTGATTTCGGTCATCGGTAGCAGTCATTTATGGATAGACCACTGTTCGTTCATCGACGGTATGGACGGAAATTTAGATATAACCAACAAAGCCGATTTCGTTACGGTTTCATGGTGTACATTTGCTTATACCGAGCGCACTTACGCCCATGCATTCAGCAACTTGATCGCCGGATCGGATGACCCGAGTCAAGGCGAATACAACCTGAATGTTACATGGGCAAACTGTTGGTGGAAATCAGGCTGTAAAAATCGTATGCCTATGGCCCGTTTCGGCATAATCCACCTATATGACAACTTTTATGATTGTCCGGGAGCTTCGGTGTGCATCAATCCCCGTAAAGACAGCGATTTCCTAATCGAAAACAACTACTTCGCACCCGGCGTAACCCGTATTTTCTCACACAAAGATGCGACGGCTTATGTATGGCGAGGCAATCTGTTCAGCGAACCGTTTACACCCACCGACCTCGGCTCGGTGCAGATTCCCTACACCTATACCTTGTACGATGCCTCCGAAGTCGAAGCTACGGTGAGCAACGCCATTTCCGGTGCCGGCAATACACTGGAAGAGCCGCTCGATATGACTCCCAACAAAACGAGTGCGATAAACGGCTGCAAAGCCTCCCGGGCTTTGGTCTTTACAGGAACAGAGATTATTGCGGCCGACCCTACTTCTCCTATATGCCTCTATACGACCAGCGGAGTATTGGTCGGCAACGGGAAAGGGAGATTGGATACCACCCCATTCTCACAAGGACAATACATAACTCGTTGCGGAAAAGAGGTACTGCGTATTGTTCTCCCTTAACATCTCGCAAATTATCAAAGACCTTTCCAACAATATATTATGCTACCATGAACAAGGTTTCTGTATAATCCGACGTTACCCCCACAAAATAGCATCTTAAATCATAGTCAATATCCGTATCGACCTCATCGGTTTCCCATTCATATCGCGACCCCATAAATCGGATTACCATTTCTGCTTTTGAAAGACAAAAGTTCTATAATTCTCAGCTGAAAAAAGTCGTCCATATCGTTTTCCCATACACAATAAAAACGTTCGTAAAAAATTTTCACTAAATAAGTTTCCAATAACAATTTATTTTCTACTTTTGCGATACCTGCAAGTAGGTTTTTGTAAAAAAGATTGTTTCATTAAGGTAAAAAACAAAATGGACGAAACAGCAACCAAAAAAGAAAAATTTTGTATCGGAATCCTCACATCGGGAGGCGATGCACCCGGCATGAACGCCGCCATCAGAGCGGTAACTCGTTCGGCCATATATAACGGGTTCGAAGTAAAAGCCATTTATCGGGGTTACAAAGGCTTGTTAAGCGGAGAAATCGTTCCTTTCAAAACACAAAACGTCAGCAACATCATACAACAAGGCGGTACTATCTTGAAAACAGCCCGTTGTAAAGAGTTCGAAACGGTAGAAGGGCGTAAAATCGCATACGAAACACTGCAAAGAGAAGAAATCGATGCCCTTGTAGTCATCGGCGGTGATGGAACACTTACCGGCGCCCGTATCTTTGCCAACGAATACAATTTCCCCACAGTAGGATTACCCGGTACCATCGATAACGACTTGTTCGGCACCGATACCACCATCGGGTATGACACGGCCTTGAACACCATTATGGAAGCGGTCGACAAAATACGCGATACAGCCACTTCTCATGAGCGATTGTTCTTTATCGAAGTCATGGGGCGCGATGCCGGTTTTTTGGCATTGAACGGTGCAATTGCATCGGGTGCAGAGGCCGCCATTATTCCCGAGATCGCCACAGAGGTCGACCAACTGGGAGAACTTATTAAAAACGGATTTAGAAAATCGAAAAACAGCAGTATCGTACTGGTAGCAGAAAGTCCTTCGACTGGGGGAGCTATACATCTTGCCGAACGTGTAAAAAACGAATTTCCCCAGTACGATGTGCGGGTATCTATCTTGGGACACTTGCAACGCGGAGGTTCTCCGTCGGCTCATGACCGTATATTGGCCAGCCGTATGGGTGCCGCTGCAATCGACGCGCTTATCGAAGGCCAACGTAATGTCATGATAGGTATACAGAACGACCAAATCGTATATGTTCCGTTCTCCAAAGCTATAAAAAACGATAAGCCCATCAACCGAGAATTACTCAATACGTTGCGTATTCTCTCGATTTAAGGCAAAAAAATATCGATAAATACCTCTTATTTTCTATGAGCGAAACAAAGGACAGCAAGCAACGCCACACAGAAATTCATCACCCGGAAGAAAGTGGCTCGGCCGATAGCGGACAACAACCGGTTTCCATAGAGAAAACCGACGAGTCTATCCGTGAAAAAAATCCGTCTCCGACAGTAACCGAGACGGTAAGCCATCAGACCGAGGAGCAAGAAGATGCCATGATCGAAAGAGAATTTCAGGCTTTGCTTGTTGAATACCTCAACTCGAATCATCGGAAAAAAGTCGATATCATAGAACGAGCTTTCCGTTTCGCCAAAGAAGCCCATCACGGGATTCGGCGGCGTTCGGGAGAGCCGTATATCATGCACCCCATTGCCGTAGCGAGAATCGTCTGCGAAGAAATGGGGTTGGGTTCAACCTCTATCTGTTCGGCCCTTTTGCACGACGTAGTCGAAGATACGGAATATACGGTCGAAGACATCGAAAATCTTTTCGGCCGGAAAATCGCCATGATCGTTTCGGGATTGACAAAAATTTCCGGAGGTATTTTCGGAGACCAAGCCTCTGCCCAAGCCGAGAATTTCAGGAAATTACTGCTTACCATGTCGGAAGACATTCGAGTCATTCTCGTAAAGATGGCCGACCGTCTGCACAACATGCGCACATTGGGTTCCATGTTGCCCAGCAAGCAATACAAGATTGCCGGAGAAACACTCTACATCTATGCACCGCTGGCTCACCGATTAGGGCTTTTTGCCATTAAGACCGAACTCGAAGACCTGAGTTTCAAATACGAACACCCCGAGGCATACGCCGAAATACAACACAGCATCGCATCGAGCGAAGCCTACCGACAGAAAGTATTCCACGACTTTGCTGCGCCCATCACCGAGAAGTTGCACGAAATGGGTGTCCAGTTCGAAATGAAAGCTCGCGTAAAATCGATTTACTCGATATGGAATAAAATGCAAAGTAAAAATATTCCGTTCGAAGAGGTATATGACTTATATGCGGTGCGTATCATATTCGACCCCAAGCAGGAGGAAAACGAAAAGACCGAATGCTTCAACATTTACTCGGTTATCACCGACATTTATAAAGTTCACCCCGAACGTACCCGCGACTGGGTGAGCCACCCCAAAGCCAATGGCTACCGGGCTTTGCACGTAACCGTAATGGGACCCGACGGGAACTGGACGGAAGTGCAGATACGCAGCCGTAAAATGGACGAAATCGCCGAACGGGGATTTGCAGCTCATTGGAAATACAAAGTAGGTGGTGCCGACGAAGAATCGGAACTGGACATTTGGCTGAAAACAATCAAAGAAATACTCGAAAATCCTGAACCCAACGCTCTCGATTTTCTCGACACGATCAAGCTCAATCTTTTTGCCTCGGAAATATTCGTATTTACACCGAAAGGCGAATTGAAAACTTTGCCCAAAGACGCCACCGCCCTCGATTTTGCATTCATTCTCCACTCCGACCTCGGTTACCATTGCATCGCAGCCAAAGTAAATCACAAGCTGGTACCGTTGAGTCAAAAACTACAAAGCGGCGATCAGGTCGAAGTCCTTACTTCAAAATCGCAAACACCCAAAGAAGAATGGATCAATTTCGTCACTACGGCCAAAGCCAAGACACAACTACAAGCAGCCCTGCGTAAAGAACGGAAAATCATCGCGGCCAAAGGTGAGGAAATCTACAACAAATTTATTTCGAGCAATCATCTTATCACCAACGATCTGAGTATACTCGACAGAATACTCAACTACTTCGATATAGATAAGAAAGAAGAGCTTTTCTATCAACTGGGCAAAAACGATATCACGCTCGACGAAGGGGTGAAAAAATTATTCAAAGGGAAAAACAAAAACGTATTCATGCGTTATTTGCGAAATCCTTTCAGCAACAACAGTAAGTCGACCAACAAACACACCGAGAAAAGAATTCCGATCGATAAAAACATCGTTATTCCCGAAAAAATAGATAGGAAAGCGACCTATATCCTCAAAAGCAACGAGACCGAACGCAACTATATCATCGCCACATGCTGCAAACCGATTCCGGGAGACGATGTTTTGGGATACGTCAATGAAAAAGGCGAGGTCATCGTACACAAACAATCCTGCCCAATAGCCATGAAACTGAAAAGCAGTTTCGGCCCCCGGCTGATTTCGGTAAAATGGGATAAACACCTGAGCGAATCTTTTCCGGTAGAAATCGAAATAGACGGTATAGACAACATCGGGGTACTCAATCGCATCACGCATATCATTTCCGATGACATGGCCGTGAATATCCGGAATCTGACAATATCGACCAACGAAGGTCTATTTCACGGAGAAGTGGGCGTAATGGTACATGATGCCCGCGACATAGAGAAACTGTGCAACCGACTGAAAAAAATAGAAGACGTGAAATCGGCCGCACGTAAAAATTAAATTTCAAAGGTAAAATAAGAGATTATTTCTTACGCCGGACGAGAAAGTTTCAATCTCGTTACCGAAGAAAACGCTCCGCACAACGTCAATATGCCGGCAAGCAGCATCGCATCGTGAGGAGCGGTATCGCCGAACAAATGAAATAAAAGAGCCACTAATGCGGCCCCTGTGGTCTGCCCGAGAAGCCGAGCCGTTGCCAGCATACCGCTCGCACTTCCTGTACGGTGCGGAGGTGCAGAACTGAGCAACATGTGATTATTGGGAGACTGAAAGAAACCGAATCCCATACCGCATAACATCAACCGCCATACCAATCCGAAATGAGTCGTATCGGCAGGTACAAACGCCAATAAAAAACACCCCGCACTCATAATCGTAAGTCCTATTCCCCCTAAAATACCGGGGTGTACCCTACCTACCAGCCACCCAGCCATCGGCGCGACAAATACGATAACAAGAGGCCATGAGGTCATAAGCAATCCCGTCCCTACGGCCTCGTAATGAAATGTATTGACCAATAAAAAGGGCATGGCAACCATAGCCAGCATTTGCGAAGTAAACGACAAGACACTGGTTACGACCGACAAGGAAAATGCCGGTATCTTCAATAAATCGAAAGGCAACATCGGATATTTGTCGTGCAACTGCATACGCACATACTGCACACCGACAAAAAGCAGGCAGACCGCCCCTGCAAGAATCGTCATACGGGACACATCGTGCGAATAAGCCTCTATACAGCCGATGAGTAACCCGAAAGTCAAAGCATTGAACAATGCTTCTCTCCATTTGAAACGTCGGCCTAAAACCCGAGTAGGATTCGCAGGCAAATATTTCCGACCCAAATAAAACGTAATGATACCGACCGGCACGTTAATGGCGAAAAGCCACGGCCAAGAGGCAACCGACAAAATAGCCGCTGCCAGTGTAGGGCCGGCTACCGAAGCTATGGCAACGACCGTCGCATTCAAGCCCACGCCTTTTCCCAAATGCCGCTTCGGATAGATGATACGCACAAGCGATGTATTGACACTCATAATCATCGCCGCCCCTATTCCTTGAAAGACACGAGCCACAACCAGCAAAGGCAACGTCGCCGTGAGGGAACAAAACAACGAGCCGACGGTAAAAACAGCTACACCGAAAAGGTAAATACGCTTATACCCGAAAAGTTCTCCCAAAGAAGAAAAGGGCAAAAGCGTCATCATGATAACTAATTGAAAGGCATTGATAATCCAAATGGAATCGGACGAAGACACTTGCAGATCCTCCGAAATACTCGGCAATGCCACATTGCAAATCGTCCCGTCGAGAACGGCCAAAAACAACCCCGAAAAGGTGGCTACCATAGCATAATAAATACGGGGACGATGCAATCCGTCCCAGCCCAAATCGCCGACAATCTCTCCTTCGCGTTCCATATCAATACCCATAAACCCTTTTTCAGCCACAAAAGTACAGATTATTCTATTCGTCTCTCCCCGATTTTACCATTTTTTCACAGAACGGACAGATGGAGTATCCCCAATCGCCGTTTTGCCGACAACCCGATAGAAACAAATCTTAACCCCAATACGTCCCGATTGACTTTGTCGTATAAAATATTTTCTATAAATTGCACTCGTTTTGACCGAAGTATAATCTGTTCGATAAATAGAGAAAAAGGAATCTATCTGTAACCACTACCACAATGAAAAAAACTTTACGACACATATTCATGACCCGTATCGGCCTATGGCAAGCCACTTATTTCGTTGGCGCCATTGCTCTCATTCTTTACTTTTTCCCGAGAGAAGAAAAATCGGAATATGTTTTTCAAGAAGGGAAACCCTGGAAATACGGCTTGTTGACAGCCGCTTACGACTTTCCTATTTATAAAAGCGAAGCGCAACTGAAACATGAACAAGACAGTGTCATAAAAACGCTACGCCCGTTCTTCACCGAAGAATCCCGAGTAGGTACGGAACAAATAAACAACTTCAAACGAGAACACCCGGAACTGTTGCAAAATGCAGAATCGGCCGATGCCTACCGTTATGTACTGCAAGCATTATCGGAAGTCTACAAAAGAGGTATCATCGCCACCGACACCTACAACAGTCTCATACACAAAGGGACTCCGGGTGTGCGCATCATAAGCCGGAATACGGTGAAAGAAGAATGCGAGGTTTCGGACTTGCTTTCGCTAAGGTCGGCCTATGAATATATTATGGCCCACGCAACCGCCAAACAACAAAAAATATTGAACACATGCAACCTGAATAATTACTTGTCGGAAAACCTTACTTACGACAGCTTAAAGTCGCAAAATGCCCAATATGAACTTTTGCAACGCATACCGTCGTCGATAGGCATGGTGCAAAAAGGGGAAAAAATCATCAACCGGGGAGACATAGTTACCCCTCGCACATTCCTCATTCTCGAATCGCTCGAAACCGTAAACCAGCGCAACAATACCCGCACCCACCAGCAAGAAATGTTCATCATGCTGGGGCAGGCCATCGTTATTATCTGCCTGTTTATTTTTCTTTATCGCTACTTGGCTATTTTCTATCCCCGCACATTCAACGACCCCAAGAAACTCGCATTCATCATGATTATGATTACGGGTACGACCGTAATCTGCTACTTCCTGTGCGGCATGTTCACGACATCGGGAATGTATTTGGTACCATTTGCCATACTGCCCATTACAATCGTCGTATTCTTGAAAAAATCGATTGCCCTGATTTCAAGTCTTATATCGATACTTCTATGCGCCTTTGCCGTCCCTTATCCGCTGGAATTCATATTCCTGCAAATGGCTGTAACCGTTACATCCATAAACAACATGAAGGAGTTGGTAAGACGTTCGCAACTACTACGATGCGTCATACTCATATACGTTACCTATTGCTTCACATACACGGGATACACGCTTATTTTCGAAGAGTGGACCAAACTCGACCCGCAGCTCTTCTTTTACTTGGGCATCAACTGTGTACTGCTGTTCTTCACCTATCTGCTCATATATCTGCTCGAAAAAGTCTTCGGATTCGTATCGACGGTAACGCTGGTAGAACTATCGGATATCAACCTGCCTATTTTCAGACAGCTATCGGAAACATGCCCGGGTACGTTCCAACATTCGATGCAGGTATCGAATCTCGCAACCGAAGCGGCAGACAGCATCGGAGCTCAAGCACAATTGGTACGCACCGGAGCTTTGTACCACGACATCGGTAAAATGGCAAATCCCACGTTCTTCACAGAGAACCAAAACGGTGTAAATCCCCACACAAACCTTCCTTACGAAGAGAGTGCGCAAATCGTCATCAGCCACGTAAAAGACGGGGTAAAAATTGCAGAAAAACTGAATCTTCCCCAAACCATCATCGATTTTATAAAAACGCATCACGGAACAAGTAAAGCTAAATATTTTTACAATTCGTATGTAAACGAACACCCCGATGAAGAGGTCAACGAAGAACTGTTTACCTATCCCGGCCCGAACCCGTTTACCAAAGAACAGGCATTGTTGATGATGGCCGATGCGGTAGAAGCGGCCTCGCGAAGCCTGAAAGAATATACCGAAGAAAATATCTCGAAACTGGTCAACACGATTATCGACAGCCAAATCGCCGACGGGCTACTGAACAACAGTCCTATCAGCTTCCGCGATATTCGCGATGTAAAAGAGGCTTTTATCGAAAAACTCAAAACCATGTACCATACCCGTATCAGTTATCCCGAATTACAAAAGAAATAATTCCCTATATTTACATAGAAATTTCCGGACAGAAATCTTCACATTATGAAAAACACCCTTTACCGCACAGGCATTGCCCTCACCTTATTCTCGGTGACAGCCTGTACCCCATCTTCGCATGATTATACCTTTCCTACACAAAAGGGGGTAGAACCGGACACATGGATCGCATCCACCCCCATTGTCATCTCCGATGACACCCTACATCTGACCTTGCGTAACGGAGAATACCGCATCAACAGCGGAGAATGGGAAAACCAACCCCGCATCCTGCACCGTAGCGACACGCTCACCCTCCGCGTGAAATCGAGCGACTATCCCGGCGATGCCGCCATGTGTTGCGCATATATGAAAAACGGACAATACACATTCCTCGTACAAACCCGGGACTTCGAGATTCCCACACACCGGGGAGAAGCCAGAAACATACATTTAGGTATCAGCGGCCCCGACCAAACGACACTAGGCGGCCCGAGTCCGTTATGGCTCAAATACAACAAAAATAACCCGAAACTCAGCGGAAGTGCTGTAAAAAAAGGTCTGATTCCGCCCATTACGCCCCTCATCGACGCACAAATACGGGACGCTGTCATCTGTGTGGGCGGCGACGGGCTTTACTATCTTACGGGATCGACCGGCAACGACATCTGGCATGCCAATGACGGAGTAGAGTTATGGCGATCGGCCGACTTGAAAAAGTGGGAATATATGGGCTTGGTTTGGAGTTTCGAACAAGATGCCACCTGGCAACAATGGAGATTCCACAAGAAAGCCGTCAGAGCTTTATGGGCTCCCGAAATTCACTATGTAAAAGGCAATTACTATATCACCCTCAGTATGCCCCCGGGCGATAGAGGCCTATTGAAAAGTACGACAGGGCTTCCCGAAGGGCCTTACGTAAATGCTTTGGCCGACGATGGTTATTGGAAAGAGGATATAGACGCTTCGCTCTTCGAAGATGAAGACGGCAGTGTATATCTTGTTTACGGGGGCGGTTACATTGCCCGTATGAAAGAGGATATGAGCGGATTGGCCGAAGAACCCGTAAAACCCGGATTGATCGACCCCGACACGATTCCTTCGCACCACGCCTCCACCTGCCTTACCCGCCGGGAATGCAAAGACATCGGTCGTGAAGGAGCTTTTCTCTTCAAACACAACGGTATCTATTATCTGACGGCAGCCGACTCTTACGAAGGACGTTACAGCAGTATGGTGGCCATGTCGGAATCGATATACGGTCCTTACCGCATGCGTCATGAAGCCGTTCCTTGCGGTGGCGGAACTTGGAGATGCCCGCCGCCTCCTCGAAGATCTCGCGGCGGTCAGCGCTCTTGACCGACAATATCTCGTCGATCTTGCCCTGACCGACGATGGAATAGCCCTCGCGGCCCATGCCGGTATCCATGAACAGCTCGTTCACG
>URHG01000029.1 GCA_900547555.1 uncultured Porphyromonadaceae bacterium | reverse complement strand
CAGCAGGCAGTTGATGATGCCCTTGATGATTTCGCCGAAGGCCAGGGTGACGATGGCCAGGTAGTCGCCCCGGAGACGCAGCACCGGAATACCCACCACAAAGCCCACCACAGCGGCCAGGATGGCACCCACCACCAGGGCCAGCACCAGCCGGACCAGCTCGTTGGGCACAGAGCTCTGGAGGCTCATGGACACGATAACGCCGGAGAAGGCGCCCACGCTCATAAAGCCTGCATGGCCCAGGGACAGCTCGCCCACGCTCATAAACACCGCATGTCCCAGGCTCAGTACTCCCAGAATTCCCACGGTCAGGTTCAGGGATACCGCCATACAGATGTAGCAGCAGATGGGCACCAGCATACCGGTCATGGAGCGGGTGAGCATCCCAGCAGACTGGAGCAGGGTCACGATCACAAAGGCGGCGATGACGCCCAGATAGGTGGCGTAGTCCACCTTGGTGATGGTTTTCATGTTTTTGAAGTAGTTTTTCATATCCGCCACCTCACACTTTCTCAGGCACGTACTTGCCCAGCAGACCGGAGGGCTTCACCAGCAGCACTACAATGAGCACGGCGAAGAGGATGGAGTTTGTCAGTCCCGGAGCAGAGGCCAAAGGATATAGGGTAGAGAATCTGGTGACACGAAACGAGGTCCCGGCCGGTCGCCCCGCCCCGTATATGATCTATAAGAATATGATCGACCTGGCTATTCCTTCCGTTGATAATGTGGTGAAGGTAGGAGACACGATCGCCGACATCAAGGAAGGAGTGAATGCCAAAGTATGGAGCGTCGGTATCGTGACCGGTAGCAACGAGATGGGATTGACAGAAGAGGAATACAACCACCGTTCGTCCGACGAACTGATCGAACTCAAGCGCGAAGTGCGTGAACGGATGCTGAATGCCGGTGCCCATTTTGTCTTGGACAACATTATGGAGCTCCCCTCCTGCATTGAGAAGATTAATGGTAAATATTGATTTATAATAAGGATATCATGAATACAAAAAGAAATTACCTGTTGCTTACCCCAGGTCCCCTGAGCACATCTGAAACAGTTCGCGAAGCGATGCTTCAGGACTGGTGTACTTGGGATAAAGATTATAACGAAGGAATTGTAACCCCCATCCGTAAGGGCTTGTTGGCTATTGCCGGACTGGATGAAGACGAATATACGGATGTCTTGTTGCAAGGCAGCGGAACATACTGTGTGGAGGCCACCATCGGTGCAGCCGTGAAGCCGACCGACAAACTTCTGATCCTGGCGAACGGTGCTTACGGCAAACGTATGGCACAGATTGCGGAATACTATCATATTGACCATGTACTGGTCTCTTTGCACGAGACGGAATTGGTGACTGGTGAAGTGGCTCGTAAAGCCCTCGAAGCCAATCCGGATATTACGCACCTGTCGATGGTACATAGTGAAACGACAACCGGTCTGCTGAACCCGATCGAAGAAGTGGCCGAAGTCTTGAAAGGTCGTAACATCACCTTTATCGTTGATGCTATGAGTAGCTTTGGCGGTGTGCCAATTGATATGAAGAAGCTGGATATCGACTTTTTAGTCAGCAGTGCCAACAAATGTATCCAAGGTGTTCCCGGTTTCGGTTTTATCATTGCGAAGAAAGATAAGCTGATCGCAACGAAAGGAAATGCCCGTTCTCTCTCGCTCGACATCTATGCGCAGTGGGAAACGATGGAAAAAGGCGGTGGCAAATGGCGTTTCACATCGCCTACACATGTGGTGCATGCTTTTTATCAGGCCATGAAAGAACTGAATGAAGAAGGCGGTATCGTTGCCCGTTCGGAACGCTATAAGCAAAACCACCGTACGCTGGTCGACGGTATGCGCAATCTCGGATTTGAAACTCTTTTGCCCGATGACAAGCAGGGTTGTATCATCACCTCATTCTACTACCCGACAAAAAATTTCGATTTCGTCGACTTCTACAACAAACTCAAAGTAAAAGGTTTTGTTATCTATCCGGGAAAAATTTCCGAAGCCGATACGTTCCGCATCGGAAATATAGGAGATATTTATCCGCAAGACATCGAAGCCCTTCTGCAAGCCATCAAAGAAGTTCGTAACTAATCTTCTTACTATATCAAACAAAAAGCTCAGACTTGAAAGTCTGAGCTTTTTCTATATAATATTTTCTCTCTTACAACTCCAAATCGACATTGAACTGTTCATGCCAGGGCAATCCTTGTTTATTGAGTTGCTCCATAAACGGATCGGGATCGAATTCCTCGACATTGTAAACACCGGGTTTCTTCCAAAGACCTTTCAAGAACATCATGGCCCCGATCATGGCAGGCACCCCGGTCGTATAGCTTACCCCCTGCATTCCCGTCTCTTCATAAGCGGCACGGTGCGAACAGTTATTATAAACATAATAAGTAAGCTCTTTACCGTCTTTCACACCCCGTATGCGGCAACCGATCGATGTCTCACCTTCGTAATTCTCACCGAGGTCTTGCGGATTGGGCAACACGGCTTTGAGGAACTGCAAGGGAACGATTTCCATGCCGTTGTAATTGATAGGCTTGATGCTGTCCATACCGATATTTTGTATCACCCGCAAATGGGTCAGATATTCTTGTCCGAAAGTCATCCAGAAACGGGCACGCTTGATGGTCGGATAATTTTTTACCAAACTTTCAAGTTCTTCATGATGAAGAAGATAACTTTCACGCGGCCCGACGTTGGGATAAGTGAGCGGGCGGTGTATTTCAAGAGGCTCGGTTTCTATCCACTTGCCGTCTTCCCAATACAATCCCTTCTGGGTAATCTCCCGTATGTTGATTTCGGGATTGAAGTTGGTTGCGAAAGCTTTATGATGATCGCCGGCATTGCAATCGACGATATCGAGATAGTGAATTTCATCGAAATAATGCTTGGCGGCATAAGCTGTATATACGCTCGTTACACCCGGGTCGAAACCGCAACCGAGGATAGCCGTAAGACCGGCTTTCTCGAAACGGTCTTTGTAGGCCCATTGCCAACTGTACTCGAAATGGGCTTCGTCTTTGGGTTCGTAAT
Organism: uncultured Porphyromonadaceae bacterium; assembly: GCA_900547555.1. Classification (GTDB taxonomy): domain Bacteria; phylum Bacteroidota; class Bacteroidia; order Bacteroidales; family UBA11471; genus Caccoplasma. Next base: position 28,774 of record URHG01000029.1, on the reverse strand, counting down.
TGGCGGTATCGAGATAATTGACACCAGTACGCAGACACGCCTCCATAATCGTCAAATCCTGATAAGGCAAAGCAAGATTCATAACGATATCCGGACGGAAACTCTCGAAAAGGGCAACCAACTGTTCTACATCGTCGGCATCGACCTGTGCGGTCTTGATCGCCTTATTCCCGATAGCCTCCACAATGGCGTCGCATTTCGATTTCGTGCGGCTGGCTATCATAATCTCTGTAAAAACATCGGCATTCTGCGCCACTTTGTGCGCGGCCACGGTAGCTACGCCGCCGGCACCGATAATAAGGACTTTTCCCATTTTACGTTATTGTTTATGAATTGTCGGTTTTTTAACGGGACAAAGATAACCTTTTCCTATGAATATCGGGCAACTCCTTCTTCACAATTTATATACGCCTTCTTATCAAAATAAAGCCGCACGGCGATTGCCGTGCGGCTCGAAATAACTCATGTCTGCTATTGATGCTGTTCGCGCAACAGATCGTTTACGGTCTTCACCGGATTGAACGTCGAAATGGGAACTTCGACAAAAAGGGTATTCCAGTCCGACATGGCTCCGTTCCACAGCCCCGGTAATTCGAGTGCCTTCAAATCTTTTCCGTTCTTGGACTTGTACGAAATAAATCCGGTTTTCTTATCGACATATTTCGGAAGGTCGTATTTCTCGTTTTTCCCGTTTTTCACAGCGCATACCAAATCGACCGGATTGAAGTGCGTCGACTTGTCGAACATCGTTTTCGAGGCGGGATTTTTCAAATCGATCTGTGAACTCTCCAAAATTTGCGGAGAGAATGAGCCGTCGGCATTATACACCAAAAAAGGTCCTCCGCCGGGTTCTCCCACATTCTTTACCATACCGCATACCCGCAACGGCCGACGCAATTTTTTCAGCAGGTACACAACCAACTCGGCGTCTTCCATTTTCTTTATATCGGGGTGGCGGGTAAAGAGTTGCTGTTGCAGGAAAAGTATGACTTCCCTCACGTCGTCCATCGTGTATTTTCCGCTTTCGAGCATGGAAACATAAGCATCGATTTGTTTTTTAAGAGAAACAAGTACTCCGCCTATGATTTTCTTGAAACGCACCGTATCGGGTTTTATGCGATCGGGTACGACATTATCGATATTTTTAATAAAAATCACATCGGCATCGATGTCATTGAGATTCTCGATAAGGGCACCATGTCCTCCGGGGCGGAAAAGCAACTTGCCTTTATCTCTGAACGGCTTATTTTCCATATCGGCCGCAATGGTATCGGTCGAAGGTTTTTGCTCCGAAAAACTGATGTGATATTTCACATCGTATTCTTTTTCATACAAGGCTTGTTTGTCGGCCACGACTTTTTTGAAATAAGGCAAATGCTCATGCGATACGGTAAAATACACATTCACGTCGCCGGCCTCGTTACGGGCATACATGGCACCCTCGGCCAAATGTTCTTCCATTGCCGTACGGTCGGCATCGGGATAATGATGGAATTTGAGCATGCCTTTCGGTAACGCCCCGTAGTTGAGTCCTTTCTCCGAAAGAAGATTTGCAACAATCTCTTTATATTGTCCCGCCGCGATCAAAGCATCTATATCCCTACCTTCTTTTTCGAGACAAACTGTATTGAGGTCGGCGTAAAATGCAAAATCCTTGATATGCGAGAAAAATTTCTTTTCAAATTCGGTTGTGGGTTCGGTATAATCGGCGTCGACAAACTCAAATAAATTTTTGAACATACGGCTGGCCGCACCCGATGCTGGAACAAATTTCACAATCGTCGGATTCGATGCCAAATATTCGTCCCAAACGTCGAGATAGTGATCGACCGCCGTATCGTCGAGCGCCAAAATGCCATTGCCCAGCCCGGCAGGAGCTTCCAATTCGAGATAGGGGAAACCTGTCTCAAAACAATGCAGCTGTTCTTCAATCTGTTTTTCGGAAATTCCTTTCTGTTTCAGTAATGCTAAATCTTCGGGTGTAAACATAGTATCTATTTTTAGGATTGTCAAAATTGAAAACTTCTCAAAGTTAAAAAATTTTTTTTGGAAAAACAATGGTAATTTCGGTAAAATCCATATATTTGTATTCAGTACATTTTTTTACTACATAAATGTTTTTAAGACGACAATAACATGAAAGCGATTGTTGTATATTATAGTCATAAAGGACATACCGCCAACTACGCCCGGGAAATTGCCATGTACTTATGGTCGAAAGGAATAAGCGTAAGCTTGTGTTCTGTGTCCGACTTCGACCGAAATAAGGCAAAAGAAGCCGATCTATTGCTAACCGGTTGTTGGACTTGTGGCTGGTTTATCATAAACCAACACCCTCATAAACAATGGAAATCTCTCTCCAAAACCATTTCCAGGATATTTCCGATAGAAAAGACTCTTTTTTTCACAACCTACAAAATAAGAACAGGAAGTATGTTCCGAAATATGAAACGTGCCATGAACATACCCGTATCGACTCCTGTTTCCCTACTGCGATCCCGTACGGGCAAACTATCGGAGCACGATAGGAAACTTTTGGATTTATTTATCAACAAATAATCTATCATCTAAAAAACAAAAAAATGGAAAAGAAAAAACTGACAAGCGCCAACGGCGCTCCGGTATCCGACAACAACAATGTCGTTACAGCAGGGAAACGAGGCCCTATGTTATTGCAAGATATATGGTTTCTTGAAAAATTAGCACACTTCGACCGGGAAGTTATTCCCGAACGACGCATGCACGCCAAAGGGTCGGGAGCTTTCGGGCACTTCACCGTTACCCATAACATCACCCGATATACCAAAGCGGCGATCTTCTCCGAAATAGGAAAACAAACCGAATTGTTCATGCGTTTCTCTACCGTTGCCGGCGAACGCGGGGCAGCCGATGCCGAACGCGACATTCGGGGTTTTGCCATCAAATTTTATACCGAAGAAGGAAACTGGGATTTAGTCGGCAATAACACGCCGGTCTTTTTCTTGCGCGACCCATTGAAATTTCCCGACCTCAATCACGTCGTAAAACGAGACCCGCGCACCCACATGAGAAGCCCACATAACAACTGGGATTTTTGGACACTCCTACCCGAAGCTCTCCATCAGGTTACCATCACAATGAGCGACAGAGGTATTCCCTATTCCTACCGGCACATGCACGGCTACGGCAGCCATACATTCTCATTTATCGACACCGACGGAAAACGCACATGGGTGAAATTCCACTTCCGTACCCAACAAGGTATCAAAAACCTGACCGACCAAGAAGCCGAAGCCATCATCGGAAAAGACCGCGAAAGCCATCACCGCGACCTCTTCGAGAGCATCGAAAAAGGAGATTTTCCCAAATGGACAATGTATGTGCAACTCATGACCGAAGAACAGGCCAAAGAGTGTCCGTTCAATCCGTTCGACCTCACGAAAGTATGGTCGCAGAAACAATATCCTTTGCACGAAGTCGGTGTCATAGAACTGAACCGTAACCCCGAGAACTATTTTTCCGACGTGGAGCAAGCCGCTTTCAATCCGGCCAATGTCGTACCGGGTATCAGTTTCTCTCCCGACCGTATGTTACAGGGCCGCCTCTTTTCCTACGGCGATGCACAACGTTACCGTCTCGGCGTGAACCACTACCAGATACCCGTAAACCGCAGTCGCTGTCCGTTCCTCAACATGTACCACCGCGACGGAGCCATGCGCATAGACGGAAATCACGGAGGGACACTCGGATACGAACCCAACGGATACGGCGAATGGCAGGAACAACCCGAATACAAAGAACCGCCTATGGAACTCGACGGGGCTGCTTACCAATGGGATTTCAGAGAAGATGACTCCGACTACTACACCCAAGCCGGCGATCTATTCAGGCTGATGAAACCCGATGAGCAGCAACGGTTGTTCGAGAATACAGCCCGTGCCATGGGAGATATTCCCGAGGAAATAAAACTCCGCCACATCGGCAACTGCATGAAAGCCGATGAAAATTACGGCAAAGGCGTAGCAAAAGCCTTAGGCATAGACCCGGCAAAAATATCGAAATAAAAAGAATCTTCTATGTGAAAACCCCGTTGTCCGATCGGACAACGGGGTTTGTATGCTTCCATATCTACATACCGAAACAAATAATTTCGGCTGTATAAAATTCATTTTTCGCTTATAAACCACCACCTTTTCGAATAAATGATTACTTTTGTTGTATTCTCTTGATTATCTTCTCGAAATTGCAGACTTTATGAATGAGAAACAATACTTTACCGCAACCGAACGCAAAGAATTTCTGACAGCCTACCGGTCTTTATTCGCCACAGCCCGTCCGCTCATAGGAGAAAAAGAATTCTTTTCCCTGCGCCAACATATCACCGAGGCCGTACTATCGGGCAGCTACCTGCGAGACAGCAACGGAATAAACCGCCTGTACCACGACATAGCCACAGCCCTTATCCTCGCACAGGAAGTAGGCCTTGACCGCAGCACGCTGGCTGCCGTACTTACTTGTAATCTCGTCGTCGAAAACCGATTGTCTTTCGAGGCTGTCGAAAATCTATTCGGTACCGATTGTGTCAAAATCATACGGGGACTCATCAAGGCCAACAGTCTGTATGCCAAACAAGAAACCGTACAAAGCGATAATTTTCGCAACTTACTGCTCACATTCGCCGAAGATGTGAGAGTGATTATCATCATGATCGCCGACAGGCTATGTCTCATGCGCATGATCAATCACCACCCCAACAATAAATTCAGAGAAAACGTCGCCTACGAAGCCTCTTATCTCTATGCCCCTCTCGCCCACAGATTGGGATTATACCGTATAAAAACCGAGCTCGAAGACCTCGCGCTCAAATATACCCAGCGCGAAGAATACGACCGTATCGCCCACAAACTGAGTGAAACCAAAGAATCCCGAGACAAATATATCCAGGAATTTATTGCCCCTATCAAGGAAAAACTGGCAGCAGCCGGATTGAAGTTCGAAATAAAAGGTAGGGTAAAATCCATATCTTCGATTCTGAACAAAATCCGGAAACAGAATGTAGACATCGAAGGTATTTACGATCTTTTCGCCATACGAGTCGTGCTCGATACTCCGCCGGAAAACGAATCGGCCGACTGCTGGCATGTCTATTCCATCATCACCGACATGTATCGCCCCAATCCCAAACGGTTGAAAGACTGGTTGTCGGTTCCCAAAAGCAACGGCTATGAGTCGCTGCATATCACCGTATGGGGCCCCGAAGACCGATGGGTCGAAGTGCAGATACGGACCAAACGTATGGACGAAATTGCTGAGCGGGGTCTTGCCGCACACTGGAAGTACAAAGGGTTGAAAAGCGAAAAAGGGCTTGACGACTGGTTGAACAATGTGCGTGACATTCTTGAATCGGGCGACGGAGGGCCGATGGAACTGATGAAAGAATTCCGCATGGACCTCTACGATAAAGAAGTATTTGTCTTCACCCCCAAAGGAGACTTGTACAAACTCCCCAAAGGTGCTACCATGCTCGACTTCGCTTTTCTCATACACACCCATCTGGGTTGCCATTGTACGGGAGGAAAAGTCAATGGCAAGAATCAAACCATTCGTTATAAATTACAAAGCGGAGACACAATAGAAATACTCACCTCTCCCACCCAAAAACCCAAACGGGAATGGTTGTCGATCGCCTGTACCTCCAAAGCCCGGGTGAAAATAAAACAGACCCTCAACGAAATCCAACATAAGGAAGCCGAACTGGGAAAAGAATTGCTCGTGCGACGATTTAAAAACAGGAAAATCGACGTCAACGATTCTATTCTCATGAAATTGATACGAAAAACCGGTTATAAAACAGTAACCGATTTTTATTGCGCATTATCCCAAGAAAAAATCGACGTCAATCACATACTCGACCTTTATCACGAAATAGAACGCAAAGAGAGCGAAGAATCGAGTGAAAACCGCACAGCCGAGAATTTCGTTGCCACCCAATCGCCAAATGGGGATTTCGGAGAAGACGAACTGGTCATCGACCAAAATATCAAGGGGCTCGACTATAAATTATCGAAATGCTGCAACCCCATTTTCGGTGATAAAATATTCGGATTCGTTTCTTCGCAAGGTAGTATAAAAATACACCGAGAAGACTGTCCCAATGCCGAAAACCTACGCACACAATTCGGATACCGCATCGTAAAAGCCCGCTGGTCGGGCAAACAGGGTTCTCAATACGCTATCGTATTGCGCGTCATCGGCAACGACGACATCGGAATCGTTACCAATATCACCTCTATCATCTCAAAGGAGAAACGTATATCGATGCGAAGCATATCCATCGACTCCAACGACGGATTATTTCAAGGCCACATTACCGTTCTCGTCGACGATACGACCGCGCTCAACACTCTGATAAAAAAAATAAAGACCATAAAAGGCGTGAAAAACGTAACCCGCGAAACAACCCTTTATTCACCGAAAGAATGACAAAGTCCCGTATTTTTCTCTTTTTGGGAAGCATATACACGATATTATGCCTCACACTCTCGGCCTGCAACCGACACCCGAAAGCCGAAGCGCTTTACCTGCGAGCCGAAGAAGCTTTCGGATCAGGAGAATACCATACCGCCCAACGCATTATCGACTCCATACCCGAAAGCGATACACTCGCGTTTGAATGGATACGTAAAGGCATAATCCTCAATCAACGCATTACCTTGGAACAAAACCGTCGTAATCTCTCCTTCATAGACAGTCTTTTACCTCTCCTGTATTCTACAAGAGATGAACTTCTACCTCAATTTCGCTATGTACAAAACGCCGATTATCAAGATGAAGGTCGCTATGTGTACCGATATGACCGAAATGCAGGAAAAGCTCACCATTCCTGTCTGCGAGTACAAATAACGCCCGATTACGATGCCGAAATCATCAGCGTTTATTGCGGACGCAAACCTTTACGGCATATCTCGGCCAAAATAGAATTGCCCGACGGTACTTACGCTCTCACACCGACAACGCCGTATGACGGTGCACAGAACTATCGGTTTACCTTTCAAGATGGCCGCCATTGCGAATTGGTCTGTTATTCGGGACGGGAATTGCGTCCCGTATTCGAAACTATCTTCGCGGCCGGACAACGTCCCGTAAAAATATCTTACGAAGGAGATTTCCCATATACCTATACACTGAGTTCCAACGACCGTGAAACATTCAATGCCTGTTTCCGCCTCATCTCGACTCAAAAACGTATTTCGAATTTAGAAAACGAAAAAAAGAGAGCCGAAAAAACCATTGAACTTCTCACCCGGCAACTTTCCCATACATCTCGGCAATAATCAGAGCAGAAAAAATTTAGAGATAAAGGTTTGTATACTAAGAAATATTGTCGTACCTTTGCCCCGCAATTGAAAAAAGTATTAACCAATTCAATCACAAAACCATTATGAACCATTACGAAACCGTTTTCATTTTAACTCCCGTTTTGTCTGATGTACAGATGAAGGAAGCGGTAGACAAGTTCAAATCGATACTCACCGAACAAGGTGCAGCTATCGTGAACGAGGAAAACTGGGGACTGCGCAAATTGGCCTATCCTATCCAGAAAAAATCTACCGGGTTCTACCAACTGCTGGAGTTCGATGCAGAACCTTCTGTTATCGAGAAACTTGAAGTTAACTTCCGTCGCGACGAGCGCGTAATTCGTTTCCTCACTTTCAAGATGGACAAATTCGCTGCCGAATACGCCGCAAAAAGAAGAAATGTAAAATCTGTTAAAGAAGAGAAGGAGAATTAATCATGGCACAAGCACAATCGGAAATCAGATACCTGACCCCTCCCTCGGTCGATGTTAAAAAGAAAAAATACTGCCGTTTCAAAAAGAGCGGTATCAAATATATCGACTATAAAGATCCCGAATTCCTGAAAAAATTCCTCAACGAGCAAGGAAAAATCCTGCCTCGCCGCATCACCGGGACTTCGCTCAAATTCCAACGTCGTATTGCACAAGCTGTAAAACGTGCCCGCCACTTGGCTTTGCTGCCCTACGTAACCGACATGATGAAATAATCTAAAAGTAAGGAGGACACAAGCATGCAAGTTATATTGAAAGAAGATATTCTGAACTTAGGATATAAAGACGATATCGTGAGCGTAAAAGACGGTTATGGCCGCAATTACCTCATTCCCCAGGGAAAAGCCGTTATTGCCTCGGAGTCGGCCAGAAAAGAACTCGCCGAAAATCTGAAACAACGCGCTCACAAAATCGCAAAAATCAAACAAGACGCTCAAGATTTGGCTGCTAAAATCGAAGGCATAAGCCTTACCATCGCAACCAAAGCCAGCGCTACCGGTAAAATCTACGGTTCGGTTACCAATATCCAAATCGCCGAGGCTTTGGCTAAACTCGGACACGAAATCGATCGTAAGATCATCGTAGTGAAAGAAGCCGTAAAAGAAATCGGTTCTTACAAAGCCGTAGTCAAACTGCACAAAGAGGTAAACGTAGAAATACCTTTTGAAGTAGTTGCCGAAGAAACTGCTGCCGAATAATCCCGTATTATCGGAACAAATAAAAATAAAGAGGGTAAGTTTTAAAACTTACCCTCTTTATTTTTTTACAATCGTGATTTAAGAACGAATCATTGTAAGCATCATCTTAAAACACACATCGGCACGTACAGCATGAGGTATATTAGCCGGCATCATAATCATTTCACCGCTATCCACGACATGCTCTTTCCCGGCTACCGTAATAGCGGCCCGACCGTCTATCACCTGTAACACCGCGTCGAAAGGTGCTGTATGTTCGCTCAATGCCTGCCCTTCATCAAAAGCAAAGAGTGTGATGCTTCCTCCCTCATTATGCAACACTTCCCGGCTCACAATACTCTGCGACGCATAATCGACCTTTCTATCGGGAATAAAAGGCTCTTTGAAATCTTTTGTTTCCATAATCCGATTTTCTAAAAGTAAATACAAATTTCTATATCGCCCCAACAAATTGGGTCGATATAGAAATGACAAAACAAATAGGAAAATAGTTCAGAAATAAGATGGATAAAAGAAGAAAAAGTCCTATTGCTGTTTTTCTTTGGCTTCTTCGCGGGGTATGAGAATGGCCGTATAGACTTGCAATACGGTAGCTATAATAAAGAGCACGACCCAATCGATGCCGCCCCGCCAAAACATCAGCACGGCTGCTCCGATAAAAATGAGCGAAGAAAACAATTCTTGCCTGTAAAGACGGCGCAAACGCAGGTTCCGACCGTTATAACGACGGAAAAGACGTGTCAAAAACATTCCCAACGAGCCCGCAGCAAAAAAATAGGCCGGCAGATCGGGAATAAACGTATAGGTGGCAGCACCTAAAAGTACGGCAACAGCCGAACATTGAAATAGGACGTTCAATGCGTTCTTCTCCATAAACAATCAATCATCGATAATGATAAATACATCTTCATTATCCCGCTTCATCTGATAAGTTTCCCTCGCAAACTTTTCAAGGTTCTCGTCATTCGAACGCAACTCTTCGAGCCGGGCTTTACTCTCATCGACAATCTGCTGATAATGATTGACACTTTTCCGCAACTGCGAAATCTGGCGATCGTACCGATAACTCTGAATGAAACTGTTCTCATCGATAAAGGCCATCTCAAACACCAACGCACCCGAAATATAAACCATCAAAGGCACGCGGCGCAACAACGACCATATCTTCACGAACTTTCTCTTCATTTCAGGACGGAAATATTTCCACAAACGTACGTAAAGTTTTCGAAACAGAAAAGTTTTTTCCGAACGAATCACCTCAGAGTTCCCAAAGGCAAATCGAAGAGAAAAATAAATATACGGTAACAACCGTATTATCATCGGGGTTTTGTATCTTTGCGAGCAAAAATTGCCGTCATGCACCTTGTTATCGACCAGGGAAATACAACCATCAAAGTTGCGCTGTTCTCGGGAAAAGGAACCCCCGACAGAATAGAACAAATACCGTGTCTTAACCAGAAGTATATAGACAAGTTGCTCTCTACCTACCCCATATCGGGCTGCATTTACTCCTCGGTTGCACACACCAATACCGATATGGTGGCTTATCTGCAATCTAAAATCTCCCACTTCTACTATTTCACCCCCGATACGCCATTGCCCGTTACCGTCGATTATCGCTCTCCGAAAACGCTGGGTAGCGATCGTATCGCTGCCGTGATAGGAGCTCGTGCCGAAGCCCCGGATCGTGATATTCTGGTCATCGATGCCGGGACGTGTATCACATACGACATGATTACGGCCACAGGACATTTCCTCGGAGGCAATATCGCACCCGGTATAAAGATGCGTTTGAGATCAATGAATAAATTTACCGAAAAATTGCCCGTCGTAGAAAAAAACGGAGATACCCCCCTCTTGGGTTATGATACGGAAACAGCGATGCGTTCGGGAGCGATTCTCGGTGCTTGCTACGAAATCGAAGGTTACATATCAAGTCTGCAACAAGAATATCCGGAGCTTTTGATTTTTTTAACGGGTGGAGATGCTTTTTTATTGGCAGACAAATTAAAAACCTCCATCTTTGTAGACGATTATATTGTATTGAAAGGATTAAACAGAATATTGTATCATAATGTCCACCCATAAATCGGTTTTATACACATTTTTTATTGTTGCCTTGTTCATAGGAACGCTACCCTTACATGCACAAAGCAACATCGACAGTCCATACTCCCGTTACGGTTACGGCACGCTCGATAACCATACCATCGGAGCTTCCCGATCGATGGGCGGAATAGGCTATGCCATACAGAGCGGGAAACAAATCAATATAAAAAATCCGGCTTCCTACGCGGCTATCGATACACTTACCTTCCTATGCGACTTTGGTGTAAGTTTGCAATTCGATTACATGAAAGAAGGATCGCTGAAAGAACATAGGACCAATTGGAGTTTTGAATATTTCGCCTTGCAATTTCCCTTAGCCCGATGGCTGGCAACGAGCATCGGCGTTTTACCGTTTTCCACGGTAGGATACGACTATACCGGCGGCATCAAGAATGGCACGGTAAGACAGACCGGTGAAGGAAGTATCAATCAGGCTTACGTCGGTTTAGGGGCTTACTTGTTCAAGGGCTTTACGCTCGGTGTAAATGTCAATTACCTATTCGGAGAAATCACAAACAGCTCGACATCGATCTCCAACATCGATGCTACCAACGCTACTATCTTCGATAATATCCTCAATATCTCGGATTATCGCATAGACATAGGCGTACAATATGCCATACGCATCAACGAAAAAAACCGTCTTACCTTAGGTGCCGTCTTCACACCGGGCAAAAAACTTTTGGGAAAAGGCTATATCAGTGGAGGTAACTACAACACCTCTTCGGGAAATACCTCTTACTTCCAAAACGATACCATAAAACTGAAAAACGGATATTCTTTACCCGCCTCTTACGGTGCCGGTATAAGCTATACATACGACGAGCGACTGACAATAGGAGCAGACTTTACATTCCAGCCGTGGAGCAAAGCTAAATTCGAAAATTCGACATCTTATTTCAATAATTATCTCAATGCCGCTATCGGAGCAGAACTTCTCCCCCAAACTTATTCGAACAAATTTTTCCAAAGCGTCCGTTATCGAGCAGGAGTGAGTGTAGGACGCTCATATCCTCTCGTCAAATCGACAACCGGCAACAACGATTTATGGGAAACAGGAGTTACTTTGGGGGCAGGAATTCCCATGAAGCGAAACAAATCGATCATCAACATCACATTCGGTTATACCAACCGCAGAACGACTCCGACCAGACTGGTTACCGAAAATGAATTCAAAATTTCCGTAGGGCTGACATTCAACGAGATGTGGTTCTACAAGAGTCGTTTGCACTAACCGAAAAACGGTGGAACAGTACGCCTGAATTATGAAAATCGGACATCATTCTATCGGTATTTCGCAATTCGCCGTTACAATCATGCTCATAGTAATGGCATCGGGATCGATACTGACCTCCTGCCAAAAAGAGAAAAAAGCCATTATCGAAAGTTTCGGAGACCCCAAAGACGTCCCTTCTCTTTCGACATTCGATGTCAATACCCTCATTTCCGACTCAGGCGTAACCCGTTATCGCATACAAGCCAAAGAATGGAGGGTATTCGATAAAGCCGACGAGCCGTATTGGTTTTTCCCACAAGGCATTTTCGTCGAAAAATTCGATTCGAATTTCGCCACCGAATCTTTCATATTAAGCGATACCGCCATATTCTTCAACAAACTGCAACTTTGGCGACTGAGAGGAGACGTCCGCATAGAAAACATGCAAGACGAACGATTCTTTACCGAAGAAATATACTGGAACCAACAGAAAAAAAGTATTTATTCCGACAGCGCGATACACATCGAACGGTCGGACAGAATCATCGAAGGCGTAGGATTCATATCGAACGAAGCCATGACACAATATACCATACGACACACGACAGGCATATTCCCTGTAAACCAAGATAAGAACGACGAAGACAAAAGCAAGCGGACCAATACTTCCCGTTCGCGAGAAAATAATGCAAAAAAATACTCTCCGAAAAAATGACCCCCGCCGTTATACTTATCATCATATCCCTATTATTTTCATTTTTCTTTTCGGGAATGGAAGTTGCCTTTGTTTCTTCCAATAAAGTGCGTATCGACCTCGATGCCCAAAACCACTCTGTCATCGGTCGCATACTCACCCTCTTCACACGGCATCAACGACAATTCATCACAACGTTGCTGGTCGGCAACAATATTGCCCTCGTTATTTTCGGCATCAGCATAGCGACACTTACACGCCCCTTGATTGCCGGTATTTGGGACCAGTCTCTATTTATCATAGCCGGACAGACAATCATTGCGACAATCGCAATTCTCCTGACATCGGAATTCCTATCCAACGTATTGTTCCGCATCAATCCCAATTTCTGTCTCCGATTTTTTGCTATACCCACATTCCTCATATACATCATTTTATATCCGATTACCCGATTCTCGAGCGGTATATCCGACAGCATACTGCGCCTGTCGGGAATAAAAATCGAAAAAAACATTCCTGAAAATTCCGTCAGCATCGACGAACTCGACCAACTCCTGCAACAAAGTATAGAAGACTCGAACGAGGACCAACCCGTCGAAACGGAAGTCAAAATCTTACAAAATGCGCTGGAATTTTCGACTCGAAGTACCCGGGAATGTATGATTCCGCGCCCGGAAATCATTGCCGTAAATATCGACGGAACATCGGAACAAACGTTGATAAAACGATTTACCGATACAGGTTTTTCTAAAATCCTTGTATATAAGGACAATATCGATCACATCATAGGATATATTCATTCGTCGGATCTCTTTAAACGTTCAGCCGATTGGAAAACCCATATCCGTCCCATTACGCAAGTCGCAGAAACCATGCCGGCTCAAAAACTGATGAAGTCGCTCATGCAACAGAAAAAAAGCATTGCGGTCGTTGTAAACGAATACGGAGGTACAGCTGGTATCATCACTCTCGAAGACCTCGTAGAAGAAATTTTCGGAGACATTGAGGACGAACACGACACACCTCGTTATTTCTCAAAAAAAATCGACGACTGCACGTATGAATTTTCCGGTCGCATGGAAATAAGCAAAATCAACGAAATATATCATCTCGATTTTCCCGAATCGGACGAATACCTGACGATTGCCGGATATATCCTACACACTCATCAGACAATCCCCCAACCGGGAGAAACCGTCGAAAACGGGAAATACTCTTTTGAAATCATAGACCGAAACAATTCCCGCATAGGCCGGGTGAGAATGCGGATTACCGAAACCGACTCCGCTACCGGAACAAAAGAGAAAGAGTGCGAAAAACGATAAAATTGGCTGTAAAATTCACAAACAAACACTTTTTTTTGTATCTTCGTGCGCTTTAACATGGGAAACACCCTATAACCGAAACTTAAAAATAAAACACATAAATGGCTACTTTACAGAAAATCAGAAACAAAGCAGGACTTCTGGTCATCGTAATCGGTGTCGCTCTGCTCGCGTTTATCATAGGCGACTTCCTCAACTCGGGACAAGCCTTTTTCAGAATGTCGCAAGACAAAGTCGTAGTGGTAAACGGTAAAAAGGTAACAACCCAAGAATTTTCGGAACTGGTCAACCGCCGCACCGAAGAAATGCAGGCCATGTTCCGTCAGCAATACGGCATGTCTTTGCCCGAAGGTTATTCCGCACGTATCAATAAAGACGTCTTCGACCAAATCGTGCAGGAAATGGTTATCAGCGATGCAGCTGCCAATGTAGGCGTACAAGTATCGAAAGAGGAATTGACCGACTTGTTGCAAGGTGACCATATTGCTCCGCAAATCCAACAAATGTTCCCCAGCAAAGCCGAATTGCTCAACTTCCTGCAAGTAATCTTCAACGACGACCTTTCGCAATATCCCGAAAACGTCATCGAACAAATCCAAGATTACCGTACCAAATGGATCGCCCTCGAACAAGATGTCAAAAAACAACGCCTCTCGGAGAAATACCTCAACTTGGTGCTCAAAACGATGGCACCCAACAAATACGACCTGCAAGCATCTTACGACAACGGTCGCAAATCGGTGGAATTCGATTATGCCCTGCAACCCTATTCCAGCGTTGCCGATAAAGACATTACCATCACCAACGAAGAATTGACGGCAGCTTATAACAAAGACAAAGAACGCTACAAACAAGACGCCCATCGCACAATCAAATATATCTCGGTAGAGATCGTTCCCAGCGAGGCCGACTACAAAACCACCGAAGAGAAAATCAATGCCTTGCGTGAAACTTTCGCTTCGACCAAAGACATGGGTGGATTCCTTACTTTCAATACCGATGTTCCTTACAGCGAAGCTTATGTGGCCGTAAATACGATGGACGATGAAATGAAAAATTTCGTACAGAAATCGCAAGTCGGCGATGTATATGGGCCTTTCTTCGAAGGCGAGGCATATAAAATGTACCGTCTGATGGGTAAACACAACGCTCCCGATTCGGTCAAAGTTCGCCACATCATGTTTCCGCTCAACAGCGATGCCGCAACTACAACGCGCATAGACAGTATCTACACGGTACTGAAAAAAGGCGGGAACTTCACCGAGATGGCTCGTCAATACTCAGCCGAACGGAACTCCGGTGCCAACGGAGGGGAAATAGGTTGGGTTACCGAAACAGATGCCATGCAGTTCGGTAAAGAATTCAACGACCTTTGCTTCAACAGCCACAACAACGGTGTGGTACGTATAGAATCGCCCTACGGTATTCACCTCGTACAAGTAACCGAACGTAAAGCTCCCGTTGCCAAAGCAAACGTAGCCCAACTGGTTATGAACGTACGTCCCAGCTCAGACACATACAGCCAGCTCTATAACAAAGTAAGCCAATACATCGCCAACAATAACAAACTGGCCGACTTCGAAGCGAACGCTTCCAATGAAGGCTTGCTGGTAAATACCGCAACGCTGACCCCCGACGATATCAGTTTCGGGACACTCAACGATGGCCGCACGGTTGTAAAATGGGCTTTCAATGCGAAGAAAGATGTTCTCTCTGAAATATTCAATATCGAGAATAACTTCCTCGTGGCTATGGTATCCGATATCTCTGAAAAAGGCTATATGCCCCAAGCTGCCGTAGAACCTTACCTGCGTCAGGAATTGATGAGAGAGAAAAAAGCCGAAAAAATCATCGCCGACTTGAAAGCAAAAAATCCGACCAATATCGAAGCTGCCGCCAAAGCGATGAATTCAAAAGTAGAAGAAGCCAAATTCATCAGCTTCAATACATCTTCCATCGCCGGATTGGGTAGTGAAAATGCCTTGATCGGTGCTGCTACTACGGCAGCCAAAGGCAAACTCGAAGGTCCTATCGCCGGTAATCGCGGTGTATATATGTTTGCCGTAACCGGTCAGGAGAGCAATAACGAGTCTATCGATGCCGCTGCCGAGGCAGAAAAATACAACCAAAAAGTATATATGCTCCTCAATCAATTCATGAGTGTACTTGAAGAAAACGCAGACATCGAAGATAACCGAATCAAATTCTATTAATAGAGACGATAATTCGCCGCTAAAATAAAAACACCGTCGGGCATGTATCCCCGGCGGTGTTTTTTTAACCTAACGGGAAAAAGAGTATTCCTTTCTCAAATTCCGAAACAAATCCCTACCTTTGTCTTGTAAACTTCACTTTTAGAAATGACAGACAAACAATATCTGGCCGGAAAAACCGGAGAAGAACTAAAAGATTTGGTCGCACAATACCGTATGCCCCGCTTCGCGGCTTCTCAAATCGCCGCATGGCTTTATCGCAACCGTGTGAGAAACATCGACCAAATGACGAACCTGTCGAAAATCAACCGGGAAAAACTTTCCGCCGATTTTGAAATCGGTTATACCGAGCCGGTCGAGGCAAACCGGTCGGAAGACGGTACAGTCAAATATCTTTTTGCCGCCGGTGAGAACTTCATCGAAACCGTTTATATCCCCGACCGAGAGCGTGCGACATTGTGTGTGTCTTCACAAGTAGGTTGTAAGATGAACTGTCTTTTCTGCATGACCGGGAAACAAGGCTTCAAAAAAAATCTCACCGCAACCGAAATCATCAATCAAATCGTTTCCGTTCCCGAATTCGAAAAATTAACGAATATCGTATTCATGGGTATGGGAGAACCGCTCGACAATACCGACGAAGTCCTGAAAGCACTCGACATACTTACCTCGGAAAGCGGTTTTGCATGGAGCCCCCGACGCATTACCCTATCGACCATAGGTATTACACCCAACTTACGCCGATTTCTCGATGAAAGTCAGTGCCACTTGGCCGTCAGCCTGCACCACCCGTTTGCCGAAGGTCGCCAAGAATTGATGCCGATACAAAAAGCATTTCCCATATCCCAAACGATCGAACTGTTACGACAGTACGATTTCAGCCACCAGCGCCGTCTCTCTTTCGAATACATCGTTTTCGAAGGTATCAACGACACTCCCGCACACATCAACGAACTGGCACATCTGTTGCATGGCCTCGACTGCCGTATCAATCTCATACGATTCCATGCCATACCGCAAGTAAACCTGCACAGCCCTTCCGAAGAAAAAATGGCTGCATTCCGCGATGCCCTTGCCCGCAAAGGTATCATCTGCACCATACGTGCCTCCCGAGGAGAAGATATCAAAGCAGCATGCGGTATGTTGTCGACTGCCCGAAAAGAACAAAACCGATAAAACGTACTTGCAAGAAGACGAGCCCACAGCGCAACCCAGAAAATGAAAATTTGTTTTATTCACGAAGAATAACTACCTTAGCATAATCGGGAAAACATTTTTCCGAATAAAAAACATTCGACATGGAACATAAACTGAAAATAGGTATTACTCACGGCGACATCAACGGCGTAGGATACGAAGTGATACTGAAAACACTTTCCGATCCCCGTATTGTAGAACTCTGTACACCGGTCGTGTACGGCTCTTCCAAAGTGGCCGCCTACCATCGCAAAGCACTCGATTTACCGCCTTTCAACTTCAACATCATTACTTCGGCCGAACAATGTGCCGCCGGAAAAATCAACATGATAAACTGCTTCGACGACGAACTGAAAGTCGAACTATCCAAGCCTTCGGCACAAGCCGGAGAAGCTGCCTTTCTCGCCCTCGAAGCCGCGACAGCCGACTTGCAGGCGGGACTTATCGACGCTATTGTTACAGCACCGATCAACAAATACACTATACAATCGAACAAATTCGACTTTCCGGGACATACCGAATATTTTGAAAAGAAAATCGGAAATGGCCAGAAGTCGCTCATGATTCTCCTCAACGACCTCATACGTGTGGCATTGGTTACCACACACCTTCCGTTATCGAAAGTTCCGTCGATGATCACCCGAGAAAACATTCTCGAAAAACTGACTATCTTCAACCGGAGTCTGCATGAAGATTTCCGTATCGAGAAACCCCGTATCGCCGTCCTGTCTCTCAATCCTCATGCCGGAGAAGACGGACTATTGGGTACAGAAGAACAGGAAATCATCATACCCACACTCAAAGAGGCCGAAAATCAAGGCATATTATGCTTTGGTCCATACGCTGCCGACGGATTCTTCGGCTCAGGACACTTCGCCCAATTCGACGGAGTACTGGCCATGTATCACGATCAGGGATTGGCACCATTCAAAACATTGGCGATGGAAGACGGGGTAAATTTCACTGCCGGACTGCCCATCGTACGCACTTCTCCGGCTCACGGTACGGCATACGATATTACAGGGCAGAACAAGGCTTCGGAAGAATCTTTCCGACATGCCCTCTATCTGGCAATCGATGTAACGAACAATCGTGTACAACATGCCGCCGACCACGCTAATCCCCTCCGCAAACAATACTTCGACAAAAGCGGAGACAGAGAGGTACTCGACCTCAACACTCCCGAGAAAGAAGACTAAGTATCACCCTCCAATAAAGAAAAGAGTTGTACCGTGTACGGGTACAACTCTTTTTCGATAACCACACCTCCTCTATCGATACCTACCATCTTGAAAGGTCTGTTTGCTTATGCTGATAACAAGAAAATCCTCATACACAGCCTGACATAATTCCCCATAAGTTTACCCGGAATGACAGGCGTATTATTTTTGAATGGAACGATACAGAAAGAAAAATTACCAACATGGTCATTCCAATAACAACCAAGAGAAAAAATCTCCTACCAAGAGAGTAGTATTTTGTACGAGATCTCTCACTTTCGTTCGAGATGACAAGCATGTATTCTGAGAGGCGTAGCCCCGAAAAGTCCCATGCAAAGCGTTACTGCCTTTTGCAGTATGTTGTCATTCTGAACGGAACATAGTGAAGTGAAGAATCTCATTCCAAATACGCAGAACAATGGGATTCCTCACATACGCCCGAAATGACATCGTAAGCGATAGCGAAGCATTTCCTGTCATGGAAGATTCCTCGTCGGCCTATTGTCCTCGCTCGGAATGACAAAGGGTGTAGTCTTCGAAAACTATGTCATTCTGACGACCATGAGGGAGGAAGAATCCCATTTCAAGTGCATGCCATTCTGAAAGGCTTTGCCTTAAAGAATCTCCAACCAAACGATAAGATTCCTCACACTCGGTCGACAGACCTACGTTGACTTCATTTTCCTTTTTCTCGTCCCAGCTGTATCTGAACAAGCGTGTCATTCTGAGGTGTAGAGCACCGAAGAATCTCACCCCATGAGAGAACCAGAGATTCCTCTCATACACTCGGAATGACATATATATCACAACAATTTAAGAGTTATTACCACACATCTCTTTCAGCATCTCTATGTTAATAATTAATAAATAATAGTACTATGCAATACATAGTACTATTATAATTATATATCTTTGGAGAAACAAAAGGCAAAAGAAGAGCGTATGAATACCGAAAATCTCAAATCACAAATGCGCAAAGGTGTACTCGAATACTGCACATTACTGTTACTCAGCAGGAAACGAGCCTATACATCGGACATTATCTCCGAGTTGAAAAAAGCGCATCTCATCGTTGTCGAGGGAACCTTATACCCCTTGCTCACCCGCTTGAAAAACGACGGTCTGCTTGCCTATGAATGGGAAGAATCTACCCAAGGCCCTCCCCGCAAATATTATATCATCACCCCCGTAGGAGAAGCCTTTCTTTCGGAGTTGGAGGATACATGGAACGGCCTGAATAAAACCGTCAACCACCTCAAAGAGTTATAATAACAGTAGAAATAAATAAAATACATATATACAATGAAAAAGACATCTATTTTCAATCTGGGCGGAAACGCCTGTTACATCGATGAAGACGCAGCCGAGGTTTTGAAAAACTATCTCGACAGTCTCCGTAAACATTTCGGGGAAAGCGCATCGACCGACGAAGTAATGAACGATATAGAAATGCGTTTATGGGAAATATTCAATGAACACAAACGGTACGGTATGCAAGTCATTTCCATGCAGGAGGTCGATGAAGCCATTTCCGTACTGGGGAAGGTCGAAGACTTCGGCTCTATCGACGACAAAGAACCGAACACGGAAAGAGCAACTACAAACAATTCCCGGGATAATACAAACAATAACGGCGAATCTGCCCCTCTTTACTCCGAAGAAGATTTCATCAAAAAGAAACTTTTCCGGAATCCCGACGACAAAATCATCGGTGGTGTAGCTTCGGGATTGGGAACTTATCTCGACATCAGCCCGATGTGGATGCGTATCATATTTCTCATCTTTTTCCTTTTTACCGGCTACGGCATCATTGTATACCTTGTCATGTGGCTGATAATACCTCTGGCCCGGACAGCGGCCCAACGATTGGAAATGCGGGGTATACGCCCGACAGCCGAAAACATAAGGCAATATGTCTCCACCAATATCGAAAACGGCAACATCGTAGCCCGTAACACGGGAAACGGGTGTCTGCAAGCAGCTGCGATCGGTTGCGGAGGCATACTCGTCCTGCCTATTATTGCTTTGGCCCTGTTCATTCTGGTCGTTGTCGGCGGCAGCCTCATAGCCATACCGTCTTCCATAGTAACCGACAGCGTCATGTTCCACATCGGAGACAGCACTCTACCCATCGCTTTCTTCAATGACTGGTTTTCGATACTGTTGCTCAACGCCTTATGGATCGTTCCGCTGGTGCTTATCATCGCCCTGCTCATCAATCGCTGGTGGCCACAAAGCCGCTCGATAATACGCAACATCGAAATTTCGGCTCTCGTCGTATGGTTACTTGCCCTCACCACACTGACCATAAAAGTCATACTTCAAATTCATTAAAAATTCCACACTCTAAAAATTCACAAGATGAAATCTGCTTTCATTATATGCCTTACGATATTTCTTTCGACAGGATTTTTACAAGCCAAAGAAATCGTACCACAAGTAAAAGAAGAAATCGAACTCATGTCGGCACTCGCCCGACTGGCTGAATATGAAGAGTTCCGGCCCGACACAGGCGGTAGCTATACGGACGATATAGACTCTTATCTGAAAAAATATCGCTTGCACGAAGCCGTGAAAATGATGAAAGACTTCCGCAATACGCACAAAATCGAGGCCGACGATGTCATGACTTTGGCACTGCAATTCGAATGTCATGGCGATCATATCGTCAAACTCAATACCGAAAATAAATGTTCGATACCTTTAAATGGAAAAGAGATCGCCACATTTCTCGATGCATTGAACGATTTTTATCGGCAAAGCGATTTTCGGGAATTTTTCGACCAGCACTCCGACGTATACGCCAACGGAATACTTTCATTCTACAACTCCGTCATAAGCCATATCGACCCCTCTTGGTACTCCCGTTTCTACGGTACATACCCGAGTAAAGACTTACACATCATCATCGGGTTTGCCTCGGGTGGTAATTATTACAGAGCAACCCGCGCCCGACAAGGCCGGCCCGAAGAAATTTTCTCGATTATGTATTACGCCGTCGATAACAACGGACAACCGTTCTATGACAAAAGTACCGTCGGAACCATCACCGAAGAACTATGTCTCTCGTTTATCGACATCGACAACAACGATGTAAAAACGGCACTGGCAGAAGCGAGTGAAAACGTGTATCGATATACCAAAGAAAAACCTGTCGCCGCTGTAACAGACGAAAATATCATGGAAGAATCATTGGCTTACGCCTCTACAATTTACTACCTTATCGACAACGGATCGAGCAAAAAAAGCATACGGAAAGCCGTCGAAGAAGGAGTAGAACGCGGTTTTTCATGGACTCCGGAGTTGATAAAAAGAATATATTACTATACCGAAAACAGAAAAGAATTTCCTACTTTTACATCGTTTTACCCCGAGATAATAGAATTTTTCAAAGATTATGCAGCCAATCTAGGAAAAACGATATTGAAAGTTTTGAAATAACTCATCTCGACAAATATCTGTGCCATCGATTTTCATCACTATTATTATCTACTATAAACCATGAAAAGAATCTCTATTCTGTTAGTTTTATCTGTTTTCTTCGTTGCAAATACATGGGCACAAAAAATCGAACCTCAGGCAAAAAAAGAGGTCGAACTCATGTCGGTACTCGCCCGGCTGGCCGGATATGGCGAATACAATGATGATCGAGGCGGCCGCTACACGGCCGACATCGACTCCGTTCTGAGAAAATACCGTTCGCATGAAGCCGTGAAAATGATGAAACAGTTCAAGAAAAAATACGGATTGGGATACGACCGCGTCATGTCGATCGCTTTACAGATAGAGTGTCGGGGCGACAGTATCGTCAAGCTCGATACCGGGAAAAAGAGCATCAGTCCGATAGATGAGCAAGAAACGATCGAGTTTCTGACCACGCTCAACGACTTTTATCGCACCAGTTGCTTCAATGATTTTTTCAATGCACATACCGACATATACGAACTCGGATTGCAAGTATTCAACGACTCGGTCATGGCACACTTCGATCAGGAATGGTACACCCGTTTCTACGGGACACCTCCCACCGAACAATTCCGTATCATCATCGGCTTCACCAACGGCCCATGCAACTACGGTCCCAGTCGTAAACTGACAGGCCAACCCAAAGAAGTCTTTGCCATCATGAACTATGCCGTCGACGATAACGAACAACCTGTTTTTTACAAAAAAATCGTCGAGACCGTCGTTCACGAGTTTTGCCACTCGTTTACTAGAATCAAGGGTGATACGGGTAAAGCGCTGGAAAAATCGGGTAAAGCCCTGCAAGAATACACCTATTCTTCCATGCGACGGCAAGCATATGGTACGTGGAGGAATATCTTGGAAGAGTCATTGGTACGTGCCGCCACGATTTGCTACCTCATAGACCATGATTATGATGAAAAAGATATACGCAAAGCTATCATAGAACAAGTAGACCGTAATTTTTTCTGGATGCCCGAGCTGGTGCAGACATTGCGTTACTATGAGTCGCATCGCAAGAAATATCCTACTTTCACTTCGTTCTATCCTGAAATCGTACGCTTTTTCGATCGATATGTGGCTGATATGGAGAAGGAAATGCAAAAAGTCATGGAGTAATTCCCTCCATAAAAGTGCACATCGAATACTATTAAATTTTGAGACGTCTGCAATCTCTTTTACGATTACAATTCATAAATAGTTTTGAAATACAAGAAAGAAGAAAGTATATTTAAATTAGATACTTTCTTCTTTCTTATTCTCAATGGCTCGATAATACCGGTTACATATACCGTCTTTTCATTTCATTCGTTTGTAAATTTCATACAGGGAAAAAGGTATCAATATTCGATCCGTATCCATCCTACGACCGAAATACAGTATCATACATCTTGCCCATACAA
This sequence comes from uncultured Porphyromonadaceae bacterium, assembly GCA_900547555.1. Lineage (GTDB taxonomy): Bacteria > Bacteroidota > Bacteroidia > Bacteroidales > UBA11471 > Caccoplasma. Next base: position 5,406 of record URHG01000029.1, on the reverse strand, counting down.
GAATTGAAATCTTTCGGATAAAAGTTCTTCGAGGAACGCCACGAAACGGGAATAGGCAAACAAGTCGAAGTAAATTTGAATATTGAAAACTTCCAGTTTTGGCACCGACCGGTCTTCGAGAATAAAAATCCTATTTCAAGGCCTTCTGAATCTCCTTCTCCATATCAGCCACATATCGATCGAAAAAGCGTACGATTTCAGGATAGAACGAAGTGAAAGTAGGATATTTCTTGCGATGCGACTCATAGTAACGCAATGTCTGCACCAACTCGGGCATCCAGTAGAAACCATGACTCATTTCATTTCGGATTAATTTGTCTACCTTCCCGTTCCCTTGTTCTATAAAATAACACTTCTCGGCAGCACGTACCAGCGACTCTTCCAGTATAGTTTGCCAAGAATCATACGCTTGCTGTTTCATACAGAAGGAAGAATACGACTTTATGACTTTTCCCGATTTCGCCAAAGCATTTTTCGTGTCTCCTTTGATTTTAATAAACGAGTGGTTGAATTCATGTACAACCGTTCCAAGATCGGCCATCAATACCGGCTGGCCTTTTCTATTGGCCGCATAACCGATAATAGAAAAGACCTCCTTGGACTGACCGACTAATTGACGACTCGGGCCGTAACACGACGGACCATTAACAAAACCGATAACGATACGGAACTGTTCGGCGGGAGGTGTCCCGTAGAAACGGGTGTACCACTCTTGGTCGAAATGTTTCATTATCGAATCGTTGAACAGCCGAAGAGCTGGTTCGTACACATAGCTGTGTGCATCGAAAAAGTCGTTGAAATGGCTGGTATGGCAGAAATCGTTAAGTGCCGACAGAAATGCCGATGTCTCTTGTTCGCTTATCGGGCTGATGCTCTTTTTCCCGGTATCGAGCTTGACGATACTGTCGCCCCGGCACTCTATCTGTAAAGCGATCGACATGACGCGGTCGTATCCCAACCCGTATTTTTCACTGAATAGTTTCATCATCTCCACGGCTTCATGCGAACGATATTTTCCCAAAACGGAATCGATGTCGGCCGTATATCCTCTCGCATAATCGAAACCATACTCTTCGTATCCGGCCAGCCGGGCGAGTACCGACATGAGTTCGATTTCTTCCTTTACTTCAGCTTCGATTTTTTGCGCCCATGTATTTGTAGTACAAGTAACTATCAAGAACAGTAAAATAATAGTTTTTTTCATGATTTTATAGATTCTTATTAGCAAATAAAATAACAGTCCACCACTCACTGACCGATGGAAATCCGGATAATTCTCAATATTTTTCGAGGCAAAACCTATACTCCGCTTCGCTCACAAAAAGGGGATAACACTTTTAGAGGCGGCCCCGGAAAAACCGCCTCTCGTAAAAAACATCATTCCTCCTTTTTGTCGGCTTCATTTTTGACTCCCTGCCGTATTACCCATTGTTCGACAAGGAAAGACGCGGCCAAAGCAAGTCCCCCGAAAAAAAGTACGGAAGAACCGTAAATAACAGGCAAAGATTCTTGTACCATATTGATATATGTGCGATGTTTTGCCCTAGCCAAAACCTCTTCATTGGTGTAAACATTTAAGTCGGCAATAAAATATCCCACCAAGAGACCAACCCCTATACCCAAGAGTAAAAGTCCGATACGAAGGGCGACAAAATTCCATGACGTACCTACTCCGTAAGGCAACGGCAAACGACCGGAAAAACCGGAAAGATTCTGAACCGGAATTTCGGATAACTTTTCAATAAAAGTATTCCGCTCTTTCCGACGAACGAACAACTCGAAGAGCTTGTATATCGTCAAGCAAATCGTAGCCGTTACAAAAATTGGTATCAAAAAATTAAACATAGCGATAAATTTTATGGGTTGAATAATTTTGTTTCTGTTAAGTTAGACGCAAAAACAGCAAAAAGGTTACAGGTAAAGTAAAAAATATTTTTCCTCCTTCTTGTAACCTTTATCATAAATTTGCGTCTAATAAAGAAAACAAGAAACCATTTATTTCTTATCGGAGAAAAATAATCACAGATTTTCCGCAGCAGAATTACACTGATGAAGACGGAAGAACAAGAGTATATCAAACGCATCTTAGGTGGAGAAATGGAGTTGTATGGCTACTTTCTCGACACCTATGGTCATCGTATCTTTGCGCTGGTGCAACAGATGGTCCCCAACCGGGAAGATGCCGAAGATATCACGCAAGATATTTTCGTAAAAGCCTATGAATCATTGAAACGTTATCGGGGCGATTGCGAATTTATCACTTGGATATACCGTATTGCCTGTAATGTAACCTCCTCGATACTCCGTAAAAACAAACAACGGCAAGAGTATCTCTCCTTCGATGGGAATATACCCGAACATATCGAGAACGACGAGTCGGGACTTCCTTTCGATATAACCGATGAAAACGAATCCGATGAACGCATAGAAGACCTGCAACTCGCCATTTCATGGCTCTCGGCCGAAGAACGAGCCTTGATTACGCTCTTCTACTATGAAAACAAAAGTATCGAGGATTGTGCTTATATCCTGCAACAGTCCGAAGGAAACATCAAAGTGCGTTTACACCGTGTAAGAAAAAAATTATCTTTGTACCTTTATCGCATCAAATATGGAAACGAACCGCTATCATGACCTGATGAAAGAAGCTCTCGCCCGGAGACAATCCGCAGGATTATCTCCCGACTTTACGGCTCGTACACTATTACGACTGCAACGTGAAAAAGCGAGAAAAGAACATCGTACCGAAATATGGGGGCTTATAACGATATCCGTGATTTCGTTAGCTCTCATCGCCTCGGTAGGAGCCATACTCTATTTTTACGATGCACTCCCTTCGAAAGAAAACGTAAGCGATATTCTCCTGACGATCAAAAGGAATTTCAAACTCTACCTCGTCGAGAGCCTACCTTACTACGGACTGGCGTTCCTTGCCGGCATACTTTTGTTTGCCGACTATTTGTGGAGAAAACACTGGTACAATTCCCGACGAAAAACGCCCGACGCATAATCCATACGCAAAAACAGACATATCCCTTGTACGCTTGCCCGACAATTACCGGTGAGATTATCGCACAAATGCAAAGAGAATGCACATCGGCCTTAGGAAAGCTCTACAAGACCATACACAGGGTTTGTCAGACCGAAATGTCAGCCCAATAAAATCAATTCTGTTCGTAGTTCGTAATAAAGCAGAAAGGGAGCATCAAAGACAACAATGATGCTCCCTTTCTTATTTTATCTTACCACATCTTTACTTTCCCAGCAAATAACGTTTGAAATGCGTAAAGTCCGACGATAATTCCACGCTCCGCTTTTTGCCTTGCATAAAACGCTGCAACGTGTCGGGAATAACCACTTTTTCCCCGATGATTTCTTCTACCGTCCCGAGGAACTTGGCCGGGTGTGCCGTTTCGAGAAAAACCCCAGTTTCTCCCGGTTTCAATCCTTCCGACAAAGCCCGATACCCGCATGTACCATGCGGATCGAGGAGGTAATGGTAACGCCGATAAACGTCAGCAAGTGTTTCACGTATCTGATCATCGGTATAGGAAGCCCCGCTGATTTCGGCACAAACAGCATCATGGGAACCTCCATACAAGTCGAGAATCCGCGCAAAATTGCTGGGAGCACCTACGTCCATCGCATTGGCAAGCGTCGATACCGAAGGTTTCGGCTCGTAGTTACCCGAACGAAGATAATGCAGGAAAATATCGTTACGGTTGTTGGCGGCTATAAAACGTCTCACCGGCAACCCCATACGTTTGGCAAAAAGACCGGCTGTAATATTCCCGAAGTTGCCGCTGGGCACACACATCACGACATTATCGGCCATGCCCTGCTTGAGCAACTGGGCATAAGCATAAAAATAATAAAACGATTGCGGCAGGAAACGTGCCACATTGATAGAGTTGGCCGAAGTAAGGTTCATCATCTTATTCAAATCCTTATCCATGAATGCACTCTTTACCAAAGCCTGACAATCATCGAACGTCCCGTCGATTTCGAGAGCTGTAATATTCCGTCCCAGCGTCGTAAATTGTTTCTCTTGTATCTCGCTTACCTTACCTTTGGGATAAAGCACATACACATGTATGCCCGGTACGCCGAGAAAGCCGTTGGCAACGGCACTCCCCGTATCGCCCGATGTAGCGACCAAGACATTGACTTCTTTGTTTCCTTCCCGCTCGATAAAATATCCGAGCAAACGAGCCATGAAACGTGCTCCCACATCTTTGAATGCCAGCGTGGGACCGTGAAAAAGTTCGAGACTGTATATCGAGTCATGAACCCTCACCAAAGGAATTTCGAAGTTAAGGGTATCGTAAACGATATTTTTAAGCACATCGGCCTCTACGTCTTCTCCGAAAAATGCTTCGGCTACGATAAAAGAAATTTCCCGAAGAGACATTTCTCCCATATTATGGAAAAAGGCGGGAGGAAGTCGTTTTATTTTTTCGGGCATATACAACCCCTTGTCAGGGGCCAGCCCTTTTACCACAGCCTCCTCGAGCGAGGCGGGCGGTGTCTGTTTATTGGTACTGTAATATTGCATGATTATTTATCTTATACTTTGGAGTTCTTTTTCCGGAGAAAAGGAATCCGGAAGAGCTTGCAGCTACCGATACAAAGATAGATTTTTTTCCCGGAACAGCTTCTTAAAAGAAGTTCTTTTTAGGGTCGATCGAGACGGAATACTCTTGAAATATTCCAATAAGCGTTTCGATTATTTACTTATCACATTTTTAAAGATTAATTGAAAAGCCGCCCTTTTCTTAGATGCAAGAAAAATTCTGCATTTTTAAATGCCAAGAGCTACTCTGCACCACTACAAGCCCTGAGACCTCGACAGGAAAATACCGAGAAAAGCTCGTAACATTTTTCTCATACATTTCCGTCATCCTATTCGGGGTCGGCAAAAAAAGCACGAATAAATTCATCGCCCGACAGTATTCCGTAATATCCGTCCGACACGCTATCTTCGTCATAAACCTGTACCGGGTCGGGTGTCTCCCCGGGCTTGTAAATAACAAAGGGTATGGGTGCATCGGTATGTGTCTTCAAACGACAAGGTGTCGGGTGATCGGGCAATAGAGCAATCGTCAAAGGCTCTCCGAAAGAATCGGCCTCATCGAGCAATGGGCGGAGTACCCGATGATCGAGATACTCGACAGTCGTCTTCTTCAATTCGGCATTACCCTCATGACCTGCCTCATCGCTTGCCTCGATATGCAGATAAACGAAATCATCGGTCTTCAAAGCCTCGATCGCAGCAGCCACTTTTCCTTCATAATTGGTATCATAAAGTCCCGTAGCACCGGGCACATCGATAGAACGTAATCCGGCATACACGCCGATACCTTTGATGAGATCGACGGCCGAAATGACCGCCCCGCTACCGATTCC
>URHG01000028.1 GCA_900547555.1 uncultured Porphyromonadaceae bacterium | reverse complement strand
TTCTTTCCCGCCGCAAAGAAGTTACCAAGAAAGGTCGCCCGCTCGTTATCGGGTACCCCTGCCTTTCGCTTCTCTCGCCGACGGGGCTACGGAACTCGCTCCGCTCAAACAGTTCTCGCCCTCTTTCCGTCTTCTCGCTCGCTTCCGGCAGACCGATAAAGGCGGGCATGCCTTTCAACTCCTTTTCCGAAACTGTCGGTCGCATGTATAAGTAACAAGGCACAGCCGATTGGAAATGTCTTCTGCGCTTAAATGTCATTTTGAAGCGTGAGCGAGGAATCTCTTACTTTTACTCGTTTTGGTAAAGATGCTTCATTATCGCTCAGTATGACAGACATGTATCATTCCGAACGCATGTGAGGAATCTCATATTTATCTTTTCTTTGGTTGAAACTCTTCATTTCATTCAGAATGACAACGTTTTCGAGGACTGTCTCCCCTTGTCATTCCGAGCGAGGCCGATAAGCCGACGAGGAATCTCCGGCTCTTTATTGATTGGGATTCTTCACTTCGCTTATGCTTCGTTCAGAATGACATTTCTGTCATCTCGAATGAAAGTGAGAGATCTCTTACCATACGGGATTCTTCAAGGCAAAGCCTTTCAGAATGACATACGGCAAGGATAAGCTGTACTTTATTTGAGATTCTTCGACGCTGTGCGTCTGACATGTATTTTGAGGAATTCTTTCTTACGGTCGCCGGAACGACAATAGGATCAATCGCTGAGGCGTTTAATGACATTATAGGCCGACACGACACCCAATTCTCCGGCTTTGCTCAAATCGGCTATTCCCTCATCGTTCTGTCCGAGATAGATATAGACGAGACCTCGATTATAATAGGCTTCGGCAAAATCGGGATTGCGTTCGATCGCCGCCGTATAATCGGCAACCGCTGCTTTGAAATCCTGCCTACTGCATCGTACATTGGCTCTATTATAATAGTTATAGGCGAAATCGGGGGCCAAAGCAATCGCCATGTCATAATCGTGCAAAACCATTTCATACTCGACACTCGAAGGCTCCCTCACCAAGCCGAGATCGGAAAGTTTGCTCGGTTGTGCCTTCACGCCGGGCGTCGATGATATGGAATATGACGCACGACTCTCGGGGTTCGTCGTTGTAGAAAGAAGATAATCGATCTGCTTATAACGGACATACGCCCGAAGGAAATAGGCGAACATGAAATCGGGACTCAACGCCACAACTTGGTCGAGGTCGGCAAGCGCATTATCGAAATCCTGTAACAACATGAAGTCGATCGCCCGACCAAAGTAAGGAACAGGATTGGACGGATTGATACCGATAAGTCGCGAATAATCGGATACAGAATTGAAATGCGACAAAGCCTGCAACGAATCGAGCGGTTGGGCCGTATTGGAAAGCAAAAGACGCTTGCCGAACAACCGGGCACGATTGAGTTCGGCCAACTCGGGCACATAAGAAACATTCCGTCGCACGGCATCGCCCTTCTCATAGTAAGTAAGCGTAAACAGCGGGAATATCTCGACCTTCTGCGCACGGTCTTGTATACGCCCACGTATTTCACTGGTGTATTCTTGTTCTACATCGGCTGTATTGTCGGCGACCAAAAGGCGATCGAATTTATTGATATTTCGATCTGACTCCTTCCGCACTTTATCTGTATCGCTTTCTGTTCCGTCATCGTTCCGAACAACATCGGAACGGCGTTTTTTCGATTCTTCATAAAGCGTCATGGCCCGTTCATAATCTTTTTTGCCGCCGGCCATATCGCCTGACAAACGTTTCGCCTCGGAGCGGGCGTAAAATCCTTGATAAAAATCGGGATAAGCTTCGAGCACGGCATCGAAATCTCCTACCGCAGACCGGTATTCGCCCAAATCGCTCAACAAAATAGCTCGATTATAACGGGCAATAAGGTTATCGGGCTCCCGTTGCAAATAATAATTGAAATCGGCAAGGGCATCGTTTTTCGCTCCGACTGTCAGTGAGAGCAGTCCCCGATTATAACGGGCAATAAGATTGGAGGGTTCGAGACGGAGTACTTTATCGTAATCGTCCATCGCCCCGCGCAGGTCTTCACGATAATAATGTATCAGCGCCCGATTGATATAATACGAAGGGGTATTCGGTTCCAAACGCAAGGCCTTGTCGATATCGGTCAAAGCCGCATCGTAATCATGCTTATAAATAGCCGTCAGTACGCCGCGCTGAGCATAGGCCTGCGCCCGGTACTTATCGACCTCTATGGCTTTGTCGAGATCGGCAAGAGCCGCCAACGTATCTCCTCGCATAATGCGATACTGTCCCCGGCTCACATAGGCATTGTAATAAGAGGGGTGCATGGCGATAAGCCGGGAAAAAGAACTGTCGGCTTGGGTATATTGTTCAGACTGAACTTCGGCGATAGCCTTATTGAGCAACATCTGCCTATTTTCAGGCGCATAACGCAAGCCTGCCGCATAATCATCTATTGCTCCCTGATAATTCCCGGTATTCTGCCGGGCGATTCCCCGCACCTGATAGGCATCTACAATAAACGGATTCCGCTCGATCGCCTCGGTCGCATCTTCCTCTGCCCCTCTAAAATCTTCGAGGCTCAACTTGGCAACCGAACGATAAAAATAGGGATCGGCCAAATAGGGTTTTACTTGTATGACCCGATTGAAATACTGTATAGCCAACACATAATCCTCGAAATAAAGCGCATTGCGACCGATATAGGTAATGCGTTCGGTATTGAGTTGAGCCGCCGCCTGCCATATGCAACAAGGCAACAGCAACAGATAGAGAAACAGACGTCGGCACATGGTTTTACACATCATTTGTATCGGCTTGCCGCAATTTACCGCAAGGTTGTACAAATGTACATATTTTCCGACAAAACAATTAGCGTATAACAGTTTTTATGGCTTTTCTCCCAAGCGATAACGAACTGACAAAAAAGGCAGGCTTTTACACAGAGAAAGAAGTCTGAATCGTAAAAAATTTTTTAAGCTTGTACCGTAACCGGCTTACGGGTAAAGATTGTATATTTGTGTGCAGAAAAAAGCCTGTTATTATGAATGAGAATTTTATCATAACCATCGGCCGGCAGTTCGGAAGCGGAGGCCGGGAAATCGGGAGACAACTTTCCCGACTCATGAATATCGACTATTACGATAAGGAGTTGATGCAGGAAGCTGCCAAAGAGAGCGGCATCGATCCGCATTATTTCGAAAAAGCCGATGAAACGACACCGACGGGTCTCTATCACGCCATGTTAGGTTTTTCTTCATTCAATTATGAGGGGTCGCTTTGCAATGAAAATATCTTCAAGTTGCAAGCCGACGTGATACAGAATATCGCCCGTAAGCACTCTTGTGTCATCGTAGGCCGTTGCGCCGATTACATCTTACGGGAAAACCCGCGTTGCATTTCGGTATTCATACATGCCGCCATGAATGACCGTATCGCCCGAATTCAGAAAAACGAATTCCTGTCGGAAAAAGAGGCAATGGAAAAAGCAATGAAAATCGACAAAAGAAGAGCCGGGTATTACAACTTTTATTCCGACAAGGAATGGGGTGTATCTTCATCGTACGACCTGTCGGTAAACTCCTCTATTTTAGGGCCGGAAGAAACAGCTCGCCTGATACGGGATTTCGTAGAAAAAAGACTTGTCCAACTCGACAAATACGGTGCGCTCCTTCCCCCTCAATAATACAACGTCACCAAAATGCGGCGGTCTCCTCCATAATCACGGAACTCGCACAGATAAATACCCTGCCACGTACCGAGAGCCAGCCGACCGTCCCGAACGGGTATAGTGAGCGAGGGGCCGAACAACGAGCTCTTGACATGGGCAGGCATATCGTCGTCTCCTTCCAGCGTATGGGTATAATAAGATGCTCCCTCGGGAACAATGCGATTTACGGCCGATTCGAAATCGGTGCGTACCGAAGGATCGGCATTTTCATTGATGGTAAGAGCCGCTGAGGTATGCTGGATAAAAAGATTGAGCAAGCCGGCATCGGGCAATTCGCCCAACGTCTTTAATATCATGCTGGTTATCAAATGGTATCCCCGACAACGAGCCGGTATGACGATAAGTTGCTGACGTATCATAAATGCAAAGATTTTCCACAAGCAAAGATACAAATAAATTTTTAGCATCAAAATCACCGTTATTCAAATAAAAAAGCTACCTTTGTAGCACAAAAAGAGACATTTTCAACTCATTAATGATAAAATACATAACAAAATGAAAAAAATGAGAGCAGCCATCGTTGGTTATGGCAACATTGGAAAGTATGTACTCGACGCATTATCGGCCGCACCCGATTTCGAAATTGCAGGTATCGTTCGCCGAGATGCGACTAATGTCCCCGATGAATTGAAAAATTATTCTGTCGTTTCCGACATCGACGAATTGAAAAATATCGACGTAGCCGTATTATGCACGCCGACGCGTAAAGTCGAAGAATTCGCCGAGAAAATACTTGCACGAGGTATTCATACGGTCGATAGTTTCGACATACACACACAGATAGCCGGCCTCCGCAATCGACTCGACGCCATCTGTAAAAAACACGATACCGTAGCAATCACAGCCGCCGGCTGGGATCCGGGTAGCGATTCGATTGTGCGAGCCCTCATGCAAGCTGCTGTCCCCAAAGGCATTACCTATACCAATTTCGGTCCGGGTATGAGTATGGGTCATACGGTTGCCGTAAAAGCCGTAGAAGGTGTAAATGCCGCCCTCTCCATGACCATTCCCTTAGGGACAGGTATTCACCGCCGTATGGTATATATCGAGTTGAAAGACGGATATAAATTCGACGACGTAGCCAAAGCCATCAAAAGCGATCCTTATTTCGTAAACGATGAAACACACGTCATGCAGGTGGAATGCGTCAACGATCTCCTTGATATGGGACACGGCGTACACATGATACGCAAAGGCGTATCGGGAAAAACGCAAAACCAGATTTTGGAGTTCAACATGAAAATCAACAACCCCGCTCTTACGGCACAAATCCTCGTAGGTGTGGCCCGGGCATCGTTCCGCCAACAACCGGGTTGCTATACGATGATCGAAATTCCCGTCATCGACATGCTCTACGGCGAGCGCGAAGATCTAATCAAACATCTTGTTTAATTCCATCTCATGTTGATCGACGCCATTACTTGGACGGCCGACCCGGCGATATTCTCTATCTTCGGGCGTGAAGTTCGCTGGTACGGACTCTTTTTCGCCGTTGGATTTCTCGTGGGCTATGCCATAGAAGAGCGCATTTACAAGCACGACAATGCCCCTGCCGGGTGGTGCGACAAGGCTTTCATATATACAATCGTAGCGACAATCATCGGGTCTCGACTGGGTCATTGCCTATTCTACGGTTGGGAATATTATTCGGCTCACCCGCTGGACATTCTTAAAATATGGGAAGGAGGACTTGCCAGCCATGGAGGAACGATAGGTATCCTCATCGCTCTTTACATTTTCTCCCGAAGGGTTACCCACCGCGATATGTTATGGGCCGTCGACCGGCTGGCTATTCCTACGGCTCTTGTCGGCGCCCTTATCCGCATGGGCAATCTCATGAACCACGAAATCTACGGACATGCAACCTCTTTGCCCTGGGGCTTCCGATTTATCGAAAATGTGAGTGTGTGGCATACTTACGGCGCACAACCCATCTTCACCGAACCGTCGCACCCGACGCAAATCTATGAAGCATTGTGTTACTTCGCTGTTTTCGGGTTGCTCATGTATATGTATTGGAAACGTCGTGCGGGCGATCGCCCCGGACTGATACTCGGGATCTTCTTCGTCGGCGTATTTCTCAGCCGCTTCTTCATCGAGTTCGTCAAGAATGACCAAGAAGCCTTCGAAGCTGATATGCTCCTCAATATGGGTCAATGGCTCAGCATACCTTTCGTCATCGCCGGTGTATGGCTTATCGTCAGAGCTTTGCGACGGCCTATTGTACCGGGGCGTATCGAAATACCGGTATCCCGACAAAAAAAATAATAATCATTCGCTGAGCATCAGCGACATGTAAGGAGCCGTATCGATTTTTTCGAGAAACAACCATCGGGTCAATGCCCGAATATCGAAATCATAATCACATACGGTATCTGCTCCCGATAACAAGAGGGGTTGCTTTTCTGAGCACCCCTCTTTTATCGTATATATCCCCGAGTTGGAAGGCAAGATATCATCTCTCAGACGTATCGTATGCGTCCTGTTCGGATAAGCATCGGCATACCGGCCGAGCAGTGTTTCCGCATCGACGATACGCATCATGCCCGATGCAACCCTTTCGGACGACTTCAAAGCAAATCCCGATAAAAGGGAAGGAAGGGTCTCTCCGACTTCGCTGCCGTCGGGCAACGAAAGTGTCAACCGTCTCGGCGAATACCGGCGACAAAGAGCCGAAATGATTCCGACCATCGCCATTTCTCCGTCGGCACAAACATCGAGAATAATCAACGAGTCTCTCCGGGGAACCACAACGGCTGCTGCCGTAGCCGTTCCACCGACCGAAGAGGCCCAAACATCACCTCCTGCCAACCGTACATCGGTACGAATCACCTCGAAATCATCGGCATCATGCAACACGCTGCAAGAATACGCCATCGTGAGCCGATGCCATTCCGCACTCAACCACTCGCTATCGAACGTATTGTCGAGCGCAACATCCGACGCTGACACCTCCCCACTTATCTCATAAAGATATTTCCTGCAATAAAATGCCGTTTCAAATCCGAAACGCCCGTAATAATCATACAGAGACGCCTCTGCCGGAATCAGAGAAACCAGCGAGAATCCCCTGCGACGCAACAAGGTAAAAGCATGAGTCATCAACGCACCCATGAATCCGCGACCGCGCTCTTCGGGATAGGTCGACAATCCGGCCCAATAAGACAACGCCTCTTCTCCACCCCACAACGACAGCGTATATGGCAGATGCTGCAATGCCGCACAAAGTTTCTCTCCGCGAACAACGACACAACACCTGTCGGGAGAAAACTTGCGGGAAAAGAAAAGTTCGAGAAAACGTGGATCGTCATGGAAACAGGTCTGCCACAAATCCATAACAGCCGACTTATCTGCGGCTGTTGCCCGGCGCAATATCAATGGATCGGAAACAGCCGTACTCCCGGATAAAATCTGTTCCTTGTCTCTTGTTCCACTATGCGAATAAAACGCCGCCATCTTTTCCTGCAAACGGAACGGTTGATACGAAAGTTTCGCCTGCCGTAAACCGGGTATGCCGAGATCTTCTTCCCGATTGACATATACATACGACCCGGGTATAGAACGGACAAACTCACGGTTGATCATCGCATACGCACCATCGACAGAGGCATCGGCCTTCTCGACATGGACACCAAAGGTATCGTGCGTAATAGGCGACCCATAGGTAAATGCCACCATCTTATCGCCGACCCACAATGTACCGCCTTGCAAACCCAACTCATCGAAATGCGTCAACGCCCGGGTTATAGCCCGGCGTTCGTTCGACAGGCCTTCGGCATACTCGGGCTGACTACCCTCTAACCATAATTTTCCAAAGCGCAAACATTCGGGAACCAGTTCCGGTGTAAGAGGCAAATAACGATAGTCGGGGTATTTTTTGACAAACTGGTTGATATGATTTCTTTTCGATTGGTATCGTTTTCCCGAGAGTGTCGCCAAATCTTCCCTCAAATAGATGTAATCGGCATAATCACGCTCGACAACAAAACGAAACCGTTCGGGAAAAGCATTGTTCAAGGCCGTACGACCTTCTTCCGAGACACCGAGCAAACATAAGGTATGTCCCAAATTCCGGGCATCGGCCTGCAACATTTCTATACTATCCTGCAATGGTAATGCTCCTTGCGGAATCATATAAGCGGGACGATGATTATCGATATAAAACCGCACAAACAACGTATCCTCGACAACAGCATACTCGCTGCCATAAAGGAAACACCAACTGTACATATTGGCAAAGGCAAAATCGCAATTACGATAAAGCCCGAACAACGTGTAACGAACGATTTCAGATCGCGATTCAAGAGTGATAGGACGAAATGATATTTCCATACGAGAAAAGAACAAATGCGAAGATACAAGGTTTTGACTTATCCGACTCCATTTCTTACATTTTTTATATTTTCAGAAAATACCCCGCCCCATAAATTCATCAGACAATATGCAGACACTTTCCATGTAGCTCGAAAATATCCCTCTCCCCCCAATATTATTCAAACAAAAGAGGTCGTACCTTTGCAGATACGACCTCTTTTCAATTATAATATAACAGGGGTATTAATCGATTTCTTCATCAGCTTCGTATCCACCCATTTCGCGAAGGGCGTTTTTCAACATGACATACTGTTGGAAGAGATGGTTTACAGGCACTTCGTCTTGTGTATAGTCATGCATCGGGCTTTTGAGGAAGAAACTCAAAAAGCGTTGTATACCGTAACGTCCGGCACGAGCTGCAAGATCGCTCAGCAAGACCAAATCGAGGCAAAGGGGTGCAGCAAGAATAGAATCGCGACAGAGGAAATCGATTTTTATCTGCATGGGATAACCCATCCAACCGAAAATATCGATGTTATCCCAACCTTCTTTGTTATCATTACGCGGGGGATAATAATTGATACGAACTTTGTGATAATAGTCGGTATAGAGATCGGGTTGTTTTTCGGGAACAAGGATCGATTCGAGCGTCGAGAGTTTGCTCACCTCTTTGGTATGGAAATTGGCAGGCTCATCGAGAACCAATCCGTCGCGATTACCGAGAATATTGGTAGAGAACCAACCCGACAAACCGAGGCAACGAGTACCGATAATAGGTGCAAATCCCGATTTCACAAGGGTCTGACCGGTCTTGAAGTCTTTACCGGCGATAGGCATTTTGGTCTTCTCTGCCATTTCCCACATAGCGGGAATATCGACCGTCGTATTGGGAGCGCCCATAATGAAAGGAGCGCCTTCGGCCAAAGCGGCATAAGCGTAACACATCGAAGGTGCGATATGCTCCCGATCGTCTTCTTTCATAGCCTTTTCGAGATCGGCGAGGGTATTGTGTACCGTCTTATTGTAGGGTACGTAAATCTCGGTCGATGCGGCCCACAGCACAACGATACGAGAACAATTATTTTCGGTCTTGAATTTACGAATGTCTTCACGCAATTGCTCGACCATTTCCCAACGAGTAGCGCAATTTTTCACATTATCACCGTCGAGACGTTTGGCATACTCGCGATCGAAAGCAGCCTTCATCGGGACGATTTTCTGCAACTCGTCTTTTACAGGATTGATGTCTTTCTCTTTCAAAACCTCGGCATTGATGGCCGACTCATAAGCATTGGCAGGATATACGTCCCAACCGCCGAATACGATATCGTTCAACTGAGCCATAGGTACGATTTCATTATAATGCAGGTACTTTTTGTCGGCACCGCGTCCCACCCGTATCTTGTCATACTGAGTCATCGATCCGACCGGTTTAGCCAGCCCTTTGCGAACCATTAACACACCAGTCATAAACGTCGTTGTAACGGCTCCCAAGCCAACACACAAGACGCCCAATTTACCGTCTGCCGGTTTTACATTCATTTTTTCCATTTTCTTATCAAAATACTTTTTCCTTTTTTCTAAATTCCTGCAAAATAATTGCGACGACAAAGATAACTCTTTTTTTATTAAAAAACAGTTTTATCTATTTCTTTTCTCCCGTATATTCCGACAACAAATTGCATTACGATAAAACGAGCATCAACGACGACAAAACGACCAATTATGTATCAAAAAACGGATAATCCGTATAAATTGTTCATGGCAAAAATCAAATCGTACGACCACCCTGTTTTTTCAATTTTTCCAATCTTATCCCTATGCTCAATGCCATACAATCGGCTTTGAGTAAATGTGCTTTTACCTGATAACCGATGTACACACATTCCAGCCCCGGAATAGTGTAACGCAAACCCAACGTCTCATAATAAGGCTTCTCTTTCTCGATCGGAATATACTTGTACTGCCCCTTATCGAAATCCGGCGATTCGACCCCCATTTTCCGGAACAGATAACACCCGAAACTGAAATAGAGAGAAAAACGTTTATAAAACACTTCATGCCGCAAAGAAAGCCCGACCGAATGCGGACTATACACCAATCCCTTCATACCCTTTTCCTTATCCACCTCTTTCAAACGATCGGCATAAGGCATGTACATGTAGTCGAGACCTATTCCCGAAGCGTATTTCAACCGATATCGGAACATAGGTGCAACCGTAGCCGTAAGAGCCGAATAAATGGGAAAAACCGATGTCCGGTAACGCGGATCTTGTGGAGAAATCATGTAATAATACAAAAACCACTCGTCTATCAGAGACTTGGCCGCCCACCCGACAGAAAGATCGCAATAGAAATATTTGTCGAAAGCTTTTCCCTGCCTGTTCCGAACAGGGAATGTCAACTTTTCAGGAACAGGGTAATAACGCAAACCGGCCGACAAACCGACCGTATTGGCTCCCTTATTGGGGCGATCCAATGCTCCGTTCGAAAAATGTTTCAAATCGACGCTCGCATAGAGTTCCCAATGCCGTGCTACTCTATATTTTCCCTGCAAACCCAAACCGAAATAAACGGACACCGGAGAACCGATCAACTCGTTATCAACATTATCGACACGATTATACGGGCGCGTCGACAATCCGATACCGTTTTCCAACGAATATGATAACGAAAACCGACCCGACCTCACAACGTCTCGTCTGAAAGCTCCATAAGCAGCTACCATATAACCAAGTCCCGAGATATAAGGCGCATGCCTATTTTCCTCGTGCAAACGTATATGACTATAATCGGCCAACAGAAAGCCGCCTTCGAGCATAGGGTATCCGAAAGCGTTATCGTACAAGCTGCTGTCTTCCGGCAAAGCCCGATATGCGGCATTCAGCGTATAAAAAAGCGTACGATGGGAATGTATGAGTTCCCGGGCATAATCATCAAGCCCCAAAAGATAAGCCCACCCGGCCGTAGCACCCAATGACACCCGACGCATTTTTTCCGACTTATCCCGAGCCGAAAGTCCTTCGCAGATAAGAAATATCCCGATAATAAAAACAATGACTTTACGCATAATCTCACCTATCAGAGCTATCCGATCTTCCCGAGACCGAGCTCGGTGCATTTCATTTTTTACATGCTTGTTTACAAATATATTGCATATTTAATATATATCTAAATATATGCAGCAAAAAGTTTTATAAAAAGCAGCATTCTTTACCCGAAATTTCTGTAATAACACGATGATACGGCGATTGGTTTTCATCGAAAAGGAGTATCTTTGCGGCCGTTTTTATACACCAAATACACATGGCATGACCGACATCTGCTGCATAGGACACATCACGCTCGACAAAATAATTACCCCGCAACACACCTCTTACATGCCGGGTGGAACGGCTTATTATTTTTCTCGAGGTATAGCCAGCCTGCACGCCCAGACGGGCTATAAACTGATAACCGCACTGAGCAGCAAAGAGTATCCGGTCGTCGACGAATTGCGAAAGGCCGGCATCGACGTAGATGTACTGCCGAGCCGGCATACCGTTTATTTCGAAAACCGGTATGAAGAGAACAGCGATAAGCGCACACAGCGGGTTCTGGCAAAAGCCGATCCCTTCACCATCGATGCCTTGCGCAAAGAAAATGCCCGTTTTTTTCACTTAGGCAGCCTGCTGGCCGACGACTTCCCGACAGAAGTCATCGAGTACCTGTCGGGAAAAGCTATTCTCTCGGTCGACGCACAAGGGTATCTGCGGGAAGTAAAAGGCGACAAAGTCTCCCCTGCCGACTGGCCGGAAAAACAGGAAGTCCTGAAATACATCGACATTCTGAAAGTAAACGAGCATGAGGCCGAAGTGCTTACCGGTTACGCTGACCCCAAACATGCGGCAGAACAACTATCGGCATGGGGTGTAAAAGAAGTCCTGCTCACACTGGGCAGCCTCGGGTCTATCATACTCGCCGACGGCCTCTGTTACAAGATACCGGCCTATCCGCCCCGTCAAACAATCGACGCCACCGGATGCGGCGATACGTATGTCATGGGATATCTCTATATGCGGAATAAAGGTGTGTCATACCCCGACGCCGGCTGCTTCGCCGCAGCGTTATCGACACTCAAACTGGAAAAATCGGGTCCCCTGACAGCAACAGCCGAAGAGGCTTACCGCGTTATCGATGCCAACAGATCGAAAGTCGAAATTCTGTAAAAAAGACAAATACCACTCATATATCCCACCCCGTAAAATATAATAGATAATATATCGCAGGGAAAGAATATTTGCCTAATTTTGTATGCCGATAACAAAACAGATATTTAATATCTATTCGGACAACAATAAAGCATAAAAGCGTAGTCGATTTACAATCGGAATTCAGACTTTTGCAAAATCACCGAATTCGAAAATAAACGATATGGAATATGCCGTCATAGCTGCCGGAGAAGGATCGCGGCTCGCCCGAGAAGGGGTAGCATACGCCAAACCGCTCGTGCCGATCGGCGGAGAACCGCTGATCGACCGGTTGTGCCGTATTTTCTCTGACAACCAAGCCTCTCTCATACACATCATCATCAACGAAGAACGAGAAGAGGTACGCCGACACGTCGAGAATTTACAACATCGTTACCCGATACGCCTCATCATCAAAAATACCCCCAGTTCGATGCACAGTTTCTATGAACTGGCTTCGGGTATAACAGGGGAAAAATTTTGTCTGACGACCGTCGATCCCATTTTCGACGAACAGGAATTTGCCCGTTATATCGACATTTTCAGGAAAGACGATACTCTCGACGGATATATGGCCGTAACCGACTTCATCGATGACGAGAAACCTCTCTATGTAGAGACCGACACCGATATGAATATCCATGCCTTCGGCGACTCGGCAACAACCGGAAGTCGGTATGTCTCGGGAGGGATCTACGCATTTACACGCACCGTACTGCCCGTATTGAAAGTTGGAATAGAAACCGGCATGTCCCGTATGAGGAATTTCCAACGTGCCCTTATCGGAAACGGCCTGCGACTGAAAGCCCACGCATTTTCCTGCATCATAGACATAGACCATGCCGCAGATATAGTAAAAGCCGAATCTTTTATACACACACACGAACGACCGCTATAATGAAACCTATCTGCGCAGGAATAAGCAGGGCCAGCCGATTTTCTCCCAATCGGGAATGCAACGACAGCGCCGTATTTTCCTTAACCGCCAAATACATAGAAGAAAACGGTTTTTCGGTACGAACCTATACCGAAGAAGAATTCATTTGCTCCGGCGGGGACGAACGGTTGATATTCCACATGGCCCGGGGACATGAAACACTCGAACACTTGGCCGAAAAAGAATCCCGCAATTCCATCGTTGTCAATTCCGTACAAAGTATCAGAAATTGTCGCCGCGATATTCTCACATACACATTACTGCAAAACGGAATTCCTTATCCCGAAAGTTTCACGGCCGATACTTCGATGCCGATAGACGAACATCTGAAACAATCGGGCATAGAATCGTGTTGGCTGAAACGGAGCGACACTCACGCCATGTGCCCCGAAGACATCTGCTTCGCCCGAACCGGCAATGACGCACAACGTCTGTTACAAACTTTTTCAGAACGAGGTATTGCCCGCGTAGTCGTAAACCGACACCTACCGGGAGACCTTATAAAATTTTACGGCATAGATGCAAGTCCTTTCTTTTATTGGTGCTACCCCAGCCGTAAGGGGTTCGACAAGTTCGGATACGAACGCATAAACGGGGCTCCCACTTTTATTCCGTTCAAGGAAGATATATTGCGCGACATCTGCACACGGGCAGCCCGGCTTTTGGGATTGCATATATACGGCGGCGACGCCATCGTATCGCCCGACGGCTCGATACGCCTCATCGACCTGAACGACTGGCCGAGTTTCTCGCCGTGCCTCCATGAAGCGGTCGCACATATCGGCTCATCTATCATCAAAAAATTCAATCGTTGACATGACCGAACAACAAACTGCACAAGCCCAATCGTCGTCCAAACGACCTACACTGGCATCGACATTGAAATCTCGCGATACCGAAGAAACATTCGACCTCATTTTCTATCGTCCCATCGGTTATGTATGGGCGCTTATCTGCCGCCGATTGGGAATCGTCCCCAACGCGGTAACGATTGTCGCCATTATTTTAGGAACAGCAGGAGGGGTACTCTTCGCCTTCGGTTCTCTGCCACTCACTTTATGGGCTATCGGACTCATCGTCATAGCCAATTCGCTCGACAGCGCCGACGGACAGTTGGCCCGCATGACGGGACAATATTCCCGTCTGGGACGTTTTCTCGACGGTATGTGCGGCGACATCTGGTTTGTAACGATATATGTGGCTGTCGCCTACCGGCTGTCGGGACAAGAGGGTTGGAGCATCTACGCTTGGTTACTGGGAGTTTTTACCGGTATATTCCATGTGAAACAAGCGGCTATGGCCGATTATTACCGGAACTTCCATCTCTTTATCCTCAAAGGGAAACAGCAAAGCGAATGGGACGACTCGGCTCAACTCGCCTCCGAATATCCGAAAATACCCTGGTTCCCCAATATTTTTGCCAAACTGTCAGCCCTCACTTACCTCGGTTATACCCGTGAACAGGAGCGTTCCACCCCTTCGCTGCAAAAACTCAGGCATCTGCTCGACAACCGATACGGAGACGAATGGCCCACACCGTTGCGCGAAGCTTTCCGCCGCGAAAGCAAACCGCTGATGAAATACACCAATATTCTGACTTTCAATACCCGCATTTTCGTGCTTTTCGCCGCCATGTTGCTCGATAAGCCGCTGTATTACTTTCTGTTCGAACTCACGGTCATGAACATTATCCTTATGTATATGATCGCACGGCATGAGCGTATATGCCGACGATTTATCGCAACCATCGAAAAGGAGGATAAAGCATGAACGGTATCAAAGGAATACTCTTCGATTTCGGCGGCACTCTCGATACCAACGGGACACATTGGGGCATCATGTTGCAAGAGGCTTACCGCGAAGCGGGATTTTTGTTGGAAGACAAAATATTCCGGGAAATATATGTGCAAGGCGAACGCCTGTTGGCAGCACAACCTGTTATCGCCACCGATGATACGTTCAGGGAAGTTTTGCAAAAAAAACTCGCCATCGAACTCGACTACGGTGTAACGCACGGGTTTCTATCCGACAACGTAGATACGCGGAATCGTATGGCCCTTGTCGCCGAAAAATGCTATGCGACAGCCCGCGATCATATAAACGGAATACGCCCTTTGTTGAAAAAACTGCACAACGATTACCGGCTGGCATTGGTGTCGAATTTTTACGGTAATCTATCTGCCGTACTGGACGACTTCGACCTAAAAAACTGTTTCGATACCGTTATCGAATCGGCATGCGTCGGCGTTCGCAAACCCAACCCGGCGATTTTCAGTCTCGCCCTCGATGCTCTGCATCTTTCTCCGGGCGAAACCATCGTCGTGGGAGACAGCTACAAAAACGACATCGCTCCCGCTCTTTCGCTAGGTATCACACCGGTATGGCTCAAAGGCCGGGGCTGGAACGACAAAGACGACCGCCATTCCGCACCGTACATCATCTCCGACCTTCACGACCTGACAACACTTCTATATCACCACGCCGAAGGAATAAGCTGACGTCCATGAATGACCAATCCTCAACAATTAAGAAAGGGAGGCAGACTCAGTATCGTCTGCCTCCCTTTCTTTCAAAATTACAACATTACAATATTATTTTTTCTACTTTATCACCGACCTTTACCAAATAAACACCCTGAGGCATATCTATCTCTGTATTAACAGGAGCGACTTTCAATCGGACACCATTGATACCATATACTTCAACCACACCGTTTTCTGTGGCTTGCGTATAAATACACCCTTTGGCCATATAAATTTTAACGGTTTCATCTTGAGACGATTCCTTGACACTTCCGCTTATTTTGGCAGCGGTCGCTTTCGAAATATTAATTCCTTCGTTATTGGCAACATCAGTAAGAGTAAAGCTTGCGTCATTAATAACAATTTCGTCTGCCGATTCCACAATCATAGATATTTCTCTCGTTATATCCCAATTTCCGACTGTCTGCGGAGCTATAACGATACTTCTTTCACCTTTGTTGTAAACGGCTTTGAACGTAATATCACTCAACCCCCACATACCTGCAATGGTAATCGCATTCTCTCCCGAAGCAGCATCGAGAGATATTGTAAAATCAAAACCGGTAGTTTTAGCTATTGTCGAAGGATTTTCAGTCGGTAATCCCCACATATCGAGATCGAGATAACTCGATTCCGTAGCTGTAAGCGTATAAGTGCCCACAACATCGGCCAAATCGACTTCTTCCACAACTTTTTTCGTCAAAGTTCCGCCACTATAAAGTACCGAACTGGACATAAAAGAACTGATTCCTATCGGGCTGGGTATCGAAATAGTACCATCGGAATTGACCGTAAATTCGAGTGTACCGCTCTCGGCCATATCGGCTCCGCACAAAACATCGAACATCCCGCTTACGTCCTGTCCCAAATTAACGGTAATTTTCTGACTTTCAGAATCAAAAGTCCCCACAAAAACATTACCAGAACTCACGAATCCCGAAAAAGACAACTCGTTCTCCGTCGCTGTCGTTGTAATTGTCATATCGAACGAAGTCGGCAAATTGTCAGGATTACTTTCTACCCCTGAAGCAGTAAAAGCATATGTCCCGATCAAATCGGTAACCGACGAAGCAGCCTTAACCGAAGTTGCTACAACTGACAATGCGACGATTGCCATAAAAGAGATAAAAATCTTAAAAGAGTCTTGTTTTTTCATACGCAGAAATATTTAAAATAAAGCTATTCTCATGCACCACAGATTAAAAAAATTTTCACACATAATGTTTATACGGGCACAAATATAATAAATTTGAGAACAACTCGGCTATTACAAGAAAAACAAATAAATTATTTATTATATTTGCGCCCGATAGATGTAAGAAAAACACTTTTTTCTTTACCGTTTTCCGAAGCAAAACCAGATATAAGGAAAATGAATATAATGTATCGTCGCAATCGACCTACTAAAAAAACAAACCTGATTATAGAATAAAATCCTTCAAGATTGATGCAGGAAAAATGTTCGAGAACCCCCATTCTTAAAATCCTCAGTACAGCCGTCTTATTTATAGCTGTTCTGACAGTAAACGCTCAAGAAAAAAAACTCTCCGTCGACGTAAAGGGAGTGTCGTTCGATGCTGTCGCATGGTACTTGCAAAAAAACTCCGACTGCATTATCTATTATGAAAACGACGACATCGGTAAAATAACCAACCTGAATATCTCGGTAAAAGACAAAAGTGTTTCACAAATACTGGATTTATGTCTTTCCGGGACAAATCTTTATTATGAAAAAAACGGAAATATCTATACCATTAAGAAAAAGATTCCCGACCGCAACATTTACGTATCTGGTATCATAAAAGACGAAACGGGTGAAGTATTACCGGGTACCACCGTCCAACTCAAAGGTTCCAAAAACGGTGCAATAAGTGGTATGGACGGTCGTTACTCTCTCCTGATACCCGATAAAAAAGGAATTATCCTGACATTTTCCTTTATCGGTATGGAACCGCAGGAAGTCGCCTACAACGGAAATAAAGAAATAAACGTTACATTGAAAACCTCGGCCAATTCCATGGAAGAAGTCGTGGTAACTGGTTACCAAAATATAAAAAGAAAAGACCTTGTCGGTTCTTATACGACGTTGAAAGCCGACGACATCATCATGCCGGCCTACTCGAGTATCGACCAAATGTTACAAGGCCGCGTAGCCGGTATGGTAGTAACCAATACCAGTACCCGTGTAGGAACAGCTCCCAAAATTCAAATACGCGGGACATCTACCCTCATGGGAAACCAAGATCCCCTATGGGTCGTCGACGGCATCATACAGGAAGATCCTATCGAACTGGAAACAACTTCGCTTATGACCGACGATTTGAAAAACATCATCGGAAATCAAATTTCCTGGCTCAATCCGCAAGACATCGAGACCATTACCGTCTTAAAAGATGCTTCGGCAACAGCAATCTACGGTTCCAAAGCTTCGAATGGCGTTATCGAAATTACCACCAAAAAGGGTAAAATGGACAAACTTACGATAAACTATACGGCCAATTTCTCCGTAACGAACCGCCCGCATTACGACGACCTCAATTATATGAACTCACAGGAACGCATACAATTTTCAGAAGATGCGTTCAACTGGGGAACAGCTTACTCATCGGTTCCCATAAAACAACCTTATACTTACGAAGGCCTCATGCGTATGTATCTCGAAAACGATATTTCGCAACAAGAATTCTTGCGACAAAGGGCTGCTCTCGAAACACAAAATACCGACTGGCTCGGACTCCTCACCCGTAACGCTTTCAGCCATAGCCATAACCTGAGCGTACGAGGCGGAACCAAGAAAATTTTTTATAATACCTCGGTAAGTTATTCCAAGTCGGCAGGACAAGAAATAGGAAACGACAGCGAACGCATGACGGGGCGTATAAACCTCGATTTTACTCCCAACGACAAAATCAGTATCAATGTTTCGATAAACGGAAGCGTAGGGAAAAACACGGGATTCGGACAGAACGTAAGCCCTCTGCAATACGCCACGACAGCCAACCGTACCATACCGGCTTACGACTCCGAAGGGAACTTGGCTTTTTACCAAAAAAGAGCGACCTATGTACTGAATAATACTGTTACCTCTCTGGGATATAACATATTGAATGAGATGAACAACAGCGGGTCATCATCAAAAAGTTCCGACTTGTCTGCTTCTCTCGATTTCAAATGGCGCATTCTCGACTGGCTCACTTACCAATTCACCGGAGGATACGGCAACAGTAACAGCGATAACCAATCCTACGGTACTGAACGAACATTCAGCATCGCAGAAAATTACCGGGGATACGACTACAATTCTGTTCTTCCCAACAGCCCCGAATTCAAAGCCGCCATGTTACCTTTCGGAGGAGAACTCTTTACCAATAACGCCCGCCAAACCTCCTATAACATACAGAACAAACTTCTTGTCTCGAAATCGTTCGGCCGTGCAGGACGATTGAATGCTCTCATTGGTATGGAGGTACGGTCGGCGACCAATAACAGCATATCCAACACCGTATATGGCTATGTACCCGACCGAGGAGAAAAACTGGTACAACCCACACCTCTCGACGACTTAATTCCCATAAGCGGGAAAGTCGATGAGGCCTGGGGTATTCTACAAAAAATATATGAAGGACAATGGCAAAAAATAAACCAAACCAATAATTTCTTCTCGGTCTTCGCCACCTTTGCTTATTCTTTCCTCGATCGTTACGTAATCAATGCCAATATCCGAAACGATGCCTCCAACCGCTTCGGGCAAGATGCCAACCGCCGCATAGACCCTACCTATTCGTTCGGTTTCTCATGGCGTGCCTCGGAAGAATCTTTTATGAAAGATTACGTACCTTGGATTTCTATATTGAACTTCCGGGGGACTTACGGTATTCAGGGAAATGCCCTCACCCGTTTAAGTCCCGACCTTATCCTCACCCAAGGGACAATTGCATATCTTTATAATCAATATCAATCGGGTATTTCCCAAATACCGAATCCCAACCTGACGTGGGAAAGGACGACAAGCTGGAACATCGGTATGGATCTCGAACTCTTCCAAATGGTAAACATGAACCTCGAATACTATTCCCGTCGTTCCAATGCTATCGTGGCACAATCACTACCTTATGAATACGGAGTATCGGAAATGAATATGAACGGAGGTATCATTACCAATCAAGGTATAGAATATACCGTAAGTTTTACACCCGTACGCACTCGGGACTTTGCACTGAGTGTCAGTATAAACGCATCGAAGAACTGGAACAGTACCGGGAAAACCGATTACGAACCACTGACCGCCGATTTCCTGAACGGACGTACCGATGTCATCATAAAAGAGGGTTATCCCATAGGTGGATTCTGGTCTTATTCTTTTGCCGGACTCGATGGGAAAACCGGACTACCGACATTCAATCTACTCGACGTACCCGAAGAAAAACGAAGTCGTACACTCGACCCGACGACTTATCTCGTGTATTCGGGACAACGCGACCCGTTCTTTACCGGAGGACTCAATCTCAGCCTGCGATACAAGTCCCTCACACTAAGTACCAGCTTTTCTTTACTGTTAGGAGGGAAAAAGCGACTGGCATCGCCCTATGAACAATTCGGTAACCGCTATTTCATGCCCGAACCCGATGTAAACGTTAATCGAGACCTACTCGATCGCTGGCAGAAACCCGGAGATGAACTGCACACCATCATCCCCTCGCTGCCGGGACAAAATCAGGTGTACATAGCCTTGCCAAATGGAGAGACGGAATATCCCATTTATGTATGGGAAGACTCCGATGCCATGGTTGTAAATGCTTCGTTCCTGCGCTGCCAGCAAATAGGCCTTTCATGGAATATCAATCCCGGCAAATTAGAAAAAGTCGGAGTCAGCAATTTATTGCTCAGCGCTAATGTCAACAACATTTTCGTCATCGCCAGCAAACGGTTCAACGGTTTCGATCCCGAAGTACAAAACAGTATCATGCCACGTACCTTTTCTTTAGGTATCAACATCGGTTTCTAACAATAAACGAGCATCTATCATGGTAAAATATATATCGACAAGCCTCCTTACGCTTTTTCTATTCTCTTGTGGTGATTTTCTCGAACCCAAATCACAAAGTGAATTTGTTCCCAAAGAAGCCAACGCATTAAACGAAATGCTTTTGGGTGAAGCCTACCCCAAGCCTTCGGGCTCTATCAGTATAAGTGCTTACCTCGAAATCTTCAATGACGACATTTGTTGTGCCGATACCGAAGGAACGCTCGACGACAACTCCATCAGTTTCGAATCGGGATATGAAGCTCTGTTCGGTTGGCAATCCACAATGTTCATCACAATGGAAGGTTTAGGAATGATGCCGGTCAATATATGGGAGAGTTCCTATGAATTTATCAAAGGAGCTAATGCCGCTCTCGATTATATCGACGACGTAACCGGTACCGATGAAGAAAAGGCTTATGTAAAAGCGCAAGCTCTCGCTCTGCGCGCATTCTACTATTTCCTGCTGGTCAATACCTATGGACAACCCTATAATTACAATAAAGAAGCCTTAGGGGTCCCCCTGAAACTCACCAGCGCCCTCGAAAACAAATTCCTCAAACGCAACACGGTCGATGAAGTCTATCGGCAAATCCTTGCCGATCTCGACCTTGCCGAAGATTTATACGAAACCCTTCCGCGTGAAAAACAATATCAACCCGACGGCAAAACAAGCCTGCCCATGGTGCAGCTACTCAAATCTCGCGTCTATCTCTATATGGAAAATTGGAATCAAGCGCAAATCTACGCCGAAAAGGTAATCAAAAACTGGGATTTTTATCTTACCGACCTTCGTACCTTGCCAACGCCGTCTACCGCCGAACCTTACTATAATTTCATAAAAATGGATAGTCCCGATTGTATTTGGGTGTACGGCAGTATATCCGACCTGACCTACTATCTGAACATATACGTAGACCTAACCAACAACAGAACTCAAAAATTTTTCAATGCATCTCCCGAACTGCTACGGACTTTTTCCTCGGGCGATTTACGGAAACAATATTATGTTGTTACCGAATACAACGACACCAGCATCTATCTGCCGTTCGGGAAGTATCAAATCGAAGCCAATCATGAACCGGGTAGTTCCAATTCTTTCGGACAGGCTTTCCGTCTGGCAGAAGCCTATCTCAACCTAGCCGAGGCTGCGGCCCACAACAACAATGAAGAAACAGCCCGGCAAGCCCTGGACGAATTACGAGAAAAACGTTTTTCCGAAGATGATTTCAGGCCGACCGATGCCACCCTTTCGGGCGATGCACTATTGGAAAGAATCCGGGAAGAACGTCGTTCGGAACTCTGTTTTGAAGGACACCGATGGTTTGATCTTCGCCGTTATGGTATGCCTCAATTTTCAAGAGACTGGAAAAAGAAGAAAGCGGTCGTAAAACGTTACACTCTCAATCAGAACGATCCTTCTTACACCATGCCCATCGCCCCTTCCATCTTGGAAAAGAACCCATATCTCGAACAAAACCCTTTGGCTCCTGAACGATAAATACAACACAACATGAAAAAAATATATCATCTGCTCCTTGTTTCCACCTTTCTTATGGGTTATACTTCCTGTCATAAAGAAGAAAAAATAATCCCTACAAATGAAGGTATGCCTACCCGATTTGATTTTCCACAAGGAAACCAATCATGGGACATGGATATTATCGACATTCAGGAAAAATTCGGCATCTATCTTATTTACAAAGATTTTTCGTCTGATGATTTCAATCGGAGTTGGACCGGAGGAAGCGGATCTTATACCGGCAGCGACCTGACCGACGAACAAGCAACCTTTTATGTCAATTTCATGAAGAACCATATCTTCTCTTATCTCACACCCGAAATCACTCAAAAAGTTTTACCCATCTATTATTATCTGGTATATGATTTTTACATACCCAATGTATTCGGAACAACCACTTTCCGAGTACCGCAAAACAATTATTTCGACGGACTCGATTTCTGGCTGGTCTGTCTCGACGGAAAAGCCGACCCCGTAAGCGGCGAACAAGTTCTCCTGCCGGTTGACCACAAAACCTTCCAGCAAAGACGTTGCATGATTATGCAAAAAATTTTTGAAAAAGCGGTTGAGGTGGGTACTATCGCAATCCCCGACGAATTTTATGATGGGCTCGATTTCAAAACAGATCTGGTAAGTGGAATAGGAAAGGAAGACGATCCCAATTATTACCTCAACAGGGGGTTCGTTGACAGAATGCTGGGACTGATGTTCGACCAAACAATATACATTTACGAAATACCTACCCGAGAAGAAGCTTTTCTTGATTATGTAAATATCGCCATGCGGTATAATAAAGAAGAATTTGATATTCAATATCCGGCAGACCGTTATCCGCTCGTACAACAAAAATACGAATTGGTAACCCAATACCTCAAAGACAATTACCATATCGACCTCGATGCCATATCACGCGGTCCAGAGAAACTTTAATCAAATTTCCAACTTACTAAAACCTACCTAAAAAATAACGACATGAAAAAATTCTTATTCGCCATACTATTACTATTAGGTTCAACGGCAGCTTTGACCAATGCCCAACAACCTCAAACTGACCTCGACTGGTACAACTGTTCGATAGAATCCGACAGTATATACGGAGCAGAAGTAAACAAAGCTTATGAATTATTAAAAGGCAAACGGATAAAGAAAAATCCCATCGTAGCCATTATTGGAGGCGGTATGGATACAGAACACGAAGACCTGAAACACTCGATATGGAAAAACCGAAAAGAAAAAAATAACGGTAAGGACAATGACAAAAACGGACTCATCGGCGATAAAAACGGGTGGAATTTCCTCGGCGGTTCCGACGGTACGATTATGGAATATACCATGAGCGAGGGTGATAGAGAATTTATACGTCTCAAAGAAAAGTACGGAGATTACATCTACAATCAAGGGAAATATTACAAAATCATCGACGGTAAAAGAACTCAAGTCGATGCTCCCGATAGCGGTTACACATACTATTATAACCAGATACAAAGTGAATCGAAATTGGCCCGGGCATACGGCGGCTACCTTTTTTCCTATATTATAAAAGAATACGGAGACAAGTTCACTGCCCAAATGAAACAAAAGTTCCCCGAAAAAGACAGGTTTACACTGAAAGAATTCGACACCTGTTACGATAAAAATGCCCCGCAAGACAGTCTGTCCGATGCCGCGTTCCTACTCATGGCCTACGCATTCAGTCTCTACAATACCGATGATTGGACTACCGTTTACAATACATTCGTGGCAACAGCCGTAGAGAACGGACTCGACTCCTATGAAGAGCTGCTGGCTAAACCCGCAAGCAACGATCACCGTCGAGAAATAGTAGGAGACAATCCTCTGGACCTTCAAGACAACATCTACGGGAACAATATTTTGCTCACTCCCGACGCTGCCTCCAATGTAATGGCGGCTGGTATTATCGCAGGGAAACGAAATAACGGAATAGGTATCAACGGTATCGCCGACATGTCTCGAATCATGACTCTGCGCGTTTGCGCCTCTGCTGGCGATCCTTATCTCAAAGATATGGCACTGGCCATGCGTTACGCAATCGACCACAATGCCGACATCATCATTCTTCCCACCCAAAACACGCTCTACCCCGAAGATCAAAAAAAGTGGATTGTCGACATGCTGCGCTATGCCGAAGAAAAAGGCGTACTCGTCATCGTCCCGGTATTCGACTTATCGCTCGACATGGGAGAGATCACCTTCTATCCCAACCGTTTCATGGGAGGAGAGAGAGAATTTACCAACCTGATAACCGTCGCTGCATCAGATAAAAAAGGAAATCCTTCGATGGACGCCAATTATGGAGCAAACGAATTGGATCTTTTCGCACCCGGTATCGATATTTATTCGACCTATACCGGCGACACTTATCAAACCGGTAGTGGAGAATTACTGGCTGCAGCATCAACCGCAGGAGTTGCAGCTCTTATAAAAAGCTATTTTCCCGCTCTCTCGGGAACGCAAATACGTGAAATTCTCATTAAAAGCGTTACTTCCCGTCGTGGTGCGGAAGTAGAAAAAGGGATGCGTGTGGGCGATAATGCCACACAGGACCTTTTCCTCTTCGATGACTTATGTCTATCGGGCGGTATACTCAATGCCTATCAGGCAATCCTCGAAGCAGAAAAAACAAACAAATAACCCAATCAATCGAGTATGAAGAAAATTCTTTATACGATCATACTGCTGATTTTATTTACGGCTTCCCCCCTTTTTGCACAAACGTTCAAGATAGAAATTCCCTATCGCTCAATCGCCGGGAAATTGGTACTTGAAATGAAAGTCGGTGGGACACCTCAACACCTCGTCCTCGATACCGGGGGACGAACGGCATTCTTGGAATCCTGGGCGAAAGAACACCGATTGACTGCCGGCGACACCTTACGGGTAACCGATGTAAATGGGAACTCCGAAGCATATCGACAAATTGTGGTAAACAGTATATCGACAATCGACGATAAAGTCAATTTTACGGATATTCCCGCACTTCTTCTTCCCGAAGACCCCGGCCTTTCTTGTTTGAATGCCATAGGTATTATCGGCAGTGACATGCTGGTAGACAAACTACTCATCATCGATTCTCAAAAAAAACTTATAACCATCGCATCGGCGATCACCGCTCCGAACGTCTCATTGCGCCGTATGATTGATTTTGTCCAACCGGGTATGCCCATCATTACGCTCCAAATCGGCACAGGAACTTTTATTCGGGCGCTCTTCGATACGGGTTCTCCACAATTACTATCACTAAGCGCAAGCGACTATGATGATATAAAAGACAGTCGGACTGTATGCCTTATGGCACAAGGCAAAGGTGAAAGCAACATCGGCATATCGGGTCGTGGCGAATACACGAATATGGAACGGATGAATATTCCTCTTCTATCGGTAGGTGCCACCAAGTTCTATGATGTCGTTACAACTACGGCACAATTACCCATATCTCTGTTGGGAACTTGTTTACTCGATTACGGTCGGGTAACGATCGATTACAAAAGAAACCGCTTCTACCTCGAACCTTATAAGCCGGATAAAAAGATAAAATTCAAAAAAAAATATAACGATTTTGCCCTTACCATAGACAAAGACGGAAACCTAATAATCGCCAACGTGTGGGACAAACTTTATAATCTCATAGACGTGGGAGATAAAGTAATAGAGATAAACGGCAAACCGACACAGAAATACGACTTCTGTGAGAGTCTTGTCAACGGAATTCCAAAACTGAAAAAACGTAAAAAATCGACACTCACCGTAGCGACCCAAAACGGAGAAAAATATGTTACCTATATTCGCCAATAAAATCTTCAAACCCATCTTTTTGCTGATTGGTTTAAGCTGTTATTGCACAGGACATTCGCAAATACAGAATCGGATATGCGACACGATCCCCTACGAAATCCGTTACAACCGGCTGATTATTCCAGTTGAAGTAAACGGAATAAAAACCCGTTACATCATCGATACAGGCGGACAAACCGCCACCGTCGCCTCTATTGCCGTGAAAGTCGATGCCCAAGCCCAAGGCTATGCCGGGGTATCGGATCTCAACAGCAATAAAAGTATTTTTCAAAAAGGATCACTCCATCACATTCGTATCGGGAATTATACGATCGAAAAACTTCCGTCACTCATTCTGCCCGAAAATCCCTTCTTCGAAGAATTGGGTGTCGCCGGGATCATCGGCTGCGAAGCTTTTGCCGAAAGCGTTATTACTCTCGACTCCCGTAACCAAATTCTTGTCATCAACTCACCTTACCGCCCCGAACGGCTAAAAATATCCGACGGTCTTCCTCTCCGTTCATCAAACTCGCATCATCCCATCGTAGAGATAAAATTAGGCACACGTACAAAAGAGATACTCTTCGACACTGGAGTACCCGAGTTTTTACTGTTATCGACCGATGATTGTAACGACTTGATAAATAACGGAGATTGTCGAAAAATTGCTGAGGGAAACGGCATCGTAGGAGCCGGCATTTCGGGATTGGGGCAACCCGTAACTTTATCGAAGGTCATCGTACCGGAACTTTCGGTCATGAATAAAACGTTCACGACAACGAGCAGTACCACCAGTATCATGGGGCAAACCATTATAGGAGCAGATCTTCTCAAATACGGGAAAGTTATCATCGATTTCCTACGCAAACGTTTCTACTTCCTACCATATAATCCCGGATCGACCGATATGCAAAAGACTACAGAACAATGGAATATCGGCGTACTGCCTCTCGATGGTTGTTTTCGCATCACGACTGTATGGAATAGCCTTTACAATGATGTCTGCTACGGAGATACCGTTATCGCCATCGACAATCATCGACTTGACAAAACTCCACTGAGCGAATCGGCCATTTTACAAATTATGAATCATATTCCGGGCGATACCGCATATATCGTCGTTTTGAAAAACGGCATCGAAAAAAAGATTGGAATCCGAAAAGAATAACAACAAATCATGAAACACCCCTCATTTTATCAAATACTGATCGTTTCGATTTTTCTATTTAGCGGGACAGCCAACCGAATGACTGCCCAACAAACTTCGATAACCGATGTCATCGACTATCGTGATATCGACGGAAAAATCGTCCTTACTTTATCCGTCAATAACAAACCAGCTGATTTCATTCTCGATTTGGCTGGAGAAACAGCCATTTTACCTGATTATATCGATACACTTTCCATAGATACAGTCAATAGCAATATAGGAAAATACACATTCCTTCATAAAGGAGTAACTGCAAAGAGAAATGTAAATATCAAATCGTTGGTATTGGGAAACTGCATTTACCAAAATAATGTATCGGTTCTGGTTCTCGAAGAAACGCCTTATCTCCGTCAATTGGGAGTTGCAGGAATTATAGGAAGTTCATTCTTCCGTAATGTAGTACTCACGCTCGACAGCCGCCACAAGAAAATAACTGCTTCCCAACCTTACCGACCCTCCTACATGAAACTGACCCACCGAACCGATATAACTCCAATAAAAAACGGTATCGTTTTCACTCTCACCATAGGGGATAGTCCCCAAAATTTTCTATTCGACACATGGAGCAATACATGGATAACCCTCACTCCCGAAGACTTTGCTGCTTATGAAACCTCACTTGCAGTAAAATTCACCGACAACGATACTTCCAGCTCTTCGGCGACTCTTCCTTTACCGACCTGCACATTTGTAAAAACAAAAATAGAGGGGGGCCATGCTATACAAGACAGCTCGATCTCTTATTCTACCATAGGTCTCGAACTTTTGAAACACGGAATTCTTTCTATCGACTTCGGCCGGGAAAAAGTTTACTTCCAACCGTTCGACTTAGTTCCTATAACATTCAACGAAAATGACGATTCTCCTCAAATAACCATAACAGATGGCAAAGTAAATCCCATAACTCGCGATTACTTCCTCCACCATATATTCGATTACCGTAAAAGTGATGATTTCATACTTATCGGGAATAAACCTGTCGTCATTGACTTTTGGGCAACCTGGTGCGGTCCTTGCATGCGCCTCATGCCCGAAATGGAAAAACTGGCTCAAACATACAAAGGAAAAGTCATCTTCTACAAAATAAATGCCGACCAAGAGAAAGAACTCTGTCAATATTTCGGCATAGAAGCCCTACCTACCCTGTTTTTTATTCCGGTCGGAGGCAAACCAATCATCGAAATCGGAGCAATTCCCGAAAAATACAAACAAATCATCGAAGAAAAATTATTATCCGAATAATCAATAATCTCGTTCTTAAATCAATTTCACGAAGTAGGGTAAATATTATACTTCACCTCATGCAAATCAATTTTCGAATAAAAGCACCAACGAATACAATTCCAACAACATCTGTCTATACCCCCTTTACTTTGAGAAAGCAGAACAGGACATCAATTACTTGATGTCCTGTTCCGTCATAGTGATCGAGGAGGGATTCGAACCCTCGACCCACAGCTTAGAAGGCTGTTGCTCTATCCAGCTGAGCTACCCGACCGGCCACTTTTCCGATAACTTTTTCATCGGAAAAGCGCCGCAAAGGTAAGTGATTATATTGTAAACACCAAATCGACAACCGTTTTTTTGCACGGAACAGAAATTCTCGTCCACCCTTCTACAAAAAAGATTTTCTGCCGAATTTTCCCTGAAAACAAAAGAGGAGAAATCCATTTTCCCTCAACGATACAAGCGGTAAAAGGATTATCGGAATCCATAAAACACCTGATATTCATTCGGGAAATGTTGGAGATTCCGAAAAAAGTACCTACCTTTGCCGTGCTTTTTTAAGTATTCCGTGCGATGGGAAATTAAGAAGCTGATAATCTTAATTTTGAGTAACACAAAAACCAAACAAAATGAAAACATTCCAATTAGAAGGAACTCCCAGAACCGATCTGGGTAAAAAAGCTGTAAAAGCTTTGCGTAAAAACGGTCTTATCCCTGCCGTACTCAATGGCGGAGAAGTATTCAACCTCCCCTACACCGGCAAATTGAACGAAGGTGAGAAAGTCGTAGAAATAGGCAACAACCAAGCCCTTATCGTAACCGACTTTGCAGTTACCACCAATGCTGTACGCAAATTGGTCTACACGCCCGATATTTTTGCCGTAGAACTGACCATCGGTAAAAAGAAAGTAATGGCTGTTGTAAAAGACATACAATTCCACCCCGTTGAAGAAAGAATCCTTCACATGGATTTCCTTGAAGTAACCGACAAGAAACCGGTAGTAATGGAAGTTCCTGTTTCCCTCGAAGGACACTCCGAAGGTGTAAAAGCCGGTGGTAAACTGAGCCTCGAAATGAGAAAGCTCAAAGTAAAAGCCGTTTACACCCAGATTCCCGAAAAAATGGTTATTAATGTAGACAACCTCGGCTTGGGCAAAACCATGCAAGTAGGCGACCTGCATTTCGACGGTCTCGAAATCATGAATGCCAAAAATGCCGTTGTCTGCGCAGTAAAACTGACTCGTGCCGCTCGCGGTGCCGCAGCAAAAGCCGAATAATAAGGATATAATGGCATGAAATACCTGATTGTAGGTCTGGGTAACATCGGTGATGAATATGCTGCTACCCGGCACAACATAGGTTTTAGAGTATTGGACGCCTTTGCTGAGGCGTCCAATCTCGTTTTTGAAGACAAGAGATACGGATTCGTTACCCAGATGCGTCTGAAAGGCCATATACTCACGCTCTTGAAGCCCTCCACGTATATGAATCTGAGCGGAAACGCCGTACGCTACTGGCTGCAAAAAGAAAATATTCCTATCGAAAACCTACTCGTCGTCGTCGACGATCTCGCGTTGCCGTTCGGCTCGCTGCGCCTGAAACCTCGGGGAAGTGACGCGGGACACAACGGATTGAAACATATCCAACAAATTCTCGGAACCGACGCATACGCCCGTCTGCGATTTGGCATAGGCAATGATTTTCCACGCGGCGGACAAATCGATTTCGTGCTCGGAACATTTCCGCCCGAAGAAGAAAAACAACTACCAGAACGACTCGAACGTGCCGGCGAAATCATTAAAGAGTTTTGCCTCGCCGGTGTACAAAATGCCATGAACCATTTCAACAACAAATAATGTCATGCCGAAAGACGGAGAGATAAGAATCGACAAATTCCTGTGGGCAACCCGTATTTTCAAAACCCGTACCATCGCCACCGAGGCCTGCAAAAAAGGGAGGGTTTCGATTGCCGGGACTCATGTGAAGCCCTCCCGTCCCATACAAACGGGTGAAATTATCGAAGTACGCAAACCGCCGATCACTTACTCATTCAAAGTCCTTGCCCTCGCCGAGAACCGCATGGGAGCCAAATTGGTGCCTCAATACCTCGAAAATGTAACTCCTCCCGAGCAATACGAACTGATAGAAATGATACGACTCAGCGGTTTTGTGAACCGTGCCAAAGGAGAAGGCCGCCCCACGAAACGCGACGGACGGGAACTGAAAAAATTTACCGAAGACAGTTTTTTCGGCACGATGCCGGAAGATGATCCCGACTTCGATTTCGATATAGAAGACCTCAATCCTTAAAAAAGTTGAGGTCTCTTTTTATTCTCAGGCCTATGTTTCCTGTCCGGCAAAATCCATTTATCCCGCAAAAAGAAGGAATCTGCGGCAAAGTAAAAATTAAAAGAAAAAAGAACGTTTTTATTGAAAAAGTTTTACCTTTGTGATTCTCTATAAGTAAAACATACAAAATAAAAGCACTATGAAAAATATAGATTGGTCGAATCTACCGTTCGGGTATATGCGCACCGACTATAATGTACGCTGTTATTACCGCAACGGGGAATGGGGTGCATTGGAGCTTTGCTCGGAAGAGACCATCAACTTGCACATGGCTGCAACCTGCCTCCATTATGGACAGGAAGGATTTGAAGGATTGAAAGCATATCGGGGCAAAGATGGGAAAATACGTATCTTCCGTCCCGAAGCCAACGCCGAACGCCTGCAAAGTACATGTCGGGGCATTCTTATGCCGGAACTCCCAACCGAACTTTTTGTAAACGCCGTAAAAAAAGTCGTAAAAGCCAACGAACGTTTTATCCCTCCGTACGAAAGCGGAGCAGCTCTCTATATACGTCCGCTGCTCATCGGTACCAGCGCTCAGGTAGGCGTACACCCCGCCAGCGAGTATCTCTTCATCATATTCGTAACACCGGTAGGCCCATATTTCAAAGGAGGTTTTGCGACCAATCCGTATGTCATCATTCGCGAATACGACCGTTCCGCCCCATTGGGTACGGGTATCTATAAAGTTGGTGGCAACTATGCGGCCAGCCTGCGAGCCAATAAAATGGCACACGACTTGGGCTACTCTTGCGAATTCTACCTCGATGCCAAAGAGAAAAAATACATCGACGAATGCGGAGCTGCCAATTTCTTCGGGATCAAGGACAACACCTATATTACCCCCCTATCTACCTCGATCCTTCCGTCGATTACCAACCGCAGCCTCATGCAACTGGCCGAAGACTTGGGTATGAAAGTCGAACGCCGACCTGTCCCGGAGGAAGAACTATCGACCTTTGAAGAAGCCGGAGCATGTGGTACCGCAGCGGTCATCTCGCCCATCGAACGCATCGATGACCTCGAAAATAAAAAATCGTATGTCATTTCCAAAGACGGCAAGCCGGGGCCCGTATGTACCCGATTGTATAACAAGTTGCGTGCCATTCAATACGGCGACGAACCTGATACGCACGGCTGGGTAACCGTTTTGGAATAAATTTATGGGTATGGATCCGTTTACTCTTATCGACAAATATTACGTAAAAGGTTCGCCTTTGTACGATATATTGGTAACTCACAGCCGGCATGTAGCCGAAAAAGCACAGGAAATAGCCCGCTC
>URHG01000027.1 GCA_900547555.1 uncultured Porphyromonadaceae bacterium | reverse complement strand
CAACCCTCACGTATTTCTGGGTGCAGGTCTCGGGCTTGATTATCATGCGGCAGGAAAGCGTCTGTTCATTCCCCTATTCGTCGATTTGCGCACGAACTTTTTAGACACAAATATCACGCCTTTTTGGGGAATAAAAGCAGGATATTCGATTGGCAGTAAAAAAGCATACAATAAAGCCAGCACCGGAGCTTATTTCAACCCGACATTCGGCGTGCGTTTTATACTCAATCGCCAATCAGCCATGAACGTGGCATTCGGCTATAACCTGCAACAACAGGTCGTGAAAAAGGATATACATTATAACGACAACTACTTCATTTATACCGGAGTCTATCATTATCGATTTCTCCGCCATGCTCTTTCTCTACGCTTAGGCGTCGAATTCTAACCTATACACATTCATCGATAGCGGGTTAAAATTTTAACCCGCTATCGATGAATCATGAAATGCTATCTCTACACCGCCGTACTCTTTTTCGGAGATATGGATTGCGAAAGTTTCTTCCGGGAAAAACGCTCTTCAAGACGTTGCATCAGACAATAAAAATAAGGAATGAATAATGTTCCCAAAATCATATTTACCGCCATACCGAAAACGACCGCCGTACCTAATGCAATCCGGCTTTCCGCCCCTGCGCCCGAAGCGAAAAGCAAAGGCATCACACCAAACACAAACGCCAATGAAGTCATAAGAATCGGACGCAAACGCACCCGACCGGCCTCGATTGCAGCTTGATCTATGGGCTCTCCCTGTGCCCTATAATCCCGTGCAAACTCTACAATAAGAATGGCATTTTTGGCAGAAAGGGCAATGAGCAACACAATTCCTATCTGACTATACACACTGATAGAAAGCCCCATGAGAAAACAGCCCAACACCGCACCGAGAATGGCAAACGGAAGTCCGAGAATAACAGCTACCGGACTTGTCCAACTCTCATATTGTGCAGATAGTACCAGCCAAACGACAAACAGGGCCAATATAAAAATAAGACTTATCGATGTTCCGGCCTGCGTTTCCTGATAAGTTGTTCCCGTCCACTCATAACCGAAATTATTGCCCAATAAACGCCCCACAAGTTGTTCTACCGCATCGATCCCCTGTTGAGAACTATACCCTTCGGCCGTTACAGCCGTAAGGGCCGCCGCCGAATACATGTTATAACGGGAAATCGTAGCCAGCCCCTGCTGTTCTTCGATCGTAACAAACGATGAGAACGGGACCATATCTCCTGAGGCATTACGCACGCTCAACCGAAGTACATCGTCGATACGCGCCCGACTATCGGACTGCGCTCCGATTTTTACCTGAAAGATACGACCGAAATCGACGAAGTCATTCACATATGCCGATCCCAAATAGAGCGAGAGTGTCGTAAAAATATCGTCGATCTTCAACCCCTGCATCTTCGCTTTATCTCTATCGACATTCAAAAAGTATTGGGGAGAATTTCCCTGAAAAGAGCTGTTCACCGTAGCCAACTCGGGTACGTCCCGTACCCCTGTCAACAAGGCATCGACCGCATTTTCGAGTTCGGTCGTCCCCAGATTCCGAATATCCTGCAATTCCAAAGCCAATCCGCCGCTTACTCCCAATCCCGAAATCGACGGAGGGTTCACGGCATACACGATAGCCTCTTCGATTTCTTGTGCACGCACATTGAAATCATCGATGATGTCGAATGCACTCTTCCCTTTTCCCTTACGAAGTTCCCAATTCTGTAAAACGACAAAAAGTGTGGCCGCATTGGAGAGCTCCCCGCCTCCCATTACCGAATATCCGTTGATACCGGTACAAGAAACCACTTCGGGATATTCGCCCAATAACTTGCCGACACGGGCAGTAACCTCTTCGATACGCTGTAAGCCCGAAGCCTGCGGAAGTTGTACCGAAACAATAAAATACCCCTGATCTTCGTCTGGGATAAAAGAAGTAGGCCAACGCAAAAAAAGAACAATGGCAGCCGTCGAAAGCAAAAGAAATACCACAGTCGTAAATATAGGACGTCGTATCAACCGGGTTATCACCGACACATAAACCGATACAAGCCGGTCATACCCTTTATTGAAAATCCGGTAAAATGCGAACTTTTTCTCGGAAGAGGGCCGTAAAAAAAGAGCACAAAGAGCCGGTGTCAGAGTCAGCGAATTGAATCCGCTGAAAAAAGTTGCGGCGGCGATTGTCAAGGCAAACTGCTTATACAACTCCCCGGTAATACCCCCGACAAACGCCGTAGGTATAAAAACGGCCATCAATACCAAAACAACCCCTATAACCGGCCCGGTAATCTCTCCCATAGCTTGTTCGACCGCCTCCTTCGACGAATACTTTCCCGTATCGAGCAAACGTGTCGAATTCTCGACCACGACAATAGCATCATCGACAACAATGGCAATAGCCAACACCAAGCCGAAAAGAGTCAGCATATTCACAGAAAACCCGAATAAATGCATGACGGCAAATGTGCAAATCAGCGATACCGG
Source organism: uncultured Porphyromonadaceae bacterium (assembly GCA_900547555.1). Taxonomy (GTDB): domain Bacteria; phylum Bacteroidota; class Bacteroidia; order Bacteroidales; family UBA11471; genus Caccoplasma. Next base: position 29,800 of record URHG01000027.1, on the reverse strand, counting down.
AATGGTAAGAGATGGGATAATCACCGCCCGCCAATTCTGTAAGAACAGTAAAATCACCAATATGACAAGCAGTGTCGTCTCGACAAATGTTACCAATACCTCATCGATCGAAGCCGATACAAAATCGGTCGTATCGAGAACTACTTCATACCGAACGCCCGTCGGCAAATTCTCGGCGAGCTTTTCCATTTCGGCCCGAACCTGCTTTGAAACACTCAATGCATTCGAACCGGGAGACTGGTAAACGGCTATCGATGCCGACGGCTTGCCGTTTTGTGTAGAAACGACATCATACGTCTGGCTGCCGAGATCGATTCGGGCAATATCCCGCAAACGCAAATAATTCCCTCCCGGTAAAACCCTGACCACAAGATTGCCAAAATCTTCGACTGTCGTCAGAAGTCCCCGCGCAGTAAGCGTAAACTGAAAATCGGTACGGCTATCGAGCGGTTCACTCCCTATCGTCCCGGCCGACACCTCAACATTTTGTGCCTGTATCGCCGAAAAAACATCCGTAGGTGTTACCCCTCGAATACGCATCAACTCCGGGTCGAGCCACACTCTCATACTATAACGTCCCGCACCGAAAACCGTTACACTACCGACACCGGGCAAGCGGGACAACGCATCGGTAAAATTGAGCTGCGCATAATTGGAAAGATACAAACCGCTATACAAAGCAGAATCAGACTCCAACGAAAGCAGCAATACGATATCGGTCGATTGCTTGCGCGTCGTGATTCCCTGTGTTACCACAGCCTCGGGCAGATTTCCCTCGGCAATAGCGACCCTGTTCTGCACCAATACCGTTGCCATATCGATATCGGTTCCCACCTCGAAAGTAACGGTAAGCGTGTACGCACCTGAAGATGATGAGGTAGAATTCATGTATATCATACCGTCGACACCGTTCACCTGTTCTTCTATCACTGTACCTACCGTGCGAGCCACCGTCTCGGCACTCGCACCGGGATATACAGCCGACACCTGCACGGTAGGCGGCGTAATATCGGGAAACTGAGCGACCGGCAACACTTCGAGTGAAACAACTCCGGCCAAAACCATGAGTATGGCCAAGACCGTTGCAAAAATAGGCCGGTTTATAAAAAATTTAGAGAACATAATTTTTGAGTTTTATGGTTACGGTTCGAGCCTCGGGTTTACAATCATACCTTCCCTGACTTTCAACAAGGCTTTGCTTACATAGCGTTCTCCTGGTTGTAATCCGCTCTCAACGATAGTGAGTGTATCTTCGACCGTACCTGAGGTTTCGATATGGCGATAATTCACCCTGTTGTCCGCCCCTACGACATACAGATATTTACCGAGTTGGTCGGTTCCGATAGACATGCTCGGGACAAGCAGGGCATTCTCTTTATATGCCGATTTGATACGCACCGTTACATACAACCCGTCTTTCAATTCTCCCCGGGGATTTTCGATAGAAGCCCGCAAAGTAATCGTACCGGTAGAAAGATTGATATTAGGAGACAAGTATCCCACCGTTCCAGAATAAGGAGCGGAATTTTCCCGTGTATAAACCTCGACCTTACGATCGGCTGCCGATGGTTTCATCTTACGCAGATTTTCCACGATAGTAAGGTATTGAGCATCTTCGATAGAAAAATAGGCATACACGGCCGAGTCCTGATACACGGTAGACAGACGTGCCGGAGAAGTAGCGCCCGATATATAACCGCCTACGGCATAAGCCGTAAGGGAAATATGCCCCGTGTAGGGCGACCGTACATAACAATAACTCAAATTGGTCTGTGCCGTATTCAATGCCGCCTCGGCATCAGCCAACGCAGCTTCGGCTATTTGCATGTTCGACCGGGCCTGAATCAAATCGATTTCACTTACGGCATTACTGCTTCGGGCTTCTTTCATACGGGTATAGTTGTTACGGGCATAATCGAGTGTAGCCCGGGTATTGAGTACACCTGCTTCGGCCTGTTTTACGGCATTTTCATACAAAGTAGGTTCTATCACATAAAGCAATTCCCCCTGCTTCACCAAAGTACCGGCCTCGGGACGGCTTTCCCGCAAATATCCCGACACTCTCGCCACGATATCAACGGCATTCCACGCCGATATATAACCAGGATACTCCTTGTATAAAGTAACAGATCGCTGCTGCGGATAAGTAACCGTTATAAGCGGAGCCTCTTCGGAAACAGTCGCCGGTTTCTCCCGACAGGCTTGCAGTATAAAACCCGCTGCCAAAAAACAAATAAACAAATTTCGAGATGTCATAACCCATATTTTCATTTAGCATTAATTATTCTGAGGAACCGTTATCCCAACCGCCTCCCAAAGCCCGATAAAGGTCTATTACCGCCGAGAGAGCGGCACCTTGCGCCGAAACAAGTCCGTTTTGATAATCCAACAACGAACGCTGCGCATCGAGCACATTTTGGAAAGTCGAAAGTCCCCGCTTGTATAGATCGAGAGAAAGATTCAATGTGATTTTACCTTGTTCAACCAAATCGTAAAGGACATTCAGCTGCTTGACAGCCCCCTTATAATTGACCATTGCATTGTCGACCTCCTGAACAGCCGTAAGCACAGCTAAGTTATACTGCTCGACACTCGCACGCCACTCAGCTTTGGCCTGACGGGTAGCCTGTGTGTATTGTCGTCCTTGAAAAAGCGTCCAGCTAAGGGTCGGTACAATCGAATAGGTAAGACTGCGGTGGTCGAAGAAGGTATCCATTTTTTTCGACGCAAATCCGATAGAACCCGTCAACACCAAATGGGGCATATAATCGGAACGGGAAGCCCCGACCAGCGAAGCAGCAGAAACGACAGATTGCTCGGCCGCCCGAATATCGGGTCGTTGTCGCAACAGATTGGCAGGGACGCCGACAGGGACGATCGTCCTGTAATCGGGAATAGGTCGTTCCTTTTCCAAAACAGGCATCAACGCCTGCGGGTGTGTTCCCACCAACAGCGCCAACAAATTGATTTGTACCACTACATTGGCTTCCAAAGACGGTATCGTCGCCAGTGTACTGTAATAGACCGACCGCGCCTGAGCCACATCGAGTTGAGAAGCCAACCCGGTTTCATAACGGACTTCGGTCATATCCAGAATCGATTTCTGCGAATCGATATTACGACGAGCGACAATCACCTGTTGCTGAATCATTCGCAACTGGGCATAAGCCGAAGATACCAGCGCTGCCAAAGATACCAATGCGGCATTATACGACTCTATCGATACCTGATATTGAGCCTTTTGCGAACGAACCCGGAGGTAGGTAGAACCGAAAAGGTCTATTTCCCAAGAGGTAGTCAAGGCTCCCGAAAAATATTGTTCTCGCGTCGGAGTATCGGAATCCGATATACGACCGCTGGTCTGGGTTTTATTCCAACCGAACGAGACTCCGAGCGACGGATAGTATCCGCTCTGTTTCATGCGCAGAGCTGCATGGGAAGCCTGTACCCGATAAAAAACAGTTTTCAAGTCGGGGCTGTTGGCAAAAGAGACGGTTATCAAAGAATCGAGTAGCGAATCGTCGAGATTCAACCACCAGCGTCCGGTAACCGGCAACTGTTGAACAAACAGGGAATCCCCCGACCATCTTTCGGGCAATGGTCGGGAAAGATGCCTCTCTCCTACGGACTCCTGAGCAGAGACAGAAGAAACGAATAATATCACGGCAATCGGAAGTATCCGGTTCAATCGGAAAAGAAAAAATTTTTTCATCAGACTATATTGTTTTGTCTGACGATATAACCAATCTGATTTGCCTTTGGTTTATCTCTTCCCCAAATTCGTTTTTACAAGACACTGTCCAATCACCTCGGGATACGATAGAATAAGTTCCTTTTCAAAATACGTTTTCCTACCGATCGATTTGCCTTGTTCCGGAAAACCCGTACCTTTGTCCCACCATTAACCTAAATCGAATTTTTCTCGAAATGAACGATAAAGAACGAATCGATAGGCAACGTCTCTTTTTCGGGAAACGAAAACCCCTCTCCCTCAAATACAGGTTACAATCGCTCAAACGGTTGCAAAAAACCATACGGCAATACGAGACCGATATAGAAAAAGCCCTTGAAAACGACTTACACAAATCTGTATACGAAAGCTATACGACCGAAATCGGATTTGTTTTGAACGAATTACGACACACAATCAAGCATTTGAAGCAATGGGCTGCACCTCGACGCACCCGCACGCCGCTTTTTCTTCTCGGCTCGACAAGCCGCATCGAATTCCAAGCATACGGAAATGTATTGATTCTCTCACCCTGGAATTACCCGTTCCAATTGGTCTTCACCCCTCTTATCGGTGCAGTTGCCGCCGGAAACTGCGTAACCGTAAAATGTTCTCCTTATGCTGTCCACACAAGTGAGATATGTCGGAAAATCATCGACGAAGCCTTTGACAGAAGGCACGTTTCATGGATCGATACCGATAATAAAGGAACCGACCGATTGCTCGAAATGAAATGGGACTATATTTTTTATACAGGAGGACCTGTCTACGGACGTAAAGTAGCCGAGGCGGCAGCCCGCCATCTGACCCCGATTACACTCGAACTGGGAGGAAAAAGCCCATGCATCGTACATCACGATGCACATCTGGCATCTACTGCAAGACGTATCGTCTGGGGAAAATTCATGAATTGCGGACAAACCTGTGTGGCCCCCGATTACCTGCTCGTACACCGCGATATAGCCGATGAACTCATCGACTCTTTACGACAAGAAATTGTACGACAATACGGAAAAAATCCTCAAGAAAACCGCGATTATCCACGTATCATCAATGAAAAAAGATTTTACGAACTTATACTGCTTACAAAACAAGGACATATCGAACACGGCGGAATATATGATACGGACGACTTATACATCGCACCGACACTTATTTCGCATATAACTCCCGATATGCGCATCATGCACGAAGAAATCTTCGGCCCTATACTTCCCATTTTGCAATATACAACCCTCGATGAAGTCATCGATTTTATCAACAGCCGGGAAAAGCCGCTCGCATTGTACTATTTCGGGAACAAACGGAAGGACATAAAAAAAGTATTAAGCCAAACTTCATCGGGCGGTTCCTGCATCAACGATGTCGTATCACATGTCGCCAATTCACACCTCCCGTTCGGTGGTGTGGGAAACAGCGGAACGGGTCGTTACCACGGACGGGAAAGTTTTTATACTTTCAGCCACACCCGCTCGGTGCTACAAAACAATACAAAATGGAATCCCGGCATCAAGTTCGCACCTTTCGCCGGGAAACTGTCTCTTATAAAACGACTGTTGCGATAACGGACTATTTCTTTTCGGAGAGTTTCAATCCCAACGCCTGTCGGTCGAAAGCAATATACTTCGGTGTAGAGGGTACATAGTCATCATTATCCCACAATGTGCTGGTTATCATCAGATCGGCACTGTATCTGTTGCAGGCGATAGGCACATTGTGCACACGACACTGGCGCAGCAGCATCTGTATATCGGCCTCATGAGGCTGAGGATTGAGATCATCAATGAGAAAAATCGCCAAATTGATTTTATGTTGCACGACAAGCGCTGCTATTTCGGCATCTCCACCCAGCGGTCCGGAATTCATACAAGTAATATCGGCAGTAATACCTTTTTGTTCAAAGGCTTCTTTCACCAATGTCCCGGTCGTTCCGGTACAAACAAGATGATGCTTGGATAGCACGTCGGAATTAAAAACCGCCCACTCCACCAAATCGGCCTTACGGTTATCGTGCGCTACCAGCGCAATAGTCAGTCTCTTTTTCATAATCTTATCTCATTTAATAGGGTCATACTTTTATTCTTCCTGTCCAGCCACAGCTATATAAAAATTTTCTTTATTGAGATAACAGCGTGCCGCAGCCTGTAACTGCTCGGCTGTAAACGAACGTATTACGCCGAAACGTTCATCGTAATAAGAAAAATCGAGCCCGTTCGCCAACAAGGTTACAAAAACCTCGGCCACCGAAAACGGCGAGTCGAAAAGCCTCAACATCTCACCCGTCACATAACTACGCACCATACGCAGCTCGTCGGGTTCTACAAGTTCGTTCCTCAAACGGGAAAACTCATTGAATATTTCATCGATAAGAGGTTTCACATAAGAGGTCGCAGCTTGCGTCTGCACGACCAGATAAGATGCATCGGGGTAAGTTACGACAGATGACTGAATACCATAGGTATATCCTTTTTCTTCCCGAATATTGGACATGAGACGACTTCCGAAATAACCGCCTAATACGGTATTCAACACGCGTAATATATGATGGTCGGGATGATCGCGTCCGACGACAAGGCGTCCGACCCTGATCCCTGCCTGCAACGCTCCCGCTTTCTCTACAAACCGATAATGCTCACTGCTGCTATGAATCACGGGAAACAAAAATTTCTCGAATTCGCTTTTCGACGGTACAGCCGCAAATGTTTCCATTACAACAGCTTTCATTTCAGGAGTTATTCGCCCCGAAAGTACAATGCGACACTGTCCTGCGGTATAATGTCGGGAATGAAATTCCCGTAAATGTTCGGTTGTAAGAGTATCATAGTCGGTAAGCTGTTCCGATTTTCCATAAGGATTTTCCGAACCGAATAACTGTTCCGAGAAAATTCGCGAAGCCAAGATATTGACTTTCATCAAGTCGACCGATAAAGCCTGACGATTACGCTCTTTTAACGTACGAAACTCTTCTTCGGGAAAATCGGGCGAAACGACCAACTTACACAAGAGCGGAAGTATATCAAAAAAATATCGGTTGGCCGAATAGAGCGTGATATAAGTATTCCGTTGAGTTGCCAATGTCTGTAAAGTCGCACCGTAATAATCGAGCTTTTCGGCAATATACGCCGAAGAAAGACCTGCCGCCCCTTCCCGCAACATGGCTGCGGTGAATTTTGCCGTCAGCGGTTGACGTTCCTGAACTTTTCCGACAGAAAAAAGGATATCGATACGAGATAATTCCTGATCTCCCCGATCGATGATATATAGCGGAATTCCGTTGGAAAGGCGGCATGAATCGACTTCGGGAAAAGTCAACGTTTCAACTTCTTTTATCGGAGGTGGCGTAGATCTGTCAAGCATACGTTTTTTATTTATGGGATAATGAGTCGAGAAAATGAAGTGCTTTTTCGAGATCGGCAGGGGTATCGATTCCTATCGTTTCCTGTGCAGTAATACCCACTTTTATACGATAACCATTCTGTAACCAACGTAGTTGTTCAAGCGACTCGGCCATTTCGAGTGAAGATTGCGGCAATCGGGTTATCTCGGATAAAACATCGGCCCGATAAGCATACATGCCGATATGTTTATAGTAAGTATGGCGGCTCAACCACTCGCCCGTAGGGTAATTACGCAAATAGGGTACGACAGAACGGCTGAAATACATTGCCTCGTTGCGATCGTTGAGAACGACTTTCGGAGAATTGGGATTGAACAAAGCAGCCTCCCCATCGGCCTCGGAAAAAGGTTTTACGAGAGTGGCTATCTGTGTCGACGGATCATCGAAACAGCTCATAATATCCCGTATCTGTCGGGGTTGAATAAATGGCTCGTCTCCTTGCACATTGATAACGACCTCTTCATGGCCACCGATTCGTTCATAGGCTTCCCAACAACGGTCTGTACCCGAACGATGATTGTCCGAAGTCATCACGACACGCCCACCAAACCCCTCTACTGCTTCATAAATACGGGAATCGTCGGTCGCCACATAAACGGTATCGACACACGTCGATACCTGCTCGTAAACCCGCTGAATCATCGTCTTGCCCCGCATATCGACAAGCGGCTTGCCGGGAAAACGAGTCGACGCATAACGAGCCGGAATAATAACTATAAATTTCATTTTTCATCAAGATTTACCGATACGACATAAAGTTGCATATTTTCGACTTTCACCACTTTGACCGGCGTACCGGAATCGAGGTAAGTATTATAATACGATATGGCATCGTAATCGTCTTCATCGATACGGACTTTTCCCGAAGGTCGCATTACGGTAACCGCAACACCTTCCCGACCGACCATGCCCGTGAGATGTCCCGATACGGCCACATAACCGTCTTCGATATTCTGCTCGGCATGAAGAGCGACTCTATAAAACAATCCCTTGCGACCGATGCGTTTCATCAAAAACAACGATAAAAGCACGGTTCCCAGCAATCCTCCCAAGATAACGATCGACCCTCGCGTGATACTATCGACCGGAACCCAGAAGAAATCGAAGTCGGTATTGTTAAGCAGAGCCAACAACAAGCCGCCAAAGAAGCATATAAGCCCCAATATGCCGGCAATACCGAATCCCGGTATGACCAAAAGTTCGAGTACCAATAAAATAATACCCAATAAAAAAACCAAGATTTCCCATGAAGCCGCCAAACCGGAAAGATACAGCGGGGCAAAATAAAGAACAGCTGCTATGACAGATACGGCCAAAGGCAACCCTACACCGGGAGTTTGTATTTCAAAATAGATACCACCGATTATCAACATAATAAGAATTCCCTGTACGACAGGATTTTGCAAAAATCCCACAAGGTCATCATAAAAAGAAGGTTCAAATTGCTCGACTTTATATTGCCGATGACCGAGTCGGGCCGTTATGATATCGTCGACACTCTCCGCAATCGATTCACAATAACCCCATTGGAGAGCCTCACGAGCCGTCAACGTAAGCACTTTTGTCGAATCGCAAAGGCCGGGAACAACAATACGCTCATCGACCATTGCTTCCGCAATTTGCGGATTTCGTCTCCAACGCACTTCGGTGGCTCCCGAAACCGTATATACCGTATCATAACCCTGAGCCTCGGCCGTAGAACGTATCGTCGCACGCATATACGATTGATACTTATCGGGCATAGCCTCACCCGTCTGGTTCACAACCGTTGCAGCACCAATGTTCGCCCCCTCCCTCATGTAAATGCTATCGCAGGAAATCGCTATCAAAGCCCCGGCAGAAGCAGCGTTGTTATCGATAAAAGCATACACGGGCATAGAGCTGTTAAGAATCAGCGTGCGTATCGAATCGGCATGTACGACCGTACCTCCATAGGTATTAAGACGCAATATGATTGCCTCCGCACCCATTTTTCGGGCCTCGTCATACCCTTTCTGCATATATCTCCACGTAGTAGCACCGATCTCTTTATCAATATCTATTCTATAAAAAAGAGGTGTTTCCGATACGGCATCGCCAACAGCCGCATTCAAAGAAAATAGAGAGACAAAAAAAGTCAGGAAAAATAGTATCTTTTTCATATCAAACGGTTATGAGACGAAGTTACATTTTTTTATCGAGAAAATAACCGGCCGACGATACATTTTAGACAGAATTTTACAAATAACCGATTTTTATATAAAGAAATGCAATAAATTAATGCTCATAAACGTATGTTATTTAACAGATTAGAATGAAAATTTTATACTAAAAGATTTTGCATTCCCCTATATGCGTTCTATATTTGCAGTATATCCATAAAGGATATGCACACAATTACTCAATTCATTTTCAATTTATTCATCAATGGAATCACAATTATTTGAACAAAAACTATTGCAGCTTCAAGACAACTTACTGAACTTTGCCTACATGCTGACCAGCGACAGAGACGAGGCAGAAGATTTACTACAAGACACGACCTTGAAAGCTCTCGACAACAGCGATAAATACATCGACAACATCAATTTCAAAGGATGGGTATTTACCATTATGCGGAACATTTTCATAAATAATTACCGCAAAGGTGTCCGCAATCAGACCATCATCGACCAAACCGAAGATCTATATCATCTGAACCTTCCGCAAGAATCGGGTTTCGATACTCCCGAAGGTTCACTCTCGGTAAAAGAGATTTCCAAAGCCATCAACAAATTTCCCGATGACTATAAAATTCCCTTTTCGATGCACGTGGCCGGATTTAAATATCAGGAAATCGCCGAGAAAATGGAATTACCTTTGGGTACGGTAAAAAGTCGTATATTTTTTGCCCGTCAACGATTGCAAATCATTCTTAAAGACTACCGATAAATCAATTGGCGAAGTTGACGCACAAACCAAATTGCAACATGGCCGGATTATAGGGATAGTTGGGCATGAGGAAATAATTATTCCCCCCGAACAACCCTTGATTGAAATGCGTGTACATGACATAAAAACGCACCATCTTCATTTTCATGTTGGCATACACGTTCATCAACGGATAGTTTCCCACCTTCACCTCATCTTGTGTATGGAACGAGAGAGTAGCCGGTTGATAGGCTTCGGCATAATATGAGGTGTGATACTTACAATCTACGCCGAACTGTACCTGCAATACTTTGGCAATTTTAAAGTCGAGATACATCTGTGCGTATGCACTCAAATCGGGCAACGGTATTACTTTGGAATCGCTCGATTTCTGATATACGGCTTCAAGATTGAGGTTGAAAATACCCCATTTTATCTTTTGTTTCAACGTAGCACTGAAAATCTGCAAAATACGGTCGTCCTGACGTGGTAGACAACTATTGTCGAAATATACATAATTCTGTACATTTTCTACGCCAATATTGAGATATGTCCCCGTTGCCGGTAAAGAAAATTCTCCTCCGACCCGAAACTTACGGGTCTTTCCGAAATTATTGTCCCAAATGAAATGGTTGGAAACATAATGCCTGTAATAAAAGGCCGGAGCCTGATTCTTGAAAAAACCGTAAGCCCTTAATTGTACAGCCGTTTTGCGTATGCGGAAACGGGTCTGTATCTCGCCTTCGATGTCAGTAGCACCCGCATCAACTCCGATCAGTCCCACCTTGCCATCGACCGTATATGTCAACAACTCACCTTGTTGTTTCGAGAGAATCCCCCCTACCCATAAAACATTTTCGGTATAAATCTGCGGAGATTGCACCAAACGGAAAACATTCGCATCGGCATTCAGGGTATGAACCTCCGGAGCCGTACGCATAGCGGCCGGAATGACATCACTCATCAACGAGAAACGCCGCACCTCATGGGTCATATAAGCCGACATACCCATCTTGGCGTATCGATTAAAACCTTCCAACAAGGCGATACCGAGCGTATTTTTCAATGACCAGTACTTGGTAGAGTCGTTCGTCCCGTCTTTTCTGAAATAGGCATTGTCGAAGAACGCGGTATCTTCACTTGCCGACTGATTGACAAACCGTCGCATATTATTGTTGTACTCAATCGTATGAATAAAACTGGTAACCGGGGTAAACACTTGTACTTCGGTTGTATCATCGACCTGTTCGGTCTTGTAAAATCCGAGGTTGTACCGTTGCGTCAAATAATAATTCTGACCTCTTACCCGATTGAATGCGTTATACAGATATACGGGTATCGACTGCGAATCGAACCCGCCCTGCCCCGAAGCCACTTCATCGGGTTCCAAGATAAAACGGGTATCGGAAATTCCGCCGTTTTCCTGAGAAACAAAACTGTATGTATTGGCAAAAGCATGCATCTGGTAGCGGTCTCCCATATAAGAACCGGCAACTTGCCACGACAAATCTTTATTTCCCTGATGATCGTAATTCCCTCGTGAATAAAGATATTGTATACCGGCCGCAATAGCCAACCGCTTGTTGACATTGCCGGAAAACTCTGCTTTAAGGTCTTCTTGCTTGGTAAGTTTCCCCCCTCCGAAAAGATATGACGCCAATGTCATGGGGATACGCGTATTGTAGTAGGTATAATTAGAGGGAGAGTAAATCAAATAATCATAAGGAGCCTTGAATATAAATTGCGGCATATCGGGACGGTCGAAAAATATTTTCGACATCGAAGCACCTCCCAAGTTTCCGGTATAGGTATATGCTGTGGAATAAGAAATAGGCAGGTCGGTATTATAAAAATTATCGATAAGCGTATCCATAGGCACGCTGTAAGGTGTTCCCAACGGCTGGGAAAGCCGCCACGCATACGGTTTTCCTATCACGGGCTTCTTGGCGGCATAACCACATACGACCGACAATGCAAAAAGGGAAAATACCAAAAACCTTCTCATATACGGGCACAAATATACGGTAAATATATGAGACAATTTCCACCTCTCACGCTAAAAAGAAAGAAAAAGGGTCGTACATTTTATTCTTGTACGACCCGATTATGACTAAATTCCGTTTGAAGAAACTTTTTTACTTTTTCGGAAGCGCAGCTGCTTACGGACAGGACTTTCTTTCTTGAACATGTCATTATCGATAATGACCCGGAATGTTATCAACTGCTGAGAACACCATTTCCCTCCGTCATAATGGTGTACCGAAGATACTTTGAGATCGAACTTCTCATTCTGAAACGGATACCAATAAGCCTCCAAACGGTTATATACATCGTCCCGGGTACGATAGAATGGCGATCCCGTATACAAACTCGAAGCATAACTGCTATAATACGGCATCAGGCAACCACCTGCATACAACGTATTGTAAAGACCTATTTTATATTTTTCGATACGGGCTTCGATTTGCACGCCGTGAGGTTTCACATAATGCCCCACATAAGTCCGGTCGTTCTGAATAGCTTGCAACCAACCGGCACTCACTTTGAGTTTATCGAACCATAACCGACCACCCAAATCAATACCCACTCGCGGATAAATCCAAATATTATCGACCACACCTCCGTCTACACTCGTCCCGGCATGGTGATGCATCATCAGCTCATACTCGCCATACAACCAAGAAAGAGGATAGTAACGCCCCGACGTATATATGATAAAACGTTCCCGGGTCGTCGCCGTCTGATGTCCGTGCCAATCGCAAAAAACTTCGATATAGTTCTTTTCATCGGGAATGAACTGCAACAATAATCCGTCGATCGTATTATCGAAAAATTTTATAGAGTCACAAAAAAATGCCTCGCTTCCGCCGATAACCTGACGACGCGGTATAATACCCGCCGAAATATTGAAACGGCGATCCCTATAATTGTAAAAGAATACGAAGTTGACGTCCATATCCCGGGTCGGCGCTCCGAAATTGCGCATGGCACTTACACCGACCTGTATCGAATTGCCCCGCCAACCGAGTCCCACCAACGGATTGATATATCCGCCGAATATAGTCTGAGGCCAATTATATTTGCTTTTGCCGTATTCCCGGTTATCAAACATCATATCGACACCGACACTCCACAAAAATTCTTGTGCCGACAACGTCGCTGAAAAAGAAATAAACAGCAATACTAAAACTATTCTGTTCAAGAATTTCATCTCCGGATTTTTTTGTAACGGTACAAAAGTACGATATTTTGTAAAAACAATTATTCATTTATAAAGAAGATTTTCCGATAAGAAACATCTATTTAGTGATAACGGACAACCCACCTTATTTCGATATGAATAGAATAAGCTCCGTTTTATTTGCACATAAATACTATCTTTGCAAAGTTTTTAGGAATACCCACCACTCTCATGACCCGTTATTTCAAAAAGTATTCGCTTCATTACCGTTCGCTGTTGGCTATGGGTGTACCCATCATGGTAGGCCAATTAGGAGTTATCCTCACCGGCTTCGTCGACAATATCATGGTAGGCCACCATACGACCGCAGAATTGTCGGCCGCATCTTTTGTCAACAACATATTTATGTTACCACTCATGTTCGCAACCGGTTTTGCCATGGGAATCACTCCGCTTATAGGAGAAAAAACCGGTCGCAACGAATTGCCGCTGGCAGGACAGATTTTCCGTTACGGACTTTATGCCAACGGTATACTGGCATCTTTGCTTATCCTCATCATGGGAGTACTCTACTTTTTTCTCGACCGCATGGGATTGCCACCAGAACTACTGCCACTGATGCGTCCTTACTATTTGTTGCATCTCATCGGTCTCGTTCCGGTTTTATTGTTCAATGCATTCAAGCAATTTGCCGATGGGACAACCGATACGCTTACGCCCATGTTTATACTTCTGTCGAGCAATCTGTTAAACATCATAGGTAATACAGTCCTCATATACGGTTACGCCGGATTTCCCGAATGGGGACTTTTCGGAGCCGGCGTATCAACACTCATCGCTCGCATATTCACGATTGTCGCCGGCTTATGTATATTTATATACCGGAAGCGTTACCGCCGTTTCAAAAGCGGATTCTTCCGTCTTCCCTCAAATAAGAAACTATACCGACCGATTCTCACAATGGGTATTCCCGTCGCTTTGCAGTTAGGTATGGAAACCGGTTCGTTCAGCCTGAGCGTCATTTTCATCGGCTGGATAGGTAGTACAGCGCTGGCCGCTCACCAAGCAGCCGTTACATTCTCCACCATAGGATTTCTGCTTTACTCGGGAATAGGCGCTGCCGTAACCATTCTGATAAGCAATGCACGAGGAAGCAACAGGAATCACGAAATACGCCCCATCGCAACAGCCGGTATACATATCGTACTCGGTCTCATTCTGTTCGTTACCAGTATCATGTTCTTTACCCGCCAACATATCGGATATATTTTTACCGACTCGCCCGATGTCGCCTCGCTCGTATCGGCCATTGTCATACCGATGATCGTCTATCAATTGGGAGACGGCCTGCAAATCACTCTCGCCGGGGCATTACGCGGACTCGGTGTAGTAAAACCGATGGTATGGATCGCATTTATCAGCTATTTTATCGTCAGCCTCCCCGCCTCTTACAGCTTTGCATTCCCATGTCAGGGAGGTGCACCGGGGGTTTGGTGGGGCTATCCCGTAGGACTCAGTTGCGCTGCTCTGCTTTTCTTTTGGCAATTCCGTCAGAACAGTAAACCTGAAAAAATACGACATTAGAAATTTATTTCTTCGGGAACTTTTTATGCGAATTTTCGGTATTTTTTCCGCCCTTTTCACCTCTTAATTTCATTGCCTCTCTACGCTTGGAAGGATTGAAGTTGGGATTGAACGAAGAAACTTTCTTCTCCGTTTTACTCTCTTTACCCGAAGAAGCCGAACGTCGAGAAGAAAAACGACTCCCATATAATTTTTCCAACAAATCTTCCCGGCCTATCCGATGCAAGACCTGTTCGATACCCCGACGGGCTTCGGGCTTGTACCAAAAGAAAAATTGCCGCTGGGCCAATTTTTCTTCCGACGTGCGGGCCGTATAAACCTTCTCTCCCGTATACGGATTGTAACCAGTATAATACATCTCGGTAGCGAGGGTCATGGGTGTGGGCGTAAAATCCTGTACCTGTTCAAGATGAAAATTCAGATTTTTGGTAATCGTCGCCAACTCGGCCATATCGCCGGGTTCGCAAGCCGGGTGGCTCGAAATGAAATAAGGTATCAACTGTTGGTTCAATCCATGTTCCCGGTTGATACGTTCGAAAATTGTACGGAACTGCTCAAACTGCTTGAAATAGGGTTTACGCATACACTGCAACACCCGTGATGAAGTGTGCTCGGGAGCCACTTTAAGACGTCCGGAAACATGTCTGGTAACCAGTTCTTCGGTATATTCGCGAGAGGCGGCATTGAGTTTCTCATCGTCATTGCGATGCAACAGAAGGTCATAACGCACGCCGCTACCTATAAACGACCGCTTTATACCCGACATACGATCGACCTCCCTGTAAAGATGTATCAACGGACGATGATCGACCTGCATATTGGGACACACCGACGGCCAAAGGCACGAAGGCCGTTTACATACACGGCAAGCCGACGATTTTTTACCGGCCATGCGGTACATATTAGCCGAGGGGCCGCCCAAATCGCTGAGATAGCCTTTAAAGTCTGGCATAGCGATGATTTTAGAGACTTCCCGCAAAACCGACTCCTCCGAACGGGAAGAAATAAATTTGCCTTGATGTGCCGAAATCGTACAAAAAGCACAACCGCCGAAACAGCCCCGATGCAGGGTTACCGAAAATTTTATCATCTCAAATGCCGGTATGGTCTTCCTCCGGTAACGAGGGTGTGGTAACCGGGTAAACGGCAGGTCATATATCGCATCGAGCTCCTCACTGCTTATCGGCGGCAACGGGGGATTTATCTTCAAGGCCTTATCGCCGCAACGTTGCCATAAAAGCCTCGCGGTATAACGATTGGACTCCTCCTCGACGATACAAAAATTACGAGCTTGTATCCTTTTGTTTTTGAGACACTCTTCATGCGACGCCAACACGCAATAAGAATCGTCATCTTTCCCTGTGGGCAAATCGGCCGCATCTACTGCCACAACCGTCTGCGGAATGTCCTGTAATGCCGAAACCGGCTCACCGTTGCGCAACCGCCGGGCAATCATCCGCATTGTCTGTTCCCCCATACCGTAAGAAAGAATATCGGCTCCGCTCTCCACCAAAATACTCGGACGTAAACGATCCTGCCAATAATCATAATGAGTTACCCGCCGTAACGACGCTTCGATTCCTCCGATGACAACCGGTACGTCGGGATATAATTCTTTAAGAATGCGGGTATAAACAATCGTCGGATAATCGGGACGCATGCCGGCCCGCCCATCGGGCGTATAGGCATCATCGGAACGCAATCTTTTATTGGCGGTATAGTGATTGACCATCGAATCCATCGCACCGGCCGAAACGCCGAAAAAGAGACGCGGTTTCCCCAATTTTTTGAAATCTCGGAGGTCGTCCCGCCAATTAGGTTGCGGAACAATCGCCACACGCAATCCCTCTGCCTCCAACACTCTACCGATGACAGAAACGCCGAACGACGGATGGTCGACATAAGCATCTCCCGAGAACAGGATTACATCGACCCATTCCCACCCCCGCTGTTCCAACTCTTTCCGCGTCGTGGGCAGCCAATTGCGCATATCCATACACATTTCCTGCATACTTATTTATGATTGTAAAGATCTTCGAGTTTCAGCAGTTCATCACGTAAGCGAGCCGCTTCGATAAACTCCATATTTTTGGCAGCCGCCACCATCTGCCGACGTACATTCTCCATATTTTTTTTGAGTTGCTCTTTACTCATATACGGGACAATCGGATCGGCAGCCAACGACACATGTACCGTATCGAACTCTTCTTCATACATCGGTTTTCCGGAAATCTCGACAGATTCGACGGCCTTATCTTCCCGACGTGCCAATGCCGTATTATAGGCCTTGCGTATGGCCTGCGGCGTGATATGATGAGCTTCATTATAGGCCAATTGCTTCTCTCGCCGCCGATTGGTCTCATCGATAGTTTGCTGCATACTATCGGTAATACGGTCGGCATACATGATAACACGCCCGTTGAGATTACGGGCCGCACGACCGGCTGTCTGCGTAAGAGAACGATGCGAACGCAAAAATCCTTCCTTATCGGCATCGAGTATCGCAACCAGAGAAACCTCGGGCAAATCCAACCCTTCCCTTAACAAATTTACCCCGACTAAAACATCGTACACCCCTTTGCGAAGGTCATCGATAATCTGTATCCGATCGAGTGTGTCGACATCGGAGTGAATATAATTGCAATGTATGTCGAGACGAAGCAGATAAGCATTCAGCTCCTCGGCCATACGTTTGGTAAGCGTCGTAACCAACACCCGCTCGTTACGTTCGACGCGCTGTTGTATCTCTTCGAGCAAATCATCGATTTGATTGAGGCTGGGCCGTACTTCTATAACAGGATCGAGCAATCCCGTAGGCCGTATAACCTGCTCGACGACAACGCCTTCACTGCGTATCAGCTCATAGTCGGCCGGCGTCGCACTCACATAAATGACTTGCGGGACCAAAGACTCGAACTCTGCAAACGTCAACGGCCGGTTATCTATGGCCGCCGGCAATCGAAAACCATATTCCACCAAATTGACTTTTCGAGAGTTATCCCCCCCATACATAGCACGTATCTGCGGTATCGTAACATGACTTTCATCGATAATCACCATAAAATCTTTCGGAAAATAATCGAGCAAACAGAACGGTCTCGTACCGGGCATACGTCCGTCGAAATAACGGGAATAGTTTTCGATACCCGAACAATATCCTACCTCCTTTATCATTTCGAGATCGTATGTAACCCGTTCATAAAGACGTTTGGCTTCGAGTTCCTTTCCTATCGATTTGAAAAATTCGACCTGTTTGCCCAAATCGAGAGCTATTTCATCGACAGCTCTATTGATGCGTTCTTTTGTCGTTACGAATATATTGGCCGGATAAATATTATATGCGTCGAATCTCGAAATCGTATAGCCGCTCGATGGGTCGACACTTTCTATGGAATCGATCTCGTCTCCCCAAAATGTTACCCGCACGATTTCATCTTGGTAAGCGGGGTAAACATCGACCGTATCGCCCTTGACCCGAAAATTTCCCCGTAGCAATTCTATTTCGTTACGGGAATAGAGCCCGTCGACCAACCGGCGAAGAAAATCATTCCGCTCTAACCGGCTGCCGACTTTCACCTCGATCGTATTACTATGAAAGTCTTCGGGATTACCGATACCGTAAAGGCAGGATACCGACGACACGACAATAATATCTTTACGGCCGGACAAAAGCGAAGATGTCGCCGACAAACGCAGCCGGTCGATCTCTTCGTTTATGGCCAAATCTTTTTCGATATAGGTATCGGTCGTAGGAATATAAGCCTCGGGCTGGTAATAATCGTAATACGAGACAAAATACTCGACCGCATTTTCGGGAAAAAAATTCTTGAATTCACTATAAAGCTGGGCAGCCAACGTCTTGTTGTGGCTGAGTATGAGCGTAGGTTTCTGTACCTGCTCTATGACATTGGCCATAGTGAACGTTTTTCCCGACCCGGTAACACCGAGAAGCGTCTGCGCCGGCAAACCTTCCCTGATACCGTGCGTCAGTTCGGCAATAGCCTCGGGCTGGTCACCGGTAGGACTGAATGGAGAAACGATTTTGAATTCCATCGTTTTACGAGTTTTTAAACTACAAAGGTATGAAAAACTCCTTGTCTTTACACGCAGTCTTCGCAATAATTACCCATACAAAAGAGAGGAATAAATAAAAAGAGTGAGATTATCCGTTAAATTTCTCTTTTTTACTTTCATAATTCTCCTTGATTGTCTAACTTTGCGCAGTTATTCATGTACGTATGATAAAAAAAGCGGTTTATTTAGGTATACTTCTGTTGATTTGCACTTCTTGCGGCGAATACTACAAGGTACAGAAAAGTACCGATTTGGACATGAAATACCAGTATGCCAAGAAATGTTTCGACACAGGCAAATACAACCGCGCTTACTCTCTTCTCGAAGATTTAGTTGCCGTCTTTAAAGGAACCGACAAAGGAGAAGAATCGCTCTATTTGTTGGCGCTCAGCCATTTTATGGCCAAGAACTACGACACGGCAGGAGACTACTTCGCTACTTACTATCGAAGTTTTCCCAAAGGTGAATATACCGAAATGGCTCGTTATTATTCGGGATTGAGTTATTATAACGATTCCCCCGATCCGCGTCTCGACCAATCTATCACTTATAAAGGTATAGAAGAATTGCAAATGTATCTCGACTATTACCCCCGGGGAGAAAAAGTAAAAGAGGCCCAAGACATGATCGTCAAATTGCAGGAGAAATTGGTCGAAAAAGAATTTCTGAACGCCATGACCTATTTCAACATAGGGAACTACTTAGGTAGGAATTACTTCGAATCGGCCGTCATAACGGCACAAAACGCATTGAAGACCTTCCCTTATACCCAAAGAAAGGAAGAATTCCTTATGCTTATCTTACGAGCCCGTTATCAGGAGGCGCAAGAAAGTATTAGCGAACGGAAAGGTGAACGTTATCGCAATACCATAGATGAATATTACGCATACATCAATGAATATCCCGACGGGAAATATAAGAAAGAAGCCGAGAGCATATTCAATGATGCCAGCAAACACATCGATAGTGAAGAATAAAAAATAAACCGAAATAAAAAATGGACTACAAAAAAACCAACGCATCGACCAATACCGTAACCCGCGACATCATCGCTCTCTCGAACGATACGGGAAACGTTTACGAAACGTTACGCATTATCGGCAAACGTGCCAACCAGATAAGCGTGGAAATGAAAAACGACTTGGAGAAGAAGTTGCAAGAGTTTGCCTCGTATAACGACAATCTCGAAGAGGTTTTTGAGAACCGCGAACAAATCGAGATTTCGCGTTATTATGAAAAATTACCGAAACCGACCCTCATCGCTACTCAAGAATATCTCGAAGGTAAGGTTTATTACAAAAATCCGACCAAAGAAAAAGAAGAACTTTGATTCTTATATTATTGATACAAAGAAAGGCCCGACTACGAATTTTAGTCGGGCCTTTCTTCTGCCAAGATATTTATATTTATCATATTGAAGGGAACTATTCTCTACCGATTTGCACAGAAAATCATTTGTCATTCCGAACGGGACAAAGCGAAGTGAAGAATCCCATGACAAGCTGTATACAAACAGAATCTCTCATATCGCCCGTTGGTAAAATTCGGAACAACAAAGGAATGTCTTATAAGGAAAACAGCAAATATCATTTCTAACCGGACAGAGCAAATGTAAGAACCCCACACTATTTGCATCAAGTTTGAATTCATCATCTTTTCCTTTACCGGAAAATATCACCCCGATTATACTTATCGACTTCTTTTCAGTACAACATCGTCGATGCGAGCCCAAGCATCAGCAACTCCTTCGACATAAAAACCGATTTCGACCTTGCCTCCACGTACCTTGACGCGTCTTATTTCTATCGTCCGCCATTCGGGAGTTTTTTCTTTTATCCGGCACGAAAAACGTTTTCCCTCACTCTCGGCATACATTTCAAGACAATCCAGACCCTCGCTGTTTTTCAATCGTGCCGTAAGAGTATAATGTCCGTCGGGCAACGACACATAAGGTGTAGATGTTATCGTCTGATAAATACGACGCCGAAAACGGGTTTTATCACCGATAAAAAGAGATTTTTCCCCGATAACCGTTTTACGATCCGCCTCACTGTTTTCGTAGTTCAATATCGGAGAATCGGGCGAACCGACTGCAACTTTATTACCTTCGATAATCTCCGTTGTCCAACCCAGCAAATAATCTTGAACCGGTTTGGCGGGACAAGGAATCGACCGACGGTCGGCCTCAAAACTACCGTTTTTTACATAATTATTATCTTCGGCCACATGCCACTCCCCTGTCTCCACATCGAGATACCACGATTGCAAAGAGTTGAAATAGGGTTCTTCCCCATCGAACGAAACGGGACACCAGTGATTATATCCCCACCCGTTTCCCGCAAACTCCGCCCAACGGTCTCCACAATAAACGACCGTCTCTTTCTGGTTTCCGCGAACCGTATAGAAAAAACCCGTCTGCGTAACATGGGCATAGTCTTCGGTACATCCGGGCATGATTTTCATATCATTGACCGGTTCATAAGGCCCGCGTATATCATTCGCCACCATGTAATAGGCAAATGATGAATCCCATCCGTAAAGATTCGAAGCACACATATAATAACGGCCTCTGTACTTGAACAGGCAATTGCCTTCTCGACCGGCTCCTTTAAAAACCTGCGTACAATCGAGCAAATCCACCTGCCCGTCCCGAATACCGATTTCGGACACGTATATGCGATTGCGCCCTCGTCCATAAGAATAGATAAGGTAAGGTTTCCGGGTATCTTCATCGACAAAAACCGTCTGGTCTCCGGTATTGGGCGTACCGATTATCTTCTCCATCGTAATGCGCCGATGCCAAATAAAACGACCGTTCGGCGTACGGGACAAGGCAAACAGAACTCCGTTATCATGCTGTACAACCAACACATATTGATTCCACTCTTCAAGATAAGCAACTCCCATACGCCCCACCCAACCGGCGCGGCCATAACGGTCAACTTCTTCCCGTGTCAAAACATCTCCTTCGTAATGCCAATTTATCAAATCATCGGAGCTGTAACAAGTTACCGCCTCAAACGTACACGCAGGATACATTACCGACGGGTCTTCCCGATAACGTGCCGCTTCGGCATAACGCACACCGTACCAATAGTAACGCAATCGTCCGGTATCGGGGTCGGGATAACGGAATATTCCTCCGCCCTGACTGTATAAGGGCATACCTTCGGCCGTATTCCAAAAAATATCATTGGTAATCTTTTTCCCGTCAAAACGAGCATCGACATTCTTTGCACCTACCGTCAATACCCAAGCCCACAAAACAACCGACAGAAAAACTCTCATTTTCATATTCCCCTTCTTATTACAACTTCACTTTCAAGATTTTCGGTTCACTCTCGTTGTGCATACGATCCACCGCCGTTACGACATAAAAATATTTTTCCGAACCGTCTTTATAAGGCAAACGATACCGATTTTGCCGCACCGTCGCAATCAAAGCTTTCGCATCATCGAGATCGACAGCCGCCTCTTCTTCAAAACGATATACACAATAATACGCCGGACGTTGCATCTCATCGCGTGTCTTATCGGCTTTCCATTCAAGATAAAAACCTTCGGGCGACCAACGCGTATGCAATTTTTTCACTCCCGACGGAGGCCGATTGTCGATGTGCTCATAGGCCGGTATCAAAGCCGGGGAAGAGAAAAAAGAGTTTCGTAATTCATGGCCAGCTCCTTTATAGTTATCTAATAATTGATAGCCCGACCAAAAGCAAATGCCCGAAATATAATCGAGATAACGGGTCAGAATCATCTTATGTCCCAACTGGGAATGATGGGGAGTCACATCGACAGCATCGAGCGAACGGCACAAATCCTGCCCTATATAGAGATGACAATCGCCGGCAACATTCCGATTCCACCAATACACCAATTCTTCATAACACGCCGCCGAGTGGCCTATTTCCCAATAAAGCTGAGGTATGAGATAATCGACCCAACCGTTTCGGGCCCATAACAATACATCGGCATAGAGATCGTCGTAATTTTGCAAACCGCATGTCTCGCTCCCCTCGGGCGAGGTACTTTTATTTCGATAGATACCGAACGGACTTATGCCGAATCGCACCCACGGTTTACGTTGCTTTATAAGATGAGAGAGTTCCGAAACAAGAACATCGACATTCTCACGTCGCCACTCATCGACAGGACGGCCGCCGCCATAAAGAGCATAACTCGCCGTATCGGGAAAGGGCATACCGTTTACGGGATAAGGATAGAAATAGTCGTCCATGTGTATGGCGTCTACATCATAGCGGGTTACGATATCATCGACGACCCGGCAGATAAATTCCCGAGAACCGGGCATACCGGGATCGAAAAGCAACTGACGTCCGTAAACGACAAACCACTCGGGATGCCTGTGGTAAATGTGTGAGGTATCGAGTTCGGTGGCCGTATTGCATTGAGCCCGATAAGGATTTATCCAAGCATGAAACTCGATATTCCGCTCATGGCACTTGTCTATAAGATAAGCCATCGGATCCCAGTCGCTCTCGGGAGAACGACCTTGCTTCCCGGTAAGGAAGCGACTCCAAGGCTCTATATCCGACTTATAAAAAGCATCGGCTTCGGGACGTATCTGGAAAAGCAACGCATTGATACCCGACCGTTGCAACGTATCGAGCATCGCATCGAAATAGCCTCGCATCGCCGCCGAATCCATCTCGGCATACTGCGGTTGATAAACAGTCTGAATCCATGCTCCCCGGAATTCCCTTTTCGGCGTTTCCTGAGCAGACGACGGCATCAAAAAAAACGATAAAAAAAACAGAGCTAAAAGATATTGACGCATAACTCGGAGAGATTTTCCGACAAATGTAAAATTTTTATCGAAGAGCAGAAAATACGTAGAATGCTTTTTAAAAAGCTCCTTACATAAAACAGGAATGCACCGGTATTGCCGGTGCATTCCTAATTCTCCATAATCCTCCCATTTTATTTTTCAGCCGTCAATACATATACTTGTCCGGGCGTCGTCTCTATATCGTAAACATAGGACTTGGCAAACGGATTTGCGGTATTGATAGGCGCTTCGGGCGAAATAAGCGGACGACGTATCGACTGTGGATCGAGCAACATACCGGGAGTCGAAGCCGTCGATTTGAGGGGTTTGAGGTCTATTCCTTCGCATACAAGAGGAACAGCCGAACGCACCCGTAATTTCCCTCCGACCGTCGAAAGTACCTGTATCCGGTCTATCGTACCGTTACTCCATGACATCTCTTCGAGTGTAAAGCCTCCGCGACAACGCAAACCTTTTACCGTTCCTTTGCTCCAAACATCGGGCAACGCCGGCAAAAGATGTACCGTACCGGCATGGCTTTGCACCAACATTTCGGCAATACCGGCCGTACAACCGAAGTTTCCGTCGATTTGGAAAGGCGGATGTGCATCAAAGAGATTGGGATATGTACCTCCGTTTTGGCCTTTTTCATCGGTCGTAGGACGTATCTGTTCGGTAATCAGCTTATAAGCATGGTTACCATCGAGCAAACGCGCCCAGAAACAAACCTTCCAACCCATAGACCAACCGGTAGAATGGTCGCCGCGACCGTAAAGCGTTTTCTTGGCAGCCTCCATCAGCACCGGCGTATTATAGGTGATCTGCCGACCCGGATAGAGTCCCCACAAATGGGAAACGTGGCGATGGCGATCCCGGGGATTGTCCCAGTCTTCGAGCCACTCCTGCAACTGCCCCCAACGTCCCACCTGCATAGGAGCCAACTGCGATGCTATCGTACGCAAGCTGTCGACAAAAACCGTCTCCTCGCCCATCACCGTAGCGGCATCGATGGTATTGGAGAAAAGATCGTAAACCATCTGGTTGTCCATCGTCGTACCGGCAACGACCACGAAAGAGCGTTTACCGTTGATCGACGGTGCGTTTTCGGGAGAATACGAGGGCGCCACCACCAACCAATTGTTTTTGGGTTCACGCACGAGGAAATCGATATAGAACTCGCAGGCACTCTTCATCAAAGGATATACTTCACTCAGATACTCTTTATTGCCCGAGAATAGATAACGATCCCACAAATGCTGACAGAACCACGCATTGCAGGTCGGCCATACGCCGTAACGATGCCCGTCGACCGCACCGGTCGACGCCCAAATATCGGTATTATGGTGTAATGTCCAGCCCCGACAACCATACATGGCAGCCGACTGCTTGCCTTGCTCGGCAACCCGTTTCACCAAGTCGAGGAACGGCTCGTGCATCTCGGCAAGGTTGGTTACCTCGGCCGGCCAATAATTCATCTCCACATTTATATCGGTTGTATATTTTCCGTCCCACGGAGCACGCAACTTGTAATTCCATATACCTTGCAAATTGGCCGCCTGACCACCGGGCTGCGAACTGCATATCAAAAGATAGCGTCCGAACTGGAAATAGAGAGCAGCCAACTGCGGGTCGAAATTCGACTCGAACTCCCGAACCCGTACATCGGTAGGTTTGGCAGCTTGTGCGTTTTCGCCCAAATCGAGAGATACCCTGTCGAAATATTTACCATATTCGGCAGTATGATTTTGCAAAGCCTTCTCAAACTTTTTACCGGCATTTTTAAGGTACGAAAGTGCTTTCTTTTCCGAGTCGCCCGACACATCTTTATAATTGACAAAGTTGGTTCCGACCGAAACGTAAAGGGTTACTTCGTTAGCTCCCGACACGCGCAACAAAGTATCGCCCACGACTTCGCATTTACCCCCTTTGCGGTCTATGCGGGTAAACGTCGTGAAACGCACTTTGCCTTCGATACCCTCATGGTCGTTGGCCTTCGCATCGAGACGAAGCATATCCTTCGATTCGACGGTACGACTATATTCTTTATAGGGAGTGTCATAACGCGCCGAGAAAGATATTTTACCTTTTTGGGAAGCGGTAAGCCGTATGATAAGTAACTGATCGGTAAACGAAGTAAAAGCTTCGCGACGATACTCCACACCGCCGGCCTTGAAACGGGTCGTCGAGAGAGCACGTTCGATGTCGAGTTCGCGATAATAATCGGTATAATCGCCAACACCTTCAAAATCGAGAAGCAAAGAACCCACCGTCTGGTAAGGCATACCGTTAGCACCCGAAGGAGAACATATCGTCGGGCCGCACAATTCCTGAGCCTTCATATTCTCTCCGGCAAAAATAAGCCGACGTATTTCGGCCAGCGCGTCTTTTGCCTTAGGGTTGGTGTTGTTGTAGGGAGAACCTCCCCAAATCGTTTCTTCATTCAACTGAAACTGTTCGTGTACCGGATCGCCGAACACCATAGCACCAAGACGCCCGTTACCCAACGGCAATGCCTCGACCCACAACGATGCGGGCTGTTCATACCATAGCTTCATGGCATTATCGGCTTGTGCCTGCAACCATGTCGTGCCGCAAAAAAGCACCGACAAGCAAATGTGTTTTAAATTCATAATAACGTGTGTATTTCGTGATTGATTCACAAATTTAACCGATAAAACATTCCTCTCCAAACATCGACTAAAAATTACACGTTTTTGCAACATTTCTACACGAAATAATTCTCATTTATCCCCCAATTATTACACCGTCAACCCTCTTTAAATAGAAAATCCCCACAAACAAAAAGACTTCATAACAAAAGATTTTTACCCACAATCATTACATACTCCATTTACCAAATACTGTTTCCGTTTTTTCGAAACACAATTACCGAAAAGTATAAATAACTTTCAAAGAGTATTGCGATTAGGGTTTCACATTTGCCGTTTTTTATCTACTTTTGCAACCATGAAATAATTCGAGTCTGCATGCGGAGGTTCCTTGAAACCGACCGCATCGCAGATTGTTTTTGGCAACTATAATTTTTAGAACCGCAAGACGATGGATATTGCAACAAAGTACAACCCTGCCGACGTCGAAGGCAAGTGGTACGAATATTGGCTGAAAAACGGCTACTTCAAATCGAAACCCGATGGTCGCGAACCTTATACGATCGTTATCCCTCCCCCCAACGTTACCGGCGTGTTGCACATGGGGCACATGCTCAACAACACGATACAGGACATTCTCGTGCGCCGCGCCCGTATGACCGGAAAAAATGCCTGCTGGGTACCGGGAACCGACCATGCGTCGATCGCTACCGAAGCCAAAGTGGTGAACAAACTCGCCTCCGAAGGGATCAAAAAAACAGACCTCACACGAGAAGAATTTCTGAAACATGCATGGGCATGGACCGAAACACACGGCGGAATCATTCTGAAACAGTTACGCCGGTTGGGAGCTTCGTGCGACTGGGACCGTACAGCCTTTACGATGGACGAGACCCGCAGCCGCAGTGTCATCAAGGTATTTGTCGACCTCTTCAATAAAGGGCTTATCTATCGAGGCGTACGCATGGTAAACTGGGACCCGAAGGCTCTCACGGCTCTCTCGGACGAAGAGGTGATCTATAAAGAAGAACACAGCAAACTCTACTACCTCCGTTACATGATCGAAGGCGAGACAGATAAATATATCATTGTCGCCACGACACGTCCGGAGACGATTCTCGGCGATACCGCCGTGTGCGTCAATCCCAATGACCCGCGTTACGGCTATCTCAAAGGGAAACGGGTCATCGTTCCGCTGGTAGGCCGCGCCGTACCCATCATCATGGACGACTATGTAGATATAGAATTCGGAACAGGCTGCCTGAAAGTTACCCCGGCCCATGATGTAAACGACTATATGCTGGGCGAAAAATATAACTTGCCCGTCATCGATATTTTCAACGACAACGGAACAATCAGCGAAGCCGGCGGCATGTATGTGGGGCAAGACCGCTTCGACGTGCGGAAACAGATCGCCGCAGACCTCGAAAAAGCAGGACTGCTCGAAAAGGTCGAAGACTATAACAACAAAGTGGGATATTCCGAACGCACCAATGTCGTCATCGAGCCGAAACTCTCGATGCAATGGTTCCTCAAAATGGAACATCTCGCCCAAATCGCATTGCAACCGGTAATGAACGACGAGATAAAATTCTATCCCGCCAAATATAAAAACATTTACCGCCACTGGATGGAGAACATCAAAGACTGGTGCATCTCCCGCCAATTGTGGTGGGGACATCGCATACCGGCCTACTTCCTGCCCGAAGGCGGCTATGTCGTAGCCGAAACGGCAGAAGAAGCGTTGGTTTTGGCAAGAGAAAAGAGCGGAAATGCCGCCCTCACGCTCGATGACCTGCGCCAAGACGAGGATTGCCTCGACACATGGTTTTCATCGTGGCTGTGGCCCATCTCGCTCTTCGACGGTATCAACAATCCCGGAAACGAAGAGATACGTTACTACTACCCCACGTCCGACCTTGTTACCGCCCCCGACATCATCTTCTTCTGGGTGGCCCGCATGATTATGGCCGGATATGAATACGAGGGCAAGATGCCGTTCAAGAACGTTTACTTTACCGGTATCGTACGCGATAAAATAGGCCGCAAGATGTCGAAATCGCTCGGCAACTCGCCCGACCCGATCGACCTCATCGACCGCTATGGCGCCGACGGCGTGCGCATGGGCATGATGCTCTCGGCTCCTGCCGGCAACGATATACTCTTTGACGACGCCCTGTGCGAACAAGGCCGAAACTTCAACAACAAAATATGGAACGCCTTCCGCCTTGTAAAAGGCTGGCAAGTCGACGACGCGCTACCGCAACCCGATTCGGCCCGCATAGCCACCGAATGGTTTGCCTCGATGCTCAATAAGGTTAACGCCGAAGTGGCCGACCTGTTCGACAAATACCGGTTGTCGGAAGCCCTGATGGCCATATACAAACTTTTCTGGGACGAATTCTCGTCATGGTACCTCGAAATGATAAAGCCGGGCTACCAGCAACCCATCGACCGTAAAAGTTACGACGCAACACTCGGATTTTTCGACGCATTGCTGAAACTCCTGCACCCGTTTATGCCTTTCATTACCGAAGAGTTGTGGCAACATCTCTATGATCGTAAAGAGGGTGAAAGCATCATGATAGAACGCATTCCCGATTCGGGAACGACAGACGAAAGCCTGCTGGCCGCAGTCGAGAAAGCCAAAGAAATTATTGCCGGGGTACGTACCATACGTCTGCAAAAAAATATCCCGAACAAAGAGTCTTTGGCTCTCCAAACCATCGGCTTGCACGACAATGCCTGCGACGCCGTTATCGTAAAATTGGGCAACTTGTCGTCGATAGAAATAGCAGACACCAAAGAAGCGACCGCCGCTTCGTTCCTTGTAGGTACGACCGAATATGCCGTCCCCTTAGGAAACAGTATCGATGTGGGAGCAGAAATAAAGAAATTGGAAGAGGAACTGAAATATCAACAGGGATTCTTGCGTTCGGTGTTGGGCAAGTTGGGAAATGAGCGTTTTGTCAATAATGCCCCTGTTCAAGTCGTAGAGATGGAGCGCAAAAAACAAGCCGATGCCGAGAGTAAAATCAAGTCGCTCGAAGAAAGCATCGCTGCTCTTAAAAAATAAACAGGACTTTTATTACTACACTCATTATGAAAAGCAGGCCGCATCGAAAACTTGATACGGCCTGCTTTTTGGATAAGACAAAATAATTTTCAAAACTCAAAGCCTAAACGCAAAGAGAGGCCATGACGTAAGTATTTTACTGTATAATAATTGCCACCCCGACCCCGAGGATACAAATAATACTCCTCTACGACTTGCTGTTGCAGGTTATAACCCAAAGCCACATTCATAGCAAAATCGGGTTTAAGAATAAAGCGCATACCGAATGTCGGGTTGAAATAGACACCGGGATTTACGCCCTCCGAAGCTTTCGAGCCAACAGCATATCCTATTTTTAGGCCAAAAAACGGAGTAATATCCCTATTCAAAAAATTAGCACGAACATCGGCAAATAAAGGCACAAACAAACGCCCTCCTGCCGCATGATAATCAAGCCCGAGACCTGCACCCAGAAATACGTGAGGGTTG
>URHG01000026.1 GCA_900547555.1 uncultured Porphyromonadaceae bacterium | reverse complement strand
GATTTTGTTGTACTGGATACGATGGTTTGCCTTTTGGCCGGAGCGAACAAGAAAAGAGCGTTTTCCTCTTGTATCGCCCTCTATTTCATATATGAATGGAAATTATGTTTATGAGTTGAAGATGCCGGATCGAATACTTTGGTATGAAGATAATTATGAAAGAATGAGAAAATCAGGAAAAGGATTTCGAGTACCAGAGTGGTTATTATCCAAAATAAAGCTCGACGATAATCCCGTATTGTGCCGGTATAAATTGAAGAAATGAAGTTTAAGTGATCCGAAAAAGGTAGAGGGTCTGTCTCGAAAAATTCTCTACAAAATGTATGGATGGCTATAAAGTGGTTGTCACTCAGAACGGAACACAGTGAAGTGAAGAAATCTCCTACCAAGTGAGTGTATTGTGAGAGATCTCTCACATTCGTTCGAGATGACATTACCATGAGTAGTGTCGCATGTTAGAGATTCCTCACGTACACTCGGAATGACATTACCAAGAGATGCAACCTTTACGGAATACTGTCATTCTGAACGCAGCGTAAGCAAAGTGAAGAATCCCAACCTAAGAGAAAGATTCCTCACACTCGGCCTATCGTCCTCGGTTAACTTCGTTTTCCTCCTTCGCGCCTCGACTGTGCCCGAACAAGCGTGTTCTGCACGGCACTCGGCTTGGCGTCGGTTCGGAATGACATTGGGTGTCATGTTGAACGGTAGCAAAGTATTTCCGACATGTAACGCTACTCTACCGCGCAAGTCCCTATTTCATGGGATGAAGACATGCCCGCCTTTATCGGGCTACCGGGAGCGAGAGAGAAGGCGGAAAAAGGGCGAGGACTGTTTGAGCGAAGCGAGT
The DNA here is from genome assembly GCA_900547555.1 of uncultured Porphyromonadaceae bacterium. Lineage (GTDB taxonomy): Bacteria > Bacteroidota > Bacteroidia > Bacteroidales > UBA11471 > Caccoplasma. The sequence goes on along the minus strand of URHG01000026.1, from coordinate 31,684 downwards.
TCCGCAGCCCCCGACGGCGAGAGAAGCGGAAGGCAGGAAAACCCGATAACCAGCGGGCGACCTTTCTTGGTAACTTCTTTGCGGCGGGAAAGAAGTTACAGTATGATGTCATTCTGACGACCGTAGGGAGGAAGAATCTCAAATAAAAGGCATGAGATTCCTCATGTTCATTCGGAATGACAACCAAGCAGCGTCCCCGCAGCGGCGGACTGACAAAGAAACAAAAACGACAAACGTAACAAACCAACATAAACGAATTAATACGTATTATTCACTAAATGAAAAAAGACATGAGAAAAACATGGAAACTGGCCCTTGCAAGCGCAGCGCTTGTCTCGGGTGTCGCTTTTACGGCATGTAGCAGCGACGATGAAGAATTGCTCTCGGGCGGTAGCGATACGACGGCTGCTACCGGAGAAACCGGCGAAGTGAAAACCACCATTTCTTTTGCTATCCCTCACGCCAAGACACAACGTTCTACGGCCGATTATGTGCAGGAAAATTCTACCTTTCAGGGTATGCAGAATATCTACCTCATGCAATTTCAAGTAGACAATGTAGGTGATACGGTTAAGGCAGAGTCTTCGTTCATGGGGCTTATGAAAAAATTGGATGATATAGAATCAAACGGTTTGAGCAGTACCGTGAAAGTCTATAACAACATCAGACTGTTGCCGGGTACTACGGCGTTCCTCCTCTATGGCGAAACGAAGGCTTCGGGTAATGACGGTCGTCTTACGCCGAACTATACTAAAACTCCTGCGGCGAGTGTTTCTACGGCCCAAGATATTTCGTTCGACCTCACACCCATCGACATTCCGTCTGTTACAGCGTTTTCAGCGGCCTTACTCAATCTGCGCGGTTGCTTACGTACACATTGGGGCACGGGCACGGGCATGATGCAGAGTATTTTTGCAGAGTTGAAAAAAGGTAAATCTTCGGTTGCAAAAGAGCAGTTGTCCTATTTGCTGACGCAGTTGGAAGCAGCTCTTGTGAACGAAGCAGAAAAATATAATTTAAGCGATAGTATTTCTGCCGTAAGAACTGCCATGGATAGTTTCTATGGAGAATCCTACAAATTGCCTGTGGCTGTGTATGAGTTCGATTGGTCGAAAGAAGAGTTGGGTCAAAAAATAGAGTGGAATAAAGATATTATAGAGACCGGTTCTACAATAAGCTATCCTCCTTCGCTTTATTACCGTACCAATTCTTGGCCTGTTACTTACTCCTCCTCCTCCTCCTTTGGAAGCGAAGCTATCGCGATAACTTCAAGTATGGGCACGGGCGTAGGTTTGAAACAGAGTGTCAACTACGCCGTAGGCCGTCTCGATGTCAAGGTCAAAGCCTCCTCCTCCTCCTTAAAGGATAATGAAAATAAAGATATTCCGTTGACGAAAGCCGGAGGAACTCCTGCTTTCACGTTGACCGGTGTTATTGTAGGGGGACAGCCTGCTTCGGTCGATTTTACCTTTACCAACAAGAGTAATGAGTGGAAATATATGATCTATGACAACGATATTATTTCCGGTAAAGAGGGTATCACAAGTTCGAATACAGATGTAAATACCTATATCTTGGGATTACCTTCCCAGAAGTATGAAAGCAGCGCAAGCAATTCGGGTAAGGTGCAGATTGCCCTTGAAGTCCGTAACGACGGAGTGGCTTTTAAAGGGAAAGACGGTATCATACCAACCGGTGCCACCTTTTACCTTGTGGGTGAACTCGATCCTTCTTCTTCTTCTTTTGGAATAACAGAGTCTAAACAAGTTTTTGCGTCGGATTATTATACGACGGCCAATCTGACAATCTCCGGTTTGGCAAATGCTCTTGCTACCTTACCCGATCTTACGACCTCTGTAAATGACTTTGCATTAATGGTAGATCTTACATGGAAGCAAGGTATTTCGATTGACGAGAGTGTAGGAGGAAATGACGAACCTTAATACGATGTCATTCTGACGACCGTAGGGAGGAAGAATTCCTTGCAAGGTGTTGAGGTCCTCATGGTGCAATGTCATTCTGAGGTGCAGAGCACCGAAGAATCTCCGCTTAAAAGCGCGAAAGCATGAGATCCCTCATACCGCCTGCGGCGGGTTCGGGATGACATAGAGATTCCTCATATTCATTCGGAATGACACATATTCGGGTGGGACAAACCGCCCCGAAACGAAAAAACAAATTATAAACCAATAACCTGAGAGGGGGTGGGAGCGTCGGAGCTCCCGATGTTCCCGCCCCCTTCCTTTTAAGAAAACAAGTAAAAATGTCCGACTGCACGCCGACATATCGTTCCCTTATCCCTAAGTTGCTGCGTTCCGTAGCGGGACTGGCGGTTGCCTGCACGATGGTTTCGTGTATCAACGAAGACCTGTCGGATTGCGGTTCGTATTGCGACTTCAACTTCCGCTTTACGACCGAATTGGAAATGGAGTGGATCGTCAACTCACATCTTTCGGCAGGAGCTGCCGAGCAGGAGATGTCCCGTCTGCTCATCGAGAAGTTGGACCCCGTATTTTCGGGAAAAATCTATCACCTCGAAGTGCCCTTCTTCGAGAGCGAAAGCCGGGCGACCGCCCACTACGAGACCGTAGAGGCCGGCGGTGGCAATGAGGTGAACTACTCGCTCTACCTGCCGCAAGGCACTTACCGCCACCACCCGGTGGCCAATGCCGTAACCGAGCCTGCTTGCGGTACGACGACCTGCGACTGCCTCGATAATTACGCGGTGCGTTATGTCGACGGCGACACGATCGACTCGTTTACCTACGGCATCTATCACGGTGCACTCGATATCGGTATCGACGGGAGCGACAAAAACATGCACATACCCCTGTGTATGACCAACAGTGCCGTTGCGCTCGTCCTTTCACCGGCGGTCGACAGCGTCGAGACCTATATTGTGAATACTGCTGCCGGATTCTCTTTTGCCGACAGCACATACGATTTTTCCACGCCTACCGTCGTGCGTACGTCGCGACTGCTTACCGACAGTCTGGTAGCCTCTTATGGCGTGTGTTTCCCTTCCCGGGGAGAAGAAGATGCGGTGCAACGTGCCGCGTCGGACGAAGAGTATTGGCAGATGCACGTGTATGTAACCCGGGGCGGAAAGACGACCCGTAACGTACTCTCTATCCGGGAGCCTCTCGCTGCCGGAGAACCCAAAATATTGAAAGCCCGTATCTCCGACAACGGAGAGATTATATATGCAGGGACCGAAGTCTCTGTTACCGTTTCACTCGACTGGAAACCCGGCGGAGACCATGATATAGAAATCTGAAACTCCTCTCGCCGGCGGGTGGGAGTCGCTCCGGGCCTTTGCCCCGTACATTGCCGTACCGAATGCCGCACAGGAGGTATGCTGTCGTTCCTTCCGAAAGGCTCTGCCTCGAAGAATCTCCGACCAAGTAAGTATTTGTTGAGATTCCTCGTCGGGCAGTTGCCCTCGCTCGGAATGACATGATTGTCATTCTGAATGGAACGAAGTGGAATGAAGAATCTCTTGCCAAGAGAGCGTATGGAATGAGATCTCTCACTTTCGTTCGAGATGACATAGACAAGAGATGTAACCCTTACGATGTAATGTCATTCTGAACGGAACGCAGTGAAGTGAAGAATCCCATTCCAACCGAAATGTCATTCTGACGACCGTAGGGAGGAAGAATCTCAACCGATAGAGCCGGAGATTCCTCACACTCGGTCAACAGACCTCGGTTCGAAATGACATAATCAAGCGATGCAACCTTTACGGCGTATGTCATTCTGAACGCAGCGTAAGCGGAGTGAAGAATCTCTTACCAAGTGCACAGAACGTGAGATTCCTCGCATGTGCTCGGAATGACATTTGGGTGTCATGTTGAACGAAAGTGAAGCATCTCCGCCTAAACGAGCAAAAACATGAGATCCCTCACACCGCCCGAGGCGGGTTCGGGATGACATTCATTCGGAATAACAACCGTTTCGTTCGGTGGGGAACAACCCACCAAAAACGTCTTTCCGCAGTCGAGATGCGGTAAAGAAGAACGGGAGGAACGGCGATAAAAAAAGAAATAAAAAGTATAACGCGATATGACAAGGCTTTTAATGAAAATATGTGCGATACTGTTTCCGGCGACGATGCTCGTCCCGGCCGGTTGCAGCAAAGAGGAGGTGATAGACATATCCCGCGACCTTGCCGTCGTTGTACGCGTCCCGGCCGATGTCGACCTCGGGCAGCGCACCCCCGGCGATCCTGGCCCGGCCTCTTCCCAGCAGATACCCCGTTATCTCTATTTTTTCACGGTATACACCCCCACCGAGTCTGCGGACCAGTCCCGCGTATCGGCTTTCTCGCTGAGCAACCTTTCGTCCGATTCTTGGACACCGACCGAGAATGCGACCGGGACGGTCGTCAACTACCAGCGTACGGTAATCCTGCCCATGCCGGCAACCGACAAGGTCATGCTCTATGCCATCGCTTCGCACGACCCCATTCCCGATTTGCAGGCCGAGGTGGAGAAGGTGCAGGTGCAGGGCGGTGCTGTAATCGATGAGGCCTACGTCGAGAATCTCAAACTCTCGGTTCTACAAAAAGACGGGAGCACGACGGTACGCATTGCCGACGTGTATGCCGGGAAAGGCGAGTTGCTTACGGACAAGGACATGATCAATACGAACACGACGATCGTCTGTTACCACGTTGCCGCCAAATTCGATGTCATGTACAATCTCTCCGACGACTTCAAGAAGGGCGGATTATATGAAGATTGGCGCGTTTCCGAATTTAAGCTGAAAAAACTCTTGCCGAGCGGGTATTACTTCAAGCCGGCCGAGAATGCGCCCGGCGAAAATGAAACAGCGACGGAATATACATTCACGGCCAACGAAGGAAATAATTTTTACGGACGTTTCGATACCTATATTTTCCAGCCTGCACCTACCGGGGAGAATCCTCTCTCTTTTTCGTGGGAGGTCGCCCTTACCAAAGGCAGTGAGACGAGGACACTCGAACACACCTCTGTCGTCGAGAATTTCGAGACCGAGTATGCGACCTATTTCAGACTGAATGTAACCGTGAACGGTATCGGACAATAAAATAAGGAGAAAAGAAGAATGATTATAATGCGAAAGAGTGTATGTGTTTCGAGTATCGTCGCGCTTCTGTTCTTACTGGCGACGGCGGTTACGGCGCAGCAGCGGGTCGATTATGAGTTGCGCCGCTATGTCGATGTGCAAAAAGGTGCTTATACCAACGACGGACGCAGTTGGGCGGCGGCCAAGAATAACTTACAGGACGCCATCAACGACTTGGCCGAGTACATGAAGACCAACGGTATCACCGAGGGTGGCGAAATATTCGTTGCCGAGGGAACCTATTCGCCCACCGAGTCGACCGAGGAGGGCAGCACGCTCTTTTCTTCTTTCAAGATGTCGCCCGGTATCGCCCTTTACGGCGGTTTCCCCTCCGGCGGCCGGGAGGGCAGCGGTGAGTATATCGAAGATCCTGCGCTCCGCCCCATGATTGAGAACCACCGTTACGGCTGGCAGTTCAAGTACGCGACCGTCTTGTCGGGCGACTTGCTCGACAGCAACCCCGCCACATTCAAGTGGAGCGATGAGAACCAGAGTTATACGACCACCTTTCCCTCCAATGTGTACCATGTCGTGTGGTTTGCCGCAGAAGGGTTCGACGACGAGGGAAAACCCGTTGCACTCGATCATGAAGCGGTGCTCGACGGTTTCACCGTGAAACACGGTTATGCGTCCGACCAGACATCCTCGGGCGTGCATTACAGCCGGGGCGGCGGTATCTATCTCGTCGAGGGAGGCGTCGTACGTAACTGTATCATAACCGAGAACGCAGCTGTCGAACGCGGCGGCGGCGTGTACCTCGATGGCGGCGGCCTTGTCGAGTCGTGTTACCTCCACCGCAATACCTCTCCCGGCGCCGCCGGCTCATCAGAGGGTTACGGCGGCGCCGCCGCGCTATCGGGCGGCGGCGATATACGCTACTCGATGGTGGTCAACAACTATGCCGCCAACGGGGGCGGATTGGCCCTCTACAACCCGGCTGGCAGCACGGGAACGCTCGCCGACCACCTCAACATGTCGGCTGTGGCTACGGTCGTCGCCAACAACACCGCATCGAACGAGGCCGGCGGCGTGTATCTGCACAACGGCGGCATACTCAATAACCTCACCGTCGTTGCCAATCGTTGCAACGGTACGGGAATCACCATCGACGGCGTGCAGAACGGCAAGAGTGCCGGCGTGTATGTCAATAATTACGGTTGCATCATCAACTCGATTTTTTGGGGCGGAACCATCGGAACGACGGGTTTCGTGCAGTATTACCACCGGCCCGATGCCGATAAGACGGATGCGCCCTCTTCACTGGTTTTCCATTCGGCTTTTTCCGATCAGGCCATTACCGAGTGGACGTACACCTACCGTTCGTCGGTGCTGTCGATCGAGCGGGAAAACAGTTCATCTGTTGTCAGCACCAAGGAATACCCCGTTTTTATACAACCGCCTCTCGATGACGATAAAAGAATGGCGCGCGCCGGTGTGCTTGCCGAGACCGACGATTATGCGACCGCCTACGATTGGCAGCCCGCTCCCGTCTCTCCCGTGAGGGAATACGGCCGGCGCATATCCGACCTCAAAGCCCTTTCGGACTATCCGCTCGACCGTGCCTCTACGGCCGTCGATATTTGCGGAGGGAGTTACAGCGTTTGCCCTTCGTTGGGTGCCTATCATATCGAGAACCCCACGATCCGTCCCTACGAGAGCGACGATATGGTCGCCCTCTTTGTCGACCCCGAGACCAACAGCATGGCCGAAGACGGGCTGGGAGGCAGTTGGGACACCCCGCTGGTCTATCTCAATGTCGCGTTGGAGCATTTCCGCAACAACACCTATGACGGCAAGAAACGGGTTATCTATGTAAAAGAAGGAACCGTGTCGCCCCTTTGCGCGTATAATAATACCCGTTATCTCTCGGCCTCGATACAGATGGTATCGGGCGTCGAGGTCTACGGCGGGTATGCCCGTTCGCTCAAAAATACCGACCGTTCCCTGCGTAATCCGGTCGAGTACCGTTCGGTCATCGACGGTAAGGTTGGTGATGGAGAGTTTGTTTACCACTGTGTCGTTTTCAAGGAAGTCTCCGGCGCCGTGCTCGACGGCTTCCATATCATCAATGGCGATGCCACGCCCGAGGGTAACGAAACGGCGCTCATCAAGAGCGGCGGCGGTATCGTCATGGCGGTCGATCCGCAGACGGGTGCGGTCGCCGGCGGTACGATGACGGGCAACATCATACGCAACTGCATCGTCGAGAACTGTGTCGGCGACAAGGGCGCGGCCCTCTATGCTGCACCTCATGAGGGAGCCGACTTCTCATTGACGATGAGCAACTGTGTCATCAACAACAACACATCTTTTTACAGCGATACGGCCCCCGATGCCGCCGTCTATTTCGATATTCCCGATGCAGCGGGAAGTGTTTCCGTGAATATGGATCACCAGACCATCGTGAAAAATGTCGGCTACGGCGTTTATGCCACCCTTCCCGGCAAGGTATCGCTCATCGACTCGTGGGTGTGGAGCAATGCCCGTTTCGCCATTACCGATTGTACGCAACTCAAAGAAACAGATGCCCTTACCATCGAAAATGTCTCGGCGACCTATTGCGCCTTTGATAATGGGGCGAACATTCCCGGCAAAGGCAATTTCTCGACCCTGACCTACAATAAAAACGATGCCAACTATCCCGTGTGCGAGAATCCCACCCGTAACATCGGATACACCCTCGACGCTTTCAATACCTATAACGGCGGGCTCACCTCTTATATGCCCTCCAATATGAATCCTATCATCAACCACGCTTGCGGCGATGCCGGCCATACTACTACCGATATTACCACCGTTACTCCCCGCACGACGGGCGGCGGCCCCGATATAGGCGCTTACCAGAATTCCAAACTGCCCCTCAAAGGCCGGGTCTTCTATGTTCGCGATTACCGCGACGCGGAGGGAAATGTCGACCTCTCCCGGGGCGGCGACGGCTCGTCGTGGGCCAATGCCATTAACGGAAACGCCATTTACGATCTCAATAATAAGGTTGCTGTTACCGAGGGTGAAGAAGAAAAGAAAATTTCTACCACCGACAGCCGGTATATCGGCTACCGTGATGAGACCCGTCCCTACGGCGAAAGCTCCAATGCCAGCAAACAATTCTGGGGAACTATTGAAGAAAGTACTATTAATACTGTTTTAGAGAATGTTGACGAGCAATTCGAAGGTCGTTATTATTATTATTCTTATACTTGTACTTGTACGTGGAGTAATGGCGCGAACGGTTATGAAAATACCGGAAATAATTCTTATCAAGCAACAGGGTCTATTCGAATATATAAGACTTGGTTGGGGGGAGAACCCAGTAATAGAGAAATAGAAAGAGCGGTGAGGAATGATATTTCTCAGCCTTACCGTATTACCAATACCCGCGAGGAGCAGTATGTGGGTGGATTGCAATATGCGGTGGAGATGGCATCGAGGGCTGCATGCGACTCGATGAGACGTCTCGAAGTGTGGGTAGCTGGTGGTACTTATACCGATTACAAAGGTTTCGTGATACGCGACTCGGTAACCGTGAAGGGTGGCTTTCCCGATGCCGATACCGGCAGTCCCGGCGAGAGCGAACGTCGTCCGCTCTTGGCCAAAGGAATTCCTCTGAACGACGAAAACAGCGATTACGCCGACCGTATCGCCGATTACGAGACGATTTTGCAGATACAGGTTGACTCTCCCGTAACCGTAACCGATGCGGTTAACGGTCGTTACACGGTGTCGGCCGGTTTGCCCTCGAATATCCGTAAATACGTGCTGTTCCAGCCCGATGTGTGCCTGCCTACCAAAGCCCCGTTGGACGGAACGTATTCACATGGAAATACGGGTACATCTTCCGGAGCTTCCGACCAACGACGGGACGACTACTTGAAATATAACGGTGCTTTGTGGGACGGTTTTACCATACGGCACGGCTTTATCAACGGTTTGGCGGCCAATCGCGACGGCGGTGCCGGCGTGCGTCTTTTTCAAGGAGCTTCGTTGAAAAATTGCGTTGTACGAAACAATTACAACAATGCCAGTTCGTCCGGTAAAAATCGTAACCGGGGCGGCGGTATCTATTGCGACTCTCCCGATGGAACGGTCGAAAACTGTTTCGTATATAATAATGTAACACGCAGTGATGAGGCTTATGGCGGCGGTATGTATATGATTCTGGGAACAGGATATAACTTGCTCGTGAGCCGTAATTATGCACAAACCAACGGTGGAGGTATCTTTATCGAAGACGCCACGTTCTTCAATAATACGGTAGCTTATAACGGTTCTGGGGGTACAGGTGGTATGCACCAATACACGGGAAATTACAATACCGATGTAACATTGAATGTCTTCAATACCCTGATTTACGGTAATTCGGGGGCGGCCGTAGGCGCGCAAGACGCCAGCAAACTCAATCCTTTTAGAAACTGTTATGTGCAGACGGCGAATTTGTTGCCCGACAATATCGAATCTAAAATAACCGAAGGAAACGGGAATAAGCAGGGAACCGGCTTGCCGAATCCGTTTGAACAAGGTGATGAAGCGGCAGCGCAGAACAACTACCGTCTTTCGGGCTCTTCTGCCTGTGTCAATACCGGTCTCAACGAGCCGGCCGGTATCGCGCTGCCGTCGACCGATGTCGATTTTGCCGACCGTATTCAGGACTGTACCGTCGATATAGGCGCGTATGAGTATAACGGTGCGTATGGTATCGAATCGAGTGTCGAAGAAGATCTGTCTATCGGAGGAAAGACGGTGGAAGCCCATGTCTACTATGTGTCGTATAGCGGCGCCGACGGCGGTAACGCCTCGGCCAACAGCCCCGAAAATGCAGCTTGCTGGATGAAGTTGCAGAAGGTGCTCGATGCCGCCGGCCGGGCGAAGGCCGCCGATCCTGACGGTTGTTATATCGTGAAGGTGGCAGGTAGTGCAACCCCTTACGCGCCGCGTCGCACGGCTGTCGTGCCGGGCGAGTCGCAGATGGTCGAGGAAGAGACCGATCCCCGCAGCTACGCCCTTATCGTGCCTCGTGGCGTGGAAGTGTGGGGCGGTTACGACGAGACATTCACGGAAGAAGCACGTAACATCATCGGAAACAAGACGACCTTCAAGGCCGAGTATGTGTCGGCAGCCGATACCTCGCTCATCAATACCTACCATGCAGTGGTATTTACCGAGTATCTCTACGACGAGAACGGCGACCTCATACGTGAAGGTGAAGGCGAGACCTACAACTACAAGACCATACCCGCCGAGGCGGGCTATGCGGTGCTCGACGGCCTTTTCATTACCGGCGGTAACGCCGACGGCTCTCTGCAAGAGTACGACAACAAGGGCGGCGGCGTGGTGGCCGAGCCTTACACGCACATACGCAACTGCATCGTGCGGGGTAATACGGCCTCGGGCGAGGGTGGCGGTATCTACCAGAAGGCAGGAGCCATCGTATCGGGTACGCTGGTAACCGATAACAACGCCGATATGGGCGGCGGTATCTACGTCGACGGTGCGACCGGCGACGGTGAAACTCTCTCTTATATCGTGGCTTCGACCATCGTAGAGAACAATTCGTCGGGCGAGGGCGGCGGTATCTATTTCACCGGGCGGCAGTTGAATGTCAATTCGTCGGTCGTGTGGGGCAATACCGCCAATTATGCCAAAGACGTGTATGGCAACTATGGCAGCGACGACGACAAGTATTTGTTCTCTTATGTGGCGGTGGAAAACTTGCAGATTCCCGGACTGAACAACCGTTCGGTATCGGCCGACAACAACAGCGGCGTGCGATTTGTCGAGGGAGATACCCTTTTTATGATAGAGGAGACATCGGTATTGGCAGCGGCGGGTATGCCTTACGGAGAGTATAACAAATGGCTTCCGGAGAAACAACTTACGACGCACGATTTCGCTGGCCGGGTGCGTAATGTGGGCGACAACATCGATGTGGGAGCCCGTTCGCTGGGCTTCTCGATCGCTCCACCCTCGGATGTTCTCATACAACGCATATTCGTTACCGACGGTACGCTGGTGCATGACGACCTCGATAAGCTGCTCGAAGCCTCGCTTGCGGGCAAAGATACGATTTATCAGGTTCGGGGTGCCTCGTTTGTCTATCCCATGTACGAGCTGCACGACGCGCTGCGTTACATCAAACATATCCGCAGTAAGAAAGAGCCTTTGGTCGAGGGTGTGAACAACGAAAACCTGACTTTCGAGATATATATGGCCGGCGGTACGTATGTGCCTCGTGTGGCGAGCGACGGAACGACCGTGGAGAATGCCCGCACATCGACCTTCACCGTACCCGAGGGCGTATCGATATACGGCGGTTTCTCGGGTAAGGAACTCTATTGCCAGCGCAAAGACGGCAATACGCATGAGATTGCCGGCATCGGATTCAAAGGCGGAGAGAGCGAAACGTTCCTTGCGGAGCGCGAACGTATGGACCTGAACGGGAACTCCATCATCGAACCGTGGGAATTTTCTCACCAAACCGTTTTCTCGGGAAAATCGAACAGCGAGAACAATTCGCTCGGCGTGTATCATGTCATTTATGCCTGCGCCGACACCAGTAAAGTGGGAGCGTTGCCTGCTCATGTTTCTTCGGAGCCGGAAGTGGGACATCCCATTATCCTCGACGGTGTAACCGTTACGGGCGGGTATGCGGCCGAGCGGGTCGTGGGCGATGATGCATACGCCGACAACTTCTACAAGGGCGGTGCCATCTGTGTCGACGGTACCGACAGAGGTCCGGACAACAGCGACCAGTCGGCCGACCGACGGTATATCCCGCTCACGATACGCCGCAGTCTCATCTACGGTAACAGCGGCGTGCTGGGCGGCGCGATTTACAATACGGGTATCTGCTCGATATTCAGTTCCCAAATATCGGCCAATGAAGCTGTCAAATCATCATTGACCGATGAGTATGTCGGTTCGGGCGGTGCGCTGTATGTCGACGGCGCCGTCTATTCGGTCAACTCGCTCTACGCCAATAACGAAGCAGACAATTTGGGCGGTGTGATTTTCAACGAGAGCGACTCCCGTATCTGGGTGGTGAACTGCAATCTGGTGCGTAACAAGGCCGACAGCTATCCCTGCATCTATTCGTTGAACAAGTCGAGTATAGGAAAAGAAGATCTTAACCTTGCTTCAAATCTCGTCTTCAATACCGTTTTTTGGGGAAATGAGTCCGAAAAGGGTCGTTACACGATCAATAAATGGCAGACGGAAGGTTCGCTTTACGATGACCCGTCTGATGAAGCTGCTCCCGACATTCTGCACTTCTGTGCTTATGAAGAGGGCTGGGACAAAATTGCGGAGATGGGCGAAAGCGACAAAGATGCAGAAGCATCGGGAAATATCGAGAATTTCAAAAACAACAACGTGAATCTGACGCCCGAAAACAGATCGCTCTACGGGCCGAACTTTTCCAATCCCTCGACCCGGGCGGGTGTCGCCGGCTACCAGCAGTCGGCCGACTGGTCGCTGAGCCGTATCAACCCGATGGTCGATGCCGGTTGGGGGTGGGCCAAGCAGGAGTATGTCGATGGCGATTGGCAATGGGCAGCTTCCGGCGAAGGGAAAGGCGGCCTCTATTTTTCGTTGTCGAATTATATCGAGTTGGGAAATATCACCGTGTACGGTCCGTTGTTGCCGGGCCCCGATAGCGTCTACATGAAGACCGCTTCGGGACACCCGTTGAACCGTATCACCCTCGACCTCAACAAGTCGCAGGACGAGTCGGGAAAGAATACTTATATCGATATAGGCGCCTATGAATATGAACACACGCTGCTCAATATCGATGGCGATACGTTGTATGTCTGCACCGAGGAAGTACCCGGTAACGTCAATGACGGTTCGTCATGGGCTACCGCTACCAGTAACCTGCAACGGGCTATCGAGCGGCTCGTCCTCAACCGTAACGGGAAAGACAAAGTCATTTTTATGACCGAGGGGGAATACGCTCCGATTTATACCGTCAATAAGAACGGCGGGTTCGTCATCAATACCCAGTACGGTTCGGGAGACGATAAATCTACCACCGGTACGAAAAATATCAAGTCGATACGCATTGCCGGCGGTTATAACGACGACAACCAGCGGCAGCCGATTCCCGTCGAGAGTTCCATCTACCGGGGTGAGGCTTATAAGACTATCATTACGAGCATGAACTCGGGAGTCAAGACCCTCTTCAATATAGAAGATGTAGCCAATCGGGAAAATGACGATACGGGCGGAGAATCGGACGAGTCGGTCATACCCGTTACGATAGAGAATATCACCTTTGAAAATCCCTACGGAACGGCTTTCCGCTACGAGACCAAAGCCGGAACCGACGATAAAGACATAACCAAGCTGACGCTGAGCGGTTGCGAATTCAGAGGAAACGACGGCGTTGCCCAATCCTTGCCGGTGGTGAAAATTGCCGGTCGCGGCGGTCGGTCGCTCATATACAATACGCTGTTCCATTCCAACAAGGGCGTTCCGCTCGATGCCGTCGATACCGAAGTGTTCAATACGACCTTTGCGATGAATACCGGTGTGCCCGTGCTTTCGGATAGCATATATAGCGATACCGATAAAGGTTCTCGTTATCCCTCGAAACTCTATAATTCGGTACTTTGGCGCAACGGCGGCACGGGAATCGACGAGAGTGGTTCTGAAAACATTCCCGGCTCTCAGTTGGGCATAAAGGCGGCGACGGGTTGTAATATTATCAATTCCGAAAATATCCGGTACAATGCCGTGCAGAATCTGACCGCAACGACTCTTGCTTTGCCCGAAAACAACAACGACGACCTCGTGTCGCAGAACGACGATGTCATCAAAGGTCCGAATTTCGAGAATCCCTACACCGACGATTTGGCTGCGCGGAGTTTCGACATCGGAGCTTCGGCTATTCTCCTCAACAAGGGCGACTCGGCAGAATATCGGAAGGCTTTGGGAATAGCCGGCGGGCAGTCGTCGGGTTACGACATAACGCTGGGTAACCTCCGTGTCTATGACGAGAATATCGACCGGGGCGCGTACGAAAACAATCAGCGCCTTTACCCCGTACTCTACGTGCAACCGGGTAAGACCATCGACGGCGACGGAACGACATGGGAAAAAGCCTTCGGACAAGGACGTTTGCAAGAAGCGGTCGACTTGTGCGCCGTGTATGTCGCCACCCGTGAAAACAGCGGCGATGCGACCGTGTTTGTCAAAGGAGGCAGCACGGGCGAATCGATTACGATGCACAATGGCGTGTCGCTGTATGGCAGCGTGCAGTCGAGCTATACCGATACTGTTACCGCTGCCGGCGTAACGTCCGAGGTTACGGTAGGAAAAATAGCTGCCGACCGTCCCGGACTGCTGGCCTCGACCACGAGCCGCACAGTGATAGAGGGCGTCTCTTATAACAGTGAGGAGGACTTCGGCCGTACCGTTTTGCTCGACGGTTTTGAAATCGTTTCGTCCGGAGAAAAGACGGCGGCAGCCGTGCGTGTCTCCGATAAAATGGCGTTGCGTAACAATTACGTTCACGGCATGACGGTTACCGGCGGGAATGTTCCGGTGATCGAGAACAAGGGATTGCTCTACAATATGCTTATCGAGGGCAATACACCCGGGGCGGACGCCCCCGTAGTGAAGAACGACGGCGGTACGCTGGTGAACCTTACCGTAGATGCCCCCGAAGGGAAGAGGCCTGTTGTCTCTGACGGCGGAAAGATGATCAATACCATTGCCACTGAAAACCGTATGCTCGACGGTATGCTTTATACCGACGCGGATCTGAAAAACGACGGTAATCCCTATAATCCTTATCTCGAAGGATTGTTCTCGTATCAACTCAAAGAGTTGAGCGCGGCCATCGATAAAGGCGGTAATGAAAAACCGTCCGATCTCGGTGATTTCGGACAATATATCGACTACAACACCGACCGCGACATCATGGGTAACGAACGCTTGTTTGCAGGTCAGGTCGATTACGGCTGCTTCGAGACATGGAATATCAAGGAGGGGTATAAGGCCGCGCAAGCTCCGGCGGGAGGATCGGTCGTGTATGTACACAGCGGAAATCTCGAATTGGTAAACCTGTCATCGACCTTCGCTCCCGGATACCTCTTGCTCAAAGAGGGCACTTCACTCTATGCCGGCGGCAATGCCGTAAGCCTCGACTATGTAGCCGTAGAGCGTGAATACGATAACGCCGGGTGGCAGCTGGCCGCCGTGCCGTATGCCCTGCAACGTGCCGGCATAGAACGGGTAACGCATGAGGGAACGACGTATATTCCCCGTGCTTTGACCGAGAAAGATACGACTGCTTATTACGATGGTCGGGGTCGGGCCGAGTCGTTGACGAAATACGCCAAGTCGAATTCCGATTTCTGGAAAGTGAAAGACTCTTTTGCTGCCGGAGAAGGTTTCGGGCTTCGTGTGTCCGAGGCGGGAACTTATCGGTTTACGGGACGTGGAACATCCGTCTATACCGAGGACAATACCGATAAGACCGTATCGCTTACCCAGCACAATCTCACCGAGGTCGAGGCCGACGGGTCGTTCCGTTTCACCTATAAGGAAAATATGGGCTGGAATCTCTTCGGTATTCCTTATCTGGTCGCTTCTTATGATTTTGGTGGTATAGATCTGCCGCATCTTCTTTACTCGTATGACGAGCAGACCTATAAAACGACCGAGTCGTGGACGGGAGGAACCGATAGCGTGGGCGTGGGCGACGGTATCTTTACCCAGACGGCTGTCATCGACAACGGGTCGGTAGAGGAATTGATTTTCCCGCAACCGCAAGTATCGGAAGGCAATGCCTATGCCTCTTCCCGGCAGAATTTGGCGTTGCGCATTTCGGGAGAAGCAGGAAGCGACGAGGTCGCTTTGAGGACGCAGAAGTCGTCGGCAGGAGCGTTGGCATACGAAGTAGGACGCGACGGTATCAAATTTATGAGTATGAATGATGACGTACCGCAGATATATATTGCCAATCCGTCGACGGGAACTCGTTTTTCGCTGGCTGCTGCGGTCGATGAAACGGCTGTTACCCCGGTAGGTGTGTATGTGGCCGACAGCGGTATGTACACGATCGACCTGCCCGACGGGACGCTTGCCGAAGATTACGACGTCATACTCCTTACCGATAATGCGACGGGGCAGGTTACCGATTTGAAGGAGTCGGCCTATACGTTTGCCTCCGATGGGGCGGGCGATGAGTCCGGTCGATTCTCGCTTGCTTTCCGCCGCAGCGAGGCGATGGAGAGTGCGGTGCAGGTCTATGTCTATGAACGCACGCTTTATGTCAAGGGACTTGGCGGCGGCGACCGCATACGCATGTTCGATACCTCGGGTACTTGCCGTCTCGATGCCGTGAGTGCAGGAGAACAATATACGGCTCCTGTCGATAAGGAGGGCGTGTATATCGTCGATATTGTTTCGTCCGGGGTGCGTAAGTCCTATAAAGTAGCCGTGTATTAGATGTTCCGGTATCGGGCTGTATCGTACGTTGTTTGATATGGCTGTTTGATTATTGCCCGGGCGCGCAAAATGCGCACCCGGGCTTTTTACCGTTGTTTTTTCTGTCATTCCGAGTGAGGCCGTCAGGCCGACGAGGAATTTTTGTACCTTTTATTTGAGATTCTTCCTCCTTGCAGTCGTCAGAATGACAGACGTTGTCATTCCGAACCGAGACCTATGGTCGAGTGTGAGGAATCCCATGAGCTTTTTGTTTGAGATTCTTCAAGGCAAGGCCTTTCAGAATGACATGCACTTGGCGGGAGATTCTTCACTTCACTGCGCTCCGTTCCGTTCAGAATGACATTGTACCCCACAGGCTGCATCACTCGGCGAGGAATTTCTTGTCGTCTATCGTTGGAGGGCGGAAAGGGAACCGGTAGAGGGTGGAGAACAAAAGTTGTTATAAAATTGTCATACGATTGTATTTCCTTAGAAATATACATGTTGTTCTTTTGTAGAGCAAAACAGAGAGAATGAAAAACAAGGAGTACAAGACCATCGTTATGTCGGATATACATCTCGGGTCGAAGTGGTCGAAGGCCAAAGAAGCCAACCTTTTTTTGAAACAACACACGTGCGAAACGCTTATTTTGTGCGGCGACATCATCGACGGTTGGGAAATCGTCCGAGGGAAAAAGCCGAAGTGGAAAAAGCGTCATACCTATTTTATCAAACGTCTGCTTTCGATATTGCCCCATACCCGCATCATCTATTTGAGGGGGAATCACGACGATTTTCTCGATCGTATCCTGCCGCTCGAAATTCCCAATTTGACGATCTGCCGCGATTATGTTTACCGAAGCGGAGAGCGTAGTTATTACGTTTTGCACGGCGATATATTCGACACGATCACGACCCGTTTCAGTTGGTTGGCCAAGATCGGCGACGTGGGGTATAGCCTGTTGATGGGAGTAAATCGCATCTATAACCGCCGCCGTCGCAAAAAAGGTTTACCCTACAAGTCGATTTCGCAACAAGTGAAACAATCGGTCAAAGCCTCGGTTTCCTATATCAGCGATTTCGAGGATTCGTTGTGCAACATCGCCCGAAAGAAAAACTGTTCAGGCGTAATTTGCGGACATATTCATCAGGCCGACGACCGCATGATAGGAGATATACACTACCTCAATTCGGGCGATTGGGTGGAGTCTATGACTGCGCTGGCCGAAGATTTCGATGGAAACTGGTCGATATTGTCATATCATAAAGAAGAAAACTGATGCGTTATTTGTTTGTTGTACAAGGAGAGGGGCGGGGACATCTGACCCAAGCCCTTTCGCTGGCCTCGATATTGCGCCGTCAGGGACATGAGGTCGTAAAAGTTTTGGTGGGACGTACCCGTCATCGTCAGATACCGGAGTTTTTCTTGCGGGAAATAGATGCGCCTGTCGATACGTTCGAGGCGCCTCAATTCAGTTTCAAGGCCGGCGATACGCATGTGAATCTCGTACAGACCGTTGTTGCCAATATGGCACCCCGGAGGGTCGAGGCGTATGTGCGTAGCGTCTGTTTTATTCGCTCTCAGATATTGAAATATCGTCCCGATGAGGTCGTCAATTTTTATGAGATGTTATCGGGATTGGCCGTGAAGTGTTTCCGCTTGCCGGTCGATATGGTCGGCGTAGGACATCAATACCTGATGTTGCATCGGGGGTACAGACAAGGTTCCCGAAGGGGTCTGAACGCATGGTTGTTGAGACAACATGTGCGTATGAGCGCTTTGGGGTGCAATCGTTTGTTGGCGTTGTCGTTTTATCCGATGGCGGGAGACGCAGCCCGCCGCATAACGATCGTTCCTCCGCTTTTGCGTAAGGAGGTACTTACTAATAAAGAGTGTTCGCAGGAAAATTTCATTCTCGGATATATCGTCAACAATGCGTTTGCCGCTCAAATCAGGGCATGGAGCAAGGAACACCCCGATTGCGAACTGCATGTCTTTTGGGACAACCGGGATTATCCCGAGATGTGGAAAGCCGAAAGAAATCTCACTTTCCATCGTGTGAATGACAAACTTTTCTTATCTTTAATGCGTCGATGCAAAGGATATGTAACTACGGCCGGTTTTGAGTCGGTGTGCGAGGCATTGTTTTATAACAAGCCCATGATGCTCATTCCGGCTCATATCGAGCAGCAAATCAATGCTGCCGATGCCGCCTCGTCCGATATAGCCATTGTTTCCGACACGTTTGACCTGAACCGTTTTGTCGAACATCTCGGTCGCTCCTGTGGCGACGAGGCGTTTCTTTATCGGAAATGGTTGGGTATGAGTGAAACCGCATTTGTCGACCAGCTAATACGTGAACATCATGGAGTATAAATTCATAAACCGGGAGATCAGTTGGTTACAATTTAATGAGCGGGTCTTGCAGGAGGCCTGCGATCCGAATGTCCCGTTGATGCAACGGTTGCAGTTTTTAGGGATATTTTCCAACAACCAAGATGAGTTCTTCAAGGTACGTGTCGCCAATATCATGCGTTTGTGCCGTTCCCGTAAGAATGCGAAAAAACTGCTTACGGGCGATTATACACCCGAATCGTTGCTCGAAGAACTCAATGATAAAATCGCTTTGTTGCAGGACCATTTTTCTGCCACCTATCGGGCTGTGCTGGACGAAATGGAGCGGGAGAGCGTTTTTGTCGTCGATGAAAAAAATCTGAGTGAAGAGCAAAAAGAGTTTTGCCGGAGTTATTTTGCGCAGATTCTTTCACCCCGTTTGGTGCCCCTTATTATCCGCAAATCGGTGAAATTGCCGTTTCTCCCCGACGGGAACAGTTATTTGGGCGTGAAAATGTCGCACAGAAACCGGCGGTCGGTTCGCTATGCCGTCGTGCGGATACCCACCAGTTCGGCGTGTCCCCGTTTTGTCGTTTTGCCTTCGGCTGCCGGCCGGCACGATATTATTTTTATCGACGACATTATACGGTTGATGATCGATCATATATTTTTCATGTTCTCTTACGATGAGATAGGAGTTTATACATTTAAAATCATGCGAGATGCCGAGCTGACTTACGACGAAGATGTATCGAAAAGTCTTTTCGAACGTATCTCCGAGGGTGTCTCCAATCGTCGCTACGGATTGCCTATACGCATGATTTACGATCGTGATATGCCGGCCGATATGGTCGAGATTCTGGCGGGAAAACTGGGCCTTGATAATTCCGAAATGCTGGCTCCCGGTGAGCGTTACCACATGATGAAAGACCTGATGAAATTTCCCAAAGTGCGTCCCGACCTCCTGTATGCTCCGCAGAGACCTATGCAGCACCCGTCGATATCTCTCTTTTCGAGTATTCTCGAAGTCATAGCCCGACGGGATATTTTCTTGAATTATCCCTATCATACATTCCAGCATTTTATCGATTTCCTGCGGGAAGCAGCCATCGATCCGCGCGTGGAGAGCATTTACATAACCCTTTATCGTACGGCCGAACACTCTAAGGTGATAAATGCTTTGGTCAATGCCGTGAAGAACGGAAAGAAGGTCTATGCGATGCTCGAGTTGAAAGCGCGTTTCGACGAGGAACAGAATATGGAAAACACCGATTTGCTTCAACGTGAAGGTGTGAAAATCCTCCATACGATGGAGGATTTGAAAGTACATAGCAAAGTCGTTCTTGTCGAGCGGCGTGAGCGCCGGGGATTGAAACGATATGCCTATATAGGCACCGGAAATTTCAATGAAAATACGGCATTGATTTATTCCGATTTCGGATTGTTCACATCTCATAACGAAATTACCGAAGATGTCCTCAATGTATTCCTTTTTCTCTCGAATAATCATAAGCAATTTACATTCAGGCATCTGATGGTGTCGCCTTACTATATGCGCATGCAGTTTGTCGATATGATCGATCGGGAGATAAGCCATGCGAAAAAAGGGAAAAAAGCTTATATATATGCCAAATGCAATTCGCTTACCGATGTGGGAATCGTCGAAAAATTGTACGAAGCCGGTCGTGCCGGGGTCGAGGTGCGCCTTATTGTACGAGGGGCTTGCTGTTTGCTACCGCAAGTCGAGGCGATGAGTGAGAATATTCAGGCGATAAGCATTGTCGATAAATACCTCGAACATGCTCGTCTTTATATATTCTGTAACGGGGGAGATGAACGCATTTATACGGGAAGTGCCGACTGGATGGCTCGTAATCTCGATCGTCGGGTCGAAGTATGTGTGCCGCTGTACGATGAGGGAATCCGTAAAAAGGCGAAAGATGTTTTCGAAATACAGTGGCACGATACCGTAAAAGCCCGTTTGCTCGATGAAGGCCGGCAGAATACTTATGTGAAACCTGCTCCCGGGGAAGCTCCCTTACGCAGCCAGACGGCTCTGTATGATTATTACGGACGCCTCTCCAATTGTAAAAAGTAGCCATTTTCCCGGGTTTTCCGGAATTGTTGATACACTATAACGAAACGATTTATTTAAGAATGAGCAGATATACATTTGGAGCCATAGATATAGGCTCTAATGCCATACGGTTGCTGATCGACTATGTAGAGGAATATAAAAAGCCCGAGTTCAAAAAAGCCGCTTTTGTGCGGGTTCCTATCCGGTTGGGAGAAGATGTCTTTTCCAAAGGATATATTACCCAAGAAAAGAAGGCGGCTTTGGTACAGTCTATGTCGGCATTTGCCGCGCTGTTTCGCACATTCGATATAGATGCTTACAAGGCCTATGCAACCAGTGCCATGCGTGAAGCCTCCAATGGAACGGAAGTTACCGAGGCAATAGCCCGTGAATGTGGAATCGACATAAAGATTGTAGATGGAAATACCGAGGCAAGAACCATTTACGAAGCCGGCGGTCTTGAAAAAGTTCTCGATAAGACGAAATCTTATTTTTATATCGATGTGGGAGGAGGATCGACCGAGGTCGTCGTTTATGCCGATAACCGCGAAGTCGAGGCTTGCTCTTTCCGATTGGGAACGGTCAGGTATATAAGTGGGGCTGTCTCGGCCGATGAAGAAAAATTGTTTTCCGAGTGGTTGGAAGAAAAGTCCCGTCGGTACAGGCCGTCGGGTATTATAGGTTCGGGTGGCAATATCAATAAGGCGCATCGCCTGCTCGATAAGAAGCCGAAAGATGCGATAAAAGCCAAAGAATTGTCTGCCCTTTATGATCGGTTGCGGAAAATGTCGGTGGCACAACGTATGGAACAGATGGAATTGAATGCCAACCGTGCCGATGTCATCGTGCCGGCCCTTTTTATTTTTACGAAGGCTTTGCGTGCTACGGGAACCGATACGGTCGTTGTCCCGAAGTTGGGGCTTGTCGACGGTATCGTGCGGGAACTTTATAAGGAACGTAAAGCGGCCCTGTGAAAAGGTTAGTAAAAATAAAACGGCGACTGCACTTTTGCAGTCGCCGTTTTATCATTGATGTCGGAGCGTAACGATTATTTCGTCTTCATCTCTATCTCGGGAGCGATGAGTTTGTATCCTTTACCGTGAATGTTGATGATTTCGATAGAGGGATCGTCTTTGAGATGTTTACGCAGTTTGGTGATATATACGTCCATACTGCGGGCGTTGAAATAGTTGTCATCGATCCAAATGGTTTTCAGTGCGAAATTTCTTTCCAAAATTTCGTTTACATGAGCGCAAAGCAGGCTCAGCAATTCCGATTCTTTTGTGGTAAGTTTGGTGTTCTTGTCGCCGATGGAGAGAACCTGTTTTTGGGTGTCGAAGGTAAATTGTCCTATTTTGTACATCGTAACTTCTTTTCCCCGTTTCCCTTTTACTCGGCGCAGAATGGCTTCGATACGGAATACCAGTTCTTCCATGCTGAACGGTTTGGTGATGTAATCGTCGGCTCCGATTTTGAAACCTTCGAGAATGTCTTCTTTCAGCGATTTTGCGGTCAAGAAGATAACGGGTACTTCACTGTTTACGGTACGTATTTCTTGTGCCAGGGTGAATCCGTCTTTCTTGGGCATCATCACATCGAGTACACATAAGTCGTATTTCCCTTTCAAGAATGCCTTGTAACCGCTTTCTCCGTCGGAGAAAAGGTCGGCGGCATAGCCTTTTGCTTGCAAAAACTCTCTCAGCAACATACCGAGATTTTCATCATCTTCGCAAAGTAAGATACGCAACTTTTCTTCCATAATCATTTGTTTTTTAAGGGTAATGTTATTATAAATGTTGTTCCTAAATTCAATTCGCTTTCGGCCCGTATAGAACCTTTTAGATCGGTAACGATTTTATGCACATAGGCAAGGCCGAGACCGAACCCCTTGACGTTATGTACATTGCCCGTCGATACACGGTAGAATTTTTCAAAAATCTTTTTCAAGTCTTCCTTTTTGATGCCGATGCCGTTGTCTTGTATCGAAATGACGACTTTGTTTCCCTCTATACGGGTCATTACAAACAGGTGTAGGGGAACTTCTTCACGGGCGTATTTTACGGCATTGTCGAGTAGGTTGAAGATTACGTTGGTAAAGTGCATTTCGTCGACTTCTACGAGTGCGTCTTCGGCTTCCAGTTCGGCATCGATAGTACCGCCGAATTGCTCGACTTTCAATTTGAATGTACTTAATACGCCGGCAATCAAGTCGTTTACGTCGAGTATGGTAAGTTTCATCATCGTTTTCTGACGTTCGAACATCGACATTTGCAGAACCTTTTCCACTTGGAAACGCAGCCGTTTGGTTTCGTCGTTGATGACCGTCGATATGTGCTGGAACATTTCGGGGCTTTTTGCGACGGACGGGTCTTTCAGCATTTGCGCCGCCAGAGATATTGTGGAAATGGGGGTTTTGAATTCGTGTGTCATGTTGTTGATGAAATCGTTCTTCATTTCCGTCAATTTCTTCTGTCGGAAAAGTTTGACTATCGTGAAGATAAAAGTGATCAGCAATACGAGGGTGAAAGTAAACGAGGGTATGCTGAATCGTACCGATGAAAAAATATAATCTTGTTTTGTCGGGAAATAGACGCGTAATTGATTTTGTCTTTTCGACGGATCATTGGGAAAAAGCGTTATCGAGTATTTGGTGATTTTTTCTTCGGGATTGTATTCCGATGTTTTGTATACGAGTTTGCTTTTCGGATCATATATGGCGTATTGGAACGGTATATTCAAGCCGTTGTTCTTTAGTTCGGCTTTCAAATAATTCGACAACATTTCAGTATCGACACGTTCCAGTATGGGGCGGTTGCTTGCTGTGGAGAGTATGTTGAGAATAACGTTCTCGAGCAGGCCTTTCTGGTAGAGGTACTGGTTTTTCAATACCTCTTGCATATCTTTGTACGTGTTGGTGATGGAACTGCCTCTGTTGCTCTGGGGTACAGTAACTTTCTCGGGGAGAGAAAAGGTGAATTCCTGTACATTGAGCGTACTTATCGACCCGTCTGCCGAGACGATCGACCACTGTTGCGTAACCGATGTTCCGCCTCTTTCTATCGAGAGCAATCGTTTTTGATTTTCTTCGATGTCTTCGGCAAGGTAACGTTTGGTCTCATCTTGTTCGAGCTGCGACGATACGGCATAGAGGCTACGTTTTACGGCCTCGGAAAATTGCTCGTTGCGCATTCTTACCATGTTCTCGATATATGTGATCTGCATAAAGAGAAGGCTGGTGAATGTGAGTGCCATAATGATTGCTAATAGCCAGATCGTGGATTTTTTCATACGATTATACTTGCCTTTCGGAGTCTTGGCGGTACGTTCTTTTGAAATATCCGTCGAGATAATTTTAGAAAAACGTCCGCTTTTTCAGTATTTTTTTCGATAAACAATCCGAAACCTCTTTTTGTTTAACAAAACAAATAACTTTTTTAGAATCTCTCCTGTTTAACAATTCGGTGCTAAATTAACAAACAACTGTTTAATTGCAAAAAGCCACCCGTAAAAAAGGTGGCTTTTTTTATTAATTTAACTAATGCGGGATTTCGACGTGTTATGACACCATTGGCATGAGTTATTCTTCCGTTTGAGTAGCTTCGTATTCTTTCAGCAGTTTTTCTTGTATATCGCCGGGAACCAGTTCGTATGACGAGAATTTCATGTTGAACGACGAGCGTCCTCCTGTAATGGAACTGAGGGCGGTCGAGTAGGTTGCCATCTCTTTCAATGGAACTTTGGCGATGATTTTTTCAAAACCTTTGACGCTTTCCATGCCCATGATGATGGCACGGCGACCTTGCAGATCGCTCATGACATCTCCCATTTTGTCCGATGGGACGAGAACTTCGACGTCATATACCGGTTCAAGAATTTTGGGGCCTGCATTTTTGAAAGCCTCACTGAAAGCATTGCGTCCGGCGAGGCGGAATGAAATTTCATTTGAGTCTACGGGGTGCATCTTTCCGTCATAAACACATACGCGTACGTCGCGGGCATACGAGCCTGTGAGAGGCCCTTGTTCCATGCGGTCCATCAATCCTTTGAGAATGGCCGGGAGGAAACGGGCGTCGATAGCACCACCTACGATACAGTTCACAAATACCAGTTTCCCACCCCAGTCGAGGTCGATTGTCTGTGTGTCGCGGACATTCATCTTGAATTCCTGATTGCCGAATTTATAACTTTCGGGTGCCGGCATGCCTTCATAATAAGGCTCGATGATGAGATGTACTTCGCCGAATTGTCCGGCACCACCCGATTGCTTTTTGTGTCGGTAATCGGCTCGGGCGGCTTTGGTGATGGTTTCCCGGTAAGGGATGCGTGGTTCTTGGAATTCGACCATCAGCTTTTCATTGTTTTCGATGCGCCATTTGAGGGTGCGCAGGTGGAATTCGCCTTGTCCCGATACGATCGTTTGTTTCAGTTCTTTCGATTGCTCGACGATCCATGTCGGGTCTTCTTCGTGCATGCGTACCAGAATCTCGTTCAGTTTTTCGGCATCGGCCTCATTGACGGGTTTTATGGCGCGTTGTATTTTCGAATTGGGGAATTTCATCAGGTCGAAGATGTATTCGCAACCTTTCTCGTTCAGCGTATTACCGGTGCGTACATCTTTCAGTTTTACGGTTGCACCTATATCTCCGGCTACGAGTTCGTCGACTTTGGTACGTATTTGTCCGCATACGCAACTCAGCTGGGCGATACGTTCTTTGCTGCCTCGATTCATATTTTGTAGGTCGTCTCCCTCGTGTACTTTTCCCGACATAACCTTGAAGTACGAAACCTCTCCGATATGCGGTTCGACGGTCGTTTTGAAGAAATAAAGGCTGGTAGGGCCTTCGGGGTCGGGGGCGACTTCGGTACCATCGTGAGAAACGGGTTTGGGCATGTCGGTAACAAAAGGAACCACGTTTCCGAGGAACTCCATCATGCGGCGCACACCCATGTCGCGTAACGCGCTTACACAGAATACGGGGAAAATATCGCGGGTGATAAGCCCTTTGCGGATACCTTCCCGCATTTCGTCTTCGGTAAGAGTGCCTTTGTCGAAGAATTTTTCCATCAATGCCTCGTCGTTTTCTGCGGCGGCTTCGACCAGTTGTTTATGCAGTTTGAGGGCTTTCTCTTTTTGGTCGGCCGGTATATCCGATATGGTCGGAGTTCCGCCGTCGGGACCCCAACTGTACATTTTCATAAGCAGGACATCGATCATGGCGTTGAAATTGGGTCCACAGACGATGGGGTATTGTATCGGCACGACTTTGCTGCCGAAGTCTTCTCGGAGTTGCTCGATGACGGCATCGTAATCGGCTTTTTCTCCGTCGAGTTGGTTCATGGCAAAAATGACGGGTTTTTGCATCTCTTCGGTATAGCGGAAGATATTTTGAGTACCTACTTCAACACCGTATTGCGAATCGATGACGATAACACCCGTATCGGTAACATTCATGGCTGTAAGAGCACCGCCGATAAAATCGTCGGCTCCCGGACAGTCGATGACATTCAGCTTCTTGTTTAAAAACTCGGCATAAAAAACGGTAGAGAAAACCGAGTATCCATACTCTTTCTCTACCGGAAAATAGTCGGTAACCGTGTTCTGTGCCTCGACAGAACCTCTGCGTTTTATAACCCCACACTCGTAGAGCATGGCTTCTGCGAGCGTGGTCTTTCCCGAACCTTTACTGCCCAAGAGGGCGATGTTTTTGATTTCGTTGGATTGATACACTTTCATGGAATATCAGATTTAAAGGTAAAAAATGTGTTTTTCTCGGGTATCGTTGTGTTTTTACGATACGAAGCGCAAAGTAGAGAAAATAATCGATAAAAGCAATTTATGAAATGTGTTACAGAGCAGGTTTTTTTAATACTTTCCACTCTTTGAAAAACAGGAGATGCCAGTATTTTTTTTGGTAATTCTGGAAAACTTCTGTTAGTACCTTATACAAAGGACTTTGGGATAATTACCCGTTTTTGAGGTAATGACTTGGCAACGGTACAATCTGCTGCGTTCTACCTTGAATTGCTTTCAAGTAACTCGTTTCTGTGTACAAAAATAATAGAATAGTCCGATGTACACAAGGTACATCAAAGAAAAAGTTCGACTATTTTTTTAGTTTGTTTAATCGCATTACAATCGAAGTTTGACTTCTACCCATTTTGTTTGCAATATATTTGACACTCTTACCTTCATTGTGCAGTTTCAATAAAAATTGGTCTGCACTTCTTGTCCATCTTTTATTGGCGTTAGGGTGCTTTACATAGCTTTCTTCTGACACCTTTTCGGGGTGCAAGAATTCATCCACAAATACAGACGGGAAACGCTTATCGTATAATACAAGCGTTTTTATCTTAGCCCTTGTTATTGCAACATAGAATAATCTTCTTTCTTCTCCGTATGGGAATTGGTCGCTCTTAGTGAGCACATAGTTAAGCACAGGGTCGTCACTCACCTGTGATGGGAAACCGTATGTATCTTTATTGCATTGTAAGAGTATTACATAATTCGCTTCAAGACCTTTTGACTTATGTACGGTTAAAAACTCTATTTTTCGTCCTCCTATCACATAGTAGAATCTATTACCCTCTTTAATTGATTGGTACATAAAAGAGAGGTAGTAATCATCAAAAGAGTAACGCCCCAATAGGAATATTGATTTATCCGATGGAATAGAAGCCACAAGTTGCCCTATCGTATTGCAGTAATCTCGTCTATCATAAGCATAGAATTCCAACTCGGTTCTCATTTCTGAGCTGAACGAATGGATATTCTTTTGTATTTGGGCTTTATTGCGTTGTATAAAGTTCGACGATAAAGAAACCAAAGGCTCTCCAAACCTGTATGTAGTTTCAATCTTGTTTATCTCCGTTGCTCCAAAATATTCGGGGAATTGATTGAATAGAGCCATATCACTTCCCGAAAAACGATAAATAGACTGCCAATCATCACCCACACAATACAACTTTGCAGGAGGATTACCCTCTCGCAATACTTTCAAGAAGTTGTAACGGTCAACAGATATATCTTGAAACTCATCCACTATGATATAATCATATTCAACAGGGTGTGAAGTACGACATATCTCAGTGGCTTGAAGAATAGCATCGGTAAAATCAATTTGGTTACTATCGCTTAACGCATTTATGTAGCGTTCATATACAGGTTGAAATATATTCTTGATGATAAACACACTTCGTTCATCATCTGCATTTTTGGCTTGTTTTAAAACCTCTTTAACTGATTTACAACTTGATTTTACCAATGTAACGAAAGTAACAACAAGTCGTATAAACGCCTTTTCCTGCTTGCTGCCTTTGGGTAGTACTAAATCGTATAACTCCTCATCGGTCTTTTCTTGAATTGGTACACCTGCTTCAGCTAATAGTTTACGGAGTTTATCCCTAATATCAGAATAATGGAAATCTGCACTTGATGTTACTAAAAGTTGTGTGCCAAATTTCTCGTGAGCAGTTTTCTTCCAAGTTATACCATCATTGTATTTCTGATTGGCTTCTTCGTAGGTTATACCCTTATCTTTTGCGAACCAAGCAGGAACAAGCCCGTGTTCATCAACTCCGAAATGTTCAAGATAGATGCGTTTGGTTACTCCTCCTTGCTTAAAATATATTGAGAAGTCGGGACGATATTGTGAGTGCATCTCATCTGCTAATTGATGTTCGTATGGTTCTTCATATCTGAATTTCACTCCCAGCGAGGACAAAGCAAAACATATTTTTTGTTCTTGTTCACTTCTCACATATATGGCTCTGCCGTCCATATCGGGGAACATCGCCTTTAGCTGCACATTCTTTAGTCCTGATAATTGCTCCCGTCTTTCATTCTTGCGTTGTTCCCAATCAGCTTCATTCGTTTGGTAATCAATAAAGTATTCCACTATACTTTTCTTGAAAGACGATTTATCTAACAATTTGTGATATATATCTACAAACAATGAATCTGTATTGTCGCAAATAGATGGTTTTGTACCTGTCGTTTTGCCTATAATATCAATGGCTAACTTATGGAATGTGTAACCTTTCAATCCATTGGTCGCCATTCTTTCGGTTAGTTCGGCTGCTGCTTTGTTGGTATAACTGATAAGTAAAATTCTTTCAGGTGCTATACCCTTGATTTCGGTGAGATATTTAACCTTACCGACAATTGAAGAGGTTTTACCACTACCTGCACTGCTGACTACTAAACAATTATCCTCTTCTGAAACAATTGAGCGTCTTTGTTGCTTGTCTAATGGGTATTTTAGGCAATGGTCGAAAAAGTCCCTGTGCGTGTCAAGTAGAAAGGTTATAACACCATCATTATGTTGTTTTACAAGTTTGTTGATTCTTCCAAAGTCGTTAATGAATTTGGATATGGTTTCTGATGGAGTGATGTTAAAGGCTTTAAGTTTCTTCAGAAGTGAATATGCCTCTTGGAAATGTACCTTATAATGATTGATGAAATCTTTTTCTTGCGTTGCGGAGATTACCCTGCCATAAAAGCCATTATTTAAGTCTGAGGGAATATCTATAAACGCCCCCTCCTTAAGAGCCGATAATCTCTCTTTTGCTTGCTCATAATTTGATTTCTCGCTATATGCAGATATATGGTTTAGCTTTTCTGCAAGCTCTTTGGATTTGTTTTTTAGGCGTGTTCGTACCATCGCTATTACAATAACCGAAATAGCAATTATACAAATTACCCAAATGAACAATGGCTGCATATTGGAAGTAATATTTATCTGAATCTTTCAATCCATCTATAATCATCCCCCTTAGTACTCCACTGAAATTTCCACATATCACCTGTATTATCGTTTATAAGATAGTATTGATACATACTTGTCAGTGGCTGAATAGAGAATATACACCTTTCGTTATTTTCTACTAATTCGTATTTATTTATAGGAATACAAAATAGGTTGTCTAAATCTTGTGTACTATATTGAACTTGCCATAGTCGTCCATTATATGAGTCCAACAATATAAATGTCCACATGTTGTCAGTGGCAAACATCTGAAATCTATTAGTCCAATTTGACGACTTCTCAGGATATGCAAGAGAAAATATGTTGATTGGTGCAGCAAACATGTAATCCTCACCCTTGACACTAAACTGGACTTGCCAATTCTTACCTGTATATGTATCAAGCATTATGAATGTCCACATATTCTGTGTTTCATAAAGGCGAAATCGTCCTTCTTTATCTCCTAAAATTTCTCTCGCACTACAAATTTCCCAAGACTGACCATCATCTTGAATTTGTTGTACTTCGCCTGTCATTGTATTTAAGCGAAGTTGATTATGATAGTTCCGAGTCTTATACATTTTATAGACTTGAGCATATGATGTAAAAGCTATAACCATTAAAGCGAATAATACGAAAAGCTTTTTCATAATTCTGTTATGTTATTATTTGACAATTAACGGATTGTATTTCTTATTCATGTACCAGATACATTTTGAATAAGTCGCATACATTGGATACTAAATATCCTCTAAATCTTTTTGAATTTTAGTTTCTACATTTTGAGAATCACGATAACGAATCATTACCATACCCTCATAAATACCAGAAGTTTTTTCTATCGATAATTCAATGTTTCCTCCTGTTACCTCCCAAGCACTACCCCAAACAACAGTTCCTTGATGAACTTCTGCCATTAAAGCTGTATTGGAATCCGAATGGGCAGGGTTCTTCTCTTTTGAAATAGTCGGATTGCCATATTTTCGGGTGTATAAATCTTTATAATAGTTATAAGTATTAACAAGCGTATTCCATTCACCACTTGGGTCAAACAACACAGCTACGGCAAATACACTTTTCCCATCATCTGTAGCTGTTACACCTATAGTTGCATTACGACCTGTAAAGTCTCCCATAAACAATGCAAGATTGTTTTCACTGCCAATAGAAGTGAATCCTTTAGCTTTTAACTTCTGACAAAATTCAGTGATGACCAATATAAAATTGGCTTCCGAATCATATACTCGCCGGAATATACCCAACCCTCTCAATTCCCGGATCAAACGCTCCCGTTCGAGGATAATCCCAGTCCGCCGATTCTGGAAAAGATCATATTGCCGGAGAAGGGCCAAAGCGGTCTGTTGGGTCAGCCCCCCGATATTATAAGGAGCTTTCACCCGATTCAATATTCCGACTACTTCCGGATCGGCTAAGCCTATCCCCAAACGCAATCCTGCCATTCCCCAAGCTTTCGACAGAGTCTGCAAAACAACGACATTCCGGTATTTATCCAATAAATGCACCGCAGAAGGTGCGTCTGTAAAATCGATATAGGCCTCGTCGACGATCACCATTCCCTGAAACTCCCCACACAACCGCTCAATCTGCCCGTAAGGGATAACCTTCCCGGTAGGATTATTAGGCGTACAAAGGAAAATCAGTTTGGTATGCTCGTCGGTAGCTGCCAGCAATTTGTCAGCAGAGAATTGGAAGTCATCATCCAACAATACTTTCCGATATTCCACATCGTTTACATCGGCACAAACCTGATACATTCCATAGGTAGGATCAATAGCTACTACATTATCTTTACCCGGTTCACAGAAAGCACGAAAGACCAAGTCGATGGCTTCATCACTGCCGTTTCCGAGAAAAATATGTTCGGGAGATACTTTCTTAATTTTCGACAACAATGTTTTCAGTTCACACTGCATAGGGTCCGGATAACGGTTGTGAGGCGTATTGTACGGATTTTCGTTTGCATCCAGG
>URHG01000025.1 GCA_900547555.1 uncultured Porphyromonadaceae bacterium | reverse complement strand
CGCTAGCTCAGCAGGTAGAGCACAACACTTTTAATGTTGGGGTCCTGGGTTCGAGCCCCAGGCGGATCACAAAAAGGAGAGAATATTTTCTCTCCTTTTTTATTGATAATCAATTCGTTACAAACAGATTTTTATATATTCGCTTAATAATTTTATGCTTAAAAACATGTTTTTACATGTCATTTTTGGTTGATTTTGGTATATTTTTGCCCCGTTGTGATACTGATTATACACCTACTGTGATACCATTATGAATTATCCAAAGCTGAGATTCGTTTTTGACCGCAAGAGGGTCGCTACCAAGAAGGATCAATTGAAAATCAGAGGGTTACACAAAAGTAACTCTCTTTTTTTATGCCTGAATTGCGCAAGTTTACCTGCTTCATGTAAACTGAGATGTAAGCCAAAAATGGAAGCAATGATTATCGTAATCTGCTTAAATCAAAAGCTTTAAAGAATGGAGAATAGTCACTTATGGTGAGAATCTGTCAGAATGGAAAGAAGAAGTACAAGAATGTGGGAGTTTCTGTTGATCCTGCGCATTGGGACTTCAAGAAGAATTTACCCTTAAATTCGGTCGGAGGGATTAATTTTAGCTTTATAAATCCATGTGGGTACAATTTCTAAATTTCAGTTCTTATAAAGGGGATTTATCATTTTAATACCCGCATGGATTTCAGAGTATGGATTCAGTTCTTATTAAATATCTCATGCAGACTACTATGTTTAATGGTACGATAGTTACTATTTATCCTCTCTCCATACTTATTAATTTAGAACCTTTCACTATCTTTGCGCCAATTCCAATGAACTAATGCGTTAGGAAGTTGGAAGGACATATTTAAGAAAGGTGTTATTGAAATTATCTTCTGCTGACAAATTCTCGCAAAATTTGGAATGGAGTGAAGATGATAACAATAGCACCCACATTTTGGATATATACTTACCTTATGTCTGTAAGGTTTCTATATGCCCTTTGGTGTGGGTGGCTATTGTTTTATCTACTCCAAAGGCAATGCGAGAAGCCCGTCAGTGAGATAAAGCAAATAGTGTTCCCACACCTTTTTTTATTTTAATAGCTTATCCATAGGGAACAGATAAGCACTAATTATCAAATGCTATGGGTTTATTTGGCGGTATCAATGCTGTAAATGAAATCAATTCTCTTATTGCTCAGATAGAGAGAAACATGAATGCTTTAGCCCCTATGATAGAATTGAATGGGATGAAGCATACTACACAATCTAAAGAATTAACAAAGCTCGTTCGCAGGGATTTGGACAGAATTAAAGACCTGTTGAATCAACATAGTTCTGCCAGAGTAGCCGTTTACAGACTTAAAGGTGATAAAGTGGATTCTACGACATTAGTTGGATTTCTTGAAATGTGTCTTAAACAAGCTGAAAGTCTTATATAATTATGGGTGCGAATGATATTAAGTTAGGACTATTCATTTTAGTTATGCTCCTTATTGGTGCTTTCATTGGTTACTGTTTGGCAAGTTAAGAAGCTACTACTACATGGAATTATATTCTGCTTTGAAATAAACAAAAATATGAACTTATGGATTACTCAAATTCAAGCGTGGCTGTTTATAAGATAAATGGCTATGTGGAGAAGATAAACGCTCAATTAAAGAGTGTTTTAACCATACTGAAAGAGAACGGGAATGAGATTAATCATGACAGTGCCATTAAGATTTCAAAACTATTACCGTCATGTGTAGATTACTACGAACAGATTACATACATTCTCTCAACTATGCCAGAGTATGCACAGTTTATGGTTAAAATGGACAATAATGTAAACAGGTGGGATGGCAAGTCTGTTCCACTGATGGATTGGATTACAACTTTTGAAATAATCCTCTCACAGTTGATAGAAGAAGTTGAGAGGGAACTTAAATAAACTGAATTAAATATGAGAACATTGAGATTAATTGGAACGACCTTATTAATGGTCATGTTGGCTGCAAACTTTACAGCTTGTAGTGAAGATGATGACGAACAGATAATCATTGAACAAGCCAACCTTATAGGCAAATGGCAATCCACTTGGGAGAAGATTCACAAAGTGGAGAATGGCAAGGAAGTCGTTACCTCTGATGAAGCATATACCAACGGTCTATTGGAGTTCAAGGATGACGGAACTTGCATAGAGAGCCGTGTGGATGGTGGATATACTGAAACAAGTCGCTGGTCTTTAAAGGACAATAAGCTGACCATCTCTTATGATGATGGTTATTCAGATGTACTTACCGTCAATGAACTTACGGTTACTAAGTTGGTACTTGCCTTTGAGGATTGGGACAATTTAGACGATGGCAGCTTAGAATTGGACGACATTACTACGACCACCTACAAGAAGATTAATTGATTATCTAGTCTACTTGAACGGGACAGCATTTGAGGAAACTCTTATGCTGTTTTTTATATGGGTACGAATATTGAACTATTTTTCTTTATAATAGAGAGTTTACAAATTCATACCCATATAAGTTTTAACTCCCAATTAGCATACATAGTGAAGCACCCTAACTGTGATGTTTCATTACCCGTACTAATTCAAATTTAAGAGTGGATATTTCCTCTAAACTGTGATTATTTTTTTGTCGACTGATTGTGAGAAGTGGGACTGAGGCCGGGAGGTTGTCAGGAAAGGATCATTACAATAAAAAATCGCATGTCATTACAACATGCGATTAGATAGCCAGCTACTTTGGCCTCGTTAAGCGGTGTCAATATACGATAGGGAATTCTATTGTTTCACTGGTTTCGTTCCAGCCTTCGATCGTGAAATTTCCCGATCCTTCACCGATGATGATATCTCCGAGAACGATATTCAATGTCAGTCGGGTATCGGCAGAAAGGGTAGTATTTATATTTTTTGTTAAGGTACGTACGCTACCGTCTTTGAGGGTAATCCGTAGTTCGAGTTTCGGATTGCTGGCCGAGGGGAAGAGCATAACAGTTCCGTTGGTCATCTGTTTCCCGTCTTCCGAGCGTACTAATTCGAATTTGACGGTCTTCGTTTTATTTTCAGGTTCCGCAGTGTAGTAATTGAGTTTTTCGGCGATGCTACCTATGCGGATTTCCATATTCGTTATGTTGGGACTGAATGTGCTCGAATCGTCGGTTGTAACGGATACTTTCAAGCCGGCGACCACCCTTTTCAGTGAAGCGCTGAGGTCTTCATAGGTAATATCGGTTTCTTCGACAGCGTATACCAAGTCGTAGACCGGATTATAGGTATCGTCCTCGGCGTTTTTACGAAGCGATAAATAGAGAGTCGACAGGTCGGCTCCGATTGTCAATCCGGGGTTATTGATTGACGGATTGCTATATATGGGATCTTCATATACAGGGGTTCCCCAGTAGACCATGTTATAGGTTTGTTCGGGGAGGGATAAAAGACGGTTGAAACCTTCATAAATGTGTCCGTCTTCGATCGGGTAGAAGCCGTTGAATACGGTCAGTTTGTTGTTTATGTAATTCCCGAAATAGATAGATGTCCCGGCTTTGCACGGGAATACTTCAAGTATGCCGGTCATGGGGATTGCAGGATCTAACGGACTGTCTACAAAAGCACGTAACTGAGGGGTTACCAGTTTGGGAGTGGACGGATCGGATATAATTTCTGTATTATTTTTTGAACAGGAAACGGTCAGCAGGAACAAGGGAAGAATTCCCCACATTATTTTTTTCATAATTTTCTTTCTTTTGAGATTGTTATAATCATTTCTTATATAACAAGAGAGAAGACATAAAGTTTTGAGATGAGGGTGGTGTGTATCATAATCGGGTGGGTAGGGTGTGATGATGAATGTCTTTTTGTTTTCGGACAAGGGCCCCTTCATCGTTTTCAAATAGCTGATTTTGAAAATAATCCCTTCTTTGTCCGAGACACTACCATGACTGCCAGATTATACTGTTGCTTAATTAATAACTCTTTGTTACTTTTGTCGCCTAATAAATGGTTTGGAGAGTTATGGACAGAACAGAAATGCAGAATGAGATTTATCCCGATTGCCCCATTCGCAATATCCTCGCGCGTATCTGTGATAAGTGGTCGTTATTGGTCCTTTATGTATTGAGTCAGGAACCCCTGTTGCGGTTTAATGCGTTGCAGAAGAGGATACCCGATATTTCACAGAAAATGCTGACGGTAACTTTACGTACGCTCGAAGAAGATGGATATGTGAAACGGGAGGTTTTTGCCGAAGTACCGCCGCGAGTGGAGTATTCGTTGACTGCACGGGCTGTATCTTTGTTGCCTTATGTCGATTCTCTGATTACATGGGCAAAAGATAACATGGCCGGTATTTTAGAGGACCGTAGCCGGAAGCACAAATGTGCATGACAAGTGTGCCGGGGAAGCTGTTTTTGCATATCATGGAAATATATGTAATTTTGTCCGCTGAAAATAGGGCTCGATGGGAGTTCCTCTTGGTAAATAGAGTATCTGTGTGATATAAGCCGCGAGTATGGATAATCGAATATTGATAATCGACGATGAACCGACGATACGCAAACTTTTGGCTCGTATGTTGGAGTTGGAGGGTTATGAAATATTTCAGGCCGATGATTGTATGTCGGGTATGAGACAATTGGCTTTGCGTAATCCTCAATTGGTTTTGTGCGATGTTTTTTTGCCCGATGGCAACGGGGTCGAATTGGTAAAAAATATAAAGTCGGCAGTCCCTGATGTCGAAGTAATACTGTTGACAGCTCACGGAAATATTCCCGACGGAGTACAGGCGATCAAAAACGGTGCATTCGATTATATAACCAAAGGCGACGACAATAACAAGATTATACCTATCATCAGCCGGGCGATGGATGAGGTGCATAAGCGCATGAAGTCGGCTTCGGCATCGAAGTCCGATTCCGAATGCTCTTTCGCTTCTATTTTGGGACAGTCCGATTGCATGAAACGGGTTATCGGTTTAGCGGAGAAAGTGGCTAAGACCGATGTTCCTGTTTTGTTGACAGGAGAAACCGGGACAGGAAAAGAAGTGTTTGCCCAAGCGATTCATAATAATAGCGGGCGGAGTAAGAAGCCTTTTGTTGCAGTCAATTGTTCGGCATTCAGCAAAGAATTGTTGGAAAGCGAGATGTTTGGTCATAGAGCCGGGGCATTTACCGGAGCGGTAAAAGATAAGAAAGGTTTGTTTGAAGAAGCCAATAACGGAACGATTTTTCTCGATGAGATCGGTGAGATGGCCTTTGAATTGCAAGCCAAACTTTTGCGGGTACTTGAATCGGGTGAATATTTGAAGATAGGAGATACCAAACCGACGAAAGTAAATGTGAGAGTTATTTCGGCGACGAATCGCAACTTGAAGCAAGAAATTGAAAATAAGACTTTCCGAGAAGACTTGTTTTTTCGTCTTTCGGTTTTTCATATCGAATTACCTCCGTTGAGAGAACGTATGGGAGACATAGAAATCCTTGTAAAAGAATTTTTATTGCGTTACAGTAAAAAGATGGGGCGCAAAGTAGAGGGTATAACACCCGAATGTTTATCTGCGCTGTCTACTTATTCATGGCCGGGCAATATACGGGAATTGCGAAATGTGATAGAACGCTCTATCATCGTGTGCGATGACTATTTGACGTTAAGCGATCTTCCAGTTGAAATACAGTCATTCTCTTCTTGTCAGAAAAATCTGCCGCAAAACGAGTTTGAATTGGCGGGAGCAGAGCGTCGCCATATCGAGAAAGTATTGCGGTACACCAAAGGAAATAAAACCGAGGCTTCCCGTTTATTGAAGATTGGTTTGACGACTCTTTATCGTAAAATCGAAGAGTACAAGATTATTCTTGATTAGCATTTGTTTTTGTATCGTTTTATTTATCGGGAGAATCTGCTCATGCAAGATTCTCCCGATTTTTTTATTTCTTGACTGTTTTTTAATTGGAAGTATTTTCCTTCTGTTTTCTGAATAGGCATACTTGTTTGGTTTTTTTTTCGTTTTGGGGTTTGATTTTTTCAAAATGAAAAGGTCTTATAGGGATTCTTTTTGCTTCTTTTATTTGTAATATATTGCAAATAAGGAACTTGTGTATATGTCGGTTTTTGTGGCACGTTTTTGGTATAATACCGGATAACCAAAAAAAATTTTATGTATGATCTAAAAAAGAAAAAGTACTATGGAAGTAATCGGTTTTTTAATATGCCTATTGAGCGGAATACTCTGTTTCTGGCTATTTTACAAATGTATAGATTGGTTTGACAAAATGTAAAAAAGGAGATTTTATGTACACAGCATTATTTATTGTGGCGGTTGTAATGTTCATCTATATGATGTATGTCCTCATCAAGCCCGAGAAATTTTAAGAACAAATAGGTAAGGTAAAAAAATGTAACTATGAATACAGAAATTTTAGGTGTTGTAGCTCAAATCGTTATTTTGTTGCTGTTGAGCTATCCCCTGGGAAAATATATGGCGAAGGTATATAAAGGAGAGAAAACCGTTCTCGACTTTATGAAACCGGTGGAGAGATTGATGTTCCGGTTGTCGGGTGTCAATCCCGAGGAAGAGATGAACTGGAAACAATTCTTGCGTGCGTTGTTGATGGTCAATTTGTTTTGGTTTGTATGGGGTATGGTTTTGTTGGTAAGTCAGGGGTATTTGCCTCTTAATCCCGACGGAAATATCGGACAGACCTGCCACCAAGCATTCAATACATGTATCTCGTTTATGGTGAACTGTAACTTGCAACATTATAGCGGTGAAAGCGGTCTGACCTATTTCACGCAGTTGTTCGTTATCATGCTTTTCCAGTTCATTACCGCAGCAACCGGTATGGCAGCTATGGCCGGTATCATGAAAGCCCTCGCAGCCAAAACGACAAAAACGATAGGAAACTTTTGGAATTTCCTCGTATTGAGTTGTACCCGTATCCTCGTGCCTCTGTCGCTTATCGTAGGTATCGTACTTATAACAGAAGGTACTCCTATGGGATTTGACGGTAAAATGGAGATCACGACCCTCGAAGGAGAGACCCAAATGGTTTCGCAAGGACCTACGGCAGCTATTGTTCCTATCAAACAATTGGGAACGAATGGCGGTGGTTACTTCGGAGTCAATTCTTCACACCCTCTTGAAAACCCGACATACTTGACGAATATTTTTGAATGCTGTTCTATTCTTATCATTCCGATGGCGATGGCTTTTGCATTCGGGTTTTATATCCGACGTAAAAAATTGGGCTATGCCATATATGGAGTCATGTTTGCTGCATTCCTTATCGGTGTGATTATCAACGTCTCACAGGAAATGGGCGGTAACCCCCGTATCGACGATATGGGTATTGCCCAAGAGCATGGAAGCATGGAAGGTAAGGAGATACGTTTGGGTGCAGGAGGTACAGCCTTGTGGAGTGTTGTAACGACTGTAACGTCGAACGGTTCGGTAAATGGTATGCACGACTCTACAATGCCGTTATCGGGTATGATCGAAATGCTCAATATGCAGATCAATACTTGGTTCGGTGGTGTCGGCGTAGGGTGGATGAACTACTTTACTTTCATTATCATTGCCGTCTTCATCAGTGGTCTGATGGTGGGACGTACTCCCGAATTCCTTTGTCATAAGGTCGAAGCCCGGGAAATGAAAATCGCTTCTATCGTGGCCTTGCTTCATCCGTTTGTCATTCTTGTAGGTACGGCCCTCGCATGCTATTTGTATGCACATGCACCTGCATTTGTAGCCAGCGAAGGCGGCTGGTTGAACAACCCGGGATTCCACGGATTGAGTGAGATACTTTACGAGTATACATCATGTGCTGCCAATAACGGTTCCGGATTCGAAGGTTTGAGCGATAATACATGGTTCTGGAACTATTCCTGCGGTATCGTTCTTATTCTGAGTCGTTTCATTCCTATTGTAGGACAAGTCGCTATTGCCGGTCTGTTGGCTCAGAAACGATATATCCCCGAAGGCGCCGGAACATTGAAGACCGATACGGTAACATTCAGTATCATGACGTTTGCCGTTATCTTCATCGTTGCTGCATTGTCGTTCTTCCCGGCACACGCTTTGAGTACTATCGCAGAACATTTCAGTTTATAAGGTGAAAAAACATATTATAGAGAAAACTAATTATGAAAGCTAATAATTCAACATCGCTGTTTCAAAAAGATCAAGTTATGGAGAGCTTGAAACAGTCGTTCGTAAAGCTGAATCCCAAAACCTTGATAAAGAATCCGGTGATGTTCACCGTAGAGGTATCGACTTTCTTTATGCTTCTCGTGACCATTTATTCGGCATTCAGTAATACACAAGGATCATTTGTATATAATTTGCTGGTTTTTGTAATCCTGTTCATAACCATACTTTTTGCCAATTTCGCCGAAGCGATTGCTGAGGCTCGCGGTAAAGCTCAGGCCGATAGTTTGCGCAAAACCCGTGAAGAAACTCCGGCCAAGCTTGTTGTCGACGGTCAGGTAAAATGGGTGAACAGCTCGCAATTGAAAAAAGGAGATGTGTTTGAGTGTGAAGCAGGTGATGTAATCCCGGCCGATGGTGAAATAATCGAGGGTCTTGCATCTATCGATGAAAGTGCCATTACCGGAGAATCTGCTCCTGTAATACGAGAAGCCGGTGGTGATAAAACATCTGTAACCGGCGGTACAAAGGTGCTTTCGGATCATATCAGAGTGAAAGTTACGACCCAGCCCGGTGAGAGTTTCCTCGATAAAATGATTGCTCTCGTAGAAGGGGCAAGCCGTCAAAAGACTCCGAATGAAATCGCATTGACGATTCTGTTGGCCGTATTTACTCTTGTTTTCTTGGTGGTATGTATCACGTTGAAACCGATGGCCGATTATTCCAATACCGTTATTTCGATCGCTGCATTCCTTTCGCTTTTTGTATGTCTGATTCCTACAACGATCGGTGGCCTTCTCTCTGCTATCGGTATTGCCGGAATGGATCGTGCCTTGCGTGCCAATGTGATTACGAAATCTGGTAAAGCTGTCGAGACAGCGGGTGATATCGATACACTCTTGCTCGATAAGACTGGTACGATTACGATCGGTAATCGTCGTGCTACTGCTTTCTATCCGGTAAGTGGAATGGATAAACATTCTTTCGTTGAGGCTTGTCTCATGTCGTCGGTATCGGACGATACGCCCGAAGGAAAATCGATTATCGAATTGGGTCATGAAATCGGTGTACGTATGAGAAGTCTGAATACCGAAGGTTCCAAGATGATCAAATTTACTGCCGAAACGAAATGTTCAGGTATCGATTTGAAAGACGGGACGGAGATTCGTAAAGGTGCTTATGACGCTATACGCGATATTACGGCCAAAGCCGGAAATCCGTTCCCCAAAGAAACAGAAGAAGTTATCTATAAGATAACCGGCAACGGCGGTACTCCTCTGGTGGTAAGTATCGATAAGAAGGTGGCCGGTGTCATCGAGTTACAAGATATTATAAAACCCGGTATCGTAGAACGCTTCAAACGTTTACGTAAGATGGGTGTAAAAACGGTGATGGTAACCGGTGATAACCCTCTGACTGCTAAATATATTGCCGAGAAAGCCGGTGTAGATGATTTTATTGCGGAGGCTAAGCCCGAAGACAAGATGAATTACATCAAGAAAGAGCAGGCTGCCGGTAAGCTGGTTGCCATGATGGGCGACGGTACGAACGATGCTCCGGCATTGGCTCAGGCAAATGTAGGTGTAGCGATGAACAGCGGTACACAAGCGGCAAAAGAGGCAGGTAACATGGTCGACCTCGATAATGACCCGACCAAGTTGATCGAAATTGTCGAAATCGGTAAACAGTTGCTGATGACTCGCGGTACGTTGACCACGTTCTCTATCGCTAACGACGTAGCCAAATACTTCGCCATCATTCCGGCCTTGTTTATGTTGACCATACCTCAGTTGGCATCGCTCAACGTAATGGGTCTGCATAGTCCCGAGAGTGCGATTTTGTCGGCTATTATATTCAACGCGATTATCATACCGATTCTTATTCCGTTGGCATTGAGAGGTGTTGCCTATAAGCCCATCGGAGCAAGTGCATTACTTCGTCGCAACCTGCTTATTTACGGTGTCGGCGGTCTTATCGCACCTTTCGTCGGAATCAAGCTTATCGATTTGATTGTCGGTCTTTTCTTCTAATTAAAAAACAAAGTAAGTTATGAAAAATCTTATAAAGTCATTACGCTTTACTCTCGTATTTTGCGTATTTATTTCAATAAGTTACATTTTCGTTTTGTGGTTGTATGCCCGTATTACGGGCAGCAATAATGCCGAGACGGTTACCTTGAACGGTAAAGTGGTAGGTGCTGCGAATGTAGGACAGATGTTCACTCAGGATATTTATTTCTGGGGACGTCCCTCCAAGGCCGGTAACGGATACGATGCATCGAGTTCGGCCGGTAGTAACAAGGGTCCTACGAATGAGGAATACTTGGCCGAGGTAGAGAGTCGTATCGATACTTTCTTGGTACATCATCCTTATCTCGAACGTAAAGATGTACCGGCCGAAATGGTTACGGCCAGTGCTTCGGGGCTGGATCCCAACATCACTCCCGAGTGTGCTTATGTCCAGGTAAAACGTGTGGCTGCCGCCCGTAGTATGGACGAGAGTCGTGTTAAAGCTCTTGTTGATGCAGCGGTGGAAAAACCTTTGTGGGGTATTTTCGGAACGGAAAAGGTAAATGTTCTGAAATTGAATGTCTCTCTTGACGAAACGAAATAATTGAAAAAACAAAAAAGAATAGTGTCCGGAAGATACGGACAAAAATAAGTATAGAAATTTTTTAAGGATTATGAAAAAAGGATTCATCGCAGCTTTTGCAGCTGCATCGATTATGCTTTCGAGCCATGTTGTTGCTCAGGAAAAATTTACGGTCAGTGGAAAAGCCGATTTTGTAAGTGATTACATTTGGCGTGGTATGGATCAGAACTCTGGATTTTCAGTACAACCCTCTCTCACGTTGAGTTGGTATGGTGTCAGCCTCAATTGCTGGGGTAGTCAAAGCCTCACCAAATGGGAAGATGGAGGTGCCAAAGAATTCGACATCAACCTGAGTTATTCGATAAAAGGTTTTACGGTTACGGTTTCGGATTATTGGTGGTCGGGAGTGAATAAACCCTATGGACATTATCGCAATTCTCACTATTTCGAAGGAACTTTGGCTTACAGTTTTGCCGATCTTTGTCCCAAATTCCCGTTGGCTATCTCTTGGAGTACGATGTTTGCGGGAGCCGATAGAGACACCAATCCTGTTACTGGCGAATTGTATGGAAAGCTCAGAGGTTCGACGTATGTGAACTTTTCTTGTCCGGTTGCTTTACCGGCCGATATAACACTTACTCCGGCTCTCTCGTTTACTCCGTGGAAGGGTATGTACCACAACAAAGCAGCTATCACCGATATTTCGTTAAAAGCCAATAAAGATATCAAGATAACCGATAATTTTTCGATACCTTTGTTTGCGCAGGTGATTGTAGCTCCTCAATTCGATAGAACATATATCGTAGCAGGATTTACTTTGGGCTTCTAAGAGTAAGCTTTATGCAAAACGAAGATAACAACAATGTACAGTATTTCTTAGACCTTATCCGTCGTTCGCGCCGGGGAAAATTCAAAGTGTACATAGGTATGATTGCGGGAGTGGGAAAGACCTACCGCATGTTACAGGAAGCGCACGAATTACTCGAAAGCGGCGTCGATGTGCAGATAGGGTATGTCGAAACACATGGAAGAGCAGGAACGGAGGCCCAGTTAGTGGGCCTCCCTGTTATTCCTCGGAAGAAGATATTTTATAAAGGGAAAGAGCTCGAGGAGATGGATTTGGAAGCTATTCTCCAACGGCATCCCGAGATTGTGGTCGTAGACGAGTTGGCCCATACC
The DNA here is from genome assembly GCA_900547555.1 of uncultured Porphyromonadaceae bacterium. GTDB lineage: Bacteria > Bacteroidota > Bacteroidia > Bacteroidales > UBA11471 > Caccoplasma. The sequence goes on along the minus strand of URHG01000025.1, from coordinate 20,690 downwards.
AACGTCGAAGGTTGTCGTAACCGAAAACGCTGGGAAGACGTTCTCGAACTTCTTGATGCCGGGATAAATGTTATCTCGGCTATCAATATTCAGCATATCGAGAGTCTCAACGACGAAGTCAAAGATATTGCCGGTATCGAAGTAAAAGAGCGTGTGCCCGATCGTATTTTACAAGAGGCCGATGAGGTGGTGAACATCGACTTGACCGCCGAGGAGTTGATTGCGCGCTTGAAAGCCGGGAAGATTTATCGTCCCGAGAAAGTGCAGACGGCTCTGAACAATTTCTTTAAGACCGAAAATATCCTTCAATTGCGGGAACTCGCTCTTAAAGAGGTGGCATTCCGAATCGAGCGGAAAGTCGAGAGCGAGGTCATACCTACGAGCAATGCTCCGGCACGCCGAGAAAAAGTACTGGCCTGTATCAGCAGCAACGAGCAGACTCCGCGACACATCATCAGGAAGGCTTATCGGTTGGCATCTCGTTACAATACCTCTTTTATTGCATTGTATGTGCAGACGCACAAGGAAGATCCCGATCGTATAAGTTTGGCATCGCAACGTTATCTGATCAACCATTTCGAGTTGGTTACGGAGTTGGGGGGTACAATAAAGCAGGTTGCTGCCGATTCGGTAACCGATGTGATTATCGATGTTTGTCGGGAAAATCAGATTACGGTCGTGTGTATGGGACAGCCTTCGTTTTCCATGCCCAATGTATTGTTCTCGATAGGGCGTTACCGTAAGTTTATGAAGGCTTTGGCCGAAATGCGTATCGATTTGATTATTATTTCATAACCTAACGTATTGTGAATATGAAAAACATGACTATTAAGGCAAAGCTCACCCTTGCGATAGGAGTTTTGGTGTCGATGATCGTCCTCTTGGTTGTATTGTCGATCGCCAATTTACAGATTTTGACGGCTACCGATCCTGAGAGTCCGGCTGCCGGGCCGGGACTGAACAGGGCTCTTATTTCGGTTTCGGTAATCGGTGTTATTTGCATTCTTATAGGTATTGCCATTCTTATCCGCATTCCCATATCCATCAATAATCCCATCAAACAGTTGACCGACGGTATTCTCGAAATTGCCAATCACAATTATGCTGTGAGGCTCGACCTGAAAGGAGATAGGGAGTTGGAGGCTGTTTCTCAGAATTTCAATCGTATGGCTCGCCGGTTGAACGACTATCACAATAGCACGCTTTCCGACCTGATGGCTTCGAAACGTTATCTCGAAACGATAATCAATTCGATCAACGAACCCATCATCGGCCTCGATAACGATATGCAAATATTGTTTATCAATAATGAGGCATTGAATGTGTTGAACTTGAAACGGGAAAATACAATCCGGAAGTCGGCGCAGGAAATCGCCATGAAAAATGACTTGCTGCGTCGTCTGGTACGGGGAATGCTCGACCGGAAGGACGAAAAGGAACAGAACCCTACGGCCAAGAAAGACCCTCTCAAAATATATGCGGACAATAAGGAGAGCTTTTTCCAAGTAAAATACATGGAGATTACGATGCCTGATAAAGACGGCGTTACCATCGTGAAAAAAGGAAATGTCATTCTGCTCAAAAATATTACCGAGTTTCAAGAACTCGATACGGCCAAGACGACTTTTATTTCGACCATATCGCATGAACTGAAAACACCTATTTCGGCCATATTGATGAGTTTACAACTATTGGAAGACAAACGTGTCGGTTCTCTGAATGCCGAACAGGAAGAGCTCTCCAACAGTATCAAGGAAAACAGCGAGCGTCTGCTGAGCATTACGGGAGAACTCCTCAATATGACGCAGGTCGAGAGCGGAAAATTGCAGCTGAAACCCAAAATTACCAAACCTATCGAATTGATCGATTACGCGATCAAGGCCAATCGTATACAGGCCGAGAAATTCGGAATCCAAATCGAAGTCGATTATCCCGAAACAATCAAAAAACTTTTTGTCGATAGTGAGAAGATTGCATGGGTCTTGACCAACTTGCTGAGCAATGCCATACGTTATTCGTCGGAAAATGGTCGGGTAATTGTCGGTGCTAGACAGAAAACGGAAAACAGTATCGAGATGTATGTACGGGATTTCGGCAAGGGGATAGATCCTCGTTACCATAAGAGTATTTTCGACCATTATTTCCGGGTTCCCGGTACTAAGGTTCAAGGAAGCGGACTGGGCCTTTCCATCTCCCGCGATTTTGTTATGGCTCATAACGGGACATTGGACGTCGAGAGCGAGTTGGGGAAAGGCAGTTGTTTCTCTATGGTATTGCCTTGTTAAGATGATATAGCGCAGAACGATTTTTGCGAGAATGAGAAAAAGGAGGCCGTTCATTATGAACGGCCTCCTTTTTTCGTAGAGATTTTATGGAACTTACTTGACGATCACTTTTTGGTCGTTTACCAGATAAAGTCCGGCCGGGAGATTCTCGATGAAATATACGCCCGGCGTATATTCGATTTGTTTTACGAGTTGGCCCGCAGCGTTGTGAACCGTAACCGTAAGGCTTTTTTGTACCAGAATTTCGAGTGAGCCGTTATTGCCTATGGCGACGAAATCGGGGCGAGAGGTTTCGGGTGCGATTTCGCTTATACCCGATGTCCCGTCTTGTGCTATGGCCCGTTCACCGAGGCTTCCGTATTCATTGACGGCTTTTACCGAGAAACATTCGGCTTCTTGGGTGGCATCGACCGTACTCGTGCATTCCGTAGTGATGTCGATTACCGAGTCATTTTGGAAAACGATATAGCAGATAGCGTAATCGCAGGCTTTCCAAGAAAGAGTGTTGCTGTTTTTCTTCACTTCTTCGGGGGCAGCGATCGGTTCGAAGAATTGGCGGGGATTCCAATTGTCTACACCCGGAATGATATTGTCATAATTCATTTGGGCGGCTTCCTCGGCCATGATGGTAGCCCGGCAACTTCCGGTTACTTTTTGATCATTATCGTCGGTATAAGAGTATTCCGTACGTCGGTTGCTCAGGTCGATGGGATTCCCGTTTATGTCCATGCTGTTATATTCGGCAAATAGTTTGGGAATTGTTCCCATCGTACTCCAACCTAATGAGCCAGCTTTTCGTTTCATGGTTGTATTGATGTATACGACGATGGGGCTGTTATGCCACGGGCGGCCCAGTGAATAGTCATCGGCGACACCGTCTATGATACAGTTGTCGAATACGTAACCGTATTTGGTACCCTCTTTATGAGCTGCGGCTGTAACGACACTTCCTTCCCGTGCATTATAGAGCGAGCAGGTCTCGAAGAGACACTCTCCGCCACCATAGATATAATCTACGGCACCTTCGACATAACAATCTTTTACATAGTGTCTGTCGTTGACGTTCTTTGTACTGGTTTGCCAAGTGTCTTGGTAAGAGCGGAACGAACAGCGATAGAATGCTTGCCGGTCGTTGGGCGAGTTTATAGCCAAAGCCATGGGACCGGCCTGTTCGTCTACTCCCCATGTATTGATGTAGGAGATGTTCTCGGTGTAGAAGTCGGTTGCGGAAACTTTCACTACCATTCCACCGTCTTGCAAGGGATGATATTCGGCATTATTACATGAATACTTCCATACATTCTCTCCGGAATCTTCACCGCCGCAATTGATTTTATATTGAATGATGGTGCGGTCGCGATCCTGACCGATAAGGTGGATAAACGGTTTGTCTTCGGGAATACGGACCAGTCCGTCATAAACACCATTCTTTACGAAAATCAGGTAGGGGTGGGTTCTGCCGGTCGGGGCATTATCGATAGCCTCTTGTACCGTCGTGTAGTCGCCGGTCCCGTCGGCTGCCACTACGGCATCGAATGTTTTTGCGTTGGGGCGCGGACGTTCCATCGTTTTGAATTGCAAGGTGATGCTGGGGAAAGGATTACCGCTCATATCGACAATGGCACCTTCGGGAACAATAACTTCGTACGGAGTTCCATAGGTAAGTCCCGAGTAGGCGAAGCTGGCTGTTTTGCTACCGAATACAGGTGCAAGTACTTCTCCGTTGAGAGTGATCTCGCCGGTGCCGGCTTGTACTTTCTCGTCGAAAGTGAGCACGATATTTCCGTTGGCCGATGCGTTATCCGAATTTTGAGCCGGGGAGGTCGATATCAGTACCGGGGCTGTGAGGTCGGGTACATGTATTTCATCGGCATATACGAATACGTCTGCCAAATAAAAACCTTCCGTGTCCCCCTCTTTGGCGCTTCCGACCAAGTCGGTCGTGGTGTCTCCTATCCAGCGGATATAGATGTTCTTTTTCATCTCTTCGGTAAGGGTATCGGGAAGCATGGCGTCGAAGGCGATCCATTCGCTGCTATTTCCCGTGAGGGTAAGAGTCGCAAGGTCGGTGTAATGTACACCGTCGGTCGAAAGTTGCATTTTCTGCCCTTTGTGTACACAACCGTTGTCGATTCCGATGTAACTGTGTATTTTGATGTTTTCGTATCCTGCTGCTGAGAATTTGGCGACGAAACTACGGGGATTGTCCATATCGGTAAAGCCTGTATAACGTCGGGCGCAATAAAACGTTTTTCCGCCGAAGCTCCTTTCCGAAGCTCCCCAGTTGGTGGTGCTGCCGTTGCCCTCGTAAAAGTTCATTACACCGGTGTTGTCGGTCTTGAAATAGTAATCGCCTTGTCGTCCGCTTCGAGCCGAATTTTTATTGCTGTCGAAATCCCAACCTACGATAAAGGGTATGACATCGTAGTGAGCTGTAAGGTTACGGTCCTCATCCATGATGACGGTTTGTTTGTTTTCGCTGCTACCGTCTCCCCAATATAGGAATGTTGTTACGGAATTGGGGACGATGCTGATTGTTACTTCTTCTCCGACTTCGTATTGGTTGTTGTCTCTTTGCGGAGAGAGTTTATACTCACCCCACGCTGCACCCTCGCCCTCTTTTTCGATGTTCAAGGTATAAAGGGTTTGGAGTGCAAATGTTGCGGATATTTCGGTGTTTTCTTCGATCGTGAAGGTGTAGGGATTTTCGGTAGAGACGACTTTCCCATCTTTGTCTTTCCATGCCTCGAAACGGTAACCGTAGTTATGTTCTGCTCTAACGGTTACTTCATCGCCTTTTTCATAATTCCCCGAGAGCGGAGTTGTGCTTCCGCCGTTTTCGGGCAGGCTGCTGGTCGTAAGTGTTACGGGTTGGGAGAATGTTTTCAGCCACCGGGGATCACCTACGACACCGCCGGTTGTGGAAGCCGTAGCCAACGGAGAGGTCGAGACAATGGTGAAGTCGCCATTTTCAGGATCGGGGAAAATTTGGGTTATTCCTAATGTTTCGAGAGAAAGATCTTCGATGGTAGAGCTTGATGCATTAGAAACAGAATAACTGCCGTAGTTATCGATGAGATTGTTTTGGGCTATGAGAGTTCCCCCTTTGGCTGATACGATAAGGGGTTTTTTCCCTTCGACTCCGGGAGTTGAAATAATGTTGTTTCTAAATATGTAAGTCGATTCCTCACTGTATTTCGAGTCGACATTGCAAAGTGCATATTTTGAGTCTTTCGACCATTTGTAAACCGTATTGTTCTCGAAAACAAAAGACAAGGCAATATCGGCAGCTGTGTTTTTGGGGCTGAAAAAGCTTTCTCCGTTGGTGTAATTCTTGAACGTACTGTTTTTGACCGATACCGATTTCACGCCATGCTGGGGATAAAGAAGACAGTATCCGTTTTCACCGCAATCTGTAATGATACAGTTGGTAAATTCGATGGCGTCGATGGTATTACCGGCATTGTTGGTACGCAAGAAACAACGGCCTATGTCCGAAATGGTACAGTTACGAACGGCAATCGTTTTGATGTCGCCGTAAGTCAGGTCGATAAAATAATTGTTTTTGGTAACAATGTTCAATCCGTCGAGAATGATACCACCACCTGTGTCGCTTTGACTGCCTTCTTTAAAAGTCCCGGCAAAAGTTACTTCGGCTCCGGGAGCTGCTTTCAGTGTGATGGTTTTCCCGTTGGGAAACGCAAGTTGACCGCTGTAAGTGCCGCTTTCGAGCAATAAAATGTCTTGGTCGGCGGCTTGGTTGAATTCCGATGTCAGCGAATTGGCGTTGATGCTCGTTTCTTTGGCATAGCCTACCTCACAAGCGAGGAAGGCTAAGAGGCCGAGAAATAGATGCCGTGTTTTCATTGTAATGGAAATTAAGGTCTATCTGATGATTCTTTTTTCTCCGTTGATGATGTTGAATCCCTTTTGCGGAGCGGAGAGCGGTTGACCCATAATATTATAAATCGATTGCTCCCGATTGTTTACTTCCGCATTCGTTTCCGTTTCGTTGATACCGGCTGTGTATCCGAGATTCCCGCCGATTTTTACATCTGCCAGTCCTAACTCTTTGGTGGGGCTTAGTCGGTATATATAGACGATAAGTTGACATTTCCCGGTGGAAGTGGGGATAACCCGGTCGCTAAGGTCTATTTGGGCAGTGGAGGTAGCTTCATCATCTTTGTCTGAACCTGCGTGTATGGAACCCAAGCTGGTTTCTGTTCCATCGCTGCTTACCCAAGCCAAATCGACATATCCGCCGTTTGTCCCATATCTTAGGGGAAGGATTGAAATTTCCGTCGGCCGGAATGTAACGCCATCGGCAAGGTCGAAATCGAAATAGAGCGCACTTGTCGATGTTGGCGTATCGTATTCGATAGTCGGTTGGAACGTTGTGATTACTTTTCCGTAAGCCAATCGGGTACTTTTCTTGTTGATTTCCGAACCGAGTGAATATTCGCTCGATGTTACGATACCCTCTTTCGATACGGTTGCCGCTTCGCCTACTTTTCCGCTGCTCATGCTCCACGATACGGTTACATCGGTCGAAACAGGAGCGTAAGGTTCGCCCGGTTTCCCTACGATTTCAGCTCCTTCGTATTGGGCTTCGGTGATGTCGGCTACGAGGCTGTTGAGGTAAACTTCGAGCATGGTGTAACCCTCTTCGTTGCGGGTGTTGCGGTCTTCGGGGTCATTGGGATCGAGACCGTTCCGTGTTTCCCATTCGTCGGGCATACCGTCTTGGTCGGTATCGACAGGAGCGGTTTCGCTTTTCAGTTCGGGCCACGGCGTCCAGTCGCTACCGGCATCTTCGGGACATAAGTCATCGATTTTGTCGATAATACCGCCTTTATTAGCCGATGCTCCTTTATAAGTTGCTGTTCCGTTCCGGCATTCGGTTGTCAAACGGGTATCGATGGCGTCGCGGCGATGAGAACAGCCGGCGAAGTTCAATACAGGAAGGAAACACCCTTGTGCTGTATGTTGATGCAGTTGTGGCGTTTCTCCTAATTCGGTATCCGATTTTATATCGGCCTTTGTCGCATTACCACCGATAAGGGAAGAGGTATTGACGACGACTCCGTTCCAGTTATCGGTATTGATGTTGTCGTATTTAGAGTTGTAATTGCCGTTGATATAAAATTTGCCCCAAATGGCCGTTGTCCCGTCGGAACTGGTCGCATCGTCGATACCGATGAACCGATTTTTCGATCCGGTAGTGGTAGCCGGTCCCGGTTTGTAGTAGTTGTTGATCATGTTTACGGTCATGCCTTCGGCTCCGTAGCAACCGTTACCGCTCCAATTATAAATGACATTGTTGCGCATATCGGTTATATGATCGGAGGGAGTGCCTAAATTACCTGTTCCGAATCTCGGGGTGCGGCTGTCGTGGTGTATGAGCAGGTTATGCAGATAAGAGGCACCGATACCTCCCCAAATAGCGCCGTAACCGTGAGGGCCTTTAGAGTGAAGACTCATACGCAGACTTTCAGAAATGATACACCATTGCATCGTGAAGTTGTAGTTGGCATAGAACGAGGCGCATTCGTCGGTACACCAAGAAATGGAGCAATGGTCGACGATGACATTGTTGCAGAAACGCCCGCCGAAAGCATCGGCGCCGTCGGCTTTATCGGCCGGGAGAGACCAGTCTCCCATGCGGAAACGCATATAGCGGACGATAACGTTATTGCCCGATACAGATACGGGGTATCCGGCCAAGCAGATTCCGTCGCCCGGAGCACTCTGCCCGGCGATGGTCAAGTTATTGCCCGAGATATTCAGTCCGCTTTTTAGTTGTATGGTTCCCGATACTTTGAAAAGTATGGTCGCTTTGGAAAGATGGGTTACACCGTAGCGCAAGGTTCCCGGCGTATCGGTATCTTCGAGCGAGGTTACATAGTAAACCTCTCCTCCGCGACCTCCCGATGTGTAACGTCCGTAACCGTCGGCACCCGGGAAGGCAGGTACTTGGGCCGAAGCGGAAATCGTCCATGCAAGGGCGATAAACAAAAACAGATAGAGTTTTTTCATGTTCATAGTATTTTGATTTTGGTTGATATATTTCCGTCGTCTGTGATAGTTGACGTCTGAGAACAAAAATATCGTTGCTAATGTAGCATAGATATAATATAATGGCTTGCAATAATTGGTTTATTGCTTATATTATTTATTCAGACAAGGCGATAAGTGGGGAAAGGTGTCGATTTTGACCTTTGCCGGTCAATTTTTACCCCCTTTGTATTCCGAGGGGGAATGACCGGTCTTTTCTTTAAATACCCGGCTGAAATATTGTGGGGAGGAGAATCCGCAACGATATGCGATTTCCGATATGCGGAGTTCCCCCCTTTCGAGATATTCCGTAGCCTTTCTGATACGAATCTCCTGTATCAGATCGATGGGGGAAATGCCGGTAAGCGATTTTATTTTCCGGTAGAAGACCGTCCGGCTTATATGTTGGGTATCGGCCAAATTTTCTATTTTGAGGTCGCTGTTTTGGATATTGTTTTCGATTTCCTGTATTATTTGGCGCATGAATGCGTCGTCGAAGCGGGTCAATGAATTCTGAGATTTTTCCGTATCTTTTTTCTCCGGCATTTCTTCTGCTCGGGTCAGGTAGAAATCTTTCCATTCGCGTCGTCTCTGCAATAAGCTGCGTACGCGGGCTTTCAGATAAGAAGAGCTGAATGGCTTGGTAATATAGTCGTCGGCACCGTATTCCAGACCTTTGACGCGGTCTTCTACCGATGTTTTGGCCGAGAGCAGGATAAACGGCGTGTGGGAGATGTCGGGATTTTGTTTGACGGTATCGAGCAGTTCGATACCGTCCATTATCGGCATCATGACATCGCTGATGACGAGGCCCGGCTGGGTAGATACTATTTTATCGAGCCCATCTTTCCCGTTTTGAGCGGTGGTTACATTGTACTCGTCTTGCAGGATATATTTGATAAAATGACGCAGTTCGGCGTTGTCTTCCACGACCAGTATCGATTCTTCTCCCGATGGTATATTGCTGTTGTTTTCTTCTTCCGCCACGGGAATGGAAGTGTCTTCGAGAATAAATTCGGCATGAGGATCTCTCCGGTAAGCAGATGAAGCGCCCGGGAGAGAGATTATGAATGTACTGCCGTTTTCGGGCGAACTTGTAACTTGTATGTTTCCATGCAGGAGCTGCACGAGTTCTTGCACGAGGGAGAGGCCGATACCGGTCGACAAGCTGTTTTTGGGTGCGCCCAACGTTTCGAAGCGATTGAAAATCTTTTCTATTTTTTCGGGAGCGATGCCTCGGCCCTCATCTCGAACGGTTATGGTGAAGCCTTCGTCGAGAGGGTCGAGAGATACTTGTATGCCTTTTCCGGTGGGGGTATATTTAAAGGCGTTGGAGAGGAGGTTGAAAAGAATTTTTTCGACTTTATCGGCATCGGTGTAATATCGGATCGGTTGCGAGGGAGAGGAAAAGCGGTAGTCGATGTGTTGTTTCTGGGCCATGTGCTCGAACGATTCGAAGGTGTGTCTTGTTAGTTCCTCGACGTCGATACAGGCTATGAAGAGTTTCATTTTCCCGTTCTGTATTTTTCTGAAATCGAGAATCTGATTGATAAGCCTCAACATGCGGTGTGTGTTATGCTGGGCGATGATGAGATTTTTACGTACGTCGGGCGCAAGACTCTCTTTTTGGAGCACGGCTTCGAGGGGAGAAGCTATGAGGGTGAGCGGAGTACGTAATTCGTGCGATATGTCGGTAAAGAATTTCAGTTTGAGTTGGGTAACTTGTTGCTCGATACTTACACTGCGGCGCAGATTGGCGATGTACAGAAATATTCCCGATACGAGCAGGGCGACCAAAACGGCGACGAGAATGTATAGGAATATGGCCCAGGGTGTTTCTGCGAATGTGGGTGTAACGATGAGATGCAATACGCGGGTATTGTCGGTCCATATACCGTCTCCGTTGGTAGACCGTATTTCGAGAGTCCACTCCCCGGCCGGCAGGTCGGCAAAACTCACGGTGCGGTTGTCGAGCAGATTGTTCCATGAGTCGTTCATCTCTTTTATGCGGTATGCATACCGTATCGCTTCGGGGTCGGTATAGTCGAGTGCAGCGAAAGAGAGGGAAAGATTTCGTTCTTGGGGTTGCAGTAAGAGTGTATCGCCGGTGATGATTTTTACCTCTTCTTTACCGTCTCCTCCCCGTATATACACTTGGGTAAAGACAATGGGCGGTACGATGTCGCTTTTCCGTAACTTGTTCAGGTCGAGTCGGAGCAGGCCGTTTTCCGTACCTACATACAATCCGTTACGGCTGTCGGTAACCGGAGGCACTTCACTGATGGAGAGGTGGGACTGTCGGTCGAATCGGTCGTACGTCTCGGCGGTTTCCGTCTCCGTATCATAGCGGCAGATACTGTTTTGGAAAGTGATCCACAGGGAACGGTCGTTTGACTCGGTAATGGCGTAGGCGAGGTCGGACGGTAATCCGTTTCTTTTGTTGAAGTGCACGAATTCTATGCTGTCGGAAAGGAGATTTTCCGAGGCGATACGGCTGATACCACCGCTATACGGTACGATATACAAGTCTCCGCATTTGCGCTGGTAGATATACATGACGTCGTTATTGCTCAAACTCGACGATTGGTTCTGCCGACTTCGGTTGAGATGAAATACAATATCTTCGGGCCTTCCGAAATCGTCGCCGAAAGAGAGCAGCCCTCCGGTAGTTGCGGCCAATATTACGCCATCGACGGTAGTACATATATTTCTTACCTTGAATGCTTCTTGCGGGAGTGAGTTCAGGCGGTTGCCTTTATGTATGAAACGTAACGGGTGTGTCGTGGAATTTTCTACGAGATTGAGCCCTCCGCCGTATGTACCTATCCATATGCGCCCTTGCTTGTCGGAACATATATCGTAGATGGAATTTTCGCTCAAACTATACGGGTCTTTTGCGTTATGTCGGTAGTGCCGTATCCGGTAGTTTCCCGTTTTTTCGGGGGTGGCGATAAATAGTCCGCCCTCTTTACAACCTATCCATATTCGATGCAGGGAATCTTCGAAAAACGTGTAAACGCTGGCTCCGAATGCTGCATGCGGATTGTTTACGATTTCCCCGGAGCGGGAGAGATTCCCGAGGTATCGGTCGGAGGAGTCGTACAATTCGATAAAACCTTGTTTCGATGCGCACCAAAGTCTGTTTTGAGAATCGATAAAAAGACCGCGTATCGTATTCGGGCTTTCGTCTTGGCCGGCTCTTTCTTGTCGGAGCAATGTATAATTGCGTGGAGAGAAAGTCAGTTGGTCGAAACCCGATTGGCAGCAAAGCCACAGATTATGATGGTTGTCGATATGGTACCCGAGTCCCGGCGCATGATATACGGTTTCTCGGTCTCCCTGCGTTTGGCGGGCGGGTTTCAGTACATTATCTTGGGTGTCGTAGTAGGAAAATAATCCGTAATAGGGCTGTATCCAAATGCTTCCGAATGCATCTTCGAGAATAAACCCGTTTCTTTTTTTTGTCCCATGTACATAGGGTATCGTATGTAGAACATCCTCAGAAGGGTTAATATGCCATATTTTATCTCTCCCATCGAACAACCAAAGGGTACTGTCGCGCGACTGATACAGTTTGTTGATGTGCCATGTCTTATTTCCCGATGGACGGATTTCGGAAAAGTCATTGTCGATTTCTCGAAGAAATAGTTGCTTGGGTGTGGCGATACATAGGCGTTTACCTAATAATTCGTAAAGTCCGTCGATGCGATTACATGAAACCGGGAGGGCAATTTCTTTGAGTCCGTTTGCCGGACGGTATGAAAAAAGCTGTCCGTCGACAGTAGACAGAAAAACGGTGCTGTCGATTTCGAGTATATGTTGGAATATTTCTTGGCTTTGGAACGGTCGGTTGTATAGCCGGACACCTCTCCGTGTGAGTATCCATTCATTTCCCCAAGAGTCCGCAGCAATGGTGTAGATGTCGTTTTTATCGGGAAGATGATGCTCGTATATTTGTACGGCGGCTTGGTCGGGCAGTCGTTTTTCATCGATGCGGTAGATTGTTCCCGACGGATTGATAATCCATGTGATACCGGTTTTTAAGGGATAAATTTGAGACGATTCTTCCGTTGTGAAGTAGGCCGGTTCTGCAAGCGGATTCTCAAATCGTTCGGTATGGCTGTTGAACAAATACGTTTTCCCTCCGAATGTCTGGCACCAGATATGCGCTCCGTAACCTTTCTCGATGTGGGTGATGCGGTTGTAACTCAGTCTGATGCTGTCGGTCGGGTAAGACTTGTAATTTTTGAATCGGTAGCCGTCGAATTTTTCCAGCCCGTTCCATGTCGCCAACCAAATGTATCCTTCGTTATCTTGTATAATGCTCTGTACGGTATTTTGAGATAATCCCTCTTGTATGGAGTAATGGCTGACACTGAGCCAACTTTCCCCCCAGGAAGAGATCGAGGTGCAAAATGCAATAAGGAAAAAAAGGTTTCGCAGTGTCATTTCTTGGTATTTTTTCGGTCGTTGGGTCAGATATTTCGGAGGGAACGACAAGTGCCGATTCTCCGAAGCAAATATAGGAAAAAAGAAAAGAATCGGGAAAGATTCGTATCTGTTTTGTCGGATGAAAAAATACAAAAACGGTTATCCCCGTAGAGGATAGCCGTTTTTGCTGTTGATCGATTCGAAGATTTATTGTTTTATAAATTTCCGTCCGTTTTGTATGTATATATTCCCCGGTTGAGGTTCGTTGACAGGACGTCCTAAGAGATCGTAAATCGTTCCGTCGGTACGGTTGGCTTTTATCTCGTTTAGTCCGCTTGTCGAGGTAAGGTTTATATAGAAAAGGTCGTTTTTATCGGCTTTGGTCAACTTGTGCTCGCCGGCAGGAAGTGTGTAGGTGATAATGTTGCTTCCCGATACGGCGGAGATTTTTTTACCGTCTATTTTTATATTGGGAACGGATCCTTCATTGAAAACGAGTGTGAGGGTCATTTCTTCGGTCGTAGTGAAGCCGACGATCGTCGATGATTCCAGTTTCAGGCATTCGGTATAAGTCGTTCCGTTGACGGTTGCTGAACCTCGCGAATTGGAATAATTGGCCGAGGTAAAGGTATAGAAACTGTTCGACGGTTTACCTCCGGTGAAGTGGCATTCATATCCTTGTCCAGGGACGATGACGGGGGGATTTTCGCCACCGCCTTCATCGCCGCCATCTCCTCCGCCCGAGCCTTCGTCTCCGCTTTCGGTGAACAGCCCGACAAGCGATGTTTTATAACCGGTAACAGCAGCTTTCAGTGCGCTATTTACATCGTAATCCCTGTCATCGACAGCATTGTCGAAATGCCATTGCAGGTCGCCGTGCTGCATACGTCCGGCACCGAACGGGCCGGCAAGTATGGCGGGAATATCTTCGGCTGCATCGGGGGTATAGGTGTAAATACGGGAAGCGTCGGTATCGAAGTTGTTGTAAATCGTTGCACCCAATTTCGTTTTTGCGGTAGCCGGGACTTGTTCGTCGCGGGAGGCAGCGACATAAGCGTCAAACTCTATGTTGTTATCCTGATAAGAAACGAATCTGAAACTCGATGACTGTTCGGCGAATATGTTCCCGTAGGCTTTTATCATGCCGCCCGTTTCTCCGCTGAAAGTACCCACACCTGAAATGATGTCGGTTCCTTGCATCGAAATCAAGATCGGTTTGTTGGTGTTGCGGAAGTAATTGTTTTCGACGAATACGCTCGAACCCATTGTTGCTCCTACGCCGTATTTGGCGCAACCGTCCATATAATTGTTGTAGACATGGCAGGAATAAGAGCGGATGCGTGGGTGGCGGCTGTCGCTGTGGTCGTACCAGTTATGGTGATAGGTGATGTACATCTGGTCGTTTTCTCCGCTGAGCCCTAAGAGATTGCATTTGCCGTTGTCCCAAAAATGGTTGTAGGAAAATGTGATGTAATTGGATCTTTTACAATCGAGAGCGCCGTCTCCTTTGGCTTGGTCTCCGTCGCTGCCGGCATGCCCGTAGAAGAAGTCGCAATTATGCACCCAAATGTAACTGTTGTCTTGTTGCAGGCCTATGTTGTCGCCTTCGTCGCTGTCGCAATTGATGATGCCGATGTTGCTGATTTCGACAGATGATGCATTTTTGATGCGGATTCCCCATCCGTCGATGGTGGCATCGTTGCCCACACCTTCGATGGTGATACCGGAACATGTGGTTTTCTTGCCCATATCGATGACGATATCGCCTTTATCGGTTGTGGCGGGGTCGGTTATCTGTCCGATAATCCGTATCAGGAGTGGTCGGGATTCATACCCTTTTTTGTATCCGTTGAATATTTCCTGCAATCCGGTGCAGGTCGTTTTTACTCCTTTTGAACTCATGACAACGTCCATCGAGAGTGTATTTTTGTTTTTCTCGGTGAGGTACAATACTACGGTGTTGGGTTTTAACTTCCCGTCGGCGGTATATGCACCAGGTGTTTTCCCGTTGAAAAAGGCATAACCCGTACGGTCGTGTGCCTTGACGGTGAATGATTGAGTTTCTGCGGCGAGATCGCTACGTTCTGCTCCCGTGCTGTCGACAGGTACGATTTTGAAATTGTATTCTCCGGCAGCAAGACCCATTGCATCGGCTCGGCCGTAACTGCCGTAGTTACGCACCAGTTGGTCGTCTATTTTTTGATATTCGCTTGCTGTGGTTTTGTAATAAACACTGTATGAGGCTACTTCATCGACGGGGGTAAAGGTAACATATCCCGATTCAAACCAACCGCCGACGTCTTGGATTGAAACTTGTGCTTCTGTGAGGAAGGACACAGAAAATGCTGCGGCCAGCAAAAAGAGTTTTGTTTTCATCATAGCGTTTCGGATTTTAAATTTAAGGCGTTTTCAAGGAGGAAAAAATCGTCCTAATATAAATATATAAAATCAAAAACGCAAGTTTTGTATCAAAATATTTATTTCATGAATACGAAATAAACCGCCAGAACCAAGCAGACCGCTGCGGCGAGATGATTCCAGTGAAGGGTCTCGTTCTGGAATGCGACCGCCGAAAAAACGGCGAATACCGTAAGCGTGATAACTTCTTGTATGACTTTGAGCTGAACGAGAGTGAAAGGCCCTCCGTTTTCTTGAAATCCGATGCGGTTGGCCGGTACTTGGAAACAGTACTCGAATAGGGCGATACCCCAGGAAAGCAGTATCACGCCGAAAAGAGGCCAGTTCGATATGAGTTTCATCTCTTGCAGTTTGAGATGTCCGTACCAGGCGAATGTCATAAAAATATTCGATACGATGAGCAATAACACACTGTATATTCCTTGCATGTCGGTTGGTTTTTGTTTATTATGAGTTGGGTTTATCTTTTTTTGCGGGGACGGGGTAGGTAGTCGTCCTGTATATGGGTCATGCTGTTCCACAAATGTCCGCGTAATTGGGGGCTTAGGGATTGGAGTTGTTGCAGGATTTTTCTGATTTCGGGCCGGTGCGAAGCTTTTTCGTAGGGGCAGTTTTTCTCTTGGCGGGGATAATTTTCCATGCGGGCCAGTTCCGAGAGTTCGTTTTCGGCGATGAGGCAGAGGGGGCGGATTATCGTCATGTCGAACTTTTCCATAGACAGGCGGGGCGGCATCGTGGCGAAAGAACCTTGAAAAGCCATATTCATGAGCAGGGTCTCGAAAAGGTCGTCCTGATGGTGTCCTAAGGCTATTTTGTTGAAGTTCCCATCTTTGGCTATTTCGAAAAGCGCTTTACGGCGATACCATGAACAAAGGAAGCATGGTGTTTTCCGATGGTCGAACGATGGGTCGAAGGAGGTTTCTCGTTCGATGTATTCCATGCCGAAACGTTCACAATGGGTTCGTAAGGTCGAAGTATTGCTTTTATATTCGATATTTGCCATGCGTATGTGGGCGGCGGCGAGCGAGAATTTCGGGGCGAAAATGCGTGAGCGGCGTCCCAGTAATTCTACAAGGGCCAGAGAATCTTTTCCTCCCGACAGCCCGATGAGTATACGGTCTCCCTCGTCGATGAGACCGTAGTCTTCGATGGCCTTTTTTACTTTGTGGTCGAGATGGTTCAACAAGTGTTCGTATGCAGGAAGATGCGGGATAGACATACACGGGTCGATTTGCGGCTGCAAAAGTACTCAAAATTTAAAATCGCGTTTATCGCTTCTGGAAAAAAAGAGGGAAAGAACGTGCAAGCTCCGTTCTTTCCCTCTTGCAATGCAGGGTAGTGTTTATCAGTAAGTAACTACCAGTCCGCCGGTAAACCAGCCTTCGGGCATTTTCAGCCCACCGAAATCGCAATATCGGGTGGCCGTGATGTTGTTGCCGTCGACATAGATGCGCAGGTGGCGGCGTTCCCACGCGACACGGGCATCGAGAAGTGCATAAGTCTGGTAAGACGTCTGTCGGCCGTCGGCGGCGATATAATTGCCGTTACGGTCATAGAGTCCGGCCGTAACCGTGAGGGTTACATAGCGTAGGAAACGTATGCCGACGCAAGCCGTTGCCTTATGTCTCATATAGTCGAGAGCATATTTCGAGATATAGTCCCCGCTTTTTTTGTCGGTTGTCATATATCCGTAAGCAAGAGTCGCCTGTTGTAGGAATCCGTTTCCGTAATATCCTCCGCTCCATTCGATACCGAGGGTTCCGAGGCGGGTCAGTTGTTGTGATTCCCATTCGCTGTCGGCGGTTTTTTGTACCCAGTCTATAATATCCCGGCCGTCCCGATAGTAGACTTCGGCAGCGGTTCGCCAATTTTTTTTCTGGTAAGTGGCGCGTAACCGGTAAGTCGTCGCCTTTTCGGGTTTGAGATTGGGATTGCTTATGTAGCCGGTTGCTGTGTAATACAGGTCGTTGAAAGTCGGCAGACGCATCGATTGTACGGCTGCTACGCCTATGTGCAAGCCGTCGATGGGTCGATAGCCGCCCGAGAGGCTCCACACCGGCGTCGTTTCATAAGATGAAAACACGCTGCCGACCGAACCTTCGATGTCGAATCTTCCTATCTGCTTGGTATGCTGCAAACGTATGTCTCCGCTGTGGCGAGTTGCCCCTTTGGTATAAAAAGCCTCTTTTTCGCCTTTTACTTTACGGGGGGAGTGTAGCGGTTTTCCCAGCACCGAACTGTATATGTGGTCGTACCGGTAATCGCCGTGCAAAGACGTTTTACCCCACGCCCATGAGTAGTCACTGCGTAGAGATACACCGATACGGTCGGTATTGTGGTAGTTGAATGGAATTTTCGACGCATCGCCCCGTACCATTTCAAACCGGTCGAAATTCTTACGGTAGCTTACACTCGATTCGAGAAAGAACTGGCCGATGTTTTTCTGCCACCTGAGAGACGAGAGGAAAGTGCGTGTCGCTTCGTATTGATCGGGATATTTGAGCGAATAGAAACCGTTGGCTCCGAAATTCCGTGTCTGCCAACCGGCTTGCCAGTCGAAGTATCCCGCCCGTCGACTGTCGTATCCGGCGCGTACGAAAGCATTGTAGTTTTTGAAATCGGTGTTTCTCGTATAACCGTCGCTGGCCCTGTATGATCCGGCACCGAACAGCGTAAACCGTTTGTGCGTTATGGCGCCCGACAGGTTACCGTAGGCATACCCGAACTGTCCGCCGGAGATTTCGGCGCGCAAATAAGTGGGGTGTAACGGTTGGGTACGGATGTTTACCGCTCCGGCGAAAGCTCCGATTCCGGCTGTTCCGTCCTCGACCGAAATTTCCGACACGATGTCGAGGTCGATCGGTAAGGAATGACTTTGATGTCCGGTGCGGGCATCGGTAAAGTCAACGCCGTTGAGCATAATGAGTGTTTGATCGAAGGAACCTCCCCGTATCGAGATGTCGGCTTGAACTCCTTTGCTCCCTCTTTCCCGTACATCGACAGAGGGGCTGAGCCGCAGGGCCGCCTCGATGGTCTGCAACGGGGCAACCGCCGCATCGGTTCTGTCGAGAATGGGAATAGGCAACACCGCTGTGCGGGTCGGGGGGAGAATATTCCCCGTTACCGTTATTTCGCTGATGTAGAGTTCTTTGACCGAATCGGTCTCGAACGACTGTGCGAAAATGTCTTCGGGTGTCGTGAGCAAGAGAATCGACATCGAGCAGGAGAGAACCCCGATAGTAACCTGCTTATGCAGGCTGGTGAAGATGCCCGTATTTTTACGGCTCCATCTTCTCCACCGTTTGCACGGTGAGGGTTCGTTTGCAAAATGTTTTTTCATCTTGTTTTTGATTGGTAAATAATGGTTTTGCGGAATGCCGTTCCCCGGCGGGCTTGCTCCGTGGGGTAACGCAAATTCCGGCTGCAAAAGTAGTATTTAGTTCGTAAATAATTCTTATATTTACTCCCAAATGTAAATTCGTGGTCTGCTCATGTTGCAGGATAGAATTGTTACACAATCGTTTATGATGCCGGCTACTCTTTATTTGTGGCAGTTGGTGAAAGCCTTTTTAGGGAAAAATTGGTCGTGGGGAATCGTACTCGTTTCTTTTTTTGTGGTTTTAGGCTTGTTTACCGATAATGCCGTGTACGTAGCTGTCATACTTTTTTTTGCGGCTATTCCCGTTGCGATTTTCCACTTTTTCGTTACAAAACTTACCCGTCCCGATGCACGCAGACTTCTGAAAAACCAGAGGGCCGAAGTCGATTCCGGCGGTATCGTGTTGTGTTATGACGATGGGGAGAGGCATTACTATCCGTGGGAATATGTGAATGGGTGTAGCGAATACCGGCATTATTATCTGCTTCGTCTCGATGGCGGCGGAGTGCCGTTTCTGTATTTACCCAAAGAGGCGTTCGGCGATGAGGTTGCTTGTATCGCTTTTGAAAAAATGGTTGTCACATTTCTCGTTCCGCCCGAATAGGAGTTGATTTTTCAAAAAAAAGATTATCTTTGTCATAAATATAGCCCCAGAATATGCCATGAAGAGACTTCTTCTTATCGTTTTTTCGGTTGCTTTCGCTACATTGTGTCTCAGGGCGCAAACGCTCGAAGATGCCCGTAACATGTATCGGGCGGGACTTTATGCCGAGGCGTTGCCTGTTTTTGAAAAGAACCTCAAAAAGAAACCTAAAAGTCCTACGCTGAATCAGTGGTACGGCGTGTGCCTGTATGAGACCGGACGACGTGCCGAAGCCGAAAAATATCTGAAAATTGCCGCTAACGGAAAAATTCCCGAGTCTTACCGCTATTTGGCCGGGATTTGTTTCGAGCAATATCGTTTTGTCGATGCAGTGAACTATTTTTCCCGCTATATCGGTTATCTCAATGACCGGAAAGAGGGCAAAGAGGATATCGCCGATTACGAACTTTGGGCCACGCAGGCCGAATTGGGAGCGCAAATGTTGTCGAAAGTGCAAGTCGTGCAGGTTATCGATAGTATGGTCGTAGACAAAGACGACTTTTTCCTTCACTATAAACTTTCGTCCGAGGTCGGCTCTTTACATGATTACCACGCCTTGACCGGTGATGACCGTCCCGGGGCGAGTCCTGTTTTTCAGACGCAGCGCAGAGATAAAATCCTGTATGCCGTACCTACGGAAGACGCCGGATATGAACTTGTTACCCGCATTCGTTTGGGAGATGATACGTATGGAGAAGAGGAGTCGGTCGACGATCTCAATACGATGTATGATGATAGTTTTCCGTTTCTTCTTACCGATGGGGTAACATTCTATTTTGCGTCGAACGAAGAAGACCGTACATTGGGCGGTTACGATATTTTTGTAACGAAGTACAATATCAATACCGATGAGTATTCCGATCCCGAACAATTGCCCATGCCGTTCAATTCTCCCTACAACGATTATATGATGGCTATCGATGAGGTCAATCATGTCGGGTGGTTTGCCAGCGACCGCTATCAGCCCGAAGGGAAAGTCTGCATCTATGTTTTCCTTTACGAGAAAACACCCGAATTTTATTTTCCCGAGGATCGTTCCTTCCGGTTGAGGCAGTTGGCCCGGTTGGTTTCAATTCGAGAAACGTGGAAAGACGGGGCCGATTACAAGCCCGTCTTGGAAAAAATACGCAATATGCGACCGGCGGAGAAAAAATCGCCCGCAAAGAATGCGATTGCTTTTGTCGTTACCGATCGTATCGTGTACACGGCATTGTCTCAATTCAAGAGTAAGGAGGCTCGCGACCTTTTTGTCAAGGCGCAGGAGTTGCGTCGGGTCATATCGGCCAATGAGACGGAACTCGACCGGTTGAGAAAAGAATTGTGTTGCAAGATTGTAAATATACAAATGTTTAATCGTCTGAATGGCACAAATGCTGATTATCAGGTCTCTGATATCGGACCGAGTGAGTTCTTGGGGCTCATAAGGAAGGCGAAATGGGTTTGTACCGATTCTTTCCATGCCATTATCTTCTCTTATATC
>URHG01000024.1 GCA_900547555.1 uncultured Porphyromonadaceae bacterium | reverse complement strand
GTATCATGTTCAGGGTCTCGATGAGCTTGTCGTCGAGGAACATGGCGGCTCCTTCGCCGTATCGTTCGTAAACGTGCTTGCATACCAGTTCTTTGATCGAGAAATAATCGCTTTTCATTCCTTTTCCTCCTTCTTTTTATCCGGTAAATCTTCGAGAACTCCCTCGACTTCCCGGCGACCGAACAACTTAAATACATTCACCCGTTTTTTTATACCCCGGTACTCGAAATAATTATTGAAGCAACTCGATATTTCGATACCGTACACCAACAGCAACGTCAAGGCCGAGAGCAGCGGAATACCCAGCACTTCTCCGAATGTCCGCCCCAAAATCCCCGCCAACGTTACCCAGCAGATGTAGTCAACCAGCTTGTTTACGGCACGCCGCCATTTCCGGGAGGGGCGAATACGTTCACCACGTTTCCGGGCGGCAGACACGCCGAAACGGGTGTCTACCACGATCAACACCACTGCCAGCAACAGAAACGGGCTCATACTTTGGTAAAAATCCACTACCGGGGAAACGAACATCGCCGTAGCCCCGTTTATCACACTACGCTCCTGTGTCATAATCCGCGTTGTGTCCGTCAATATTTGTTCCGTAAAATTTTCCATAATTATTCCCTGTTTTTATACGGGATTACCCCCTCAAACCGTTGTGCGAGCCGTACATAATCTTAAATTTTCATATTTAAAGTATTACAACCCGGAATAGATGATGACGGAGAAAACACCATTCTAAGAACGTTCAAATAATTCGATTCTCCGTATAAAGCGTTCTGGTAAAGGAAAAACAATGTCTTGGTGCCTGTTGTAGTACTTAACAGCGAAAGCATTTTAGCTCTGATATATTGCGTAGTGCTCGATGTTTTTAGAGCGAAACAAAGCTGTATATCGGGAATGTAATTGGCCGAATTGGGATAAGTGTCAAGAATGGCTTTCAAAGCAGAAAACGCAGAACTTCCACTGCTAAAAGTTACTTCGGCTGCATTACTTCCAAGAGTATTGCCTACTGTCATTTCTCCTAAATAGAAATAATTACAACCCGAGCGGTTCCAATCTTCCCACGAGGACGGCGTGAATCCCAACGTGGAACCTTCGGCCGACGTGCGGCTGTAAAGTGTTCCGTTTTTGCCGACAAACATCTGTGTGTACCGGTATTTGTATTCCCCTTCGTCATTCTCGAACCTGAAATGGCTTTGTATAACAACCCCGTTTTCCGGATAATTGGGAACATCGCCGTCCGCTTGGAGTCCGTTCAGCCATATATGTATAGTACCCAACTCTCCTTGCGTGTACCTGTCGATGTCGATGGCATCGCTGTTGTTGGAAAAAGAGATGCCGGCAGCGTTATCCGCCGTGCCTGCCAGTGTACCGGTAACCGTCCCGAAACAAATGTTGCCGACATAGGCACTTTCCCTGTAAACCGTAGGAATGCTCGATACGCCCGATGCGGAAAAACTCTTTACCGATGTCCCGGATTGACCCATGAACACGAAAGTTGCATAATCACTTCCGGAGTTGCTGGCAAAATAAGCATCGAATGTGGTGTTTCCCGTCCGTACCAGTTTTACCCGGTTGTACATTTGAGAGCCGGTGGAAAACACGCAATACGGATAACAGTGCTTTTCCGTTGTACTTTGCCAACCCCAATTTATCATGAACTCCCCATAACCGAGAAGCGGAGAGACGATACCAAAACGTATCATTCCCTTGTCGCCTCCTATGTCGAATGACATGAACTTGTAGTACAGGCTTACGCCGCCTGTAAAATAACGGATTGCAGTATTGGAGAGTTTTCTATTGGTAGAAGGGTCTACGACGGCATCTAATATCGTTGCCGGATATACTGTCTTCCCGTTTTCTTTCAGTTTCTTTATCTTTGCCATGTTTGTGTGTGTTGAAGGCAGGCGGGAAATACCCGCCCGCCGTGTTTCTCAAATCGTTATCTCCGCATACTCCGTTACATCGGTTACAGCAGCCGCCTTCAAATAGGTGGCGGCAATATCCGCCCCGTTCTTGTCCTGCGTCGCTTTCGTGGATTGGTTCACCGTAATCGTTCCGTTCGAACCTACGGTAATATTGCCACCCGACTTCACACCGCCGAGGGAAGAAGCCGTCGCAACGGGAAGCGTGTAATTGTTCGCACCCAAGGCGATACCGTCCAATTTCGCCTTATCCGTTGCAGACATCAAACCGTCAACTGTCGTACTGGCCGTATCTCCGATAAAGGTACTCTTGGACACATAAGAACCCGTATCGTCGTCCGCGTAAATGTAGTAGAGACGCTTATTCGATGCGACAAACATACAGGCAACCGAACCGGTGGACGGGTCTTCGACAACAATAATAGGGGATAAACCGTTCCCTCCGGAATCTTTGGCGAGATACACTTGTTCATCGGCCGAAATGCCTCCCATAAAAGAATTTAGGTTACTGATGGAATCACCGCTCAAAGTGTACTCGTGCACAGACAACATGCCTACACCTTTATCGATAAGTGTTGCCAATTCCACATTCGAGAGGTCTTTCTTCGCCAAGTCGCCGATGGCCACCCCCGAATCTTTGGCCGTTTTATTGTTTCCGCCCGAGGTTAGCACCCGGTCGGACGCCGCCGCATTCGCCGACATCGTTACCATATTTGCCGTACCGCTCGATACCTTCGTGTCCGCATAACTTTTCGCCGAGGCCAACGTATCGTTCAATAGTCCGGTCAACGTCTTTGTGTCCGTAATGCCCGTAAGGAACGATTCGATTTCCTTCCAGCGGTTGATCGTCGTGTCCGATGCGTCCGCATCATTCAAAAACGTATTCACCTTCGACACGAACCGCGACAAGTCGTTTCCGTCCTCACTGCCGATAGCCTGACGCAAATCACTTAAAGCGATCAATGTTCCGTTTCTTCCGCTGCCGCCCAACACTTCCAGCAACTCGTCCATGAACTCCGCCAGCGTAAAACCGTTTGTATCAACAACACCTTCCGGTATCGTCGCCGGATAGATTGTACTCCCGTTTTCCTTTAACTTTTTAATCTTTGCCATTGTGATTTATTTTTATTGGTGTTTTAAATTTCTCCGTAATCCTTGTCCGTGTAAGCCTCCGACGTGATTGTTCCGCTGCCGCTCTCCACGAATCCCTGCTGTACACTGTCCGGGTAACCCGCCTCGAAAGAAATCCAATAAGAATTTCCGTTAGACATTAAAAAAGTCATTCTGTAATCGATTCCGGCATCTATCCGAACGGAGACACCCGAAAAAAACAGAGGATCGCCATACGGTGTCGCAGCCTTCAACAACAGCGTGGCTTTCCCTTCCGAAACCGCCTGCATCGCAGAGGCCAGTTCCGCCAAAAGAAGCTCGTTGAAGTCGAAACCCTCCGACGACGAATATTCCCCCATGTCCACGATGCGTGTAGGCAGGTAACCCTGCGAGGTCAGATCGCCCAGCTTTATTTTCTCGATGTCCTGCTTCGTGGCGAAGTCGTCGAACGAGTAGGCGTACTGTTTCGTCAAGTTCCCGTCCTCGTCGATAACGACCTTGTGGACGTAATTGTCAGACCCGACGAACATCGCCGTATAGTTGATTTTACGACCGTACAGGATCTTTACATACGCCGGAGAAAAGGAAGAACCGATATTGTCATTCAATGTGGCGAAATACAACGTCAGTTCATGGTCTTCGGCTGCCGCCGACAAAATACCCGGCAAATCTTCTTTTTTCTCGGAAATGCTGACCGAATGGTCCGCATAAATATGGTACATGATTCTTTCTGCCGGATATACCCCCGTCTTGTCCTGCAAAACGGTCGCCGAAACGTTCGAGAGGTCTTTTTGGGCCAACCCCGACAGCGTTTCGTCAGGCGTTACAGCCCCGGCCAGCTTTTCAAGTACGCCGCCCACTTTCGGAGCCGTGTTTTCCCCTTTTTCCGTAGCATTCTTTATGTCCCTACAAATAGACAGGACTTTTTCTATATCGCTTTGTTTCATGCGTTATCCTATTTTTCTTATCGTGAAACTTCCCGTTATTTTGGGGCTGCCTTCAAAGCGCAACCCCAAAGCCTCGCTCATGTACGTCCGGCACTCCGACAGGTAACCGGAAGCCACTTGAAGGGTGTTGTTGTACAGCTCCGAACGCTCCTTCGACGAGATACGCGAGGAATATTCCTCCTCTTTCAACCGGAAGCCGTAACGGGTACTCTCGACATCGCCCGCCATGACATACTGCGAATAAGCGTAATAGGCGATAGCCGTCTTCAAGCCCGGGCAGAAACGGCGGTTGCCCCGACGGTCGCTGTATTCGCAGCCCTCCAACAACCCGGCGTACTTCCCTTCCGTGTCCGTTGCGAGGGTGATATACAACTCGTCCCCTACAAGGGGCTTTATATACAGCATTTCCACTTCGGAGATGTAGGCCTGTAAATTATCTTCCGATACGTGAGTGCCCGGCTTGCGTATGCCGGGCATCTTCTTGAAATCCTGAGGGGTTAAAATAGTATTCATCTCTCCGTTGCGTTTGGGTTACCTGTTTGTTCGGCGTTATGCACGTAGCTTTTCGGGTTTATGGCGAAGTCCCCCGACAAAGGGGTTTCCCACAGGCCGAAGATCTTCGAGAAGATGCGTTCCAACGCCTGACGCTCTTTCGACACATACGAGTTGTAATATTCGTAAGCCTCGGCCACCAACTGGCCGCTGAATCCGAGTTTCCCAACCCGTATGGCATACCAAGGCTCCTGACCGAATGCCGAATAGATGCGTTCGGTTACGCTCGATTCGGTTACGGTGAAGTCCTTGTCGAAATTCTGGCTTTTTATGCCCACCCACTGCGGGGCGTCTTCGTCCGCGTTGACCGTTACGTCCATGATGGCGAGGGCGTTCGTGTCCCCTTGAAAGGTCAGAAGGTTGTCGGCGAACTCCCGGCTTCGCATCTCGTCCTGTGTCGTGCCTCCCACCGGGCGGCCTTCCTTGTCGATCGCGCCCGACAAACCTTTCTTGCGGATAAGCATTCCGGCCGGCAGGAAGTTGTTGCGGACATTGCGGTATTTCACGTTGTCGAGACCCTCATCGGTGGAGAGGTTCGTTACCACCTTGTCGTAGACCGGCTCGGGGTAGGTGTTCCTGCCCGCCGTCGAATACCAAAGGATCTGACCCCGGTAACCCTCTATGCCGCCGTCCTTGTCGATTTGAGACAACAGCACCTCTTTCTGCGGGTTGAACGGGTAGATGTAATCGACCGTTTCCCGGGTTACTTTCAGCTTCTTTCCCCGGCGAGTTTTCGTTCCCGACCAGTCCGGGTGCGTGCAGATATAGGGGACGTAACCCGCATCGTCTTCTTCATACAGCCGGCAATTCTCGAACGGCACGTGCTGCAACTCGACCACACTCCCGGAAAGGGCGTAGTTCAGATGCAGGGAAACTCCGCCGAACTGCGACAAGTCCCGTACCGCAAGCTGCAAGATGTCGTTCGCCGTGTCCCCGTAACGGTTAACGACAAGTTCCGACAGGGCTTTGTCCCGGAAGCCGTCGCCGAAGATGAAGTTCTCGTAACGGCTGCAACACGTGCCGCCCGTAGGACTGTTTTTCAGCAGCGCGAGCATTCTTTGCGGGTACAGGTTGTCCTTGTCGTAGGTCTGAATTCCCAACGTGCTCGAATAGAAGCGTTCGATGCGCTTCCCCGGGCGGACGACGTTCGAGATGTTCATCGTATGCGCCTCCTACTTTTTATTCCGGGAAACGACCGTTACCGCGCACTGGCCCGTCTTGCCCTCCGTCGTCGTGGCCGTGATCGTGCTGCGCCCTTCCGACAACGCCGTTACGACCCCTTTGTCGTCGACCGTCGCAACTTTCGCGTTGCTGCTCGTCCATTTCTCCACAACGCTGTGGTACGAGGTCGTGGACAACGAAACGGTGTCCCCGATGTACAGACGTTTGCCGGTCTCGTTCAACTCGATGCGGTTCTCGTCCCGTACCTTCTTGTCGATGCGCTCCTTCCAGTCAGAGGGGTACGATTCAAAGGATTCGATAAGCGCGGGATTCTTCTGTAACAGTTCTTCCGCCTTTTCGTCCGTGATGCTCTTGGCCGAATAAAACTCGGAAGACCCGAACTCGGGCCGCAAAAGCACGCCGCGACGGAGCTTGTATTTTCTTTCTTCCATTTTGCCTGTTTTTTTGAGATAGTTATACACTTCCAGATATGCGTCCCGATAACAATCGGCACACGAGGTTTTGCGGAACTTCATCGAGAGAACCGTTTCATACAGTCTTTCAATGACCTCCTTGTCCCGGAAAGAGAAACCGGAATGATACCGGCTTCTCATTTCCTCCAAGACCCGTACCGCTTCTTCGTAGCTCATCATGGCCTATTCCCCGGGCGATACGGTAAGGGTGGATTCCAACATCTCGCGCGTGGCGGCGATGTCCGTGTCGAAAAGGTAATAGGCGAAGGTGGGAGCGTCGGCCTCCTGCAAGGTTACGGACGTGCCGCCCTGCGTGTCGTCCGAATATTTGTCCGATTCGATCGCCGAGGCGGACAAGCCCTGCTCCACGCCGAAGACTTGGAACGTGTTCTTCTTGTCCGTGCCTTGATATTGGTTTTCCAGCACGACAAGGAATTTCCCGTTCGCCATAGGGTCGATGATGTTATGAGAGACATCGGGACCGGCATCGAGGATCACGACGGCAACAGATTTGGTAAAGTTGTTCCGGTATGTCCCCTCGGCCATCGAGGTGGTCGTGCCGGTGAACGGGGTCTTGCCCGGTATGGCGATCTTGTAGCCTTTCTTGCCCTCTTTCATCGGGAGGGCGGTAATGATGTTCGGTGTCGTTTCATCGTAGGTTACCTTGTCCCAGTCGATGTCGTCGTAGTTGTAGATGTACCCGGTATTGCGCAAACCCTTCGATACGGGTTTGGCACAGTTATACATAATGTCTTTTAAAATACTGAAATCGCATGTTTCCATAACACTTTTTTCCTTTCTTTATTTATTTGATTATTTTTTATTGATTATATAGCCACTTGTACAAGAGCGTCCTCGCCGATCAATGTGCCGATTTTCGATTGTGCGAAAATGTTGTTGTAGCGTGTTTCTTCATTGAAGGTAACGCTTAAATCTGCAATCATATCGGTGTCGTCCGTCCCATAGAAAAGGTTCGAGGGAGAGCATAATACAGCCCGGTGCGGGTTGTTCAGCTTCGTGCCGTTGTTCTCGAAACGCTTGATCATGCGATCCCAAATATCCAATGCTATTATTTTACGACCGTCGTATTGGGAGATAACGACCCCTTCTGCCAGTTGTTGATAGGTCAGGGTCGTGCCGATAAACGTATTGCGGACATCGGCGACAAGGGCTTTAAACAGGCTGTTTGTCATCATGATGCAAGCATCGGGCTTGTCAAAGATACGACCGTCGGCATCGGCGAGAAGATTATCGATAATGCCCATAGCAACCCCTTTTCCCCGAATCTTCGACATCTGCAATGCCGTTGTGGTTTGTGCGTTGGCGGCAATGGCCGTCTTTTGGCCGGAATTGTCGGCGATGATTCCGAAAAGGCGTTTGAACAAACCGTCGGTCATATTAAAAAGGTTTATATCTATACCGGTAGTAATATTACCGCCGTCTTCCTCGGCCACATTCTTGGCCTCTTTGTCGCCAAACCAAACAATACGCCAAAACATATCGGTTATGGCTTTCTGTAAAAGGGGGGTCAAGAACTCCATGTAAGGAGTGCCTATGAGATTGGCGATGTCCGTGCCTTTGTTCAGTGAATTTTTGGCGATGGTGTTCTCCAACTCCGTGTAACAAATGTGCTTGGCGATTTGCCAGCAGCCCAGCTCCCATTCTTTCTCGCTTCCGGTTATATCGACGTTGCTATATGTCGGGTTACAACCGCACTTGTTCAACCCGACATCACCCATACGGTCGATGTAACCCAGTTTTTGACCGTTGATAACCCCTGTTACCGGCGTTGCGGTAATATTCAGGTCCGGATCTTTGTACAGCGTCGCAAAAAGCAGCTCGCGCAAATCTTTTATCGCTCCGTTATCTACTGTGAATCCTGCAAATTGACTCATATTCTTTTTCCTCCTGTTTTTATTGTTTTTTTCTGTTTTCGATTTTTTCTTCCAATGCCCGTCTTGCTTTCTGTACAGGGCTTTCATCTTCCGTTTCGACAGTCCGTAACTGCGTCCGGGTGTTCTTCGCGTGGAAGGTTGATTTCATGGCCAGTACCTTATCCAGCCATGCCTCACCTCCCGCATTCTTTACTTTGGCAAGAATGGCCGATTCTTCCTCGTTCTTGGCTTTGGCTTCGCTTTCCCCGAGTTGGTTTTCCAATTCCGAAATACGTTCTTCCAAAGCGGCTTTATCGGCTTTCAGTTGCTCGTTTTCCGCTTTCAGCGTTTCGATCTCTGCCTCCAATGCGGCAAATTCTGCGTCTGTTTTCGCTTCTACCGGGGGTATGATTTCCGTAATCACTCCGTCGGCCACGACAATGGTCGTGCCGTCTTCCATGACGAAACTACCGTCGGGGCTGGCCGCATCGCCTACCTGCGGATCGCCGCTCTCCCGTTCGATCGTCAGCTCTGTACCGTCGGCGGCTGTTACTACCATGTCCACGATTTTTACATCTTCAAGGGCTTTGAAGCCCGCTTTCGCAAGGATTCTGTCGAGAATGCCCCGCTTGACCTTTACTTCTTCTTTGTCGTTGTGCATATTGTTTTGGTTTTTGGGTGTTTTCCTCATCGCCGTGATCGGGGGTAAGATTTCAGATATGAAGCCCAGTTCAAGGGCTTTATCCATGCCATAAATGACATCTTCGTTCATCACCGACTGCAACGTTTCCCTGTCCGTCCCGGTGCGTTCCACATAGAGGTCGAGAATCCGCTCCTGCTCCGCACGTAATTGCTCCGCCTGTTTTGAAAGCCGGACTGCCCCTTTCTCGATGTTGTCGGCGGTGAGAGAACCCGGCCAATCGAGATTGTACGTCGTCGCCGACGGATTATGAATACAAAAGTGGGCATTCGTGTAGGCTTTCCGACGTTCTTTGGGTGCGGACAACAAAACGATCGTCGCCATTGACGAACATTCGCCGTCTATGGTGGCCGAAATCTCTTTGCCCGAGTGCCGGAGGGCATCGTATATCGCCCAGCCTTCGATTACGTTTCCACCCCGGCAGTGTATGTGTATGTCGATTGTTTTGTCTTCTTCGGAAATGGAGGAAAGGAACTCATCTATCGATTGGAAGGTAACACCGTTGTCGATGCCCCACATCTGCATGAAGGTATTTTCCTCGCTGTCTACTATATCTCCGTATATTTTCAGTCGTGCCATTTTTTTTGCATTTTATCAAAGGTAGGCAGATAGGAACGGGAGGGAAAATTTCATTAGCAAAAGAAGGGGACACTTAAATGTCCTTTCAAAAAAAACGTGCCTATGCTCACGCACAGACACGCTTGAAACCTATAACAATTCAAAGCCTTATAAAATCACAGAAAATCTTCTTATGGCACGAGAAACCGATTTTTCGCTCATTTTGTATTTCTCGGCCAGAAACGATACGATGTACATCTTCTTCTCGCCGCCCTTGCTCATCTCCCTGTATTCTTCGTACATGTCGATGTTTTTTATATTCGAAAGGTCGACACCTGATTTCTGCAACTTTTCAAGCATCGGCCTTATACCGCTCATTGCTTCATACACATTCATAACTTCTCTTTTACCTCGTTTAAAAACAAAAAATGCTCACATGATTTCACAATCAAGCAAGCACATACACTTTGTTAGCCAATAATACGACACAAAGATAAAGAAAATTATCTGTTTTCCAAATTTATTCCCGGTTTTTTATCATATAAAGACAAAAAGGCATACCCCGGAAGGAGTATGCCCGGCACTGCCTTTGATGGCGTGTAATAATCAAACAAAGTGTACAGTGCTTAAATCTTTGCCGAAACGTTGTATGGCGGCCTGCATTTTCTCTATGGTTTTTGCCGAGGGATTCCTCCTGCCTGTAACGTAATGGCTCAACTGCTGTTGATTTATTCCCGTCAGGCGCGACATGCCGGCGAGAGAAAGTATCTTCGAGTAGTAAGAAAGAAATGATGCCATGTCGTACTTGTAATCGAAATCCACTTCTTCAAAGTCTTTTCCTTCTTCCGCATGATATTTTCTCATATCGTCATAACCACCCTTAAACATCGTCATGGCCTCATCGACGGTCTTACCCGTCCCTGTTACAAGATAGCCCATGTCATCGGCGTCCATGTAAATGCTGTATGTCCCGTCTCCGGCGCGCTCTATCACTGCGGTAACTTTTCTTTTTTCCATTTCCTTTATCTCCTTTTATCTTATGGTGGAAGCAGGGGGATTAAATCCCCGCTGCCTTTTTAATCTTGTTTAGTGTTCCGGTTGCCACTTCTTCCGATCCGTGGTTGCTCATCTGGAACATTTTTCCCGTCTTTGGGCTGTACCACAAAGGGTGTCCGGCTTGTTGTCGGCCTGTATCGTAACAACCCGCTTTCTTTACAAGCCTTTCGAGTTCTTTGTATTTCATACTGTTTTTGCTTGATTATTACAATACAAATATAACGATATTAAAATTAATATCAAACATAATACAGATAAATGATATAATAATTAATATCATTTAACACCGGACGTATAAGTAAAAATAGAGGGAGGTACGCAAATAGATACGGCCATACCATTTTGCCGACGTCGGGAGAATGGTGAGGTTATGCAAATACGATTTGTTTTCCTTTTGGGAATAGTCCACGCCATGAAAACTTGACTAAATAAAAATCCCCGGCTATTGCCGAGGAAATTATCAAAAGGTTTTCATAAAAGAGAATCCGATGCTTTCTTCATTCAGGGCGGGAGTAAAATAGAATGGCGGGTCGTACTCGTCCCGGTGATTGCGGTAGCGAATTATGCAACTTATGCCGACAAGTTCTCCGATTCCACAAATAACGCTCGTTATTACAATGTTCCGGGATCGTTTATTCACCTTTTCCAAATTCCCATAATTCGAGCCGGAAACAATGCCTATTGCATCATCTGACTGTTTTTTTAGAATTATGGGTATTGTTACGCCTGCCGATATGGTCGATAGAGTTATCAATGACTTTCCGGCTCGCAAATATCTCATATTGGTATTCCGAAGCCGATCCCATTCCTCCCGATTATTCTCTATCTTTTGCTGTCGCATTGCGATTGCCTCTTGAAAATTCCGCTTCGATTCCTCCGAAGAATAACGCATCGATTTAGAGATTTTATAAATGTCTTTATAAAATCTATTTCCATACATGGCTATATATTCCTGTTTATCGACCTTTTTATTCTGTACATAATCATACACTTCAATGTTAGAACGACCATTTATTACATCTGCGATCGAAAGACTTTTTTTATATATCTGTGCATTAACTTTAAAAGAAATCATGATTAATAATGCAATTAAAGAGAGATTCTTCATACGATTTTACAACTAATTTAAATATTGTTACACACAACAAAGATAGAAAATAATGCGTACCTTAAAAAGGGCACGCATTAAAAAGTAGAATCAGTAACTATCCTATCCCGCAGAAAGTCTTAACAACGTTACTTCGCAGTTATCGTCGTTTGAGCTGGTTTGTATATCTACTATCCCGAAATATCGTCTGAATTGCTTGAAATAAACGGGGTAGGTATAATCGATATTTTTCAAGTCCAAAGCGTTTAATTCGACGGTTACGGTAATCAAATACATGTCTTGTACCAACTCTATATAACGGCTGTAATACTTCGACAAAAGTGTTTTGAAATCCAAACCGTCAAAGGTTAATCCACATTTGCCGTCTGCCCGTTTAATAATGCTCATTATGCGGGGTTCAAAACTCTCGAATGTATATTTTATATTCCCGTCAGTATCCTTATTTTCCTGCAATATGATTATTTTATTCCCGTCAGAAGCTGAAAATGGCATTTCTACTAACTCCCCCTCTTTATCCAGCGATTTATCGGGAATATCGAAATATCCGTCATGGTCTCCCGTTACCGTATCATCTTTGGCATAACGTAAATAATTACGTTGATAATATCCGTCTTTTGAGAAGGATATTTCTATATCGTTTGGGTCGGTAATGAGGCGATCCGTCCAGTCATTGAACTTTTTACCGTAAACATACCTTGACACCTTATTTTTGAATAAAGTATCAATCGATACAAATTCAATAATTCTTTTCCCTGTATTATCATCTTTTTTCGGTACTGGATTGATGACCGGGAACACACCGAACATATCGCATAAAGATTGGATAAAATCCACCTGCGAAATATCCGGCAAATTACCTTTAAGGGGAATAAACGGTATAATTCCAACACTTTGTGCCTCTGCAAGATTACAATCAATGCTACAAAGACCGTCATAGTCCATTGAAGAAACACGAAAACTACCATGAGTATTATCTATTGAATTTGCGAATATGTCTTCCGAATATGGTGTTTCGCATATAAGAACAAAAGCATATTTATAACCGTCTTTTGTCTCTATTTCAAATTGGTCCATTGTTGCAGAAATTGACACCTCTTTCCCAACTTGGTATGTCATGCCAACAGTCTTTTTTACAATCCCTATTCCTTTTTCGTCTATTTCTAAGAACCACAAATTACCCGAACCATAAAAAGTAGCATCATTATTTGTTGTACGTGTAAACGTCGCGCTAAAACTAATCATCAATCTTTGGTCTACATTTGAAGTTATCCCAGTAGCTGAAATATTCAAATTTTTATATTCTTTTTCCCCTTCTCTAATGGATTCTATAAAAACATTTTCGGCAGATAAAACATCTTCTATGGTATTTCCCAATACAAAATTATCACACATAATAGGAGATATTCTAAATCCTTTGTATAATGGATCGATCGATCCTTCTATTATGGGAGATCCACTACCAATGTACATAGATTTTCCTGCTATTTTAGAAGTAATAGCTTTATTAGTTAGGGCTACTGCAAGGGTTTTCAATTTTTCCGATATATTTTCAGGAAAAGAAAATTTACAGTTCAAGGAATCTTCTATCAATTTATTAAGGTATGATATTTTAACAAATGGTAAAGGAGCAAATCCAGAAACGGTCGGCTTAAATCCTATATCGTAATATGGTTTGAATATAGCCGGTAAATCGTCGATATTCCCCGATGAGGGATAATCGGTTAAATTGTTGTCATAGCGTACGAATGTATTATAATCTCCTAAATCATTCAGCTTATTTTCGTTTTCTATCCAATCGCTGAAAGTGCCGAGAAAGCCGAACGACAGACTTATTTCAAATGCCTCTTTGGTTACACCGTCGAGAAACCCGACGGCATCACCCAGTATATCGATACCCTCTTTCCGGTAACGGACTTGAAACGGCTCTCCGATGATTTTCGTCCCATTTATCACCTTTACCGAAGGGAGATTGCAGAGCTGGAAAATCTGCATGTTTTTAGCCGTTTTCGGTAAAGATACGGTATAACTGTATGAGGACTTTATCGTTCCGATTGTACCTAATAAATTGTTTTTATAAGCCAAGATAATATTACTCTTTTCCGACAAATCCGCCTTTCCCCATTTGCCCGAAGGTGTTTTTATATACAATTCTTCTTTCATAGATTTGTTTTTTTATTAATTTTATTGTTTCTCGATTCCATAACACTGACTTTTCTCTGCCCTTTGTTTATATCCACTACCGATACGGTAGGTTTTATATCTAAGTTTTTGATCCCAGTTAAAAGGACATCGGATATTGACTGGGAAAGCACATCCTTCGTTACGGGGATAATCTCTTGCGATGAGGCCGGAGAATACACCCTATTGACTGCATTCCAATTCTGACCTGTCCGATAAATACTATTAATAATCGGCGAAAACATCTTGTACGTCTTGGCCGGGATAACGAACTCACCGGCAGAAAGTCTCGCCGGAATAGAATCGCTTGTGCCCGTGCCTTCTCCTTTCACAAGACCGCCCGTCGAATATCCTTTCATGCTTACAGTTCCAGACGTTTTCGATGATTCTGCCTCGGCTATTTGTGCCTCTGCCGAGTTGATACTCTTTATTGCTGAAACCATTGTCGTTGTTACAGAGGCTATCGCTATCGCTGTTTTGGCGACTGCTTGCCATATAGAAACATTTGTTTTGTCTTTCCATGCGGTACGAATAGCTTCTGAAACTGCAATCCCTTGATTTATCGCAACCTCCGCAATAGCAAGAGCTTTCGACAATTTAAGCATTGCTATATTATCCTCACTTACTGCACCGAACATATTTGACAGTGCTCCAAAGATTGACCCGATAGCCTGTACTTTGTTGCGTTGGATTTCAATCTCATAATTTGCGAGTTGTGTTGTATTCTCTGCATGTCTTTTTTCGGCCTCCAATAGCCGGGCGTTGAACTCTTCTTTTTTCTCCCATTCCTTCTGTCCGGCCTCCTTTATGGCTTCCAATTCTTGTTGGGACTGGTCTACCATAAGCTGTAAATAATTTTCGCCGTTCAGCTTGGCAGCGTTGATTTTGTTCTGCCATTCAAGGTTGCGCTCGTTCAACTCTTGTCTGGCCACATTTGCCTGTTGTTTAGCTTGGTCGTCTTTGAAACGTTTATCTTCTTCGGCTTCCTTTATACGATATTTCTCTTTGATCAACGCGATTTCTTCCTCATTCCCTTTCGCGGCTGCTATCTCCTGCTGCTTCTGTTGTTCGAGCTGTTGAAGCCTCAATGTATGCTCCTCTTGGCTGCCTTTCTTCGCCGCTTCCAGTTTCAAATTGATTAGCCGCTCCTGTTCGGCTATTTGGTCGTCGGTCGCCTTTTTACTAATGGCGGCTATATCACGGGCATGTTCTTTTTCGAGGGCTTCCAGCTGGTCGTTCAACGCCTTTTGCATTTCCGGGGTCAACTTTTTATCTTTCTCGTATAAGGCTATTTTATCCTCTATGGCCTTTTTATCCCGCTTGTAACGTTTAGTCAGAATGGCTTTGTATTCCTCCGATGCCTCATCTAACACCTTCAACAATGCGGCTTCGGCCTTTTCGATTTCCTCCGCCTCGGCATTGATTTGGTCTGCGGTTTTGCTTGTATTGCCGGAACTATTCGTACCGGCCTTATATTCCATATCGTTTACTTGGCCGAGCATCGTTTCATACTTGCTGCGTAACTGCATGGCAAGTCTTAACCTTTCATTCTCTTTTTCTATCTCCTCCGCCAAATTTGCCCTCTTTAAGGCTTCTTTTCTTCCGGTTCCCGAATTTTCGATCTCTTTTTCCATTCTTTCGATGTTCGCGTTACGTTCCGAGACCTCTTTGGCGTATTTGGACAGATCGGACTGAATCTCTTTTTTCTTTATATCGATGGCACGAAGTTGGGCTTCCGCCGAAGTCAACCCCGATTCGATCCCCGCTGTGGTAAGCCGGGACACTTCTTGATTTAGAAGATTCAAATCCTCCACCGCTTCGTTACGCCCTTTGGTTATCGCTTCCGTTATTTTGCGCATGTTCTTGTCGTCGGTGCTTTCAAATATCATTCTGACGCCGGAGAGGAAGTCTGCCAAAAAGTTATTCCAGCCGCTTTTTATCTTTGTAATGAAACGGTCGAAGCCGCTACCGGCCTCAAACAGCAGTGCTACCTGTGTCTGCAAATTCGTTTGCGAATCGACGAGCATTCGGTTTAACTCGGCCACTTCACCCGTCTTGCCCGATATGGTGTCGAGATCCGTATCTATTTGCGAAAGGGTACGGATATAGGCCAGTCCCGCATCTTCACCCGGGCCGCCGAAGATGTCGGCCAGAGCCGCTCCGACAGACGAGGCAGAATCGGGGAGTTCGTTCAGCTTGGCCGAGACTTCCCGAATGATGTCGAACGTTGTCTTACTGCCGTTCTGTAATTCTTCCTGTACCCGTTTCGAGGATATGCCGATACCCTCCAATGCCGTAGAGGTCGCCGTTGTCATTTCCCGGAGACGGATAGTCGCCTCTTTTATTGCGTCTATGCCCTTGTCCGAGAAAAGACCCTGCTTTTCCGTCTGTACGTTAATGGCGATAAATTCTTCGGCCGACAGCCCCGCTTCTTTGAAAAACGTCGAATATTCTTTTACGTTTTTCAGAAATTCCCCGTTGACGTCCGCCCCGTTGATAAAGCCTTCTTTCAAGGCATCGAGGGCTTCCTGAGAGGTGATGCCGAATTGTTTCTGCAACGCATTCGCAGCCCTCAACACCTCTACAAAATCCTTATTGAAGGTATCGGAAACGGCCTGCACCTCGCTACGGTAAGACACCAGTTCCTCACCCGACAAGTCGGTAAACTGTTTCGTCAAACGGGTGGCCTCGATCAATCCCTTGTTGTAGTCATACCAGAACTTGAACGCACTACCGGCAGCCGCTATACCGGCAATGGC
Source organism: uncultured Porphyromonadaceae bacterium (assembly GCA_900547555.1). Lineage (GTDB taxonomy): Bacteria > Bacteroidota > Bacteroidia > Bacteroidales > UBA11471 > Caccoplasma. The sequence goes on along the minus strand of URHG01000024.1, from coordinate 19,606 downwards.
AAGGAAAGCCGGGTTTTTAAGAAGGCTCGATAAGGTTTTGCCGAATGCCTGCGCACTTGTTTTTATCTTGGTGAAGCCTCCGGCCGTCTCGTCCGACAAATCTACGATACTCACCAGCCGAGCGGCCAGCGGATTCATGGCAGCAACGGCGTTCACAATAGACTGCTGGTAATTACCGACGTTCCTTTGAAACCGCCCTGTCGCTTCTTCGAGCGGGCGGATCTGATTCTGCAAGTCTTGAATGTGTTTCAACAATTCTTTTCCTTTGGCCGCCTCCCTTTCCGCTTCCGACATACGGTCGTAGGCCAATGTGAGTTGGGAGAGTTGGGCACGTAAAGAGCGCAAAGAATCGTTGTTCTCGTTGTTGGCGACGATCAAGTTCTTCACCGCCCGCTGGTTCACCTGCATGGCATCTTTCGCATTCAATATATCTTTTTCCAAAGCGGAAAATGATTCTTCATATTCTTCGTTTGTGATAGTGCCCTCTTTCAACTCTTTCCGTAACTCCTTTTGTTGGGCTTTCGCTTTTTCGATCGTTTGGCGATATTGTTCTATCGCCTTTATACTTTCACCGAGATTGACCCGAATATCCAAAATCGTAGTCGTCGTTTCTGTTGCCATGATTTTGTTGTTTTTAGATTAATATTTTTGTGTTGCTTCGTTGTAATAGAGTTCTATTTCCATATCCTCCAAATTCTTTTGCGACCTGCTCGTGTCCCCGGACGATACCAGCACGGGGAGCCATGAGGCCGTGCCCTCATCGTCGCCCATGTACATATCCACAACCGGGGAGAATGCCACCGAGCGGACATATTCGTATTCCTCCCGGGTCAAATGCAAGGCGGCAAGGCTTACCTTCCTCGTTACGCTCTTTCCCTGCTGCCGGTAGATATTCGGATAATATCGTCCGAATGCGCTGTACTTTTGTTCGAGCAGGTCGCCGTAGTCCTCCGATTCCGTACTCTCGTCGCCTTTGGCAAAGAGGAAATAACGCATGAATCCGTGCTTGTCTATCCAGCGCAAGAACACGCCGCAAGGGGTATCATCTTTCCTCAATGTGATTTCCCATTCACTCTCGTAGTTGGCGAATGTAAAATCAAATGTCTCATCGAACACATTCACGAAGTCGCCGACCGAAAGGGTGGCTTTCTTCACCACCTTATCGCCCTCGAAAGCCTTGGAAAGGTCTATCGAGGCTATGCCCATGTCCGAGACCGTTGAGACAAGCGTATGCGTCCCTTTGCCGTCTATCTCCTTGTAAACCTTCGCGCCGGCCTGTGCGAAAAATTCCAGCTTCATAGGGAACCGGGAAAACCAGCGGCACGAGGTGAGGCCGTTGTATTCCTCTTCCGGGGCGATTGCTCCCCAAATGATATTCATTACCGACGGCCCGGAGATTTCCCCGCTGTGCATCTCGTATTCAGTGCCGGATCCGTCCGTTATTCCTACGACGAACTGTACCGTAATGATCCGCTCCGTGTTGTCCTCTATGTTCCCAAGCTCGAAAAGACCCCGGCAAAACATACTTATGTCGAAGACCGCTTCTCCCTCCGTGAAGTCCGCTTCGTCCCTGTAATAATCATCTGTCCCGCCGTAACGCTTTACGGCCCTTATATACGCATTTTGAAGCGACCCGGCCGATTGTTCCACGACCGTAACCAAAAGGGGATTGAAGGCAAAAGCATACCGCGCCGGATATTCCACCCGTGCCAACACCTGTCCGCTGTTATTTGCGATTGTTCCGTTTCTCATAATCTCTCATGTTTTGATTTATCTCTCTTATCGTTATATAAAATACGTCCAGCAGCTTCGGGCGCAGTTTCTCCGTTTCCTCCGCTATGGCCGTGTCGTAGATGTCATCATAACCGCCTCGCCGGTAGAGGCTCGTTCCGTTTTTCATGATCGAGTAGGCGATCGCCCTTGCCGCAGAAAGTTGCGCCCGTTCCTCATCACCGTACTTCGACTTCCTTTTTACGGGTACGGGACGGACCGATATACCCTTGTCGATGATCCATTGACGGATTATCCCGACAAAGCCCCGGGGGACTTTCCCGCCTTTTCGACCTCTCTGTATGGCAAGGAACGAACGGCTGCCGTAGAGCATTCCGCCCAAGTTTCCGACAGAGATCCCCAACGAGGACGCCGTAGCTCCCGAGGCCGTCCGGCCTTTCTCATCGATATTCCGTTTTATCCTCTCCGATACGGTTTCGAGGCATTCCCGTATATACCCGCGTACCTCTTTCAGCATATCATCGAGCCTTCCAGTTCAACAAGGGTAAGCGTTACAATGATACCCGTTACATTCACGTCGAGCCCGTCATAAACGACCTGATAGGGGATTGTTCCCTCTATCGGCTCGAAATACTCTCCCTTGTTGTACTCCCGAAGGAACTCGTTGAAAATTCCCTTCATGCGCTCGATGACCTCGTCGTTCTCCGTCGAATCGAAATCGAAATCCGTTTTGTCGAGAAAGGCGATCTGCGTCAACGGGGAATCCGTTACCGAGGCATATTTCACATTCAATGTTCCCGAAGGAGGCAACACATAGACGATCGTCGGTTTGTCGATCGTGTCGAGGGCGACATTTGTCTGCGCCCAGTTCATAAACAGATAGGCCGTTCCCTCTATACGGGCGGCTATCGACTTGATTTTTTCCTGTACCGTCATAGTCATTTCACTTTTTATTTTCCGAATATATCTTGTTCAAACGTCTTTCGTAAAGCGCGGTTTCGTTGTCCATTTGGAGGCAGCGATAAATACGTGTCCAACTTATATCCCGCACATCATTTTGGTTAGTAATCCCCATTCTCCGGGCGTACCAGTCCATAACCCCGAACGTGCCGAAAGAGAGGTCTTGTACGCCCGCCCGTTCTTCCTCCGGCGTGGGCCGGATACTGACCGATTCAAACAGCTTGTTGATCTTGTCCATTTCCCCGTTTACGAAGTTCACGAAGCCGAGGACGGCATCGGCACTTTCCCGGTACACGCCCGCCTCATCGACACCGAGGACGATACGGCAGATGTCGAGAATGGTTTGCGCTTCATTTCCTTCACCGATGTTTCCGAGGTCGGCTATCATGCCGTAAGAGGCCGTGCCGAGGTCTTTCGGGACAGGAACGCCGCACAACGTCGCAGGACGGTTCAAATGCTTCAAACTTTCCTTGAACGGTTCTTCTTCTATTCTTAGAGAAATAATCTCTTTGAATGTGTAGCCGGAACCGGGCTTTCTTTTTCGTTTCTTCATATTCGAATGTTTTAATGTTGTTGTAAGTCGTGCAATGAAAACACCTTCGTTTCAGGTACGCTGCCGGCCGATACGAGGCGGAAGGACATCGCCATGATAAAAGCGTCGAGATAGTCGGGAGAGCGGCCCAATATCGCTTTCATTTCCTCCTTGCTTATAATCGCTTTCTTTGATGTGTCGTTGTCGATGCGGGCCTGTTTGAGTACCCCGAATTCCTCCGTGATGCGTTCCCGCTGCTCCGGAGTGCAGATGATTTTTATCCTCCGGTTGTTCACCATGTCCGCCAGCAGGAAGGCGCATTCGCTTTTGAGGTTCTTGTACCGGGAATCGTGCGGCCTGCTGCCGCCGTGAAACTCCTTTATCCCCGTGAGGTAGCTTTCCAAGAACGACCCGACGCCGTCGGCATCTACAACCGTCAGGGAACGGGGTATGCCGTCCCGGATCATTAAATCCCGGAGTTGCATTTCCACCTGTCGGCCCGGGGAATAGACCTCATCGATCGCCACCCGGAAAACATTCCCCACGCCCGACAAGGCGATAAAGCGGTCATGTCCTTTCCCTGCAATGTCCGCAGAACAACTCTTTGCCCCGTAGGGATCGACGAAATCGTTCGTGAACATGTCCGATATGGCATCGTAACCGCACAAGGCGGACGGGTCGTCCTCATATTCCCATTCCCCCAGAAGTAACCGTTTCCGCAATACCGGATCTTTGAGGTTTTTGAGCATCTCGACATACTCTCTTGAAATAAAAGGGTTGTCGTAGACATACGCCTGTACGAAAGCCGTGTCTTCGGGCATATTGCCGTCCCGGTGGGGCTTGTAGAATGTCTCGTACAGATACCCTTTCGCCGGGTTGAAGGTCAGCAGGATTTTGGGCTCCAACCGGTACACGTCATTCATGTGCCGGCCGATACGGGATTTCAATACCTCGACGGCCAAACGGTGGACTTCACCCGCTTCCTCCACCCAGCCGCCGGTGTACTCTTTGGACCCCAAACGGGTGAACATCGGATCTTTGTACGGGTAATAGGTCAGGTCGAGGAAGGAAACGCGCGAGCCGTTCCGAAAGTCGATGCCGTCGTTTGAAAATCGGTATTCCTTGAATCCGTGATACGCGGCCACCTTATCAAATGTTACCAATACCGATTCCCGGCTGTCCTTGATGTTGTTACGCCCGACGAACCAACGGGTACCCGGGAAAGCCCAGCCGCAACGCATGAGCCATTCGCAGCCGAGACCCGTTTTCCCGCCGCCCGCAGCACCTCCGTAACCGACGATCTTTATCTTCGGATCGGAAAGGTAACGGTAGGCCAGCAGTTGGGCGTAATTGACTTTATTCATCTCCCTTCAAGAACTTTTCCCGGCATTGTTCCCGGGCATTCTTCGTCATCGCCTCTATATCCGGGACATTCGGCAGGACGGACTGAAAACCGGTGAAGCGCACATCGCTCTGAATGTTGCCGTCGATGTTCTGCCGGTTCTTCCAATGTTCGGGGTCGAGGTTGGTAAGGGCGAAGATGATCGCCGCCGTGTCGGGTTGGATATGTTTCTTTATCGTCTTTTGCTCCTTGATGATCTGCTTGGGATTCCCCTTTTCGTCCACACCCGGAATACTGACTATTTGGGTCTCTTTCACCTCGTAGCCCTGAATCTTTTTCAAAAGGCTTCTTTTCGCCTCGACAACGAAAAAGCCGAGCCGCCTTTCTTCCGCTTTTTTTATAGCGTCCGAAAACTCCGAAAATTTGCCCTTCCAATCGTAAAAGGTCGATACCGAAATGCCAACGGATTCGCAAAGCTCCGAAACCGTATAGGTGTCCTTTTCAAGCAGACCGCAGATGCGGGTTACCAGTTCAGGTGTGTATTTCGTTTTTCTTCCTTCTTTTTTCATAATACTGTCATTTTGTTTTATCCTCTCGCCGGGAGTACCCTCATTTTTACCTCGTTTTTCTGACAAAATGATACTATTTCAAGAGCCGTCCGGCTATTTCTAAGAACTCGGAACGTGCCGGGCCGTCCTTGAAAATACCCGTCAGATAGGAAGTTGTCATTTTCCCGGACTTCTTAACACCTCGCATAGACTTGCATAAATGTTCCCCTTCCATGACAAGGGCGATACCCAACGGAGGGTTACTTTCTCCCAACGCGAAACGTATATCGCCGACAATATCCGAAACCAAACGCTCTTGTATTTGCAAACGGGCAGAATGGTAATCCACCACACGGGCAATTTTTGACAAGCCGATGATTTTCCCCGACGGATTCGGAACATACGCGAACACGTATTTCCCGAAAAACGGCATCATGTGGTGTTCGCACATTGAATAATAGTTACCACTGTCGGTAATGATGTTGTCGTAAATAATTCCGTCCACCCCATTATCGAAAGTTGTTATTTGTGGGTGTTGAGCTGGATCGTAACCCCGGAATATCTCTTTATACATACGGGAGATACGTTCTGGCGTACCAATAAGACCTGCACGACAGGGATCTTCACCGATGCAATTCAATATGCCTTCTATGTGGCGTTCTATTTTTATCGCTGTTTTCATCTTACATGGATCATTTTTTGTGTTTGAAGGGATAAATGCCATTGAGGGTGTTCTTTTATGTAATCGATACTCCCGGCGAGTATTCGGGCGTTTTCTGCCTCGTCTTTCGTGTCGCAGGGTTGAAGGTAGTATTCCTTAGCATCGATGCCGTCATATACGGACATGTCTTGACCTTGATATACAACCTTCAATTCATCGATACGTTGAAGGCCGAGTTTTCCATGTCCGCAAAACTCAAACTTTGGGGAACACGTTACCCAATCGACAGAAAGATTGTCTGCGATAGGAATCGTACCGTTTGTTTCCACTTGGACGAACTTCCCCGCATTATGTAACATGGTAATAAGTTTCTCGGATAGTTGTAACATAGGCTCTCCTCCGGTAATGACGACATGGCGGCAAGGATAGCCGGTTATCTCTTGAAAAATATCTTCTTCCGTCATTTCACGTCCCTGCTCGTGTGATGTGTCGCAAAAAGGACATTTTAGGTTACAACCCGAAAAACGAACGAATACCGCCGCCGTTCCGGTATAGAAACCTTCACCCTGCAAACTGTAAAATATTTCGTTTATTTTCATCTTTCAATCCTCCTCATAAACGGCTACATTTCCAACCGACTCCTGTACCTCAACCTTGTAACACTCTGGAATTTGTTCATAGATCCACCGTGCTATATTTTCCGCCGTCGGATTGAAAGACAATAACTCATTGAAATTACCGTGATCGAGATATCCGTGTATTTGGTCTTTGATATGTTTGAAATCACAAACCATACCGTCCTTGTTTAAGGATTCCGAACGGCAATATACCGTTACCACCCAATTATGCCCATGCAGATTTTCGCATTTGCTTTCATACGATAGGTTCAGCCTATGGCTGCCCGCTATCTCCATTCGTTTTGATACATAATACATCGTTTAATCGTTTTTATAGGTTTGTCTCATATCGTTTATAATCTTGGTTTCCACAACTCTTTTCATATTCTCGTTTCAACATTTCAATGGAAAGACAGAGGAAATTGGTATTCGTCTCGTTATTATATGCCCGAATCCGTTCCCAGTGTTCAAGACCTACGAGACGCTGTATCTCCCGGGTTTTTATCCTACTGATATGTCGATTTTTGATAAAACCATATCGCTTCCCGGCTATATAGGTAGTACTATCCGCGCTCGTACAAAAACGGCACGGTCGTAACAGCTTGTGTTCCGTACAGCCGAGCAGGTGAATATCAATCGACGGTTTACGATTTTTAATATATTTCGCCAACTCAACCGTACCTCCGGCCTTTCTTGCATGGCGAAGCTCGGGAACACTGATCGCCAAATAATCGGAAAACTCGATAAGACGGTCGAGACCTTTTCGCCCGTCTTCCAAATGGAACACGTTAATGATTCTATTATTCGGCAAATCGCTTTTCATGCGCTCCCGGAACTCCCATGCCTTTGAGACGCCAAGCACTTTTTGACAATCCACCTCTACACACGTTACTCCCGGAGCATTTTCCTGAGTAAAACGAATAAGGGCATCATACCAGCGAATCATCAACGATTCGTCTTTCTTTCCTTTCTGAGAACCGAACATCAATGTAAAGAGGCCGCTATCCTGAATGACATGTTTTTCGTTTTCCATGATGTAAGTCGGTATTTTCTTGAATACGTCGTCTTTCTGCCACGATAACGGCATTATAGGAGATTTCGACGACTTACCGAACACCATGCGTTCAACAAACGGAAAAGCAGTATAAAGTCCGTACTGTACACCCAGTTCTTTAACCCCGACAAATTGATTTTGAACCTCGCAACCGGCAAAATGTACTTTGATATTATCGGGTAAGTGAAGCGCCTCCATAACCGTCCTCCAATACTTCCGCCGACGTCATCGACGAGTACTCTTTCAATAACTCTCCGGCGATATGCTCGCACGAACGACCGCCGAACTCACAAGGTGTTCCGTACCTCGAATGAAAGTACCGAGAAATTTCCTGTTGCATTCGGTTGATTTCTATTTCTCTGTCATCGTTAGATACTTCAAACCGGCAACGGACTTCAAAGATGTGCCGATGCCTGTCCGATAGATAGGAACAATATTCCGGAGCGTTCGGATACTGGTGGAAACCTTCCACTGCATTATGGGTAATGACTTCTCTTTTCATTGCTCCACCCCCTTTTCTTCTGTCGGAGGCTCATTGATATTCTTTCCACAATGAGGGCAATAGACAGCTTTTTTCTCCTTCTGTTGCTCTGTTTCCTCCCCAAAAAATTCATCAATATCCATGTCTTCTAAATAGGGCTGCAAGTCCATACCCCAATCGGACAGTTCCTTCGTGTCCCAGTCATCGGCCAATAAATCCATATCCCATTCACCGTAGGCGATGTTATCCTTGATAATGAATGAGCGCATCTTCTCTACCGGCGTGTCTTCGGCCAGAATCTTACAAGGCAATTCGGATAGGCCGAGTTCTTTTGCCGCATTGTAACGCATGTTTCCGCCGATGACGACATACGTCCCTTCCTCGTCCGGGTTCGGATAGACGATCAATTCCCGAAGATCGAGCATCTCCGGATCATCGGTCAAACTCTTTTTCAAGGCCTCGAATTTCTCGTCTTTGATAAGACGTGGATTAGGCGGAAGGCCTTCAATCTGTCCCACATTGGTAAATAGGGCAGATAATGGAATACTTACTTTCTTTACCATAAAAACACAATTAAAAATTAAATACAAAAAGCCCTACCCGGGAAATAACCCGGATAAGGCTTTGAAATGAATGTTGCGCAAATGCGCTTTTATTTTTGTTTCAAATACGCATTATCGCGTATCTATATGGCAAATATAGGGAAATTTCATAGATAAAGCAATATATTTTGAAATATACTTATATTCATTACCTCTTTGTTTATTACTTTGATAAACTTTTGAGTTTTAGAATTTTTCGTCGACGGTCGGCGAGGAGGCGGGGAAACAGGGTTTCGGCGATGCCGGGGTAACGGAGGGTGAGGGTATCGATTTGGTATTGAAGCCTCTGTATTTGTTCACGGGTTTTGTTTTGCATCGTTGGTTTCTTTTAGGAATGATTGTATTTGCTTGTGTATCTGGTTTGCTTCTTCGTATTTTTCCTGCTCAATCAAAGATTGTTCGAGGCGGACAAGGCTCTCGTAATAGGTGATGTCGATTTTGATATTGGCAAGTTTTGTCCTTTTGTTGATTTCTTCTAATTTGTCTTCCATACGCCTTAGCTTGTATGGGATATACCAAATAATGAACGATACGACCAAGCTGTTGCCGATAGTGATTATTGCTTTAAAAATTTGATCCATTGTATATTGGTTTTTATAGGAATAAAAATCCCGGCTGCTGGTATGCGGCCGGGAAGTGTTCTTGTATGCGCTTTTCGGGTATGAAAAAGGCGGCGTTCCGCTTTACGTCGCGCCCATTCCTGTACGTTGAAACCGTCTGCCCGGACTATTGAATAATAATAGAATCCGTCCCGTTCAAAAATGAGATTGAAAACGATACATTCATTCTCTTTCCCGTACTTGGTCGTTACGAGGATCTCATCTCCTTTTTCGTGCTTTTCTTCACACTTCGCCAAAAATACATTCGGCACAAATTTGTGGTATGTGTTCATAGTTGATTAATTGCTATATTCTTTTTATTCTTTCTGCGACATCTTTTCCCCAATAGTGTTCTATTATAGAGATAGCGTCTCTATCACCGTTCCATGAGATCATACATTCATGGTTATTATATTCGTAAAAATATACTTCTTGCGGATCGCACTCTTTCGATATTTGCTCGTCCCTCTTTTCATAAAATCCATAAAATGAGGCGATGGATTCTTTTGTGCCAAATAAGTTGAGGTGGAGATGTCGAGTTATTTTATCGTCCGGTGATAATTTCCCTATCTCAATGGCGTGTTTCCTTCCTTTTTCAAATTGCTCATTTGAAAATGCAAACCATACGCCGTAATCGTCCACATCGGGGTGTTGGCTTCTTATTTCTTTATACCTGTTTATTGTCTGGGCATTAAACATTCTTACAGCTCCGTCGCAGTCCCAGTCTCGGGCATATTCCAAAATACCCCGGGTCGTTTCGATAGTTCGTTTTTCGTCTAAATCCATAATTATAAAATTGTTTTGATTCTGTTTAAAAAAGGGGGCGGGCTTTCGCCCGTTGCCCCTTTTTCCGGTTTTTGGTATTGTGTGTTAAGTGGTGGCTTCTAAAATAATTGATCCGCTTCGTTTTGGCTTTTTGATGTATTAACCGTTCTTATATTTAGAATCTTCCTTAGTTCATGTTGTATACCGTCGGCGAAAACCACAAGCCCCAAATGTTCTTTGTATTCTACAATACCTGTGTATATCTTGGAATTTTGAAAGCTGTTTGTTTTGAATGTTATTAAATCGCCTTCATTTATCATCGTGCTTTTCGTTTTTGGTTTGGTCATTTTGATGTATTGCAAATTACATACTTTTAGCCTCTTTTCTGTGCATGATGAACAAAATTCATATATGCAGCCATTACAGAGGTTTAAGCCTTCTTTATATAATTCGTTTACTTGGTTGAAATTTGAGATCTCCATAATATTTTTATATTGTGCAGGGCTTTCGCCTACTCCCCTTTTTCAGTTTTGATTGTTATCTATGTGTTTAGTGGTGGTTACGCAATACTTATCAAATTAGCCATTTTAAATGGCTCCTATATTCGCTTTTCTCCGTATCGAAGTACACTTGCACTTCATCGCTACTTTTACGAGTTCTTGTACCTTCTTTTGAGGCCGGTACGATAGAATCCTGTAATGTCCCGAACGCTTCTCTTATCGTCCCGTCTACCTTGCGGAAATGGAAACGGACGATCCGAATCTTCATCGTCTGTTGGAGGCGGTAATTTGCCCACGCGCATTTTAACGCTTTCGAGAGGTTGTAGCCGTTTCTTTTTACGAATTGCCATGCCATTGTCATAATCATTCGCAAGGCGTTGTTTTCATTCTTTGTTGTTTCCATATCGTCTATATTTTAAAGTCCTTTGTTATGAGGTCAAAACATCGTTCAAATATTCCTCGATCATGCAGGTATCGAGATCGATACTTTCTTCTGTTTCGAGGTTCAGAAAATAAGCCTCGTCGACGACTACCTCATTGTCGTACTTGTCGTATTGTCCGCTTACAAAGATCACTTCGTTTCCGTTCTTTACCTCTTTGCTGAAATACCCTTCGGCGATTGAAGCGTAAACATATTCGGCGGCTTTTACTTCGAGACTTTTCATTGTGTTTATATCTTTTATGTTCTTTTCTTGATGCAAATATAGCATAAAAGATATATACATACAAATTAAAAAACATAAAAATATATCACACAAGCTATATTTAACTTTTGTTTATATCTTTTGGGGCATAAATGATATATCTTTGTCCTATAACTTAAAAGATATATACAAATGGAATCAAGAATCAAGGATATTCTAAAAGAGAAAGGTATAACCATAAGCAGCTTAGCAGAACAAATAGGAACACCTCAAACAAGCCTTAGCCGAGCATTGGGAGAAAATGGTAATCCAACATTTGATACACTAAGCAAAATCGCCGCCGCGTTGGGTGTTGAGGTGTCGGAATTGTTCTCCGCCCCGAAAGAAGGTGTTATCCATTGCCCTAAATGCGGCACGGAAATAAAACTAAACCCCGAAATAGAAAGCGTATGAATACAAAAGAGGTAGCCCCGTACAAATAAGTGATGTAATCTAATCAGGTTTATTAAGACAAAAGAATATTTGAGTGTATGCGGACAATGGGTCGAAAATAAAACAAAAATAGGAATGCAAATAAATGTTCGACAATTTGCGAATATCAAATAAAAAACATAACTTTGCATACAGAAACAGGAAAATATGATTATCGAATTTGATAAGGACTACTTACATGAACTTTATACCGACGGGAAAACGAACGATAAAAAACATCGCTACCAACCCGAAGTGATAAGAGGCTACCAAAAAACGGTTTTTCTGCTTTCTTCTGCAAATGCCGTTACTGATTTATTCCGAAACAATGCGCTTAATTATGAAATGTTGAAAGGAGACAAAAAAGGCATATCTTCGGTAAGGATAAATCGGCAATACCGTCTTGAATTTACCGTAAGAGACGTAATGAACGAACAAATAGTTACTGTCTGCCGTTTGTTGGACATTAGTAACCATTACAAATAATTTTTGATATGGATATAGCAAAAAAAATGTATGCCCCGCACGAGTTGCAGCCTTCAATGCCCATACATCCGGGGGAAATACTGAAAGACGAGTTAGAGGCACGTAGAGTGTCGCAAAGAAAATTTGCAGCGACAATAGGTGTTTCTTATTCCGTACTTAACGAAGTAGTGAATGGCAAACGGCCAATAACTACCGAATACGCATTGAAGATTGAGGCGGCAACGGATATACCAGCCTATATATGGGTAAATATGCAAGCTGCTTACAATATGCAAACTGCTCGGCGTGATAGCAAACTTTCTTCTATTTTGGAAAACATACGCAAGGTTGCTGCGGTTCTTTAAGGATTTGATATGCCCGATTGTTCAATTCTTGGACTCTTTGCACGTTGCATAAGCATCGCTGTGATACCATAGCATTAAAATTTATCACAAATATTTAAGAATAAGATTTCTATAAAATAGAATCTTGACCCTGTCGGGTTTATTTTAGGGAAGTAAAAATAATCATTCGATAAGGTCGATTAATTCTCGTTTTATATCGTCGTCGATTTCCCGATAACGGGCGAATGCCCGGCTTCCCTCTTTGTGCCCGCTCATGGCCCCCACGAGGTTCGGATCTTTGACTTTCTTGTATAGATTTCCTATGAACGTGCGCCTTGCCATGTGGCTGCTTGCTATCTGGTAAATAGGGTGTTTTTCATCTTGCCCAGTAGTCGGATTGATGATTGTAACCACCCTGTCGATACCACATATCTTGCATATCTCTTTGATGGCATCATTGTATCGTTGATCCGAGATGAACGGGAACAAACGGTTGTCATTATTCCCCTCATATTTTTGTATGAGGTTCCGGGCACGCTCTCCTAATGGCACCCTGATGATGTCGCCCCTCTTTTTTTTTGTCTTAGATGCAACGTATTCTATCGCCCCGTTGATGACATCTGTTTTTTTCAGCCTTTTTAAATCGGACACCCGGCAGCCGACAAGGCACTGAAAAATGAAAATGTCCCTTTGTATCGCCAACGCCGGACGGGCGGATAAGTCGTATTCCGCAATACAATCCCGTTCTTCTATGGTAAGGTAGTATGGTGTCCCGTATCTTTCGCTTTTTATTGCATATTTGCAAAATGGGTTGTTCGTCGTCAATTCTTGGGCAATGCACCAATTATAGAAGGCCCGGATTCTATTCATGACATTCACGACGATATTGTCTCCCCGCTTTTGTGGCTTGTGGGTTTTGTGCTGGGTCCTCATTTCTGCCGGATACTGGATGTATATCTCCGGGTATTGCTCGTACAACTCCCATTCTGTGCGGAAGAACTTTTCAAAATCGACAAGATCGTCAGCTGAAAACGTATCAAGATCTATTTTGTAATTGCCCTCACGAGTAGTCGAACGGTGGACCTCATAACGATGCAAAGCCCGACAAAGGGTTTTGTATCCGTTTGTGCGGCTTTTAGAAAAATCACGGCTTGCCAAAAAGTCATTGAACGTATCGAAGAACCCGTGATGTTTTTCGTTACCTTGCATCTCGTCGCCGCCCAAATTATGAAACCGCCCGACAATGGCTTCTATCATGTCCCTGCTTACCGACTGTGCGGGCACGGTAACGAAAAAGTCGAATAGAGCATTTTCTATTTCTTCTAACGAACGTTCTATACCTCTAAGCAATACTATTTCCTTTTGGTTGGCTCTCGGCTTGATGATTTCGCCGTCCTTGAATCGGGAGGCATTAATATATATACCGCTTTTCACACGGTATTTCACATTCTTTGTAAGGCTGATGCGAAAGAAAATCTCTGACATTCCCCGCTTATCGACTTTCGGTGAAATGTATCTCTTGATTGTGGCCATATTGGAAGGTTTTTGTCCCCGACAAATATATAAAAAAGTCCGCCAAAAGTCCTCCTAAATGTTTCCTAATGTTTTCTTATGGTGCTTTATTTTCTTTATTCCGTTGATAAGCAACAAGGTGCACTAATCGACAGATGCAACAAGAAACCTCCAAAAAACAATATTGTAGTCCCGCTTCGAGTACTCACACACAGAGGGGTGAATCATAGATTCACCCCTCTGTGTTTTTCCTTAATGAACTTTTGATGCGATAACCGTCAGCTCTTCACTCGTATTATTTCATCGAGACGAGTCGTATATTGGCGTGTTTTATGCTCGCATTTCAAATGCCAACTGGCATCATAACCCTGCAAGGCTATACGCACGGTATCGCGGCCGTTTTTCTTGTTGATACGGTCGACGGCCTCGGCAAGAGCCGATTGTTTCTGTCGGTCGACCGTATCGAAAAGATAGGTCTGGACCGCCTCGTCGGAAGTTATATCCCACACCATCACTCCGGCCTTCTTATAATAATATGTATCTCCTTCGGGATATTTTTCCCGCAACAACTGCACAGCGACAGAGATAAGTTCGCTCACATCATTGGTCGGCACCGGCAGATAACGGGTGTGATAAATATAACTTTGCGGCATGTCTTTTCGGAAACGGCTTGTATGGGCAAATACCATAACAGCCCGACAACAAACATGCTGACGCCTGAGCTTACGGCAACACGAGGCCGTAAAATTGGCAACGGCCTCTTCGAGTTGCGTATGGAGTGCGATTCCCTGATCGGGAAAACTGCGACTGGTACAAATGCTTTTCTTATGCGGCAAATCATCGTCTCCGATGCAATTCACACCTTGAAGCTCTTTCCATGTGCGCACTCCCGTAACGGTAAAATTACGGCGTACCCAACTCTCGGGACGACGTACAAAATCCCCGGCCGTCTTTATGCCGTAATATTCCATCTTGACCAAAAGATGACGTCCTATACCCCAAATCTTTCCTATGGGACAACGATCGAGCGCCTTGATCCGCTTCTCCTCGCTGTCGATGAGGCAAACACCCTCGTACCCCGAGTATTTTTTACCGAAATAGCCGGCAACTTTGGCCAGCGTTTTGGTCGGGGCGATACCGATGGTTATGGGTATACCGGTTCCCCGCTCGACGGTTTCCACAATCCGCCGGCCGTAATCCCTAAAACGATTTTCGGTACACACTCCGGTGAAATCGAGAAAAGCCTCATCGATCGAGTAAGGGACAAGATCGGGAGTAAATTCCGAAAGAAGACACATGACTCGCCAGCTCATATCTCCATAAAGATTGTAATTGCTGCTGAACACTGCGACATTTTCCCGTTCGAGAAGTTCCCTTACCTGATACAACGGCACACCCATGGCGATACCCAATGCTTTGGCTTCGTTGCTGCGGGCAATGATGCAACCGTCGTTATTGGAAAGTATGACGACGGGCTTATTCTGCAAAGAGGGATTGAAGACCCGCTCGCATGATGCAAAAAAGTTATTACAATCGACCAAAGCTATCATTTCGAACGTTTGAGCTGACGCTTGATATTATACGTAACCACGCCCCACACCATGAAATGGTTTTCGGAAGTAACGCGTATGGGCGGATAATTGTCGTTAGAAGGCATAAGCCACAGGCAACCGACCGTTTTATCCATACGTATGCGCTTCAATGTAAATTCGCCATCGACAAAAGCCACGACAATATCTCCCTCCTGCGGCTCGATCGACTTGTCTACTATAAGCAGGTCGCCATCGTCGATACCGCTATCGTGCATCGAATCTCCGTAAGCTCGGGCGTAAAACGTCGTAGCAGGGTGTCGCACCAATTCTTTGTTCAAGTCGATTGTCTCGGTCTCATAATCCTGCGCCGGACTGGGAAATCCGGCACGCACACCGCCGTCGGCATATCGCATCGGGAGTTCGCTTCTCAAATCGGCAGTATAGATAGAAACTTTCATTTCTTTTAGGACAGATCTCATACTTCAAAGATAACATGCCTTCCAAGAAAAAACAAACATACAGGCTGTTTTAACAGGACAAGAACAAACCTGTCTTCCTTGTTAATAATAAGCTAGTAAACTACACAGGAAGGACATCTTCTCCAACAATCTTTCGGGAACCTCTACCTCTAATCTCATATATACAATACCAGCTACACATTTATTAAAAAACAATAAAATTTCGATTATACACTTGTATATTTTTTATTTTTATCATACATTTGAAAAGTAACACATTAAATTATTTTTAGCATGAAAAATTTATATCTTTTTTTATTTGTCGCATTTTTAGGAGGATTTATTCAATCTTGTTCTAACAATAATGATCTTATAAGCATACAACAAGAGCAGAAAACCTTTATTGAGAACAATATTAATGAATTTGAAAAAAAATATATTTCAACAAAAGTGGGTCAAGAATATTATGAAAACAGTATCAAACTTTTCGGATTTCAAACCATTTATATCGAAAAAGAAGGGAGAGAAGCTTTAAGAGAATTTGTAGAAGATCATAACAATAAAATTCCCGATCATCATTATATTTCAAAAGATTATTCTTATGTTAGAATCTACTATCCTTTAAGTGATGCTATTATCGAGATTGACGGAGATGAATACTTAACAAATAAATTGGGTATCATAAAAATAAACAACGACACCAATCTATCTACTCTAAAGCTAATCGGAAGAAAAAAATCCGAAAATATATTAGGGACAAAAAATAATATCATAAAAGGAAACAAAATCTTTTTTAGAGAACAAAAGAAAGAAACATACTGTCAAGATAACCAGATTTTCATATTCGATTTTGGAGACCTTTGTTCTTGTGAGCATGATAATTCGGATATGATGAAAACGACAATGGGAATACCTTGTTATCAAAATCATGGAAATAAAAATTGTACCACAGCTTTTGGTATAACAGAAAACGAAGGGCGGTGTACTTTTCAAGAAAAAATCTGCATGGATTATAATGGTCCAAACACAGATTGTAAAAAATATCGTAAAACCCATTGGAAACGCTATAGAAATTTTGTAGGAAGCGATTGTGATTATGCTATGGGGCAGGGGGATTGCTGGAACGAACTCATGTAAAAAACAGAAATAAAAAACTGTCAATTTTATAATATACCACCTAAAAACAATCTTATGTACTCCGTAGGCGTTTTTTTAGCATTCGATTTTCTCCTTTTTATTTTCATGGATGTGGCTTACAGATTATGTCCGCCCAAAATCATAGAAAAGAAACAAGAATATGTCTTGTTTTCTCTCGACTTTCTAAGCCTGTATTTCACGATCTTCATTTTCATTACCAATATTGTAAAAGAACCCTCTTTTACCCACCTTCTATTTTGGACATTGCTGTTTCCGGTATTGTTCCTTCTTCACTTGATTTACCGATTCAAAACCGTGAAGAAAAACCGTCATCTCTCTTTCTTCCTGTTTTTCTTGGCTGTCTACGTTTTAGTGATAAGGGTATCTACGCTCGTTCTTTTCATGTTCGGCACCATGTAACAGCATAGGTAGCTTATGCTTTTGTTTCCGCATCGATTTCCTATCTTTGCGGAAACAATTTTCTGTTATAAAATGAAGATAGAGCACTTGGCCATTTGGGCCGGCGACTTGGAGTTGTTACGCCGATTCTATATGAAATATTTCGATGCCGAATGCTGCGAGAAGTATGTCAACGACTCAAAAAAATTCTCTTCCTACTTCCTGACTTTCGGGAAAGGCGGGACCCGCATAGAGCTGATGCACACGCCCGATATAGAAAATCGGACAGAAAAAGGCGACCGGCGAGGACTGGCACATTTTGCCATCTCCGTCGGCGGGAAAGAGATTGTTGACTCACTGACAGAAAAATTACGGGAAGACGGATACCCGATACTCGGCAACCCTCGACATACAGGAGACGGTTATTACGAAAGCATCGTTTCCGACCCGGAAGGAAACTGTATCGAAATTACCATATAATAAACAGACAGAAAGGGAATAATTTCATACTTTTGCACTTATCGAAAAACGTTCCTATACCATGAAAAAATTTGTATTCTTTCTTTGCATTGTATGCCTGATTACAACAGTCGAAGCACAAGAGTTCATTCCCCTTTGGGAAAAAGGGAAAATGCCTAATAGCCGGGGACTGAATCTGCCCGACAGTATAGCCAACGAACGAATCTACCGGGTCGGAACTCCGGGTCTTTATCTTTTTGAAACCTCTCAGGCCGAAAACAAAGGTACCGCCGTCATCATCGTTCCGGGCGGAGGATACGCCCGGCTGGCCTACCAGATTAGCGGATTCCAATTGGCCAAGTGGTTCAACACGATGGGGATCACGGCTTTTGTTTTACAACATCGCCTCCCGCAATCGCCCGATGTCGAAACATGTTACAAGGCTCCTCTGCAAGATATACAACGTGCCGTGCGCTACATACGCGTCCATGCCGACCGCTGGGGTATAGAGCCACAAAAGATAGGCGTTATGGGTTCATCGGCCGGGGCTCATCTATCGGCCTGCGCCGCTACTCTCTCCGATGATTGGAGCCAAGTAGGAGACACACTCGATGGAATATCTTTCCGCCCCGATTTTGCCATTCTCGTATCTCCGGTCGTTTCAATGGACGAAATTGCCCACAAAGGTAGCCGGCAAAACTTATTGGGGAAATACGACACACCCGAATTGCGGGAAAAATTCTCATGCGACAAGCAGGTCTCGTCAACGACTCCACCGATGTTTATCGTTCATGCCATGAACGATCCCGCCGTCTCCTGCCTTAACAGTTTAAGACTTTTCGAAGCCTTGAAACGCAATGACATCAAAGGGTCGTCCCTACACATTTTCCCGACAGGAGAACACAGTATCGCTTTACGCAACAATCCGGGGTCGACCGATGAGTGGACAAATCTCGCCGAACAATGGCTCATCGAAACGGGATTTATCCGATAAAAAGTACGAAAAACGAACTTAATAACCATACATTTTTACCCGGTATTCCGAATATGAAACGGGACTTTTACGAAACATCTCATACCGTATATGAGATGTTTCCTCTTTTATCATCGTAGACAGAAGAACTATCGTCATTCCGAATATATATGAGGAATCACTTCATACATATTTGCTGAAAGAGAAAGATTTCCACACGATAAAACCTTTTGCAAAAGCTCATTCCCCGACAACTCCGGGTATAAAAACGACATCAGGCATACGAGCGTTTTGTTACAAAGCTGTAACACTCTTATTACAATCGGATTAAACCATCAAAAGAGTATTTTTTATCTCGTGGGATAGCTCTAATTTTGTCTCGCGATTCAGGTATTACGCATCGATTCCGTATCAGGAAAGAAAAGAGAAACGACGCGGTAGCCTGTAAACAACAGTTACATAAAGGCATATTCAATACAAAAAACGGATTTTTTCTAAAAAACGAATAACGATGAGTTCTTCCAAACAAAAAATTCTTGTTGTCGACGATGAAGAATCGCTTTGCGAAATCATTCAGTTCAACCTCGAAGTCGAGGGGTATACCGTCGATACGGCTTACAGTGCCGAAGAAGCGTTGCAACTCGACCTGCCTTCTTACTCTTTGATTCTGCTCGATGTCATGATGGGCGAAATAAGCGGTTACCGCCTTGCCCGTATGTTACGAGAGAAACCCGAGACAGCCCATATCCCCATCATTTTCTGTACGGCCCGAGACAGTGAAGACGACATTGTAACAGGCCTTAACATCGGCGCCGACGAT
>URHG01000023.1 GCA_900547555.1 uncultured Porphyromonadaceae bacterium | reverse complement strand
GAACTGGTAAAAAACAAGACCGACGCAGGGCGGTTGTATCTTTCGGCGCACATGTTGGGAAAAGCCGTCGATTGTAACGTCGAGGGTATGACGGCCGAAGAAGCCCGCCGGCACATCATCGATAAACAAGAACTCTTACCGTACCCCATTCGATTGGAGGACGGCGTGTCGTGGCTGCACATCGACGTGTACGACAACGGGAAAGGGGAAAAGGTATATCTTTTTAAAGCGTAGATATGAAAGATGACAGGATTCCGGCGATGATAGCCGTAACGATATTTGTCTTTATCGCTATCGTACTGCTACTTTTCTCCTCGTGCCGGACGGGGCAGCAGGTCGTGGTAGTGGAGGCACGGGACAGCGTGCGGGTAGAGGAACGGATAAGGGAGATAAAAGTAACGGACACCCTTTTTGTGGAAGTCCCGGTACAAAAGGAATCGACGACAGTACGGGATTCCGTCTCCCACCTCGAAAACGATTATGCGGTAAGCGATGCCCGCATCACGGCCGACGGCTCACTGTACCACTCCCTCGAAACAAAAGCGCGTACAGACACCCTCACGGGGGAAGTATCGGTACAAGCGAAAGATTCTATTATCTATCGGTATAAATTGAATACAAAAGTCGTTACCGTCGAAAAGTCGCTTGGGTGGTTCTCTCAAATGCGGATATGGATTGGCAACGTCATGCTCGTACTCATTGCCGGAGCCTCCATTTGGGCTGTTGCCCGGTTTACATTGAAAAAATAGACCGCTAAAACGTGGGGGATAAAAAAAGCCCCTCCGTTTCTATATGATATTATACCACTAACACAAATAGAATACCGTTACCGGAAGGGGGAGGGGCTTGTTAAGCCTTACTACTTTCAGTAACGGTATTTCTTTCAGAAAATTGTGTTAGTGGTAGGGCAAAGATATATAAAAAATAAAATAATCAAGCGATGAAAGAAGAAATCTTTGCCGAACTTGTAAAAATAGTAAGCCGTGAGACGGAGATAACCCGTGAAATGATTGTCTCGAAATGCTCAAAGGCAGAAGTAGTCGATGCCCGTTATATCCTTGCCCGCTTGTTGCATGACGCGGGTTTTTATAAATCACAAATCGCCGAAAGGCTTTGTTTGTCCCGGCGATCCGTATTCGTCATATTGGGAAATTTCGATGATCGGTTGAGATACAACCGCATGATGCGTATTTCGTACGAAAGAATACGGAAGATCCTCGGAAATGATCGGGAAGAAAGTTCGCAAATACTTTGATTATTCTTTGAAACAACTGTTTTACAGAGAATTATATGTTGGATAGCTTTGTTTTGTCCGGCAATAGTGTCGGTCATAACATAAAAACAACATATATATGGAATCGAAAACAGTAATTTACACGCCGGAGTCAGGTGCAGCCGGTAGTGGAGCAGGAATGCTGGGCATGCTGGCCCCATTGTTGCAGAAAAGCGGCCTTGATCCGAACCTGTTACTTGCACTGAACCGTAACAACGGCGGTTTCGGGGGCGAAGGCGGTTGGTTCATCTGGGTTATCTTCTTGTTCTTCCTCATGGGTTGGGGAAATGGCGGTTGGGGTAACGGTTTTGGCGGCAATAATGCCAACGGCCTTCCCAACATCATCAACAATGATGCCGGCAGAGAACTCTTGATGCAGGCGATACAGGGTAACGGAAACGCGATTTCTCAACTGGCTTCGACCTTTAACTGCTCAGTCGGCCAGATACAGCAATCGATCAACGGAGTAATGAATCAGTTACAAAGTGTGGGTAACCAAGTAGGTATGAGCGGGCAGCAAGTCATCAATGCCATTCAGGCGGGCGATTGGGGTATTGCCAAACAACTGTCCGAATGTTGCTGCGAAGACCGTTTGGCTACCTGTAACCAGACGAACACGCTAACCAACACGATGAATGCCAACACGCAAAACCTGAAAGATGCAACGTTGGCACAGACACAGGCCATTCTTGCCAAGCTCGATGCTGCCGAAACCCGCGTATTGCAAGACAAGATCGACGCTGAAAGAGCCAAAAATGCGGCATTGACAACCCAACTTTCACAAGAACATCAAAACGCCTACTTCGCACAGGTAACCGCACAGTCGATAGCACCGGTAAACAATGCTTTGACGGATCTGAGTTCCCGTCTTGCCAAAATAGAGTGTAAACAACCGGAAACAGTAACTGTGCCATACAGCCCGATAGCAGCAGTGCCCAACTGTGTCGCTTATCAATACGGCTTGTACGGCGGTTTCAATCCCTATGCGGTCGGAAACGGCTTTTGGGGATAAAAGAAAGGAGGCTATCATGGCAACGTATCCCTTTCAATTCGTGAACCGCAGAGGTTCGGCGGCGATAGCCACGACCGGAGTAAACGTAAGCGCAACAAATGTCGTATATACTTTCTCGAACCATGCTTTTGTGAATGCGTGGTACCGGGGGACAATATTTATCGACATAGCCCAAGCCGTACCGACGGGAACGACCGGAACATTACCCGTCCTTTTCGAAACAAACGGCGTAACGCAGGCGGTTACCAAATACAACGGCGAGGCATTGACAGCCGCCGACATACCGGGCACGGGCGTGTACGAGTTTTGGTTTGACAAAGCGACCAACACGCTGCAAATAATGACCGGAGTAGTCTAACCCGACAGCCCCTAAACCGGGGGCTGTCTTAAAAAAGAAAAACAATGTTTGGAAATATAAAGCAAGGCAACATCGTCTATGTCCTTATCAAAGGAGAGAAACCTGTTGTGAAAATAGGTCAGGTCGAATCGACGACGAATCCGACACCGAAATATCCGACCTACAACCCCTCGCAACCCTTCGGAACAACCCCGGAGATGCTGATCGATGTCAAGGTCAAGTGCGGGGAAGAAGTCTTGGAATTTCAGAAAATACCGACCAATCAGGAATTATTTTCCTACCCGAACGCTGTCATTTCGGACAAGAAAGAAGCCATTTTATCGGAGGTAGAATCGATGATGCAGGCCAGCCGTCAAATAGTCGATAGCGTTCCTTATCATCAATCGGTTGTGGAAAGTTGCGATGAAATCTTGAAGCAATTGAACCCTCAATTTGCCAAAGAGAAGCAGCAGGAGGAGAAAATCACCGCGCTTGAAAGCATGGTCGGATCCTTGAAAAACGACATCGGCGATATAAAGAACCTTCTTTTGAAGCAGAGCCAAACAAGTAGTAGTAAAACCACAAAATAAAACGATTATGGGAATGCTGGAAATAAGCGAAAGAGGGCACGAACGCCGTCAGGAAGGCGGCATAGGCCGTGCCATAGGCAACATCATGGAGAGCTGGAAATGTCTGCAAGAAGATATGGAGACACTCTTCGATGAGATGGAAAACATGGGAGAACGCGGCGGCTCATACGGAGGCGACCGGTCTTCTATGGGTTATCGCGGCGACGACGATTATTATCGCGTTCGAGGCGATATGGAAGAAAGAATGGGAGAAAGACGGGGTGTGAAAGGCACCGGCCGATACTCCCGCTATCGTTAAACGAAGAAAGGGCGGATAAAAACCGCCCTTTCTTAAAAAAAAGAAAAAATGGACAGAAGTTTCGATATATACGACCGAATACCGGAGGACATGAAAGCCTATTTGTCTAATTACGGCTTTAACTTTTCCAAGAAGATGTGCGAATGGGCCGTTTCAAAAATGAAGGCTAAAAACGGGAAAATAACACCGATGACGAAAGAAGACGTTGAAGCGTTGTTGAAGAAATACGGAGTAACGCTCGATAAAGACAACGGTTATAATGCTGTATATGTGGCGAACATGTGTCGGGCCGGTTACTACGGCTCATCGATACCAAACGAGCAATACCATGCCCTATTCATAAAGGACTTTATCGACGACCCGAACGGCAGCGAGGAAAAAGCGTTCCGGCATTTCTTTGCCGATTGTATGGACAAAGGGATTGTCATCAACTGGGGAGACCTTATGTAAGATAAGATGTTAAGGCAACAGTTTCACATAGCGGAACTTGATTGGCAGGTTTATGTCTACTATTCTGTTGACAGTTACTATGCAGACGAGATATTGTCAAGAATGAGGCGTATCGGTTGCAGCGAAAAGATGCTCGAAGAAGCCGAATCAAACATGAAGTCAGATCGCATGGACACGGGGGTAACCTACTCCAACTACCTCTATCGTACGACCGTCATGGTGATAGGTCGGGCTTCCAGCGACCGCCAATTCTTCAACTCCTTCATACACGAGCTGCGACATTTGGAAGACGACCTCGGGAATATGAACGGCATTGAGCACGACGGCGAGGAAATCGCCTATCTGAGCGGCCATATAGCCGAAAGAGTATTCGATTATGTGAAACTGTTTCTTTGCGACTGCGATTGCTGCAAAGAAGAAATAAAGAAAAGGATCGGAAATGAAACGGGGTAGGATTATAAGCATAACAGAAACCGGCCTCAGCATCATGCTGTGGGCAGTATTAAGACTGGCCCGTATCATCTTGATTATATATTTGTCGAATTCCTAAAAAGAGAAATAGCATGCGAAAAAAACAAGTAGCCAAAGCGATGAAAAGTCGTACACCTATCAATCGGCTTTATGGTCTTATACCCAAAGACAAGGAAGCAGAGTTTCAACGCTTCGCCCGTTGCTTCGGCATCACCTCGGACGATATAAAAAGGATTCTTGAAAATGAAAAATGCGAACTTGGACCGAATCATTGAGCAGATGGACGACTTTTGCTATATAGACTTTTGCCTGTTGTTATGGGAGGTTTTTTATTAATATTCAGGTAGTATAAGCCTTTTGTTGGCTTAAAATGTTAAAAGATATAAACTGTCAATATTTTATTGTGCAATATATTTGTTGTACAATATATATGTTGTATATTTGCAGTACGAAAAAATAAATACAACAAGCCATGACAGACTACCAATTAAAGAAAAGAGCAGCAAGGTTAATAGAGGGAGATGCAACTCGTACAAAGTATAATTATGATGGATTTCAAATGGGTTATGAATGCCTCTCTAACTTTTTACGCGAGATAGCCAAGATAGATTGTTTCGCCGCCAAAGTCGCAGAAACTGTCTATTCAAAAATGTCTCCTTTTAGCTTTCAAGTAGCCCGTATATCTTCAAAACAAGCATGGGTACTTGCTTGTGCCGCCGTTGAAAATAATTTGCATGGCTTGCTCGAAGCTCCAAAAATAGAAGGTCTTGATTTTTAATTCTTTAAATAACAAAACAATGAAACGTTACATGATTACAGCCAGTTGCGACCCTTACCACGCAAATACGAAGTATCACGGAGAAGAAGTTATACGTTACGACTGTAAAACACCGATCGAGTGGATTGTCGATGACTTCTTCGGGGCAGGATATACCGAAGAAGATGCTTTGAAAGCATTAGAGGGTATAGTTGGCAAAAAAGACTGTTTGTCTTATTACGAAAAAAATGTTTTTGAAACATACGGCGAAGAAATACCCGAATGGTTCAACGGAGACGGCTATTATGATGACGAAATGTGTGTCTATAATGTAGGCGATAGAACATATAGAGATGATGTTTTGTATTACAGCATAGAAGAAATGGCGGAGGGCGAGAAATGAGCGAAGAATATTTGAAATCTGCTCGTGAAGTAATCGGGGATTTCTTAAAAAAAATGAGAGAAAGAAAAGGTATGAGTAGATATAATGTTGCAAAACAGGCCGGCTGGGAAAGGATAGATACGGTTGTGAGAATAGAGAATGGTGAAACCTACAATATAGATTCCCTGTTGCGTTATTTACGAGCAACAGATATATACATATTTTTCTCCGAGAAAAATAAATCTAATCCTAACGAGCCGCTCGATGTGGAAGATATGATGCAAGCCATAGATAGGAATGATCCCAAACTTTAAAGATAGCCGGATAAACACATTTCTTCCGGGTAGGAGGACTTTTTGAGGACTTTTTGAGAAATAAAAAATCGCCAACTGTATAAAAAATAGAGAGTTGGCGATTTTTATTAGTACTCGAAGCGGGACTCGAACCCGCACAGCCGCAATGGCCAAAGGATTTTAAGTCCTTCGTGTCTACCATTCCACCATTCGAGCCTCCTTGCGGAAACCGGATTTTGTGCGTACCGGTAGAAAAACAGATTCGGCACTTTTGTCTCATGTGGCTTCGGGCCACGCGGACGGTGCCGCTGTTTTTCGGCGACAAAGATAGTGCTTATTCGCGAAAAAACAACACTCTGTTTTTGTGAAATTTCATTTCATCTGTTTTTGTTCTCTTTTTCGTTGCGGGATAATGGTTTTGCCGTCATTTTTTTCAGTGAAAATGGTATGAATATCTGTAATTTGTTTATCGTGAAATGGAAAGGGGATTCCTATTTTTGTATCATCGAAAAAATAGAATCGACGATATGGAAGAAAAACGAATTGATATGCGTGTGGCGGAGCAGGCCGATCCGGCCGAGGGCCGTCGTTGTGCGCAGTTGTGTTTTAAAATCAATCATACGATGCCGTTTACCGAGGAATATGATAAGCTGGTGGAAGAGTTGTTTCTGGGTCATATAGGGGCTGGAAGCCGGGTTATGCCGCCGTTGACTGTCGTGCGGGGGAATAGCGTGAACATCGGGAAGAATGTTGTGGTAATGAACAATGCACTGTTTATGGCAGCCGGAGGTATTACGATAGAAGATGATGTATTGGTAGCTGCCAATGTGCAACTGATATCGAACAACCATGACTTGTATGACCATCAGGTACTTACCTGTAAACCGGTCGTTCTTAAAAGAAATTGCTGGATCGGAGCCGGAGCGACGATTCTGCCCGGTGTAACGGTCGGAGAGAATGCTGTCGTGGGCGCGGGAAGTGTCGTAACGCACGATGTCGGGGCCGATACGGTCGTGGCCGGTAATCCGGCCCGTGTTGTCAAGACACTTGTACAGGCAAGAAAGGAGTAGCGACAGGCTGTCGGAGGCCGAGTTATACCCGGTATCGCCGGTTTGTGGAGAGTCGATTACAGAAACAGGAAATATAAAATGATATGAGAATGAAAAATTTTTTTATGGTTGTTGCCGTGGTTACGGCATTGTGGGGTATCAATGCCGGACTTCATGCACAAAATAACGATTTTATGAAAACAAAAGAAGTCCCTCAAAACATCAGTGCTTTTCCGATAGGCAATGAGAATGTTGCCTATCAGCAGTATTTT
This sequence comes from uncultured Porphyromonadaceae bacterium, assembly GCA_900547555.1. GTDB lineage: Bacteria > Bacteroidota > Bacteroidia > Bacteroidales > UBA11471 > Caccoplasma. The sequence continues at coordinate 30,873 of URHG01000023.1, read as the reverse complement.
ATCGGTAAATCATGGTTGGCCCCGTTGACGGTCGATAAAAATCTGAACGTACCGATTTCCAATGTTACTTTCGAACCCGGTTGTCGGAACAATTGGCATAGTCATACGGGAGGACAGATTCTTATCGTTGTGGGTGGTCGCGGATATTATTAGGAAAAAGGGAAACCCGCACGGTTGCTTTTGCCGGGTGATGTGGTGGAGATAGCCCCCGATGTCGTACACTGGCACGGTGCTGCACCCGACAGTTGGTTTTCACACTTGGCTATCGAGTGTAATCCGTCTACCAACAAGAATACATGGCTCGATCCGGTCGATGATCGCCAGTATGCCGAAGCGACGTCGGCGGGTGTGCGTTTGTCCGGAGATGCCGCCGAAAATTTCCGGGCGTGGTTTCCTACCCCGTCGTCAACTCTCGATGCAACCGATCCCGAGCTGGCCGAAATATTCGGAAATTTTGCTTTTGGAGAGACGCAACAGTACGGCGATCTCGATGTTCGTACCCGTATTCTCGTAACGATGGCATCGGCAATCGCCCAAGATGCGGAGACGTTGTATCGGCAATTGCTTGCGGCAGCTTATGCCAACGGTATTTCTCCGACCGAAATAAAAGAGGTGCTTTATCATGCCGTACCTTATGCCGGTATGGCTCGTGTTGCGGATCTGCTCGGTGTCGCCAATAAGTTTCTGGTAGAGCGGGGCGTGAAACTTCCACTTGAATCGGAATCGGTTACTACGCTCGATACACGCATGGAAAAGGGGCTTGCTTTGCAAAAGTCGATTTTCGGGGATAACATCGATAAAATGTATGAAACATCACCGGCCGACCAGTTGCATATACAACAATATCTCTCTGCCAACTGTTTTGGAGATTACCAGACGCGTCTTGTTTTCGATACGCCGATGCGAGAGCTGCTTACATACGCCATGCTCATTTCTTTGGGCGATTGCGAGCCGCAGGTCAAAGGGCATATTCAGGGGAATGTGAATGTCGGGAACGATAAGTCGGTATTATTGGCTGTAACGACATAGTTATTGCCTTACATCGGGTATCCGCGTACACTCAATGCCATAGCCTGTCTCAATGAGGTGATACCCGAGAAGAAATAAAAGCGGGACTGAATTAAAAGAATATAAAAATGGAAACAGTAAAGTTGAATAACGGCGTGGAAATGCCGATTTTGGGTTACGGGGTGTATCAGGTAACGCCCGAGGAGTGTGAACGTTGTGTGGCCGATGCCATTGCAGTGGGGTATCGCTCTATCGATACGGCTCAAGCCTATCACAACGAGGAAGGTGTGGGGCATGCCGTAAAGAGAAGCGGTGTGCCGCGTCATGAATTGTTTATCACGACAAAAGTTTGGATTTCAAACGGCGGTTATGAAAAAGCCCGCCTTTCCATCGACGAATCATTGAAAAAGTTGCAAAGCGATTATGTCGATTTGCTTCTTATACATCAACCGTTCAATGATTATTACGGAACTTATCGGGCGATGGAGGAGGCTTATCGGGCAGGCAAAGCGAGGGCTATCGGCGTTTCCAATTTTTATCCCGACCGTTTTGTCGATTTGGCGCACTTTTGCGAAGTCGTTCCCGCCGTCAATCAGGTCGAGACGCATGTGTTCAACCAGCAAGAGCGATTGCGGGAAGTGATGAAGCCATTCGGGACGCAGCTTATGTCGTGGGGACCGTTTGCCGAGGGTCGCAATCATTTTTTTACCGATCCGGTGTTGTCGGCGGTTGCGGCGAAGTACGGCAAGTCTGTTGCCCAAGTGGCTTTGCGCTTTTTGATACAGCGGGGCGTTGTGGTGATTCCCAAGTCGACGCATAGGGAGAGAATGGCAGAAAATTTTGCGGTGTTCGATTTTTCATTATCGGCCGACGATATGGTAACCATCGGAGCACTTGACAAAAAAGAAACGCTTTTCTTTTCTCATTATGACCCCTCTTTTATAGAGATGTTGATAAAGTTGTAGTTTTCGTGTCGACATTTTTTTAACGAACAGTAATTCCACAAGGTTACTGTTCGCTTTTTTTATTGATATATAGGTTGTTATTTATCTGTCGCTTTGTCGGGAATAAAATTTCTTGAAAAATAATCTCCGAAATATTTGGAAGTGTTGATTGTTTGATTTAACTTTGTAATTAAATCGTATGACTAACACATCTGATGATGAGAAGCGAGGAGAAAATACAGAAGCGAGGAGAAAATACAGAAGCGGCGATTCTCGAAGCTGCGGAAAAGTTGTTCTTGGAACAAGGTTTCGCACAGACGACCACGATGCAGATCGCTAAGCGTGCCGGTTGTAACCAGGCACTGGTTCATTACTATTTCAGAACAAAAGACAATTTGTTTGAAAAGATTTTTGAGGAAAAAGTACGTTTTATCGTAACGAATTTCTTGAATATTAATTCCGAGGCTCAGACACTCGAAGATAAAATACGGAAAATGGTCGATGTGCATTTCGAGTTTTTCAGGAGCAATCCTCGTTTGATTCCGTTTGTTCTGACAGAGGTATTGTCCGATATGGAACGTTTCGGATTTATGTTCGATAAGATAAAGCAACAATCGTCATTGGTATTCGGTAAAGTCGACGAGACATTACGGGCGGAAATCGAAAAAGGGACGATCCGTCCCATTACGACGTTGAGTCTGGTACTCACAATCGTATCTTTGGATGTCGCACCTTTTATTATAGGACCGATTTTGCAAAAGAGTCTGAATCTGACCGATGAACAGGTCGAGGAGCAGCTGGATATACGGAAAAAGGAAGTTGTCGAGATCATATTACAATATATCCGGAAATAATTTCCCGGAGGGTATGCCGAACGTTGAAGTACGGGCGGTATTTTTTTCTTTGTGTTTTAATTGTGTGATTAAATAATGCGATCAATATATGGATAAGAAACAAATCATTCTCGGTATAATTGCCTTATGGGTGAGTATACCTGTGTGGGGAAGGGAGATAACCATAGAGGAGTGTTATCGGAAAGCTCAGGCCAATTATCCTCTTATAAAACAGTATGACCTGATTGAAAAAAGCCGCGAGTACAGCGTGTCGAATGCCAATAAGGGATATTTGCCGCAGATCTCTTTTTCGGCAAAGGCTTCTTATCAGTCCGATGTAACCAAGTTGCCGTTCGATTTTTCCCATCTGGGTATATCGGGTGTCGAGATACCCACATTGAGCAAAGACCAGTACGGGGCGACGGTCGATATTACTCAGACCATTTGGGACGGAGGTGCCACCCGGTCTCGCAAAGAAGATATACGCACGTCGGCCGAAGTTGAAAAAAAGAATACTGAAGTTGCACTTTACAAGATAAATGAGCGTGTCAATCAGATTTTCTTCGGGATATTGCTGGCCGATGCGCAGATACGACAGAATAAATTGTATCAGGAGGAATTGGAACGCAACTACCGGCAGATCGAGTCGTACATAGCGAACGGTGTCGGTAACCAGTCCGATTTGGACGCGGTAAAAATCAATCGGTTGAAAGCCGAGCAAAGCCGTATTCAGTTTGTATCTACCCGCAAGGCCTATGTCGAGATGTTGGCCCGGCTGGTGGGTGAGCCGATCGGCGAAGATGTGGAGTTTGTGAAACCGTCGGTATTGCGGGCCGGAGGAGAGATCAATCGTCCGGAATTGCAGTTGTATGATTCCCAGATACGGAATTTGCAGGTTAAAGATAAGGAAACTGTTTCGGGGTTGATGCCTAAACTCGGACTCTTCTTTACGGGTGGTTACGGGAAACCCGGACTGAATATGCTCGAAGACGACTTTGCCGCGTATTATGTGGCTGGGGTGAAATTGTCGTGGAATATGGGGAGTTTCTATACACGGCGTAACAGTAAACGGCAGTTGCGCGACAATATAAGGGCTGTCGAGTTGCAGCGGGAAACGTTCCTTTTCAATCTCGATCTTGACAGAACTCAGAAGAATAATGAGATTGACAAGTATGTAGAGCAGCTTCGTTACGATGACGAAATCATCGCTTTGCGTAACTCGGTGAAGGAGGCTTCTGCTTCGAAAGTGGCTAACGGTACTCTGTCGGGAACCGATTTCATGCGGGACGTCAATGCCGAGCAGTTGGCCGTACAGGATAAAATCCTCCATGAAATAGAACTCCTGTTGGCGATGTATGACTTAAAGTATATAACAAACAATTAAAAATAGGATTATATGAAATTTACAGAAATGAAAAGAGGGGCCGTATGGGTAGCCGTGTCGCTTTTGTTCTTTTCGTCTTGCCGGAATAAAAACGGGGAATACGATGCCTCGGGAGTGTTCGAGGCGACCGAAGTAATCGTTTCGGCGCAAGGTGCCGGCGAGCTCGTCCAATTGAATATCGAGGAAGGAAGTGAAGTTACAGCCGGCTCGCAACTGGGGTGTATCGACACCGTGCAGCTGCACCTGAAAAAAGAACAACTGCGTGCCAACAAGGTCTCGGTCGAGAGCCGTCGTTATGATATATCGAGGCAGATAGCGTCCTTGCAACAGCAGATTGCTACACAGAAAAAAGAACAAGCGAGGTTCGAAAATCTGGTAAAGTCGAATGCTGCCAATCAGAAACAGCTCGATGATATCAATGCGCAGATCGCTTTGCTCGACAAACAATTGTCGGCGCAAATCGAAACTCTGGAAAACAACAACCGCAGTGTCGGGGGCGAGTTACTCGCATTGTCGGCACAGATTGCGCAGATTGAAGACCAAATCGGGAAAAATCGAATTTCGAGTCCGATCGACGGAACAATTTTGTCGAAGTATGCCGAGTCCGGAGAGTTGGCGGCACAGGGACGGGCACTGTTCAAGGTGGCCGATATGGAGAATCTGTTTTTGAGGGTCTATATCACGGCCGACCAGTTGACGTCGATGAAGATAGGGCAACCGGTAAGCGTATTCGCCGATGAAGGAGTTTCGGGACGGAGACGGTACGACGGTACGGTAACATGGATTTCCGATAAGGCCGAGTTTACGCCCAAAACGATTCAGACTCGTGATGAGCGTGCCAATTTGGTATATGCCGTAAAAATCGCTGTGAAAAACGACGGATACATAAAACGCGGTATGTACGGCGAAGTGAAAATAAATAAGTAAATCCCGATATGGCAAGATTGAGCATAAACGATAAAGCCTACCGCATTTGGCAACTGCTGATCGATGAGAAATGCATGAGTGTGCAAGGTATCGCCGCGCATACCTATTACGAGAAAGAACATGTATTGCTTTCGCTCGGTTGGTTGATACGGGAAAAACTGGTCGTCTTGCACGATGATGACGGCGTGTTGTTGGCGGAGTTGGTTACACCTATGAGTGAAAAATATTATTAAAGACAGAACAATGTATAGTGTTTCGGCGCATCATATCGGTAAGTCGTATGGGAATGTACGAGCATTGAGCGATATATCTTTCGAGGTAAATCCCGGAGAGATTTACGGAATCATAGGTCCTGACGGGGCGGGGAAAACGACGCTTTTCAGGATTTTGACGACACTTATTCTGGCCGATGCGGGAACAGCGACCGTAACGGGGCTCGATGTCGTGAAAAATTATCGGGAGATACGTAACCGGATAGGTTATATGCCCGGGCGTTTTTCCTTGTATCAGGATTTGACGGTGGAAGAAAATCTTGCTTTTTTCGCTACGGTTTTCCATACGACCATCGAAGAAAATTATCATTTGATTGCCGACATATACCGGCAGATAGAACCGTTTAAACATCGGAAAGCCGGGAAACTGTCCGGCGGAATGAAACAAAAACTGGCATTGAGTTGCGCGCTTATACACAAGCCTTCGGTCCTCTTTCTCGATGATCCGACGACGGGGGTCGATCCCGTATCCCGCAAAGAGTTTTGGGAGATGTTGATAAAGTTGAAAAAACAGGGACTGACGATTTTGGTATCGACGCCTTATATGGACGAGGCCTCGCTTTGCGACCGTATTGCCCTGATACAAGGCGGCCGGTTTATGCAGATAGATACGCCGGCAAATATCATAGCCTGCTACCCGAAACCGATATATGCGGTACATTCCCGACAGATGCATAAGCTGTTGAATGATTTGCGCGGTTACCGGTTTATCGACTCGGCTTTCTCGTTCGGGGTCGCTTGTCATGCTACATTTAAGGATCGGTCGGGAGTTTCTGGTTTGTCGGCATATTTGGAGTCGAGAGGACATTCCGACGTGGGCATAACCGAGATAAAGCCTACGGTGGAAGATTGTTTTATGTTGTTGTCAAATACACCCCGAGATGGAAAATAATATTGTCATACATGCCGAAGAACTGACCAAGACGTTCGGCAATTTTACGGCTGTCGACCACATATCGTTCGATGTCTTGCGAGGAGAAATCTTCGGATTTTTGGGCGCGAACGGTGCCGGAAAGACGACTGCCATGCGCATGCTGTGCGGGTTGAGCTCCCCTACTTCGGGTATCGGCCGGGTAGCCGGTTTCGATATTGCCCGGCAATCCGAGGCCGTGAAAAAAAATATCGGGTATATGAGCCAGAAATTTTCTCTTTACGAAGATCTTAAAGTATGGGAGAATTTACGCCTTTTCGGGGGAATTTACGGTATGAAAGAGAAAACGATCGTATCGGAGACCGACCGTATATTGCACGAACTGGGGTTTGAAGAAGAGCGGAATACGCTGGTGAGATCATTGCCATTGGGTTGGAAACAGAAGTTGTCGTTTTCGGTTTCTATTTTTCATGAACCGAAAGTCGTTTTCCTCGATGAACCTACGGGCGGGGTCGATCCGGTAACGCGCAGGCAGTTTTGGGAACTTATCTATCAAGCGGCCGAGCAGGGTATAACGGTATTTGTTACGACCCATTATATGGACGAGGCCGAGTATTGCGACCGGGTTTCCATCATGGTCGACGGGAAAATAAAAGCGCTCGACTCGCCGGATAATTTACGGAAACAATTTGCTGTGGAATCGATGGACGAAGTGTTCCATCGGCTGGCGAGAGAAGCGACACGGAAAGGAGATTGATATGAGACAGTTTATATCGTTTGTAAGGAAAGAATTTTATCATATATTCCGCGATAAGCGTACGATGCTGATATTGCTCGGAATGCCGGTCGTGCAAATTCTGCTTTTCGGGTTTGCCATTACGACCGAGGTAAAAGACGTGCAGGTCGCCGTGTTCGACCCGTCGAAAGATGTGGCGACCCGTCAAATCATAGAGAAATTTCGGGCGAGTTCGTATTTCGATTTTGTCGAGGAACTGACCGATGTCGATGAAATCAATGATATTTTCAAATATGGAAAAATAAATCTCGTCATTGTGTTCAGCGACAATTTTGCCGAGAATCTGATGCGTACCGGCGATGTGTCGGTACAGTTGATTACCGACGGCACCGAACCCAATCAGGCTTCGATGATTACCGGATATGCTTCGAATATATTGGCCTCTTACCAGCAATCGTTGTCGGAGCAGGGACAGATACCGTTCCGTATCGAACCCGAAATAAAAATGCTGTTCAATCCCCAGTCGGAGAGTGCCTATAATTTCGTTCCCGGTGTGATGGGTATGATACTGATGCTTATTTGTGCCATGATGACTTCGATTGCCATCGTACGGGAAAAAGAGATGGGAACGATGGAGGTATTGCTCGCATCGCCGATGAGGCCTATCTATATTATCTTGGCGAAAGCCGTTCCTTATTTTGTCCTGTCTATTCTCAACCTGATAACGATACTTTTGTTATCGGTGTTTGTTCTCGATGTTCCGGTAGTGGGAAATATATTTTCGCTCATATTTATATCGTTGGTGTTTATCTTTTTGGCCTTGTCGCTGGGGTTGCTCATTTCTACCCTTGTCGATACGCAAATGGCGGCTATACTGGCTTCGGGTATGGGACTGATGATGCCTACAATGATATTGTCGGGCCTGATATATCCTATCGAGAGTATGCCGCCTGTTTTACAATGGATCTCGGCGATAGTGCCGGCGAGGTGGTATATCGAGGCGATAAGGAAAATCATGATACAAGGTGTAGGAATTGAATTTGTGATGAAAGAGCTTGGTGTTTTGGCCGTGATGACTTGCCTCCTGCTGGTATTGAGTCTCAAAAAGTTTAAAACCCGTTTAAGTTAAGATTGTCATGTTGAAGTACTTGATAGAAAAGGAGTTTAAGCAGATTGTCAGAAATACGTTTCTTCCGAGGCTGATAATCATGATGCCGTTGATGATGATGCTGGTCATGCCGTGGGCGGCCGATCAGGAAATCAAGAACGTGAAGTTGAGTGTCATCGATAACGACCATAGTCCCGATTCGGAACGTTTGATACGGAAAATCGTCTCTTCGGGTTATTTCGTTCTGACCGATATTTCCGATACGAACGAGCAGGCGATGCGGCGTATCGAGTCGGGCGATGCCGATATTATTCTCGAAATACCCGATGATTTCGAGAAGGATATGGTAAATGGCGAAGCCGGAAAAATATCGGTTCGGGCTAATGCCGTGAACGGGACGAAAGGTGGTCTGGGAACTTCTTACCTATCGTCGATACTCGCCGATTATTCCGTCGAATTGAGAACCGAATACCTCGGAGAATCGAACGCGGCGGCCGGCGCTGCTCCTGTTTTTGGTATCATGCCTCAGTATAAGTTCAACCCGCATCTCGATTATAAGGTGTTTATGGTCCCGGCCTTGATGGTCATGTTGCTGACGTTGCTTGCCGGTTTTCTGCCGGCACTGAATATCGTCGGGGAGAAAGAGGCTGGTACGATAGAGCAGATCAATGTAACGCCGGTGAAAAAGTCTATGTTCGTATTGGCAAAACTCATACCCTATTGGGTCATCGGTTTTATCGTATTGGGATTGTGTATGATTCTAGCAGCTCTGGTTTACGGGATAAATCCCGCCGGCAGTTTGTTTACCATATTTTTGTTTGCGACGATATATATTCTAGTTGTTTCGGGATTCGGGTTGGTTATCTCCAACTATTCCGATACGATACAGCAGGCGATGTTCGTCATGTTTTTCTTCATTATGATTTTTATTCTGATGAGCGGACTGTTTACCCCGGTAGCCAGTATGCCCGAATGGGCGCAAGTCATTACCATATTCAATCCGTTGAAGTATTTTATGCAGGTGATGCGCTTGGTTTACCTCAAAGGAAGTGCCTTTATCGAACTTATACCCCAGTTTTTCGCCTTATGCGCTTTTGCTGTGGCTCTGAATGTGTGGGCGATTCTCAGTTATAAGAAGAGCAGTTGATGTATTGTCCGATGGGTACTTTTGTAAATAGAGTGTTGTTCTTCTCATTTCGGGAATGAATAGTTCCCCTTGCAAGGAAATTCATGTTATGGAGTACTTGTCTGGTCGTTCCGAGTCGAGGCTTTCGGTCGAGCATGAGGAATCCCCGAAAGAATACTCTGTCATGCTGAACGATAATGAAGCATCTCTCCTCAATGCCCCTATCCAAGAGATTCTTCCTCCCTCACGGTCGTCAGAATGAAATTGTTATTCCGAGCGTATGCGAGGAATCTCATTGGCTATCCCTTTGAGATAGAGATTCTTTACATACACTACGTTCAGAATGACAGAGGGCTTTTGAGGGCGTCTGTACGTTTGTCATTCCGAGCGAGGACGATAGCCCGATGAGGGATCCCATCGTTTTACTCGCATAGGCTGAAATGCTTTACCGTAATTCCACTATCATTCCGAATGCATGTGAGGAATCCCCCCGGCTCTTTTATCGGTTGAGATTCTTCACTTCTCATTGTTCCGTTCAGAATGACATTGTTCCGCAGGGTTGTAACATTTACGGAAGATTCTTTCTCCCTTACAGCCGTCATAATGGGCCATTTTTCATTGCGAACGAGGCGGAGAAACTCATAAGAAATTTCTGTCTTTTTGTGGAGTTCTTTTGGAGATTTATAGGGAGGAGATAAAGAGGAACAAGTAAACGAGCCGTATCAAAATCGATGCGGCTCGTTTACTTGTTTATCATCGGGAAATAAGATACCCTGTTGATGTGTTGGTTACGATATAGGAAGTAAGCCCGTATTTTTTTTCTTGGGCGCGTCCCGAGAGGGGTTGTCCATAGCCGTTGAAGACGTCGTAGGTCGATCCGCATTTGCGGCATACGGCGATGCCGGCCTCTTCGTCCACTTCTATCCGTACATTACTTTGACATTCGATGGGGCAGGCCATGTCGTAGGCGAGAAGTTCGTTATTCAGTCCGCAGGCGAGCAGCACACCGCCGAAACCGGAATAACTGTTGGCTGTCCACGAAAAACCTTTCGGCAGGGTGCTTTTTACGAAAGTCTGCCATTCCATATAGCCATGTACGCCGTAGACGCTCCACTGTGCCGAATAGATTTCGATATGCACGGGGCGGGCAGGCAGGCGTTGGTCGTCGTAATTATCGCAACCGCATAAGCAGAACGCCAAAATCGAAAAGGTATAGAAGAGTATACGTTTCATCGCGTGTACGGTAAAAAAGTGATCAGCGACCCAACAAGGAGTCGAATGCGGTTTGCGTTTTCCCGAAATCGAAATCCTGCACGATGCTTTTTTCCAATGTGGTGATTTGCTCGTTGCATAGGTTGCCTATACTGCCTTCGTGCGTATGATGTACATCTTTGTTCGGGGTGAAATCTCCGGCTTCGATGCGTAGCCCTACCTGCTTGTAGGCATCGCGAAAAGGCGTTCCTTCGAGAGTAAGCCGATTTACTTCTTCGACACTGAAAATGGGGTTGTACCGGCAGTCGTCGAGGATATGCTCGTTGACGGTGATGCGGCTCATCATCTGTTCGACCATGCGCAGGCAATCTTTCAACTCATTGAAAGCCGGGAGAAATACCTCTTTGATGATTTGCAAATCCCGGAAGTAACCCGATGGCAGATTGTTGGAGATGAGGGTTATCTGGTAAGGAAGAGCCTGTATTTTATTGCATTTGGCCCGTGTGAGTTCGAATACATCGGGATTTTTCTTGTGCGGCATGATGCTCGATCCGGTGGTGTAAGCATCGGGTAGTTTGATGAATCCGAAGTTTTGGGAGTTGAACAGGCAGGCATCGAACGCCAGTTTCGACAAGGTGGCGGCAATCGACGCCAAAGCCGATGCGACGATGCGCTCGGTTTTTCCCCGTCCCATTTGGGCGTAGACGACATTGTAGTTCATCGAGTCGAACCCGAGCAGCCGGGTCGTAAGACTCCGGTCGAGAGGGAACGATGATCCGTATCCTGCTGCCGATCCCAGAGGGTTGCGGTTGCTTACCTGGTAAGCGGCTTGCAATACGGTGAGGTCGTCGACGAGGCTTTCGGCATAGGCACCGAACCAAAGTCCGAACGACGACGGCATGGCTACCTGCAAATGTGTATAGCCCGGCATCAGTACGTTTTTATATTTTTCGCTTTGGGCGATAAGTGTCGTGAAAAGGTTGTCGGTAAGTTCTACGACACTTTGCAATTCCGAGCGGATAAACAGTTTCAGGTCTACCAGCACTTGGTCGTTGCGGCTGCGTCCGCTGTGTATTTTTTTCCCGATGTCGCCGAGGCTGCGCGTCAACATCAGTTCGACTTGGGAGTGGACATCTTCGACACCGTCTTCGATGAGAAAATCTCCTTTTTCGGCTATGACGTAGATGTTCCGTAATTCCTGAGTCAGTTTATCGAGTTCTTCGCGGGTCAGCAAACCGATGCTTTCGAGCATGGTGATGTGCGCGATAGACCCGAGAATATCGTAACGGGCAAGGTATAAGTCCATTTCTCGGTCTCGACCTACCGTAAAAAGGTCGATGCCAGCATCGACCTTTACATTTTTTTCCCAAAGTTTTTGAGCCATATCTGTGTCGTTTTTAGTCAAACGGCAAGAAAGCGATCGTCTCGGCTAGTTTATTGACGCCTTCTTGCAAAGGTTTTGAAATCATGCCTCTGATGAAAGGATTCAGTTCGGCGCGGAGCGTGAGTTTCAATGCTGTGTTCCCTTCGGGAGTCGGCAGCAATTGTACCCAGATGAAGAAAGGAACCGGAGACTCGACGGTTTCGAGTTTGATGGTTTTGTAGGGATCCCTTTCGACGATGCGTATGGCTATATTTCCGGCCGGGCTTATCGTAAAACGGCAATTGTCGGGGTCGCAACTGAAATTCTGAACCTTGTCTTCGGGTATTTTGTCCCGCAGACGTTCGAGGTTGGAAAAGTCCGACAATGTCTCGAAAACGGTTTCGATAGCTGCCGGAATTGTTTTTACGGGACTTTCGAATGAGGTCATCGTTCTTGAATGGTTTTATCGTGAATTATTTATTGACATTCCAAGAAGCAGGATCTTTTCTCCACTCTTTCAGGGTTTCGAGGTCGCCTTCGGTGATGTAGCCGGTTTTCAAGGCGGCTTCCAATACGGCTTCGTAATTGCTGAGGGTAACAACATCTACATTTGCTGTCTTGAAACGTTCCTCTGCTACGGGGAAACGGTAGGAAAATATGGCGGCCATACCCACGACTTCACAACCGACGTTGCGGATAGCTTCGACGGCTTTGAGGCTGCTGCCTCCTGTGGAAATAAGGTCTTCTATGACGACGACACGCTGCCCGGGAATAAGATTCCCTTCGATGAGATTTTCAAGTCCGTGATCTTTGGGTGCCGAACGTACATAAACATAGGGAAGTCCCAGTTGCTCGGCGATGAGTGCACCTTGTGCAATGGCACCGGTGGCTACTCCGGCGATGGCGTCGATGTTGTCGAATCTTTCCAAAATAAGCCGGCACAACTCTATTTTGATAAAGCTCCGTATGGCGGGATACGAGAGCGTTTTGCGGTTGTCGGTGTAAATGGGCGATTTCCACCCCGAAGCCCATGTGAACGGCAAGGCGGGCTGTAATTTTACGGCACTGATTTTTAATAGTTTCTCAGCAACTAAACGCTCCAATGTTTTCATAATGTCTGTTTTTTCGATGGGGTATAGGTATTGTTGTAATATGGGCTACCTTTTGGTGGCAAACAAAGGTACGAAAAAGAATGAGAATAGAAAAATAAAAGGAAAATTTCGTTTTTAATTTTTTATTGAGCAAAAGATAGGGCGAGCAAAGATATGTTTCGGGGCTGGGCTGTGCGTAAAGTTTGGGCGCAAGCCAGCAGGGTTGCACCGGTTGTAACGATGTCGTCGACGAGGAGTATGTGTTTGTCGGTGCAATCGTGATCGGGAGAGAGTGAAAATATATCGTGGGTGTTGAGCCATCGTTCGTAGAGAGGAAGATGGGTTTGTGATGGATTTGCTTTTTCCCGTATGAGACTATGCGTATCGAGGGCGATACCGGTCATATCGGAAATGCCGAGGGCGATCCATTCGCTCTGGTTGTAACCGCGCTTCCGCATTCGAGTGCGATGCAGGGGAACGGGTATGATAAGGTCGATATCGTCGAGAAGTCCCGTCTCGCAAAGTTCTTCGGCATAAAGCTTTCCCAAGTAACGGGCACACTCTTTCCCGTCGTGGTATTTGATGTGATGGAGGAGGCTGCGATATTCGGAGTGTGGGGTGGAGTAGAAGAATGCAAAGGCTCGGTCTATATCGGTTTTCCCCCGAAATAGCTGTTCCATGGCGTGCTCGTTTTCTTTATGAAAATCGGTTCGGGGCAGGTGGCGCAAGCAGTGCAGGCACAAATGTGTTTCATTGCTTTGTAGTCGGGATCCGCACACGGCGCACAGTCGGGGGAACAATAAATCGAGTAGAGGGTTAGTCGTCATAGGAATCCCGATTGTAGGTTGTGCCCAAAAGCGTGAATACCAATCCCGGCTCGAAACCCCGGGATACGGCGAAACGTACCAGTTTCGCCCGGTTTGCCGGACTTTCCTCATCGCCCAGCGAACGTTGTTTTTTGGTCAGGAGTTCCTGCAATAATGCACGATAACTGTCTTCGTCGATTTGGGAGAGAGCGGCTTGTATATGTTCGTTCTCGATTCTTTTTTGTCGAAGGGCAGCAATGATTTTCATGCGTCCCCAATGGTCGAATCGTATTTTGTCGTTTACGAAGCTTCGGCAGTAACGGCTCTCGTCGATATATTTTTCTTGTTCGAGTCGCTCGACGATTCGGCGTGTTTCGGTTGCAGAAATACCCCAACGGGAAAGCTTTTCTTCGATTTCGCTCTTGCATTTTTCTGCGGTGGAACAGAGGGCGGCGGCTCGATAGAGGGCTTCTTCGGGAGAGAGTTCTTTTTTCATCTGTTGGGATTTATCGTGTGGCGGATGTAAATCGTTGTCGCCCGAATAAATCATTATCGGTTCTTATGTTGTCATATCCCTCTGACGAGAGCATTTCGGACATGTCTCGGGCAAAAATCGGATTGATTTCAAAATAGAGTTTGCCTCCTTTGCGTAAGAGCCCTTTTCCTACCCGGGCGATAGCCCGATAGAAAAGTAGCGGGTCGTCTTCGGGAACGAACAAGGCCGTATGCGGTTCATAGTCGAGTACGTGCGGTTCCATACCGGTTATTTCCGAGGGGACGATGTAAGGCGGGTTGCTTACGATAAGATCGTATGTACAGAGCGCTTCTGCGGCAGGGATATATTGTAATATGTCCCGTTGAAGGAAAGAGACGGTTGCACCCAAATTTCGGTTGTTTTCGGTCGCGATGCGCAGGGCTTCGGGAGAAATGTCCCACCCTTCGATGCGGCAGTCGTGAAAGTGCTGGGACAATGCGATGGCTATGCAACCGCTGCCTGTTCCTATATCAGCGATTTTTCGGAGCTGCAGATTTTTGTTTTCTCGAATGATGAGGTGGGTTAATTCTTCGGTTTCGGGGCGGGGTATGAGGACGCCCGAGCCGACTTTGAAACGTTTTCCGGCGAAATAGGTGTGGCCTAAAATATATTGAATCGGTTCTTGTCGTAAAAGCTTTTCTACGATAACCTCGATTTTTTTACGAAGGCTTTCGTCTAAAACCGTATCTTTGCGCAGAATTACATCTACGGGGGAGAACCCGCACACATCTTCCCATATCAGCCTCATTATGGCACGTATTTCTTCGGGGGGATATATACCTTCCAGTGATTTTTGTATGTAACGGGTTGTCCTTTGCATAATGCAAAGATACGAAAAAGCAGATATTATGGAAATGGAAAGTCGGGAGAATGACCGCTTGTATATGCAGCGGTGTTTACAGTTGGCTGCTTGTGGTCGCAGCCGGGTGTCGCCCAATCCTATGGTGGGGGCGGTAATCGTGTGCGATGGCCGGATTATAGGAGAAGGGTATCATCGGCAGTTCGGAGGTCCTCATGCCGAGGTGAATGCGGTGAATTCGGTAAAAGAATCCGGATTGCTTTCGCGGTCGACACTTTACGTTTCTCTCGAACCTTGCTCTCATTACGGAAAAACACCCCCGTGCTGCCGTCTGATAATCGAAAAAAAGATACCTCGCGTCGTGGTCGGTTGTCTCGACCCCTTCCCCTCGGTCTCGGGGCGGGGCGTTTCGATGTTGCGGGAGGCCGGTGTTGAGGTGGTTACCGGGGTGCTCGAAAGAGAGTGTCGGGCATTGAATGCCGTGTTTATGACGGCCCATGAGCGCCAAAGACCTTATGTCATGCTGAAATGGGCACAAAGCCGGGACGGATTTATCGACCGTCGGCGAACGGCCGGTGAACCAGCCTGTCGTTTTTCCGATAGTCAGACTTCGCTTTTTTCGCATCGCCTCCGGGCTGAGTACGATGCCATACTGGTGGGTTCGCGGACGGTATGGCTCGATGATCCGTCGCTTACGCTGCGTTTATGGCCGGGGCGACGTTCCCCGTTGCGGGTTGTCATCGGTAAAAACGTTTCTTTCCCTGCTTCGGCAGAGATATTCTCCGATGATGTGCCGACCGAGATTTTTACTTCACAACCGGCCGAAGATCATAAATCCGTGCGGTATACGGTGGCGGATTTTTCCCGACCCGTAATTCCTCAGGTATTAGAGGTACTTTATCGGGAAGGAGTTACCGGTTTGCTCGTAGAAGGCGGGGCCGATACATTGCAATCTTTTATCGATGCCGGCCTGTGGGATGAGGCCCGGATAGAAACCGCTCCCGTTGAATTGGAGGGCGGTGTGGCGGCCCCCGTACTTTCCCGTGCCGAAAAACAGTCTGCGATGAATTACGGCTTGCATCTCGTTGAGTACTTCTCCCGAATTGAAAAATTGTCATAAAGCGGCAAAAGGAGAATCTTTATTTATAAATTATTATAATAATGCTCGATATAAGGGGAAAAAGCCGAAAATCTTTCTAATTTTGCAACCTTGTATCATGTAACCTCTTTCTTGTGGAATGAAGCTATCGAAACTATTCTTGTCGTTGATATTTGTCGGCGTGTTGATGTGTGGGATAACGGCCTGCAACTCCGATGATGATGCCGATACCATATATACCTCGTATGCCAATACGATGGTGAAGACTTTTTCGATGTCGGCCGATATTGATGTGCTGACGAACTTGGCGTATCGCTACTTTACAATCGATTTGGTCAATGGCTTGATTTATAATCCCGATTCTTTTCCGTACGGAACCGATATATCGGCTCTTGTGCCCGATATCACATTCGCTTCTCCGTCGAGTGTCGAAATTACCGTTCTCGATAAGAGCGACGGTTCGTTGTTGAAGACGATCGATTATCTCGAAAACGAAAACGATTCGATAGATTTCAATAACGATGTGAAGATGAAAGTCGTGGCTGCCGACGGTGTTACCACGCAAGATTACCGCATAGAGGTGCGGGTACATCAGGTGCAAGCCGATTCATTGGTGTGGGCGACATTGGGTACACATACGTTGCCTACGGAGATTGCAAATCCCCTCATGCAGAAAACCGTTGCATTCGGCGGTAAGGCATATTGTTTTACGACCGACGGAATTTCTTACAACGTAGGAGTTTCTTCTGCGCCCTCGTCTTCGTGGACGGTATCTTCTTTTACGCCGGTGGGCGATACTTTATCGGTCGTTTCCATCGTAGCCTCGTCCGATACTTTGTTTGCTTTGTGCGGGACGCCCGACGCCGAGGGTAATCAACAGTTATGTCGGTCGATCGACGGTCTTTCGTGGACAGTTGTTTCCGATGCAAAATTCTCTTCTCTTATCGGTATGTGGAATGACCGGTTGGCCGGTGTCGTTGCTACATCGGCGGGTTACAGCCATGCTGTTTATGAAAAGGGCGTTTATGAGGTAGGAGAGGCGATCGAGGCTGCTTTCCCGGTTGCGGGATATAGCAATACGGTTGCATATCGGGATACTTCCTACGGAACGTCTCAGGTGTATTTCTTCGGCGGACGTCGTGCCGACGATTCGTACAGCGGACATATCTGGGCTTATGACGGAGAACGATGGGCGGCTATTTCCGATGTGGGACTGGTCGGTGGAGCAGGTGCATCGGTATCGCCTCGGGAAGGAGCTCTTTTCTTCTCTTATTACAAAGACGAGTACGATGCCGCATCGGATTATTTTACCCGTAAAACCTATTATTACATACTCGGCGGGAGAGATGCTTCGGGCATTCGCAATGACCTTTATTATACCAATACGATAGGGGGATATTGGGAACATGCGGCGCAAGGTACTCCTCTTTATGTCTCGAATATGGGCTTTACACCCCGGGCTTTTGCTTCGGCGTATATTTGCGAAGAGATGCAATCGACTCCTTCTCTCGCGCTTTCGTCGTGGACGTGGGCCGAAACGCCTTATCTCAGCCGAATTACCCGCAGTAGCGATGAGCCGGTTCCCTATATTTACGTATTCGGAGGGTATAACAGCCGGAATACATTCCTCGATGAGATATGCCGGGGTGTCATTCTGCGGTTTACCTTTTAGATACTAAAATAGTGAAGGGGGCAGATAATTTTTTGTATCGTGATTGCGTTTCTCATACAGGGGACTTTCAGAAAAAAGTCGGAATATGAGAAAAGGAATCGTAATAATTGTCTTGGCAGTCGGCGGGTTGTTTTCCTTGTCGGCGCAAGAATACCGGTATGAAATAGGGGCTGCGGCAGGTATGGGATTTTATATCGGGGATATAAACAGCAAGCCGTTCCATAAGCCCGGAGGGGCTTACGGGTTGATGTTCCGCCAGAATATCAATTACCGTTGGGCATTGAAATATAATGTGTCGATGACACGGGTGAAAGGAACGACACGAGGTTGGGAGAATGTCCTCCCTGAAAATGCCCAATACGAATTCAGCCGTCCGGTGTTGGACTTCGGGGCGCAGGCCGAGTTCAATTTTTTTCACTACGGTATCGGAGAAGCCTATAAAGGAACTCGTCGTTTTTCTCCTTATATCGTTGCGGGTATCGGATTTACGGCCGTGCCCAAGAAGGGAGATGGCTATTTCAATCTCCAAATCCCGATGGGAGTGGGATTGAAATATAAAATTGCGCAACGGTGGAATATCGGCGTGGAGTTTACCATGCGTAAAACGTTGGGCGACAAGCTCGACGGCAAGGCGTTGAAAGACCCGTATCGGATTACCAGTGCGGCATTTAAAAATACCGATTGGTATTCGTTGACGATGATTTCCATTACTTACGACATCGGTCGTAAATGTGTGGATTGTAACCCGTCGAGTGCATTTTAGATGCTTCGATCATATTTTGAAATATAACTATTGTACTACGATAAAATGTCGTTCAAAGACAACATAGATAAAACCCGATTACCGAGACATATCGCCATTATTATGGACGGTAACGGTCGATGGGCTAAGGAGCGGGGAAAAGACCGTTCTTTCGGGCATCGACAAGGTGTGGAGTCGGTACGTACCGTAACTCGTGCCGCAGGAAATTTGGGGATAGACTATCTTACGCTCTATACTTTCTCGACCGAGAATTGGTCGCGTCCCGAGGAAGAAGTCAATGCCCTGATGACATTGATGGTCATGGCCATAGAGCAGGAGACCCCCGACTTGATGAAGAACAATGTGCGGCTTTCGGCCATCGGTGATCTCGACCGTATGCCGTCGGAGGTGCGTGAGCGGCTCGATCGGTGTATGCGGCAAACGGCTTCCAATACCGGAATTACTTTGGTCTTGGCACTGAGTTATTCTTCCCGTTGGGAATTGGTGCGTGCAGCGAGATTTTTAGCTGCCGAAGTTGCGGAGAAACAGCTTCTTCCCGGAGACATCGATGAAGACTCCATTTCTTCGGCTCTTACGACAGCCGGTATTCCCGATCCCGATTTGTTGATACGTACCGGGGGAGAATATCGCATCAGCAATTTCCTTTTGTGGCAAGCCGCTTATGCCGAGCTTTATTTTACGCCTCAGTATTGGCCCGATTTCGATGAAGAGAGCCTTTACAGAGCTATTTGTGATTATCAGTCGCGGGAACGCCGCTTCGGAAAAATCAGTGAACAATTATGATGCGAATACACACTTGTAATATATCGTTCGGGAAAGTCTGCTTTTTGACGGGACTTTTCTTTTGTTTGTTATTCTCTGTGCCATTGACTGCACAGATTTCTGCTGTTGCCGGAGAGACCCCGGTCGATACGGTTTATAATCCAGTGATCGATTACGGTTCGATACCGCATAAGTATGAGATTGCCGATATTACGGTATCGGGAGCAACCGACAATTATGAGGATTTTGTCATTATCGGATATTCGGGTTTGACGGTCGGCGATGAAATAGAGATACCCGGTGATGCCATAACCAACGCTGTAAAACGTTTCTGGAAACAAGGATTGTTTTCCGATATTGCCATTTCCATAACCAAGATTGCAGGGAATAAGGTGTGGCTGAATATCGCTTTGCAACAACGTCCGAGGATTTCGGAAGTCAATTATATCGGTATCAAGAAATCGGAACGGGAAGAGCTCGAACAAAGGCTCGGATTGATAAAGGGAAACCAGATTACCCCCAATCTTGTAGACCGGGCCAAATTGCTCATCAAGCGTTACTACGATGAGAAAGGATTTAAAAACGCCGAGGTATCTATTTATCAGAAAGATGATTTGTCGCATGAAAATCAGGTGATTGTCGATATAGAAATCGATAAGAAAGATAAAATCAAAGTTCATAAGATTTATTTTTCCGGAAATGAAGTGCTGAGCGACCGCAAATTGCGTCGGACGATGAAAAAGACCAGCCAGCGTAAATATCTGCCTACACTGTTCCGCCCGAAGAAATTTGTTCCCGAGCGTTATGCCGCCGATTTGGAACTTATCATAGGGAAGTATAATGAGCTGGGTTATCGTGATGCCGTTATTCTATCGGACAGTGTCGTGTCGTACAACGACAAGACGGTCGACATATACATCGATTTGGAAGAGGGCGACCAATATTTTATACGGAATATCAACTGGGTCGGCAATACGGTGTATACGACCGACCAGTTGAATCGGGTGTTGCGTATGGAACCCGGAGATGTTTATAACCAGAAACTGCTTACCGAGCGAACATCGACCGATGAGGATGCTATTGCCAATATCTATATGGATAACGGTTACCTCTTTTTCCGTATCGATCCCATAGAGAACAATGTCGTCAACGACTCGATCGATCTCGAACTCTCTGTGTTTGAGGGACCTCAGGCGACTATCAACAAGGTAACCATTACCGGTAATGACAGATTGTACGAGCATGTGGTGCGCCGTGAGTTGCGTACATTGCCCGGTGAGCTGTTCAATCGTTCGGAATTGATGCGTTCGATGCGGGAAATCATGCAGACGGGACATTTCAATCCCGAAACGATGGATGTGAAGCCCGAGCCCGATTATGAAAACGGTACGGTCGATTTGACTTATGTACTCGAATCGAAAGCCAACGACCAAGTCGAGTTGTCGGCCGGTTGGGGACAGACCGGTATTATCGGTCGATTGAGTTTGAAATTTACCAATTTCTCGATCAAGAATCTGTTCAACCCCAAAACCTATAAAGGAATCATTCCGCAAGGCGATGGGCAGACGCTTACACTTAGCGTGCAGACCAATGCCCGTTATTACCAGTCTTACAGTATGTCATTCTTCGAGCCTTGGTTCGGGGGGAAACGACCCAATTCGCTCAGCTTCTCGATTTATTACAGTAAATCTACCGCATTGAGTACTTCGTTCTATAACGACAATTATTTCGGCTATTACGATTATCTTTACGGATATAATTCGGGTGCATCGGATTATACTTATGCCATCGACCCCGACAAGTATATCAAACTGTTCGGCGTTTCTTTGGGATTGGGACAACGGCTGACATGGCCTGATGACTACTTTACTTTCTCGGCCGACTTGAATTATCAGTTGTACATGCTTAAAAACTGGGAGTACCTCTTCCGTATGCAGAACGGTACATCGCACAGCATTACCATAGGTCTTACGTTGGCTCGTAATTCTATCGATAATCCGTTGTACACGACGCGCGGTTCGCAATTCTCTCTTTCGGTGCAGTTTACCCCTCCGTATTCGTTGTTCGACCATACCGATTACGGGGCACTCGATATATCCAAAGCCGAAGACCAGCAAAAGATGTATCGATGGATCGAATATCACAAATGGAAATTCAACAGTAAATTTTATCTGCCGCTCGCCTCTTTCGGGTTTGGCGAAGACAAGACTTACACGCTTGTCATGATGGGACGTTTTGATTTGGGATTGTTGGGTTCTTACAACAAATACAAGAAGTCGCCTTTCGAGACCTTCTTTGTGGGTGGCGACGGCATGACGGGTTCGTCGTATAACTATGCTACCGAGACGGTTGCTTTGCGCGGTTACGAGAACGGTGCGCTTACGCCGTATGGTCAAGAAGGTTATGCTTATGCTCGATTGGGAGCCGAGTTACATTTCCCTGTTCTGATGCAGGGATCTACGGTCATTTATGCATTGGCTTTTGCCGAAGCCGGTAATGCGTGGACCGAAGTGAAGAAAATCAATCCGTTCAAACTCAAACGTTCGGCCGGTGTGGGTGTGCGTATCTTCCTGCCGATGATCGGCCTTATGGGTATCGACTGGGGGTATGGATTCGACAAGGCTTTGCCCACATCTCGCTCGATAAGCGGTAGCCAGCTCCACTTTATACTGGGACAGGAGTTCTAATTTCCTTGTCGTATAAAACAGGAATCGGTGCGGATTGTTTTATATAAGAAAAATTCAGTCAAACAATAAAAAGTGAACGTATGAAACGAATTATTCTTTTATTTGCTGTGCTGGCTGTATGTGTCGGCGGAGCTAAGGCGCAGAAATTCGCCCTCATCGATATGGAGTATATCCTCAAAAATATACCGGCTTATGAAATGGCTAATGAGCAGTTGAAACAGATTTCTCTCCGTTGGGAAAAAGAGATTACCGAGCAGGCACAGAAAGTGGAGGAGATGTATAAAGAATATCAGTCCAATGCCGTTTTCCTCACCGAGGCGCAAAAGCAACAGAAAGAAGAGGAGATATTGGCTCAGGATAAGGCCACGCAGGATTTGCGACGCAAGTATTTCGGCCCCGAAGGTGAGTTGTTTAAAAAACGCGAGAGTTTGATGAAACCTATTCAGGACGATATTTATGAGGCCGTGAAATCGATTTCCGAAGGGAAAGGTTACCAGATGGTCATCGATAGAGCGTCATCGGCTAATATTATTTTTGCATCGCCTCGTATCGACATCAGCAATGAAGTCTTGTCGAAGTTGGGTTATTCAAAATAATTGCCTACATTTGCCGTACTAAATGACTATAAAAACTTCAAAATCGAATCATATCATGATTAAAAAACTTTTTATTCTTGTTTTTTTGGCATTGCCGTTGGGCCTTGCCGCACAGAACCTTAAATTCGGAACCGTAAACACTGTCGATGTATTTAACTTGATGCCCGAAAAGGCAACGGCCGAGAAACAGCTCGAAGAGCTTTCGAAACAATACGAGAGCGAATTTATGAAGATGCAGGAAGAGTTTACGACCAAATACAAGGATTTTGTAAACAGTCAGGACTCCATGCCCGAGAATATCAAACAACGCCGTATGCAGGAAATACAGGAGATACAACAACGTATTCAGAATTTCCGTGAAGTAGCGACCGGCGATCTCGAAGAGCAACAAGCCAAACTCTTGGCCCCCCTGCAAGAGAAAATTGCCAATGCTGTGAAAGCTGTTGGTCAGGAAAACGGTTTTACCTTTATTTTCGATATGAGCATTCCTTCCGTGCTTTATGCCGGAGGACAGGCTGTCGATGCCACCCCGTTGGTAAAAGCCAAGTTGGGATTGTAATTCCTGCCGGTATTTGCGGCGTCCAACTCCGAAAAAATTTTGGTGTGAAAGATATGCCGACTTTTATAACAGACCACCGTCCCGGACCTATCGGTGTTTTCGATTCGGGCTACGGTGGTCTGACTATATTGGAAAAAATACGTGAAGTCCTGCCCCAATACGATTATATCTATTTGGGCGATAATGCCCGGGCTCCTTACGGTACACGATCGTTTGAGGTGGTATATGAGTTTACGCGGCAAGCCGTTTTGAAACTTTTTTCTATGGGTTGCCGTTTGGTGATTTTGGCTTGTAATACGGCATCGGCCAAGGCATTGCGTTCTATTCAACAGCTCGATTTGCCGATGGTTGCTCCCGATCGTCGCGTATTGGGTATTATCCGCCCTACGGCCGAGGCGGTCGGAGCTATTACGCAGACCTCTCAAATCGGGGTGTTAGCTACGGTCGGAACGATACAATCGTGTTCTTATACGCTCGAAATCAAGAAGCTTTATCCGCATGTACAAGTTTTCGGCAAAGCTTGTCCTATGTGGGTCCCGTTGGTCGAGAATCGGGAGTATGATTCTCCCGGAGCCGATTATTTCATAGAAAAAGATATAGCGGGGCTTATGGCGCAGGCGGGAAATATCGATACCGTCATACTCGCTTGTACACATTATCCGCTGTTGCTCGATAAGATTCGACGTTATCTTCCCGAGGGTGTCATGCCGCTTACGCAAGGCAATATCGTGGCCGAAAGTCTGAAAAATTACCTGATGCGCCACCCCGAGATGGAAGAACGCTGTCAACGAGGAGGCGATTGTACTTTCTATACCACCGAGTCGCCGGAGAAGTTTTCTGCTTTGGCATCGATATTTTTACAGAAGAAAGTGGCTGTAACACGTTTAACTCTTGAATGACCTTTTTATGGTACAAGTACGTATAAATAAGTATATAAGCGATACGGGTTTCTGCTCCCGGAGAGAAGCCGACAAACTCGTCGAAGACGCGCGCGTCGAGGTCAACGGTACAGTGGCCGTTCCCGGTACGAAAGTTGAGGAGGGAGATACCGTGCGTATCGATGGGGAGATATTACGTCCCAATCCCGCTTCGTTTGTCGAGCGACCTAAGTTGCCCAAGCCCAAAAAACGACCGGTACGTTTTGTCCCTGCGGAGGAAGAAGATCTTTCTGTGCATCGTTCGCATCGGGGTACTCGGGGAGGCCTCCGTAATAAAACCGGTTACGATACCGAATTTTCAAAAGGTAAAAATGATCGTCCCCGTCAAGTGAAAAATAAAAAGGAAAACGGTCATCGTTCTTCCCGTCATTGATAATTTGTTTCATTCATTTCAAAGAATTATGTCCAATACTCTCGAAATAGAAGAAAGAATCGTGAAGATGTTGCGCACGGTTTACGATCCTGAGATACCTGTCAATGTGTATGATCTCGGTCTTATCTATAAAGTCGATGTCGATGAAGAGAATCGAGTTTCCATAGATATGACGCTTACAGCTCCGAATTGTCCGGCAGCCGATTTTATTGTAGAAGATGTGAAACAGAAGGTCGAGAGCGTGGAAGGTGTCGCTTCGGCGCAAATCAATTTGGTTTTTGAGCCGGAGTGGAACAAAGACATGATGAGCGAAGAAGCTAAACTCGAACTCGGTTTCCTATAAATCATATCTTCTTTCGGTAAACCGTACCGGTATGAGAACAAATACATATTTCCTCTCAGATCTTCATTTGGGAACGCATTCCGTTTCACCGTCCGAACGTTTGGACCGGGAACGTCGTGTCGTGCGTTGGCTCGATACCGTCAAAGATGATGCCTCTGTGATTTATCTGTTGGGCGATATTCTCGATTATTGGTATGAGTATAAGCATGTGGTACCCCGAGGATTTACCCGTTTTTTCGGAAAGATCGCTGAGCTTACCGATAGCGGGGTAGAGGTACATTGGTTTATCGGGAATCACGATATTTGGATATTCGATTACCTCCCGTCCGAGTTGGGGGTTATCGTGCACAAGTCGCCTTGTCTTGTTTCGTTGGGACGTTATACGGCTTATCTGGCTCATGGAGACGGGTTGGGGCGTACACCTTTTTCGTTCAGGATTATACGCTCTATTTTTCATAGCCGTATTTGTCAGATTCTTTATTCGTCCATACACCCCCGCTGGACGGTAGCTTTTGCACATCGGTGGTCATCTCATAGTCGTAAGCATGGCAATGATCTTCCCTATCAAGGAGAAGAAAATGAGTTTTTGGTTCGATATGCCAAAGAATATAGGCGAGAAAATCCCTCTCCACATATCGACTTTTTCATTTTCGGGCATCGTCATATTTTGCTCGACCTTATGATTGCCCGCGATTGTCGGGTATTGATTCTCGGCGATTGGATACAGCATTTTTCTTATGCTCGTTTCGATGGCGAACAGTTGTTTCTTGAACAATATATCGAGGGGGATTCTCAATGAAAGAATCCCCCTCGATATATTGTGTCGTTGTGAAATGATAGACTATTTATTGTCGTTTTTGAAAATTTTGTCGAGAAATTCTGTCATATAGGAAACCGTCGTGTCGAACCATGGCCGGAAAAACCAGTAGGTATGCGGGGTGTCTTCCAATGTGTGGACTTCGGTATATGTGTCGAATGTCTTTAACTTTGCTATCGCCTCGTCGCGGCCGTTGTGGAATCGGGGTATCGAACTGTTGATGAAACATACCGGAGCCGATTTTGAAGTGATCCAGAATAAGGCAGAGGCGTCTTTCCAGTTTTGAGGTTTTTCCTGATAAGTCCCGCCCAACCAGATGGCGTCGACCGGTAGGGGTTTGTTCTCTTCCCGTGCCTGTTGGGCCCGGTTTACCGATTCGTCCGTAACAAAAGAAGATATTCCGTCCATATTGATGATGGCACCTATTTCCCCCGATTTGTTTTTCGTCCCGATGAGCATGGCCAGTTGGCCGCCTGCCGAGCAACCCGATACGGCAATTTTCTTTTTATCGATACTGTATCGTTTGGCGTTCTTGTAAATCCACTCGATCGCATCTTCGAGGTCTTCTACTCCGGCCGGATAAAGAGCTTCGGGAATAAGTCGATACTCTACGGGAATGGTTACATACCCTTTTGTGGCGATTTGTTGAGCCATAGGAACTTGTAACTCTAAACTGCCCGAGTTCCACCCTCCGCCGTGAATCATCAGCAAGACAGGATATTTTTTATTGTCGTCGGGGCGATATATATTCATTTTCAATTCATGTTCTCCCCATTTGTTTTTTACCGTTTTATAAGTAACCTGTTCGTATGCCCGCACATGGTCGGGAAGGTCAGCTTTTACCGGTTCTATGTAGGGTCTGTATTTTCGCTCTTTCAAGAAGGTTTTGTTCAGGGTAAAAGAGGTGTCGCGCGGTACGCCGTTTACCATAACGGTTTGTGCAGTTATGGTAGAGACAGATAAGAAGCAAATGGCTGAAATTAAGAATGTTTTCATGTCAAGCGTTTGTTTATGGAATTCTGTTTTTCTTTTTTCGATAGGTTTTTATTGCCGATAGATGTATTCGAGAACACTGTCGCGTCCCCGTTTGAAATCTTCGACCGATGCGGGAATGATCTTGTCGGGAATCAATGCGCCGTCGTGTCCTTTCCAAGTTTCGAAATATTTGGTCGAGTAGGTAACGATGGCTTGGGAACAAGGTAACTCAAATGTTCGTACTTCACCGTAGTGGTTGACCGATCCGGCTGTGGGTTCTCCCACGAGAATGGCTTGGCATTGTTTCTTTAATGACATGGCGTTGAGCAGAGCCGATGAAAAAGTCTGTTTCCCGATAAGTACATACAGTTTATGTTCACGGGATAGATACCCGTTTTGCAGCGAATCGATCAGTGGGTTCATGATCGATGAATTCCCACCACCGTTGTATCGAAGGTCGATAATGAGTTTTTGCGGCTGACGATTGGCGATCGTGTCGAGCAGTTCTCGGGTGAACTTGGAAAACGGATATTTCTTGTCTTGTTGGCAACTGCGATAGTAGACATAAATGAGGTTTTGTTCTTTATCATAAATTTGTCCGTATATACCTTTCTCCTTGAATGCTCTTAGTTCGGTATAAGAAGGGGCTTTTTTCAGTTTGGCTTTCGGGTCGGGCTTCAAGACGGCCGAGAATGTTTTATTATCGGTATTCAGGAATGTGCAGGTGATGGAGTCTTTGGTCTGCGTTATGCCTAATCCTTTTAAAATATATGTGTTGTTTAGGTATTGGGGTAAATATATATCGAAATAAGATGGATTTTCGTCGTAGAGAATTTTTTTGAATCGATTGATGATCTCTTCCATGTCCATGCCGTTGATGGCAATCAGCTTGCCGAGGAGCAGTTCGGCTTGATGGGCTTCGGTTACGAAGCAGCCTTCTTTGAACAAGGTAAATCTTATCGGTAATCGATAAGGCGATAAGTCGGGACGAAAGCGGGTGTGCTCATCTCCTACGGTTTTGATGATTTGGAAAATTTCTGTAAAAAACGATTCTTCGTCGAGAGTGTCGATGCGGGCATCGAGAGATGCAATGCTTTTCTCAAAATCGGATCGGCTTATTTTCGCAAACAGATTCAGGTGCTTGGCTGGTAATGTATCCCGTAAAAAGTGTAGGTCGGTTCGCATTTCTGATTTCGAGATTTGCGCTTGCGATACGGAAATTATGCCGATGAACAATAAGAATAGGATAAAATGCTTTTTCATGGTTTTTATTCTTTTAGACGCATTTCTCATGCAAAAGGTTACATTGAGGCTTCGGAATTTCGGCGTTTTTTTAATAATTTTGTTTTGATGATTCCTTTGTGGGTAATGAGTTTTAGGAGGTCTAAGGTATAAAACGGATTTTCGGCAACGATAAAAAATCCCCTTGCTCCGATTTGGGGCAAGGGGATTGGTGTTTGTGGTTGTTATTTCATAACGATGTGTTGCGTATCGAGTGCTATCATCAACTCTTCGTCGGTGGGGGTAACGACGACACGCACTTTCGAGGCTGGGGTAGAGAGTTCTACTTCTTTACCATGTATTTTTTTGTTGAGCTCTTTGTCTATTTCTACTCCCATAAAACCAAGATGGTTGCATACGACTTCACGGCTTATGGCCTGATTTTCTCCCACTCCGCCAGTAAATACGATGACATCGACGCCATTGAGAGCTGCGGCATACGCTCCGATATATTTGATGATGCGGTATTCATACATCGTGAGGGCGAGTTTGGCTTTCTCATTACCTTGTGCAACTGCATTTTCGATTTCCCGCATATCCGATGATATGCCCGAGATACCCAATACACCGCTCTTCTTGTTGATGAGAGTGGATACCCCTTTGTAATCGAGTCCTTCTTTTTCTTGTATGAAGACCAATGCGCCGGCATCGACGTCTCCGCAACGTGTACCCATCATAAGACCTTCTACCGGAGTAAGTCCCATGGAGGTATCGACCGATTTACCGTCTTTGATAGCTGTGATAGAACCTCCGTTACCGATGTGGCAGGTAATGATACGTTGCTTTTCGTAGGGAAGGTTCAGGAATTCGCAGGCACGACGCGATACGTAGCGGTGGCTCGTTCCGTGGAAGCCGTAACGGCGTATGCCGTATTTCTCGTAAAGTTCGTAAGGCAACGCGTACATGTAGGCGTATTGAGGCATTGTCTGGTGGAAAGCCGTATCGAATACAGCGACTTGCGGTACATTGGGGAGGATCTTTTCTACGGCATCGATACCTTTGAGGTTGGCCGGATTGTGAAGCGGTGCAATATCGATGCATTCGATGATTTTCTCTTTTACGGCTTTGTCGATAAGTACCGATTGGTTGAATTTCTCTCCGCCGTGTACGACGCGATGACCTACGGCGTTGATTTCTTCGAGTGAGGATAGGCAACCGTATTCTTTGCTGATAAGAGTATCGAGAATGAATTCTATACCGACAGTATGTTCGGGAATATCTTTTTCGAGAATCACTTTTTCTCCGTTGGGGAGGGTCAGTTTCAGAAAAGAGCCTTTCAAGCCGATTTTTTCGATACCCCCTTGTGCCAAGATAGACTTGGTTTCGGTTTCGAACAGTTTATATTTTATTGATGATGAACCGCAGTTCAGTACGAGTACTTTCATGATTTTATTTTATGTGAGATGAATTACTTTTTCAGACCGATAGCTTGGTTGCAGGTGATAGATACCATTTTGTAAACATCATCGACCGAGCAACCGCGAGAGAGATCGTTTACCGGAGCTGCCATACCTTGCAGGATAGGACCTACGGCTTCCGCTCCGGCAAGACGTTGTACCAGCTTGTAGGCGATGTTACCCACTTCGAGGGTGGGGAATACGAGAGCGGTGGCTTTACCGGCTATTTCGCTACCGGGGGCTTTGCTTTGTCCTACCGAGGGTACGATAGCGGCGTCGGCCTGCAATTCTCCGTCGATGAGCAGGCTGGGGTCGAGTTCTTTGGCCATGCGGGTGGCTTCTACGACCTTGTCGACCATTTCGTCTTTGGCGCTGCCTTTTGTCGAGAAACTCAACATGGCGATACGCGGCTCATAACCGGCGATGATGCGAGCGGTTTGTCCTGTGGCAACGGCGATTTGGGCCAGTTGTTCTGCTGTGGGGTTGGGCGTTACGGCGCAGTCGGCAAATACCATGACACCGTTTTCACCGTATTGTTTGTTGGGAATAAACATGATGAATGCGCCGGAAACGACACTGATACCCGGAGCTGTCTTTATGATTTGCAATGCCGGACGCAGAACATTTCCCGTTGTGTTGCGTGCCCCTGCGACTTCTCCGTCGGCGTCGCCGTTCTTTATCATCAGGCAGGCAAGGTACAATGGATTTTCGACCAGCCCGGCAGCTTGTTCTTCGGTCATGCCTTTTTTCTTGCGGAGCTCGAAAAGAAGGTTGGCATAGGTTGCTTTCTTAGGGTGATCGGTCGGGTCGATAATGGTCGCTTTATCGATATTTTTCAATCCGTTTTTCTCGGCGAGGGTTTTGATTTCGGTCGGGTTTCCGAGAAGGATAACGTTAGCGACTTCGTCGGCAATGATTTTGTCGGCGGCTTTCAATGTGCGTTCTTCGGTGCCTTCGGGAAGAACGATGCGTTGTTTGTTCGCTTTGGCGCGAGCAACGATTTCGTCAATTAAGCTCATGGCTGAAATGATTTATTAGTTGTTTTATGGTATGTCAGGGTATAGACAAACAAATCGTTTATATAAAAGTACGGGTAAAAATAACAACTTTTGTCCAAAGTCCCAATAAAAAAATGAAATAATTTGGAAGTCGTCGAGAATTCGGCTTTCGGGGGCGACGGGTGATGGAAAAATTTTTGCGAATAGGGGTCAGAATGCACCTCGATGCGGTATGTCTATCCCGAATATTTTATGTCTCGGTCGGTTTGGAACACGATTTTCCGAGTAGTCGGGGAGTGATGTAGGTTTGGGAGAATGTCGGTTTCCGACGATTATAATAAGTCGAGGTGTCGAAGTGCTTTTACGATACCGTCGTTGTCGATGTCGTCGGTTACATAATCGGCATTTTGTTTCACGGTATCGTTGGCGTTTCCCATGGCAATTCCTATCCCTGCATGGCGTAACATCGATATATCGTTGCCCCCGTCGCCGAAGGCCAGCGTGTCTTTCAGGTCTATTCCGTAATGCGCCGCAATAAGGTCGATACCGTGTTGCTTGCTGTTTCCTCGCATATTGATATCGGAGAAAAGAGGACTCC
>URHG01000022.1 GCA_900547555.1 uncultured Porphyromonadaceae bacterium | reverse complement strand
AATACTCCCGGTCGGTTATACCTTTGATTATCCCGAACTCTTTCCTGTCTTTTGCCGTAAATTTTCCCGAAAGTCCCTCGGCCGGAGTCGCCAAGACACTGAAATTGTGATGATACCGCTCAGAGAATTCATTGGCCCGATCTCTCATGTAGGTAATGATACGCAAGCCCAATTCCTGAGAAGCCGCGTCTTCACCGTGATGTTTACCGGTAAGGGCAACGAGACACTCGGCCAATCCTATAAAGCCGATACCCAGTGTTCCCTGATTGATAACGCTCTCTATCGTTTCATCGGGTTTGAGATTTTCACTGCCGACCCACAACATCGTCATCAGCAAGGGAAATTGTTTGGCCAACGTCGTTTTCTGGAAATTATAACGGTCTTCCAATTGACGGGCGGTAATTTCAAGAACCTCATCGAGTTTGGCAAAAAAGGCATTGACGCGGTCGTTCTGATTTTCTATCGTCATGCACTCTATGGCAAGCCGTACCAGATTGACGGTGGTAAAAGAGAGATTACCCCGACCGATAGAGGTTTTTTCACCGAAACGATTTTCAAAAACGCGAGTACGGCATCCCATCGTGGCAACCTCGTATTTATACCGTTCGGGATCATCTTCCCTCCACAATTCATGCTGGTTAAAAGGAGCATCGAGATTGACGAAATTCGGGAAAAAACGCCGGGCAGTTACCTTACAGGCATACCGATACAAATCGTAATTACGGTCGGTGGGTAGATAACTTACTCCTCTTTTCTTTTTCCATATCTGTATGGGGAATATGGCCGTAGAACCGTTACCTACTCCCTGATAAGTACTTATCAGTATCTCTCGGATTATACAACGCCCTTCGGCCGAAGTATCCGTTCCATAATTGATCGAACTGAAAACGACCTGATTCCCGCCTCGGGAATGTATGGCATTCATATTGTGAATAAACGCCTCCATCGATTGATGCACGCGGCGTACCGTACAATTGATTGCTTGCTGCTTGATACGTTCTTCACCGGCCAGTCCGTCGAGTTCTTTATAAAGATAATCATCGATAGGCGCCTCATAAAGATGAGAATAATCTGCGTCCATAAACTTTTCAATGACTTTTATCTCCTCGATATAGCTCAATCGCACATAAGGGGCAAGATAGAAATCAAATGCGGGAATAGCCTGCCCTCCGTGCATTTCGTTTTGAGCCGTCTCCATAGAGATACACCCCAAGATACTCGCGGTTTCTATACGTTTAGCAGGACGCGCCTCCCCATGTCCGGCACAAAATCCCTTTTTCAATATCTTGTCGAGCGGGTGCTGTACACAGGTCAGACTCTTGGTCGGATAGTAATCTTTATCGTGGATATGAATGTATCCATGACGTATGGCATCTCTTACCTCATCGCTCAACAAATAATCATCGACAAAAGGTTTTGTTGTCTCGCTGGCGAATTTCATCATCATGCCGGCCGGAGTATCGGCATTCATATTAGCGTTTTCCCGGGTGATGTCGTTGGACTTGGCGTTGATGATGTCGAGAAACATTTCGCGCGTCTTGGCTTTACGAGCAATGCTACGCTGATCCCGATAAGCGATGTACTTCTTCGCGACTTCCTTACGCGGACTTTTCATCAATTCCATTTCGACCCAATCCTGAATTTCCTCCACTGTCATCTGCTCACGGCCGTTGCAAGCAATACGGTCGGTTATTTTACGGATCAGTGGCTCGTCTTCCCCCTTTTCGGTATGGAGCATCGCCTTGCGGATAGCCGCCATGATTTTTTCCTCGTTGAAGCCGACAATACGGCCATCGCGTTTGATAATCGTTTGTATCATACCATATACATTAAAAATTTACAAGCAATACGCATGCAAAGGGGAAAAGACGGAGAGGCATACATGACAAAGGGATTGTCTGTTGTCCTGCTTTCGACCCGAAGCATCTTTACAACTCACAAACGGCAGGTCTTCTGACTTGTTTCATCTGTTACACCTTCCCGGTCATATACGAAATTTCCAGTGGCATTTATCGAACAGACTTTTACTGAAACTCACAGCTACGGGGATAGTCCCTGTCTTTCACAGGATTCCCTTTTAATCTCTTTTTTCAACGAAAAAAATCGAGAACCGAATGTTCGACAAATATATAAACAAGAAAATTTTCAAGCAAGCAATTCAACAAAAAGTTTTCCGATTTGGAGAACTTTTTACATTCACAAAATTCTACCACAAAGTCAAAATAAGGAATCAATTATATATAAATCAATAAATTACAATACAAAACAAGATGTTTATAAATATTAAAATAGAAAACTCATAAAAACAAATAGAGGAAATAAAAATATATAGACAGAAAAAAATAAAGATAAAACCTTCAAAAAAAAACAACAATCACAGAAGTGATTATAGTCCGATTAAATATCCAACTCGTGTTTTATCGTATCGACCACATCAAAAACCAATGATTGAATCGGCGCAATCAATGACTTATGCTGTTCGGTACGAGGTACCAACACTTTCAGTCCACCCTTAACACATGTAATGTCTATCCGTTTCGACATTTCGACCGGTTCCCCGTCGAGATGCATCACCCCTTCCCGTTCCCGGGTAATCGTCAAAGCCGGGGTCTCAAAAATTTTTACGTTGGAACTGACACTGATCCATTTGGTAAATAGTTGCACCGCAACAGGCAAAACATCGATGGGACTTACCGGAAACATAATCGTTACATCGATTTTCCCGTCATGCAGACTTGCCCGTGGAGTTATATAGGCATTGTTCCCGTATTGCGAGGCGTTGCCGCAGGCTACGATAAATGCTTTTTCCTGTATGACACCGTCAGGAGTTTCAATGCGATACACCTCATTCTTGTAGGTGAGATATTCCTCAATCGCCTTTTTTATATACGTCATTTTACCCCGATGCCTGTCCTCGGCAAACTTTTTACTTACCCACGCATCGAAGCCCATGCCGCAGGTACAGAAAAATGTTTTGTCATTGGCCTTGCAGTAGTCGATGTCATCTACTATTGCATCGTTGAGAATACGCAACGCCCGTATAGGATTGAGCGGTATTCCCAAATGACGCGCCAAACCGTTTCCCGAACCTACCGGAACAATACCCAACGCCGTATCGGTATGTACCAAAGATCGGGCTATTTCGTTGCAGGTACCATCTCCTCCGACCGATATGACACAATCATATCTTTCTTTTACGGCCTCACGAGTAAGTTCGGTAGCATGACCTCCGTATTGGGTAAAAACGATTTCGGGAGCAAAAATACTTTTATCGAGAGTATTCTGCACCCAATCCGGCACATTCTCTTTGGAATGCGTCCCCGAAATAGGATTCACGATAAACAATATTTTCTTGCGCTCCATCTGCAAAACATAAAAGAGAGATTGATGAAGCAAAGATAACCGAAAAAAAAGGTTTTCGCAATATAAATTTCTATCGACAGGAAAAGCCACACTTTTTTAATACAAAAAATATTTTTATTCAACATCAAAGGGTTATCTTTGTTATTATCAAAAATACCTTTTCATTATGGAAACTCTTTTCAAAAATCCCATCATACGCAACCTGCTTGCCATTGCATTGGGTGTTGTTGTTATCATCAACCCGCAGCTCGGTCCCAATATTGTCAT
Source organism: uncultured Porphyromonadaceae bacterium (assembly GCA_900547555.1). Classification (GTDB taxonomy): domain Bacteria; phylum Bacteroidota; class Bacteroidia; order Bacteroidales; family UBA11471; genus Caccoplasma. The sequence continues at coordinate 35,769 of URHG01000022.1, read as the reverse complement.
CATGCTTATCGGAGCGACATTGGCTATTCCCGCCTTACTCGCAATCATCGGATATTTCTCTTACAAAAACAAGGAAACACCCATGCCCGGATATGTTCTGGTCGAAAGTATCGGGGCTCTTGTCATAGGCGCATGGATGTTACTGCAACCGACATTTTTCAACGCCGTTATACTAATAGCCTTAGGTATCATTCTCCTCTTGGCAGGTATTTCTCAAATCGTCTCTCTGATACGTTCGGGTCAAATAATGCCTATCCCCATCGGCATGTATATCGTACCGGTACTGATTACGATAGCAGGATTCCTCATGATTTTCAAGCCTTTCGGAACGGTAAATCTCATCATGACGATTTTCGGTATATCGATGGTGATCTACGGTATATCGGATATGATACGGCATTACAAATTCCGACGATAGACAATCTTTTCTAAACACATGGGGCGGGAATTTCAATTCCCGCCCCATGTGTTTAGAAAATCCATTGGAATTACTCCGCTTTATCATCTTTCGGAGCCTCCTCTTTTTCTTTTACCGAAAAATCGGTTATTCCGGATTGAATCAAGATATTGTACCACGAAATCAGTTTACTGATGTCGGTAGGGTAAACCCGTTCCGTATCGAAATCGGGCAATATTTCGGCAAAATAGGTACGCAAAGTCTCTTTATCCGCCTTTGGCGAAACAGATGCGACAGCACCGTTTTCTTTCTCTTTTACATTTTCGAGCACTTTATAAAGAGGCTCTTCCCCGCTCTGCGTGTACATGGCTATATCACCCAAAGAGGTTACTTTATCATGACTGTACGCCAACGTACGTTTTCCCGTAGACAATGCTTCTACAATCAATGCCCCTTTCGCCTGAGAGACCAACTTAAAAAGTCCGGGACGACCCGATATGGATAAAATTTTCTTCAACATAATCTTTATCTTTCTTCATTTGGTATTAGTCGCACAAAAGTAATACACATTCCCGAGATAATCAAGCTGCCGAGAGATTTAAAGAAGCCGGGAAACCGACTAAGAGTGCCCTGAAAGGGCATTAAAAATTTGAGGGATAAGCGGTTTTTTATCGCTATTATGAATGATACGCGATGCAAATTTTTCTTTTTCGGCATCACTTTTTTGTGAACGAATACGCAATATGGCTTCTTGACGGGAACAGCCATTACGCGACATGATGCGTTCTGCACGAATTTCTTCCGGCGCCGTAACCAGCCATACCGTATCGACAACATCGGAAAAACCGGCTTCTATGAGTATGGCCGACTCGATAAAAACGACACGCTCCTCTCGCCGCCTTTCACACCAATCCTTAAAGTCGGCTTTTACAGCCGGGTGTACAATGGCATTCAACCGACTCAATGCCATAGCATCGGCAAAAACAATCCCAGCCAATTTACGGCAATCCAAAACTCCGTCGATACACACATCTGCTCCAAACTCCGCAACAAGTGCCGACTTTATAGATGCAGACGAATCCATCAACACTTTCGCCCGCTCGTCGCTGTCATAAACCGAATAGCCCAAAATACGTAAAAAACGGCACACGACAGATTTTCCGCTCCCTATCCCACCGGTAACTCCGATAATCGCCATAAAATCATCAATGTTTCTGTTCCAGTATATATTCCACGCTATCGGGCGCAACCGTTACATAATATGCCGCTCCGGGAGTCCGAGTTATTTTTATCGCCAACTTCTCGGGAGCATTATGAGTCTCTTTATAGTCGACGGCAACAGCGATATCCTCTGCCGATATTTGAGAAAAACGGCTTACGGGAACCATGCAATCTACTTTCACCACAGCCGGGAAAGTAAGCAAAGACATACCTCTGGGAACATTCACTGCCGAAACGGGGACCGACAAAGACTTCGACGTAAGTTCTTCGACCGGCACTGTCAGCGTTATCTCATTCGGGACGATTTTCACTCCTTCGATTTTACGCAGCGGGACAGTCTGTGTCCACGTCTGAGCAATATCTTTCACGACAAACGAATCGGTCTCGACATAGGAAATCGTATTCAACAAATACTCGGGTGCATATACTTGCACCGAATCGACATCGGACTGTATCTTTCCGCTGATAATACACTGCGGCACAGTCGTTACCGAACCTTCGATACGCACTTTGACTTTCTTTCCCTCTGCCTGCGTATAATACACGGCCAATGTATCGATGGACATCGATGTAAGATTTGTCGTATTACGCAGATTTTTCTTTATCTGATTTTTTATCTCTTCTGAAGTAAGGATAAAAGCATTGCGGCTATTGGCATATTGCTTGAAGTCGACCTCGAACGAAGGAATACCTTCGAGATTATAATTCATCAATACAGCTCCCTCATCCCTCAAATGCACGGTAACAGATGTCGGAAGCTCACACGTAATAATGGTATTATCGGGAATATTGGTATATTTTATGGGAATACGGTACACGGTGTTCATATCTTCGCCGAGCGACTGCATCATCCAAAACAGAAAAGAGAGAGCGACAAACATCAGAAATGTCAAAATATCTCTGCTCCTCTCACTCTGTAAACGACTGCGCACACTACCGAGTTTACGCAGAAGAAAAGTTTTCACTCCCGCCCGTTTTTTCTTTTCGTCATCACTCATTATCTTTACTTTTATCGTATCGATTTTCGGGGATAAAGATAGACTTTTTTCCTCGAAATTAAGTTATTATTCGACCATTTTTATATTCTCTATAACTATCGGCAGATACCCTCCGGTCCAGACCCATTTCATAGGAAAACGCACAAATACCTATCATACCGTCAAACAGGATAACGCCTACCCCACAATATAAAAAAGCCGGGATTTGATCCCGGCTTTTTTATATTGTACCCGACTGAAATTATTTGGTAGGAGTCGTATTGGCCGTATCGGCTGTCGAGGCATAGATAGAACCCTTATCGACCGTGATACGTACATTGTCGGCTATCTCTACGACAACGGTATTATCTTTGATGCTTTTTACTTTTCCATGAATACCGCCGGCGGTGATTACTTTTTGTCCCTCGGCAAGTGCTTCACGGAATTTCCGGATTTCTTTTTGACGTTTGCTTTGCGGGCGAATCATAAAGAAATAAAATATGGCAATAAGAGCCACCATCATAATAATACTCGAATAGCCCGACGCTTTGGGTGCAGCAGCTTCCTGCAAAAGAATTGTAAGTAATGTCATAATTGTTTTTATTTATTGTTTATATATTATTGTTCTACACTATAACAAACGAAAAATTATTTTTCCAACCGCCCTTCTTTTTTTAACAACGAAGTGATAGCCTCCAATACCCCGTTGATAAAATTTCCGCTCTTCGATGTACTATACGACTTGGCGATTTCGATATATTCATTGAACGATACCTGCAATGGTATGGAAGGGAACGAAGTTATCTCGGCCAAGGCTACAATCATAATGACAATATCCATAAAAGCGATACGCTCGATTTCCCAATTCCGGGTAAACTGCTCGATCAACTTTTTATTATCGTTGCTATCCAACAACGCCCGACGGAAAAGTGTACGGGCAAAAATACGGTCGTCTTCGTCCTTAAACATCGGCAACAGTTCCTGCTCCTCTCCCGCCGATTCTTCAAATCGTTTTACGGTTTTAAGCACGAACGTCGAAATGATAGGCATATCGTCATTCCAGTATAGGCTCTGAGACTCCAAGATTTCCCCTAGATTTTCATCAGAGAAAATCAGGTGACGATAGATGTTTTTCCAGAAAGTACGGTCATTTTCGTACGAGTCTTCGGCTTCCAAATACTGCGTATAAATCTCCGACGACAGAATACGATCGAGCAACGAGCGCAAATAATTCGTATCATCGTTCCACACCAAAGGACGTTCTTCGATATATTTCGAGAATGCTTTGTTGCCCTCCAACTGTGCCACAAAGCGATTATCGATCATGCGAGTATTGGGCATTCTCTCTTCGAGAGTAGCCGTAAATTTACTACGGGCATTATCTATGCGTAGACGCTGCAAATGCGTTACTTCAATCGGAATAAGCAACAACAAATGATACAATTCATATGATTTTTCGAGACTTGCGAAAAGCTCCTTTTCGGCAACATCTATACTTTTATCGCCGTCTATCAAATACGAATAGACGATTTGCACCACTTTTGTCCGGATCAAAGCACGATTGATCATTTTACCAAATTTATTTTTCGGCCGTAAAGGTACAACATTTTTGAAGTTTCCCTACTAACCGCCATTCTTTTTTTCTCTCAATCCGGAAAACGATATAGTAACGCACATCATTTAGTAAATTTTTATATTTATAAAGTTGTTGGTATAAAATTTATTTTTTTAATTTGTGAAAACGGTTTAGTTAATAATTTGGAATTCTGTCTCAATTTATTGTATCAATTATGGATGATGAATTAGTTACATACTCACAAGAAAGCGATATCTTATTTACTCGAAGCATCAAAGCCGGTAGAAGGATTTATTATTTAGATGTCAAACAAAACAACACCGGTGAGTTATTTTTGGCCATTACCGAAAGCAAGCGTGTTCTAATGAATGAAGAAAACAGAGAAATACAGTTTGAAAAACACAAAATTTTTCTCTATCCGAAAGATTTCGAAAAATTCATACATGGCATGAACGATGTCATGGAATACATCAAAAATGCTACGGACATAAAATAACCACATAGGCGAAATACAAATTGGAGTAATGCACAGCAGGTAAGGAAGCGAAGCACAAGCGGGAAGTATTGTTTCTGCAAGTGGTAATCGCAAAGGCGGCAGCGTGGTTTCCCGAACTGCATGAAATGCTACGCATGGAAAAACTGTGCCGCCCCACGTGATTTGACGAACGGCAGACCGCAACGCTCGTCAAGGGAAAGCCGTTGGAGTATGCGCAAACTCTATTCGGAGGAATACGGACGGAAATTCACGACCGAAAAAGCTGAGGTTCAAGTGGTGAAAGACCCGACGTACGGGACGAGGCTGGTTCTTTGTATCGGCGGACAGCCGATTGGCGAGTGATTCAAGGAGCTGTTCGAGAAACTAAGGAAAAATATACACCGACCCATACAGCCGCAAAGGAAAGCGTAATAAAGCCATAACCGTTTTAACAACAAAAGAGTTTGCTTGCCATTTCTAGATGAATAACATTTTGTTGTACTTCGCTTATGATTTCATTTATTTTGCCACTACTTCTTACATTCCAAAATGTATATTTGCTTCTCTGAATTGTCATCAAATTCACCCTCTGTAAAATTCCCGAATTTATGGATAATATTAAATCCAAATTGTTTGAGATATGAATTTAACTCTTGGGGAAAGAACAATCTCATGTCCATATTTTGGACTGAATGAAATTTACCGTCAATAAAATAATGCCACTTTATACGATTAATTTGAGATGCGCTTTCATAGTGCATGCTTTGTTTTATCAACACTCTTCTTCCATCATTGGTTGTGTATTCGGCAATAACATGTTGCTCCCGTTCGTTCTCAACAATATATTGGAGATTAGGATTGAAGCAGTCCAATAAAAACAAACCTTTTTCTTTCAAGTGATTTCTTACGACTGTCAACGTATCAAATAAATCCTCATTTTTATACAAATGATGGATCGAATTAAACGGAATAAAAATAAGATCGAAATTTTCCCCCAAGTTTAATTCTCTAATATCCGCTTCAATGAAATCTATTTTTAATCCGGCTTGAAATGCTTTCTCCTTTGCCCGTTCAAGCATAGATAAAGTATAATCAACACCCTTAATATTGTATCCATCCTTTGCTATTGGAATCGTAAGCCTACCCGTTCCACAGCAGAGTTCAAGTATTTTGGCATCTTTATTTTGAGGCAGCCATTTTTTGTAAAACGCCAAATCGGATAGAGAATTATTTAACCCATCATAAATATCTGCATTATAAATAAAATCACCGACTTTATAATCTGTATTCATATTCTTTATTGATTGCCGACACATTACACTGCTGATCTGTAAAGAGATTTTTCAATATTGTTTTTTGCTCGTTGTAAAAGTGTCTTACAAATTAAATTGTGAAACGGTTTGATTATAGCAAAATAACATTTTCCTAAACTATTATGGAATCTGACTTTTGTACTGACAGATATGCGTTGGCTATCACGTTCTATACTCTCGGTTATAAACGCAATTTCTAAATCAAGATGCTTATCATTTTTGCATACCGTTGCCATATTTTCGGATTCGATATGTAGCAAATCCGATAAATTTCTTTCTTTTTTCAATCCGAAAGGTCTCATCATGACATTACGGAACTTCATCAAAATAGTTATCCATTTGGGAGCAGAAAAGAACAGTTCAGACAGCTCTGCCGCACTTATAAATCTTCCAGTATGAATTATATAACTAAATTTATCTGTATAGTCATAATTCTTATTGTCTTTCATAATTCTTTATTCCAATAACTTACTGTAATATTTACCACTTTCCAATAATACTCATTGTTGGATAGCTATTTATTTCAGCTCAACAAGACGCTCTCTTTACGTCATATTCTGTTAGATAAACACTTACGGGATTATATTAATGGACTATTTACAAAGATAGTATGAAGATTTTTGATAACAAGCATTATTCCCCGAATAATTATCATATTCTTTAAATACAAAAAGTCATTTGACAGTATAGCAATGTAAAAACAATGAAATTCTAACAAGCGCTAAAAACGGTTATCACCATTTCTCAAATAGCAGACTAAAATCCCTTTTTATATCCTAATGAATTTATTTTTTGTGTTTAGTTGATTAAATCAACTATTATAAATATCTTTGTGGTATGAAACAAGAGTATATAGACCAAATCAGGGCTTTCAACAGATTTTATACCAAAATTTTAGGCGTACTGAACAAGTCTTATTTAGGCAGTGAGTTCGGGCTCCCTGAGATCCGTGTTATCCAAGATGTGTATTTGCATCCGAATCGAAATGCAAAAGAGATATCCAGTGAACTCAATATGGATAAAGGACTGTTATCCCGCATATTGAAAAAGCTGGAAGCGAGAAAATACATATATCGGGAGAAGGCAATGAACGACAACCGTATGGAATTCGTAAGGCTTACAAAACATGGAGAAGAGGTTTACCATACGTTGAATATGGCCGCGAATCAATCCGTCGAAGAGATATTTGCAGGATTGGATGAAAGCCGGTTACAAGAGATTGTAAAAAGCATGAAGACCATATTTTCTCTTATGACAAACAATAATTGAGTATCGTTATCATGACACTTATTATAGGAGATATAGGTATTTTTCAACTTGTTATTTATGGCAATGCAAGAGGTTCGGTATTTGAGGCTTCTATCCCTATATGCGAACATTATACATGGTCATTTATGAATTGCTTTTGCACACAACTCCACTTATCATAGGCTGTACGATAGCGGTAAGAATACACGTCTATCACATACACAAGATATTCAAGTCGCAGAAGATTTCTACTAAATTAAATATGAAATAAGATGATAGAGATAGGAACATACTCAGCGTGTGATAAGGACGAAGTGATCGCACTTGTCCTGCATTGTCAGAATGACGGAACACGTCCGTTGATAAGTATCGAAGACCAGCCGGAACTACTTCGTATCGAGGAAGAATATATCGATGGCGGAGGAAATTTCTGGGTAGCGAAGGAAAACGGCAAGGTGGCTGGAACAATCGGCCTGATGAACAAGGGAAACGGGTTGTGCATACTGAAAAAATTCTTCGTGTACGAGCCTTATCGCGGAAAACCGCATCATCTCGGCAGGCAGTTATACGCCCTCTTTTTGGAATTTGCCCAGACACATGGTTTCTCAAAAGTCATTCTCGACACACCCAAGAATACAGACAGGGCACATTTATTTTATAAACAGGCAGGATTCAAGAGAATGGAGAAAAGAGAACTTCCGGTTGAGTATGACTATCCATACGATGATTCCCACTTTTTCTATTTGGACTTATAACATAAAAAAAGAAGGTTACGACTCTCACGAGCCAACCTTCTTCGAGCTTGAAATATATCAAAAACAAGAAAGAGGATAGACTTATTCTTTTTCAGAATAAGCAGGATAAATACCAATGAAACACACAAAAACGAGAATATATCTTCTTGATTGTTTTGATTTCGATCTCAAACACTTTTGAGATGCTTTTCTGACTATAAAACAGCGTTACCGGAAATTTGTTCACCGGCAATCGATTTATGTACAACTTTTTTTCCGAGGAGGAATAAAAAGTCGTATCTTTGCTACTCACGTAAAAAACGTTCCATTCTGGCTATGAGCGTATTATCATCTCCCGAAATTATCACCGCCGCAGAAAATACGGCCTTACAAAAAATTTCTTTCAGTACTCGAAAAACCCTGATTCTTGCTATTCTGGCCGGTATATATATAGCGATGGGTGGCTTGTTATCGCTTGTCATCGGATACGGATTTCCGGAAACGACGGCAAATAATCCGGGCTTGCAGCGTCTTTTATCGGGAGCGATGTTTCCCCTCGGACTTATACTGGTCGTCTTTGCCGGTGCCGAATTGTTCACGGGAAATAACGCCGTACTGATTCCGGGACTGTGCAATCATAAATACGGACTCATACCGGTGCTACGCAACTGGTTATTGGTATATATCGGGAATTTTATCGGAGCTATCTTTTTTGTTTACGTCATGGTATATATGGCAGACATTGTAAAGTCCGATCCATGGAATACGGCCATACAGAATATCGCAGAAGCAAAGGTGGGTATGTCATGGGGTGTTACTTTCATTAAAGGAATCGGGGCAAACTGGTTTGTATGCCTGGCCGTATGGTTGGGAATAGCTTGCCGCAGTGCAGCCGGAAAGTTCATCGGCCTATGGTTTCCCGTGATGTGTTTCGTAGCTCTCGGCTACGAGCACAGCATAGCCAACATGTTTTTCATACCTTTGGGCATGTTGCAGGGAGCCGATGTAGAGATATACGACTTTGTCGTGCGCAACCTCATACCGGCCACCCTCGGGAATATCACGGGCGGAGCATTTTTTGTCGGCGGTCTTTATTGGCTTGCTTACCACAAAAGCTAAGACTTCATGCGGTAAGGCGTTCAAGAGAACATTTTATAACCATTCGCTCAATTCGAGCCAACGCATCGACTTCTCGTCGATTTCCTCCATAAGCCGACCTAAGGCAAGAGACTTTTTCTGTAACTCGTCTGCCGACAATACCCCGGAAGACAAATCCGCTTCAAGAGCCGCTTTATCGGCTTCGAGACGGGGAATCAAGGTATCGAGTTCTTCAAATTCTTTTCTCTCCTTGAATGTCAGTTTACGTCGTTGTTTCACCGTTCCCGCATTGACCTTTTCCGATTTTACACTCTGTTTCTCCCGAACACCGGCAGAAGACGTCCGCTTTTCTTCTGCTTCCCGAGCAACTTTCCACAAACGATAATCGGAGTAATTTCCCGGGAAGTCCTTGATACGGCCCTCCCCTTCGAACGCCCAAATATGGTCTACTACCTTATCGACAAAATAGCGATCGTGCGAAACGACTATGACACAGCCTTTGAAATGTCGCAAATAATCTTCCAGCAAATTAAGGGTTACAATATCGAGGTCATTGGTCGGCTCGTCAAGCACAAGGAAATTGGGATTGCTCATCAATACCGTACACAGATAAAGACGACGTTTCTCCCCTCCGCTCAATTTGTAAATATAGTTATACTGTGTCTCGGGTGTGAACAGGAAATGTTGTAGAAACTGCGATGCCGAAAGTTTTTTACCATCTCCCAGCGAAATCTCTTCGGCGATGTCGCGTACGGCATCGATGACTTTTTTTTGATTGTCAAATTGTATGCCCTCTTGACTGTAATATCCGAAACGTACCGTTTCCCCTATATCTATCGTCCCGCCATCGGGCGGAAGCACACCGATGAGCATCTTTATGAATGTGGATTTTCCCGTGCCATTACTCCCTACAATACCCACTTTTTCATAACGGGAAAAGGTGTATGAGAAATCTTCTATGATTTTTTTCTCACCGAATTGTTTTTGCAAATGTTTTATTTCAAAAATTTTAGAACCGATATACGACGATTTGACTGCAAGTGTTACATTATCTTCAACTTTCTCGGCACGAGCTTTTTTTTCCAATTCATAAAAAGCATCGATACGGTATTTGGCTTTCGTACCGCGAGCCTGAGGCTGACGGCGCATCCAGTCGAGCTCGGTGCGCAGAAGATTATTGGCGCGGTCTATTTCGGCATTGCGGGCTTCGATGCGTTCCTGACGTTTTTCGAGATAATAACTATAATTTCCTTTATATGTATATAACGTACGGGAATCTATTTCTACAATGCGGTTGCATACCCGATCAAGAAAATACCTGTCGTGCGTTACCATAAGCAGGCATACCCGGCTATGGGAAAGAAAATCTTCGAGCCATTCGGTCATCTCCAAATCGAGGTGGTTGGTAGGTTCATCGAGAATCAACAAATCGGGTTCTGCAATCAACACATTTGCCAACGCCACTCGTTTTTGCTGACCGCCCGACAACTGCCCCATCAGTTGATCAAAATCATGGATTTTCAGTTGTGATAAAATCTGTTTCACCCTCTGTTCGTAATCCCAAGCTTTAAGCTGCTCCATACGATTCACCAGCGTTTCGAGCCGGGCCGTGTCGTTATGTGCCATAGCCGACTCATACTCGCGTATCGTGCGGGTTATTTCGCTATCCGTCGCAAAACAGGCCTGTAAAACGGTTATCTCCGCCGGGAAAACCGGCAACTGCCGTAAATACCCCACCTGTATTCCGTTACGGAATGTTATCGTACCGGAATCGTAACTTTCATCTCCGGCAATGATATTGAGAAGGGTTGTCTTTCCCGTACCGTTCTTGGCAATAAGTCCTACCCGCTCACCCTCAGAAAGCCCGAATGCAATATCAGAGAAGAGTACGCGGTCACCGAACGACTTGGTAAGACTTTCGATTTGAAGATTGATCATAAAACTCTTTTTCTTATGGGGGACTAAATTAGCGATATTTTCCCGAACTGCCTTCATGCAGACGTATCAAAGAAAGATTTCTTGGTAAAAAAGCTTTTGCAAAATAAAAAAACAGTGAATGAGACTTATTTTTTTGATTTTATGCTTCGTATTTCGAGATTAAAGTATAACTTTGCCATACGAAAAAAGAGGCGTAGGCGCCTCCCAATCTCGTTTACCTGATTTCATACCTGAAAAGACACACAAGACGAAAGTCGTTTCGTCATCGGGAAGGTTCTCTTTTTATGTCGGGTACATATACGGTTAATCTTCGTTTTATCTACTACTATCTTTTTATAAGGTTACGGGAAATCATTTCCCTTCATAGATAAAATAAATGTTCCGGCTGCCACAGCAACCGGAACATTTATTTTACCCCACCACCTTATTCCACTCCCTCATATCTTTCCTGCAAAATTTCTACATCGGTACAAATTTTATTATCTTTATCGCCTCACCATCGATAACACCGACCATGAAAAAACTTATCTTCTCGGCAATCGCTATATTGCTGTATCTTTCTGCAACGGCACAAATGCCCGAACGTACTCCCGAAAATATACAAAAATACAAAGAGATATGCCGTAAATACATCTATAAAGATATGAAAGGCATGTATCGCGAAGCAGGAGGAGCGTTGAAATATCCGTTTCTCGCACCGGGAAGCAACCAATATCTCGATATGTTATGGGATTGGGACTCTTGGCTGAGCAACATCGCTTTGAGGCAAATATTACTCGAAAATGGTTCGGACAGAGACCGCCGGAAGGCACTCAGATATGAACAAGGTTGTGTACTCAACTCTTTGAATTACGGGGGTATGGACGGGTGGATCCCCATATGGATAGAACGTAACGCCCCCAGCCGGGAAGAGATGCTCAAAAGTCGCAATCCGTGGAAAAGCAACATGCACAAACCTACATTGGCACAACACGCCGCTTTTATCGTCAGGAACATGGACGGAGACGCGGAATGGCTGAGGGACGATTTCTACGCTTTGCAGGCATTTGTCTCGAAATATCTCAACTTCCACCGGCACAAAGCAACCGGACTGATGTATTGGGAAACAGACGAGGCCATCGGGGTGGATAATGACCCGAGTACGTTCTACCGGCCACATGGCAGTTCGGGATCGATTTTCCTGAATGCATTGATGTACAAAGAACTACTGGCCATGAATTATCTCGCCGACTGCCTGAATATGCCCGACATCGCCCGACATTTTGCAAACGAGGCGGAAACACTGAAAAAGAATATTCGGGAACATTGTTGGGATCGCAGGGACGGATTCTATTATAGCGTAGACCTGAATTTGCTGCCGGTCGAAAAACCCGACATAACATCGCTACAACCGGGAACTCTTTATCTGCACGTAGGCCAACCACGAACTTATGATTGCCTGATACAACGACTGAGTGTATGGAGCGGATTCATGTCTATGTGGGCGGGTATCGCCACTCCCGAACAAGCAAAAGAGATGGTACAACGCCATTTCCACGATACCCTCTCCTACAATGCACCGGCCGGTATCCGCACGCTTTCGCCTCTCGAAAAAATGTACGACACACGCGCCAGCGGCAATCCGTCATCATGGCAAGGTCCTGTATGGATAAATGTTAATTATCTCGTATTCAGATGACTGGTGCAATACGGGTATACCGAGGAGGCGCGAGAATTGGCCGAAAAAACGATTTTACTACTCGGACGAGATTATGAAAGATTCGGCGCTTTGCACGAATACTATCTACCCGATAACGGTGAGCCAGTTCTAAATAAAGGTTTCCAAAATTGGAATCTCCTCGTTTTGAATATGGCGGCTTGGCTTGACGGGAAAGAGGTAATCTCGGAATTTTGATCCCGATAAAGATACCCCTTCGAAGCTCATATATCGACAATAAAAAACTTCACCACACGCACTGCCATACCAAGCGACAGTAAAACATATCCTGCTCCGCATAGATACATGGAGATTCTCCACATATTGTTCGGAATGACAAAGCGGATAAAAAGGTGATGAAATCACACGTTTGTACGGAATGTCAATGTCATACCGAATATAACGCAAGCGAGTGAAAAATCCCTATCCTACTTCATGCCCATACGCTGGCGTACGACCTCGTATATCATCACTCCGGCAGCCACCGACACATTGAGCGAACCGATTTGTCCCCTTTGTGGCAAAGCGACCCGGGTTTCGCAATAACGGAGCGTCTGCGGAGAAAGGCCCACATCTTCGGCACCCATTACCACAGCCACAGGAACGGTATAATCGGGAGTGGTATAAAGCTCCGAGGCTTTCTCCGAAGCTGCAACGATTTTCACTCCGCAACCTTGCAGATAGTGCAACGCCTCGGGTATGGAACGTTCCCGACATACCGGTAGATGCAACAATGCCCCCGCCGAAGTTTTCACCGCATCGGGCGTTACCGATACACTTCCCCGCTCGGGTATCACGATGGCATCGACACCGGCGCACTCGCAAGTACGGGCTATGGCACCGAAATTGCGGACATCGGTAAGACCGTCGAGCAAAACGATAAAAGGGACTTTTCCTTCTTCATAAAGCGTAGGCACGATATTTTCGAGCCGTAAGTACGAGACCGGTGAAATAAAAGCAATAACCCCTTGATGATTTTTACGGGTTATACGATTGATTTTCTCGATAGGAACACGTTGTATAAAAATATTCGTTCCCTTTACAGCGGCAAACAACTCTTGCGCCAACTCGCCTTGCAGGTCTTTTTTTATCAATATCTTATCGATTTCTTTCCCGGCTTTGAGCGCTTCCATGACAGCCCGGATTCCGAAAATCAGATTATTCTCTTCCATATATTACGATTTATTTTCTATTCAATAATTCTCTTGCGTTTTTCAAAGCCGCCTCGGTAAGTTGTGTCCCGCTCAACATGCGGGCGATCTCCTCTACACGACGGGTATCGTCGAGCGGTTCGATACACGTCCGCGTCGTCTCTCCCTCATCGTTCTTATAAATACGATAATGATATTTGCCACGAGAAGCGACCTGCGGAAGATGCGTAATCGCGACAACCTGCATATAATGTGCCATACCTGCCATTATCTCTCCCATCTTGTCGGCTATTTCGCCCGATACTCCGGTATCGATCTCATCGAAAATAATCGTAGGGAGAGCGGCGGCATCGGCAGCCAACGATTTTATGGTCAACATCAAGCGGGATATTTCACCACCCGAAGCTATATCGGACACCGGTTCCATAGGCCTATTTTTATTGGCCGAGAAAAGATAGCGCACCGACTCGGTTCCGTCGACATCGAAACCCTCTTTGGGCTTCCATTCGACCTCGAATCGTAAATGCGGCATACCCAGCGGCCGAGCACGTTCGATAAGTTTTTCGGTAAACCCGACCGAAGCCTCATGACGGACAGCGGATAAACGATCGGCCAACGTGTGCAGCGAATTTTCCTGTTCCGAAAGTTGCTTCTGCCATTCGGCGATCTGCTCATCGGAATGGTCTATGGTTTCGAGCCGTCGTTGCAAATCGGCTTGTAACGACAACAACTCATCGACCGTAGAGACATGATGTTTCTGCTGCAAACCGTAAATCAAATCGAGCCGGTCTTCAACCTCTTGCAAACGTACCGGGTCGACAGAAACCGTTTCTTGCCGGTCTTCTATCTCGCCGAGAATATCCTTCATCTCGATATAAGCCGACTCTATGCGTTCACTCAACGACTCCACCGCCGGATACATACGCAGCAACGATCGCAAAACAGACTGGCATTCCTTCATCTGCAAAAGAGCCCCGCCCTCACCCCCCAAATATTGAGCGACAGAATACAGTGCGTTTTTTATCTCTCCTGCATGGGTAAGCATCTCCTGCTCTTCTTCCAAAAGAGACTGTTCACCGGGTTGCAGACGAGCCTCGCAAAGCTGGTCGTACTGAAAACGGAGATAATCTTCTTCCTTGCGATTCTCTTCACTCGCCCTCCGCAACCGATCGAGCGAATCACGCAAATCGCAATAACGCTTATATTCCGTCCGGTATTTCAAGAGTAGCTCTTCATCATCGGCCCAGATGTCGATCATACGCAACTGGAAGCGGTTGTCTCCCAAAAGCAGATTCTGGTGTTGGGAATGTATATCGATAAGCTGTTCACCCAACTCTTTGAGGACTGTCAGGGAAACGGGCGTATCATTGACAAAAGCCCTACTTTTTCCCGCTGGCGACAACTCCCGGCGCAAAATACAGATTCCGGAAGGATCATAGTCCAAATCATTTTCCTCAAAAAAGGAGCGCATCTCATAAGCCGACACGTCGAACGTACCTTCGATAACCGTTTTTTGCGCAGTGTCTTTGATGGCTTTACTGTCGGCACGCTGTCCCAAAATAAGAGAGAGCGCCCCCAAAATAATCGACTTACCCGCACCCGTTTCTCCGGTCAAAACCGTAAACCCGGGACGAAAATCGATTTCCAACGAATCGATAAGGGCATAATTGCGTATAAATAATCTCTGTAACATAAACCTCCGAAAGAAAGGATTATTTGCGTAAAGGCTCGATGCGCTTGGTCTCGGTGGGATAAAGACGATTCAGTATCTTGTACACTTCGTCTTTTTCCTGACGGGGCGCCTCGGAATAGATATTGACGACCTCGTCGAGCTTACTGTCGCTGAACAAAGGGAGCAACACCGATGTCGACGACAACTCATAAAGTTCGACCAGTTTACCGAGAGCCTCGGTTACTTTCGCCCTGCCTTTATCGACACTCAATGCCATTTCGTCAAGCCCCAACCGATGATAGGCGTACCAAAGCTGACGGAACGGCTCGTTACGGTTCTCCATAAATGCCGACATGAGGGCATGACGATTGCGGTTGCTGCCGAATCCCGTCCAGCCGATTTCCTGCGTCGACTGCCCCATCATTACCAAATTCTCGGCCTGCTTGAAAAAATATTCTCCGCCTTTATAGGAGAAACTGTCGAAATCGATACCGAGAATCATATATACATAAAAATCGAGTACACCGGTAAGATTGTTTTCCATCGTCATCTCATTGTGTACCAACGGGTCGTACTCCTGATAGGTAAACTCAAACTCCGTATCGCGGAAGTTGAGCATCGTTGTGGTATAGGACGAGTTATAGACCGGACGACGCGATTGCACCTGTATCTCGCACGAATATCGGGTATCGGTTACCGAATTGACAATGATGAGTATGCTGCAATCGATTTTTTCATTGACGGCAATCTGAGCCTCACTCCACTTACGGGTATTGATATACTCGGTAATCGCCTGTTGCAAAGTCGTGAAAACCTGTTTGTTGGTTCCTTGTATCTTGTCGCTGTTGACCTGTACCCGGCACGAAAGTTCTTGTGCCGACATCGAAAATGCCCACAATACCCACAGAAAACTCAACAGCCACAACTTTTTCATAACGAAGCCTTTCTCTATAAATACGGGAGAAACCGTCTTTTATTTTATTTCCCGTCGAAACAAGCCGCCAATGTATCGATAATATCGGCCGCCACTTCACTTTTGCTTTTCAACGGATACTCGACCGAACGACCGTCGCGACGCCATATCGTTACTTTATTGGTATCGCCCTTAAAGCCAGCACCGGCATCGCGCAATGAATTGAGAACGATAAAATCGAAATTCTTACGTTGCATTTTTGCCTGTGCATTCTCTGCTTCGTGATCGGTTTCAAGAGCAAAACCGGCCAAATATTGCCCGGGACGCTTTATCTTGCCCAGCTCGGCGGCAATGTCTTTGTTCGGTTTCAGAACGATAGTCCGACTATCCGACGAACGTTTCAACTTCGTATCGCTGTATTCGGCCGGAGCATAATCGGCTACGGCTGCGCAACAAACAGCGGCGTCGGCATCGGCATACTCCTCCACTGCCGCCCGATACATATCCTCGGCCGACTCCACATCGACCCGCCGTATCGAAGCATGGGGCGTGGGCAACGCCACAGGCCCGGCAATGAGCACGACATCGGCCCCCCTTTCGGCACAGACTTTTGCCAACGCAAAGCCCATCTTGCCCGACGAGTAATTTCCGATGAAGCGCACGGGATCGATTTTTTCATAGGTAGGTCCCGCCGTTACCACGATTTTACGTCCCTGCAACGACTGTCGGGAAGCAAAAAACGCTTCGATGCGCTCTACGATACGATCGGGCTCTTCCATTCGGCCTTTCCCTTCGAGATGGCTGGCCAGCTCTCCGGTCGCCGGCTCGATAATATGGTTACCGTACGAACGCAATAATTCGAGGTTATGTTGTGTGGTCGGGTGCACAAACATATCGAGATCCATTGCCGGTGCAACAAAGACAGGCGCCTTTGCCGAGAGATAAGTCGTAATCAACATATTGTCGGCAATACCGTTGGCCATTTTCCCGATTGTAGAAGCGGTAGCCGGGGCAATCAGCAAGAGGTCGGCCCACAGCCCCAAATCGACATGGCTGTGCCATGTACCGTCGTTGGCCGAGAAAAACTCGCTGACGACAGGTTTCCCCGTCAGAGCCGACAACGTTACCGGCGTGATGAATTCCTTTCCCGCCGGCGTTATGACAATCTGCACCTCCGCACCCTTTTTTATCAAAGCCCGCGTGAGGTAAGCCGCTTTATACGCAGCAATGCTTCCGGTAATGCCCAATATGATTTTCTTTCCCTGCAACATGGCAAAATCTTTTTCTTGCGAAAGCGGCAAGGCTGTCCCGCGCCTTGCCGTTTCTGTTTTCACTTCTGGTTGAACGAACGCAGCTTTATATTGGTAATCACATTTTTGGTATTGAGCGGGAACTCTCCCTGCATCATCCAACCGTAATATCCGGTATCGACCTTGAATACTTCGGCCACCGAACGGCCTTTGTATTTTCCGAAATTGAAAACTTCCACTCCCTGATCGTTATAAACGATGCGCCCGGCCAAATCGACATTCCGCGTATAAGAGGTAAAATCGGCCAGTGCCGCCATATCGTTTTTGAGTTGCGGATAGCGGTCGAGCTGTGCTTTCAACACTTCATAGGTAGCCCGTGTATCGGCCTCGGCCGCATGAGCATCGTTGAGCTCTTTATCGCAATAAAACTTATAGGCCGCCGAAAGCGTGCGTTGCTCCATCTTGTGGAAAATCGCTTGTACATCGATAAGTTTCCGACGAGAAATATCAATAGAAACACCGGCACGCAAAAGTTCTTCTACCAACAAAGGCACATCGAAACGGTTGGAATTATACCCGGCCAAGTCGCACCCTTCGAGGTCGGCGGCAATCGTCTTCGCCACCTCCTTGAATGTGGGACACCCCGCCACATCGGCATCGGTGATTTTATGCACGGCCGTCGCTTCGGGCGGTATAGGCATACCGGGATTGATGCGCATCGTCTTCGCCTCTTCCCGTCCGTCGGGATAGACTTTCAAATAACTGATTTCGACGATACGGTCGGTCGATATATTTATACCGGTCGTTTCGAGGTCGAAAAAGACCAACGGATTTTTAAGATTCAACTGCATGGTGCGACGATTAGTCTTTCAACATCATGGGCATGAGCAACATCAGCAAATCTTCATCGGGCTCATTCTCGCCGGGAAGAAGGATTCCTGCTCTGCCGGGATCGGCCAAGTCGACCAAAACTTCTTGCGAATCGATATTATTGAGTATCTCCACGAGTTGTGTCGCACTGAATCCGATACACATCGTATCGCCTGTATAATTGCACGTGATGCTCTCGTCGGCCGATGTAGAAAGTCCCGCATACTGAGCCGAAACAACCAGCCGGTTGGGACTCAAATCGAGACGTACCAGCGAATTTGCCGGATCGGAGAAAACCGATATACGCCGCAACACACTGATAAACAAAGTACGGTCGATAATCAGCCGGTTACTGTTATTTTGCGGGATTACCGACATATAATTGGGATAACGTCCTTCGATAAGACGACAGATAAGGACGAAGTTCGCCAAATGGAAACAGATATTTTTCTCATCGAACTCTATGGTTATGTCGCCCGATTCTTTCGAAAGGATATTTTTCAAAAGCGAAGCGGGTTTTTTGGGCAGAATCACGGTCGATTCGAGACCCGATTTCACAGCCGTATTGCGACAACGTACCAAAATATATCCGTCGGAAGCGACAAAAACGACATCTTCGGGGTGAATATCCATACACACCCCGTTCATAACAGGACGCAATTCGTCATTGGCCGTAGCAAAAAGACTGCGGGTAATACCTCCCAACAATACCGATGCAGGCATCGTCAGACGGGTCGCATTCTCACTCATAGGCGGACGTTGCGGATATTCATCGCCATTGACACCTACAAAGTTGTACTTCCCATTCTGGTAATAGAGAAATATTTCCAGATTCTCATCATTGATTTGGAAGGTCAACGGTTGCTCGGGCAACTCGCGCAGAGGGTCGAGCAGTATTTTTGCAGACACGGCAAACAGACCTTTTCCCTCGGCTTCGATCAGGCCGATGGTTGTGGTCATTGTCGTTTCTTGGTCAGAAGCCGTTATCGTCAACTCATTTCCTTCCAATGCAAAAAGGAAATTATCGAGAATAGGCATAGAGTTTTTAGAATTAATCACCCTTCCCACCGTTTGCAAATGAGAAAGTAACAATGTACTTGATACGACGAATTTCATATATAACTGTTTTATTATGTTGCAAATGACCCGGCAACGATTTCGCGCCGACATATCAAGAAGCAAATATATATATTTTTTTTCAATGAAAAACGCCCCGCCTGATAAAATACGTCTTTCTGTTGATAACAAAAAACGCCCTCTTCGGGAGAGGGCGTCCACCATATATGATAACTCATCGTTTCGGCTTGTCGACATCGGTTTTAGAGGCTTGTCCGGCACCATAACCATAAGACGAACAATACCCATAACGTCGATAGCCGTAGGAACGAGAGGCCATATCCACTCCGTTGACAACCAAATAGGGTGCAGGGAAATGTCCGGCCGAAATCATTTTGTCGAGTAAATCGAACGACTTCTTCGCCGTATAACTGGCCCTTACGACAAAAAGCATCACGTCGGCCACCCGCCGTATCAGTACTGTATCCGAAACCATACCTACCGGTGCCGTATCGATGAGGATATAGTCGTATCGGCTGCGCAACTCACCAAGCAGTTCTTCGAGCCGATGCCCGTAAAGCAACTCATTCGGATTGGGCGGTACCGGGCCCGAAGGCAACAAATCGAGATCGGCCATGACTTTCGAGGGTACGATAAGCCGGGTAACGTCATTTTCCATACCTGACAGATACGATGTTACCCCCGGCATGACTTGCGGTATATCGAAATATTTATATAATTGCGGTCGACGTATGTCCATACCCACCAACAGCACCTTTTTACCGATAAGGCCGAAACTCAGGGCCAGATTGGAAGCCAGAAATGTTTTCCCCTCACCCGATACGGTCGATGTAATACATATCACCTTCTTTTCAGAAGAAGCCATTATAAACTGTAAATTATTACGTAGCAGACGGAAAAGCTCGGCAATCGGAGCCGTAGACCATGCCGACACGACCAGTCCTGCATCGGTATCGCCTTTTGCACATATCTCACCGAGTATGGGCAGTGCCGTCAGTTTCTCCACATCGGTGCGATCTTTGAAACGGTCATTGAAGAAATCGAGCAAGAAAATGATTCCTGCGGGAATACAAATCCCTAAAAACAGGGCGATAAGCAATATGTTTTTCTTTTTCGGAGATACCGGAGTTCCCGACGTATCGGGTACGTCCATAATGATAGCCCGGGGTACGGTCAAAGTTTTGTTTAGAGAATTTTCTTCCCGCTTTTCCAACAAAAAAACATATAACTTGTCTTTTATGAGCTGCTGTCGGGATATTTCGGCTGACTCGCGCTGCAAACCGGGAACTTCCTGTATACGGCTTTTGGCAACGTGCTTCTTCGCCAAGAGATCCCTCCGGGCAATCTCCATGCCCGCCCGCGTCGAAACGACACCGTCTTCGACCCCTCGCCGCAATATTTCCAAATCCTGACTGACCGTCATCAACACGGGATTGCTCTCCGAGACCGACCGCAAAAGCCGTTCCCGCTCCATCAATTTATCGTTATAGGCATCGACAATCGTCAGAAATGTCTGATTACTGATTTCCACCGCCGGTATGAGCGAATAACGATTGGCAGTATCGGTGATAAACTGCCCGACGTAATCCAGACGGTTCATCTCTGTTTCGACATCGAACAGGCGCTCTTCTATGCTTTTCGACTCATCGAGATAGGAAGTGGCATTGGCCGTTATATCGACCAACTCGTTGTTACGCATAAAATCCTCGACAGCATCTTCGACCGACCCCAGCTCCGATGACAACAACCGTAAACGCTCATCGATAAAACGCTCGGTATTCTCAGCCACTCTATTTTTCTCGGCCATAGACAAGGCGTTGTAATAATAGACGATTTTATAGAGAATGTCTTTGGCTTTCTCGACCTGACCCATCTCGACCGACATCGTAATAAGGGAAGATCCTTTCTCTACGGGCGAAGCGGAAACGAGCTGCTCCAACTGGCGTACGACAAACTTCGGCGGTACAACATCGATGTACAACGTATGCGGCTCTTCACACACGCCGCGCTGCTGAAAAAGCATAAACGATATATCACCTATCGCAACACGCATCGAATCGCCGGCAAAAGTCAATTCCTGCTCATCTTCATCGTAAGCGACCGTAAGGGAATAGCTGCCATTTTCTCTATCGGGTACGGCCTTGACGGCTATGGGTGTCGCCAGATAAGGGACCAACAAAGAATCGATATCGAGGAAAAGCGGTGTGTCGCCATACAGCTCGACCTTGCGCATGCCCTGTTGCTCGCAATACGTAACATACAACTTCAAATCGCCGACGACCTGCGACAAAACATTCTTGGATCGCATGATTCCTATTTCATCGTCGGTATTCATTTTTCCGGCCGACATCAATCCGAATCCCTCCATGACAACAGATTCGGAAAAAGGCGTCGAGGAATTCTCGCCCTTCATGAGTATCATCGAAGATACCGTATATACGTCGTTCTGCCTCATCAACCAGAAAACTGCCGCAGCCAAAAAGATCACTACGCTGGCTACGAACCACTTCCAATGGCTAAAAAACAGAAACAACAACTCTTTGAAATCTATCGACGACTCTTCATCGTCTTTCATCGGGGGAACAATCTCCTTATCCATAACATACTATCTTATAATGCAAACTCTTACCTTACGATGTTCACCAACAAGTTGGCCAACGTAACCAAAAGCGAAACAATACTTACCGATATACTGGCGACAGGCGACATAACCCGCGATGTACGGGCTTTCGATTTATTAGGCTCGACATAGACGATATCGTTCTGTCGCAAATAATAATCGGGCTGCGTAAGCAGTCGAGCATCGTTCAGGTCGAAACGGCTGATCGTCTCTTTCCCGTCGTACTGGCGTATGAGCAGGATATTGTCGCGACGCCCCGTTATCGTAAGGTCGCCTGCCATAGCGATAGCTTCGAGAATCGATACCCTGTCATTGGGAATTTCGTATATACCGGGATTTTTCACCTCTCCCAACACCGATATTTTGAAATTGTGAATACGTATCGAAACCGAAGGTGGCTCGGTAAGATATTTGGGATAGATAGATTCTACGATCAACTGTTCGGCAGCAGAACGAGAGAGACCGGCAACACGCAACTTACCCACCAAAGGGAAATTGATTTCCCCCCGGCTATCGACCAGATAGGTGGGTATTTGAGTTTCCGTGTTGACCGGTTCATCAGAATTGATATTCTGATTGTTGAATACAGCGACCGCCTTCGGCATAGGCGAAGTAACGGTAATTGCAAGAATATCCCCTGTAACAAAGATCGGATCAGAAACCTGGGCCGTCTTCTCCATCGCGGACATGACAGAATCGATGTTCTGTAAATACGGAACTTTTTTCGATTCGGCACAGGCAGTCAAAAATAAAACTATTAGAGCAATCGGGTAAACTTTCAACATCTCCGTTCAAAAAGATTTAACTTAATAAGCTCTGCAAAGAAATAAAACTACGGAATAAAATCAAAATTATTTATTAATAAATTCTATTTTCTTAACACAGACATATATACAATGACACTAAGAAAATAAACCTACACGAGACCGGAACAAATATGTTTTCCTCCATATACAAACTATTTACTCAGAGCGGTAAATAGATAAAAATACCGGGATTGCAACTGTCGTTGCAATCCCGGCCAAATATCCAAAAGGAACCTTTTCTATTACTCCCACTCAATTGTCGAAGGTGGCTTGGAACTGATGTCATAGGTAACACGATTGACACCTTTTACCTTATTGATAATATCGTTCGACACTTTCCCGAGGAAATCATAAGGCAAATGCGCCCAATCGGCCGTCATGGCATCGGTCGAGGTTACGGCTCGCAAAGCGACGGCATTCTCATAAGTACGTTCATCGCCCATCACGCCGACCGACTGCACGGGCAACAATATCGTACCGGCTTGCCATACCTTGTCGTAAAGCCCCCAATCACGCAACCCCTGAATGAAAATATCGTCGGCATCTTGCAAGATACGTACTTTCTCAGGAGTAATATCACCCAAGATACGCACAGCCAAACCAGGGCCCGGGAAGGGATGCCGGTTGATAAGACGTTCCATCATTCCCAATTCGCGTCCCACACGGCGCACTTCGTCTTTGAAAAGCAAACGCAAAGGTTCGCACAATTTAAGATTCATCTTCTCGGGAAGACCACCTACATTGTGGTGGCTCTTGATGACCGTCCCGGTAATGGAAAGAGACTCGATGACATCGGGATATATCGTCCCTTGTGCCAGCCACTTCACATCATTTATCTTATGGGCTTCTTCATCGAAAACGTCGATGAAACCTTTACCTATAATTTTACGCTTACGCTCGGGTTCTTTCACCCCGGCCAGTTCGCGATAAAATTTTTCTTTGGCATTGACCCCGATAACATTCAGTCCGAGATGTTCGTAGTCATGCATCACATTCTCGAACTCGTTTTTCCGCAACAAACCGTGATCGACAAAAATACAGGTAAGATTTTTACCGATGGCTTTGTTCAGCAAAACAGCCGCTACCGAAGAATCGACACCTCCTGAAAGCCCGAGTACGACTTTATCATCGCCGAGCTGCTCTTTGAGTTGTGCAACCGTCGTTTCGATAAACGATGCGGGAGACCAATCTTGCTTACAACCGCATATATCGACGACGAAATTACGCAATATCTGCGTACCGTCCTCGGTATGAAACACTTCGGGGTGGAACTGCACGCCCCACACTTTCTCTCCTTCGATCTGGTAAGCGGCAATGGCAACCTCATCGGTCGAAGCGATAGCCTTGAAATTATCGGGAACGGCCGTAATCGTATCGCCGTGCGACATCCACACCTGCGTATTTTCCCGCACATTCTTGAACAAGACATTGTCTTTACAGAAACGGGACAGATGAGCACGCCCGTATTCGCGGCTCTGTGCCGGTTCTACTTTACCGCCGTTGCTGTAAGCCAAGAACTGTGCCCCGTAGCAAATTCCCAAAATGGGATATTTTCCCCGTATCTGCGACAAATCGGTCTTGAATGCCTTGCTGTCGTACACCGAGAAAGGACTACCCGACAGTATGACACCTTTGATGTTCTCGTCGTCATACGGGAATTTATTATAAGGCAATATCTCACAGTAAATATCGAGCTCCCGCACACGGCGACCTATGAGCTGCGTAGTCTGCGAGCCGAAATCGAGAATGATGATTTTTTCTTGCATATATGTTGATGATAAGTTTTTTACTTCACGATAAAGAGTTACTTACGCCCACAAAAGTAATCATATTACGCCACATGCGCAAATGATTCGCCACGACCTTCCCGTCAGAATTCCGATGTGAAGTGGAAACGGATTTTCGGGAAATCGCTCTGCGCCATCTGCAACACATAACCTGAATCGGCCAAAAATACATCGCGACCATCTCGATCTTTGGCCATAAACTGATATTTGCGTTTCTTGAAATTTTCAAGGGCATCGACATCATCGCTCTCGACCCAGCAGGCTTTATAGAGACTGAGGGGCTCCCAGCGACATTGGGCTCCATACTCATGCAGCAGCCGGTACTGAATGACCTCGAACTGCAACTGCCCTACCGTACCGATAATCTTACGACCGTTGAACTGGTTGACAAACATCTGGGCCACGCCCTCGTCCATCAACTGGTCGAGCCCTTTGTTCAATTGCTTGGTTTTCATCGGGTCGGTGTTCTCGATATACTTGAATATCTCGGGCGAAAAACTGGGCAATCCCTTGTAATGGAGATTCTCTCCTGCCGTAAGGGTATCTCCGATCTTGAAGTTTCCCGTATCGGGCAACCCCACTATATCGCCGGGATAGGCCTCGTC
The DNA here is from genome assembly GCA_900547555.1 of uncultured Porphyromonadaceae bacterium. Classification (GTDB taxonomy): domain Bacteria; phylum Bacteroidota; class Bacteroidia; order Bacteroidales; family UBA11471; genus Caccoplasma. The sequence goes on along the minus strand of URHG01000022.1, from coordinate 10,345 downwards.
GACCGTAGACTTGCGTTGCGCCATAAAGGCCGTAGGACTTGAAAAACGCATCATCTTGCCCAGACGCACATGCTTATAATTTTCGTTCCGGACAAATGTTCCCGAACAGACTTTCACGAACGCAATGCAACTGCGGTGATTGGGATCCATATTGGCATGTATCTTGAAAACGAATCCCGAAAAGGCGTCCTCTTCGGGACGAACCTCCCGCTCTATCGCGTGCACGGGGCGCGGAGACGGAGCAATCTCGACAAAACAATCGAGCAACTCTCTCACTCCGAAATTATTGAGCGCCGACCCGAAAAATACCGGAGCCAAATCGCCTGACAAATATTTGTCAACATCGAAATCGGGATATACTCCGGAAATCAATTCCAAATCGGTACGGAGCTTAGCCGCATCGGACTCTCCGATATGCGTCTCCAACTCGGGGCTGTCGATATCCCGAAATTCGATGGCCTCTGTAACGACTTGCTTGCTGGGGGTATAAAGATTGAGATTTTTCTCATATATATTGTAAACACCCTTGAACCGTTGGCCGATATTGATAGGCCAACTGAGCGGACGCACCGCAATCTTCAACTCCGATTCTATCTCATCGAGCAGATCGAACGGGTCTTGTCCTTCACGGTCGAGCTTATTGACGAAAACAATAACCGGCGTCTTACGCATACGGCACACTTCCATCAGTTTACGCGTCTGTGTTTCAACGCCTTTTGCTACATCAATTACGATAATAACGCTGTCAACAGCCGTCAATGTGCGGTAAGTATCTTCGGCAAAATCTTGGTGTCCGGGCGTGTCGAGAATATTTATTTTATAATCACCGTAATTAAATCCCATTACCGAAGTGGCCACCGATATACCTCTCTGTTTCTCGATTTCCATCCAGTCCGAGGTAGCGGTTTTCTTTATCTTGTTCGATTTCACGGCTCCGGCAACATGGATAGCGCCGCCGAAAAGCAAAAGTTTCTCGGTAAGGGTCGTTTTACCAGCATCGGGGTGGCTGATGATGGCAAATGTGCGTCGTTTCTGAATCTCTTCGGTAAATGTACTCACGTCGTATCGGTTGTTTTTAGTTTTGGCTCTGCAATATGGCGATACACTTTCTCAAACTTTCCTCCCAATGAGGGATCGCCACATGGTAAGTATCTTTTATTTTTTTCTTGTTCATCACACTGTAAAAAGGCCGCGTGGCTGCCGAGGGATAATCGGCCGTATCGATAGGCGCGACACGACAAGTAGCGATACCGGCTATGCGATGTATCGTTACTGTAAAGTCGTACCAGCTGCACACACCCTCATCGGAGAAATTATATATACCGGGCACAAACTCTCCGCTATTGATTATAGCAACTATGGCGGCAGCCAAATCGGCTGCATAGGTAGGTGTACCCACCTGATCGGCAACGACAGAAAGAGACTCCCGTTCACGTCCCAATCGCAGCATGGTTTTCACAAAGTTATTTCCATAGGGGGAATAGAGCCACGAAGTACGCAAAATCACCGAATCAGGATTTGCTGCCAACAACAGCTGTTCTCCTTCGAGTTTGGTTACACCGTAGACCGACGCAGGAGCAACAGCATCGGTCTCGACATAGGGCATATAGTGAATGCCGCTGTATACATAATCGGTCGACACGTGTATCATTTTTGCCCCGACAGAAGCCGATGCTTTTGCTAAATTCTCCACGGCAAAAGCATTGATTTTTCGACACAGCTCTATTTCGCTTTCTGCCTTATCCACAGCTGTATATGCAGCACAATTTACAATAAAATCAACCGCATTTTCCGACAAAAAGTTTTGCACGGAATCCAAGTCGGTTATATCCAATTCCCGAACATCGGTAAAAATATACTTGTTGGCATCATCGAGAAGGGACATATTACGCATTTCATTGCCCAACTGCCCGTTTGCTCCGGTAACAAGAATCGTAGACATAAAGTATGATAAGATTTTATTATTTATAGTTCCAACTCACCCGCCTTGTCCTGCTTGTATTTCTCGGAAAGGAGCACAAGGAATTGTGAAATCTGGTGTATAGCCTTCTCGGTCTCGGGTGAGATCTCCTTTTTCTGCAATCGCAACATAAGAACACCGTAAAGAGCATTGAAACAAGTTTCGAGTTCTCCCGCCTCGGTATTTCCCGAACGCGCCCTCAACTCTACGATATAAGGCAGTGTCTTGAAAAATGTAGCCCCGTAAAACGGTTCCCGGGGAGACTTCAACAACTGCTGATGCAAATCGGACAAATCGAGAATGACATTTTTATTGATTTGCAAATGCCCCTTCTCCATAACTCCTTCAAGGCGCATCATCTCGCACAAGTTCTCGTACCACTCGCGAATAGCTTTCATCGTCTCGGGCGATTGTCCTCGATAACCGTCGATAATCTGCGTTTGGATAACGTCGATATTCCCTCCGCAAGCCCGTATAATATCCTCGATCTGCCACATGTAAAGGAGATACTCGGCAATGTTTTCTTTTTTCTTCTGGCCGGCAACTATCATAGGACGAACATTATTTTCTCAAAAAATCGGCCGAGACAATCATTTGATAAAAAGACTTGTCGGCCACGCCCAATTGCCGGCACACCAACCTCGCCGCATTGATGTCGCACAACAATTCTTCATCGCAGGGATAAGACAACTGCATCTCGGTCTTCGAGCCGGTCAGGAAACAAACATCGCCCTCTTTTCGATAAGGGTGTGCTTTATACGGTATAGCCGTAATATCTTCCCGCACATTCTCGGCCCACTCCTGAAAAACAGTTACAGCCTGATTGTAGATGAGAATACCGTTACGGTCGATGGAATTGACGACTTTATGCCATACATCGAGATAAGACTCGAACGTGGGATAATCGGGTGTCTCTTTCCACAAAAGCGAGGAAAGAACAAGGATATTCGATTTATAATTGCGACTCTCGGTATGCAACAACAAATCGCCGTCGAGCAGGCATATACGCGTATTCTCAGACAAAGAGACCTTGCGAGAAAGTCCCTGCATGAAACTCTCGGTCAAATAATCGCATTTACGCTTCTGTGCTTGCAACACATGCCATATAATAGAAAGTATACGATTGGGAAAACGGGGATTACACTCTACGACAAGTGCCTTGTTCTCGGTGAGAGATATAAACAAATCCGACACTGGAATAACCGGAAGATGCAACATTTCGGCATATTCTATCTCGGCATCGGCACCGAGAGCAGGAGAAACAACAAAATTCACCTTACGACCGGCAGCTACGGCCTGCTGCAAAGAACCGACAAACACGCCGCCATTCTCGAGCATCATCTGCAAATCGGGAGCACAACCCGAACAAGAAACGGAAAGACCTTTTTCCTGCATGGCAAAAGCCACACGAGACAAGAGCTCCTCTCCACAAGCAATAATATGAATATTATCTGTCATATATTTTCCATAACACCGACACACAACAACGAGGGGATAAAATCCCGACCATTGCCACACGCCGACAATTATTGGACAAAGGTAGTATTTTCGTATTGAATTAGGAATATATCATTTGTTTGTTTTTATCAACAAATTTGTATTTATTCACACTTATCAACATTCTATTTCTACAATACGCACCATCTACCTGCGTCATATCATCTACCCTAAAATGAGAAATGCAAAGCGATACGCACACCACCTTTTGCGACATCTTTATGTTCGCGATAAGTCAATCGCCATACATACTCGATACGCAATATCTTGAAGATGTTGTCGAGACCGACCCCCAACTCCATATACGGCCGACGAGGATTCATTGTATACACGGAATTCTCGCCGGGAAACCGCCATAAGTCGGGATTACGACTTGCCAAATAAGGATTGTTCTTATCGGACAAATTTCCAAAAAATCCTTTGAACGAAACCACTTCCCGAATACGCAACAACTTCACTCCCGGAATACGATTGAAAAGAATTCCATTGGCAAAATAAGTTATATCCCAAGAAGCATACGAGTCGAGAACAAACTCCATAGGACTCAACAAACTATATGATCCCTCCTGTATGGTATACGACAAGTTGGCATTGGGCAGGATAAGCATCGTAAACGGTGCCTGATTCCATACATGACTGAACTGGAATTCCGACTCGATATGCCCGAACGCCGAGAACCAGAAATCTTTTGAAAAACGGAAATCGGTACGGTTTATCATATAGGAACTGCCCAGAAAATCTTTTGGAGAGAACGTATGCGATAAAAAGAAAATAGGCGCATCTCTATTTATCGGGTAACGCATGCCCTTTGTCTGATAGAACTTTTCATTGGGGGCATATCTTATATGCAGCTCGGTTTCGGCCCAATTATAATATTTATGTCGTTTCCCGTTATTTTCTATGAACGGAACCCAACGGGTCGACTCTTCTATCTTATAACGCAGATTGGCACCATAGGACAATCCGAAATCATGTTCCCGCTGATACGACAACTCGGTATTTTGGAGATACGAAGTCTTGGTGTCGCTCATACGCTTCAATGCCAGAAACACGTTATCTTTATTGGTGTACTGATATTGTTGCCCCAACTGGTTTATATCATAAGTATGGGTAAGTGCCAACGAATGGATCGGATACTCAGCCGGAGAATAGCTCTTTTCATTGAACGAATATTCTACACGTGAAGAATATTTCACCCGATGGTCGCGGAAACCGTAGGCAACATATCCTTTCCAAAACCAATGCTTGTTGAGATTGGCCGTCGTAAAACCGCCGACCCGTAAACGGGCACCTTCGACCGAGTTACCGCTGATCGTCGTATTCATAGGCCCGAAATCGAACTTACTCAGATCCTTATCTTCATTGGTCTCTACATAGCCGGTTATAAGTATCTTTATGATTTTCTCGAGCCAATAATAAACGGGTATGGCACGCAAACGCTCGAGCAACTGGTTTACCATACCTTCTTTCTTTTTCAACTCGGCCTGACGGTTATCGTCCCAAAATGAAGACGGCATCACTTCGGCCATCTCGTCGACAACAACGCGTTTTTCCTGATCGAAAAGAGATTGTATCTCTTTCTCCACCGGCTCTTCGAAACTATGCTTCCGGTACATAGCCAGCCGACGCGTATACAACTTGGGCGTACCCGGCATCATCTGAAACTCGACGACCATATCGTCTTTCATTTTTATGCGGGTACCATCGGGTGTACGGGTAAATTCCTGACTGATAATCAAATCTTCGACAAAATTCAGATTGATATCTTTGGGAACTGCCATATCGAGTTTCTTGACAAAATAGGTGGAATCGAGTGTAACATAAAGATTACCGACAAATCCCGCCGACTCGGAATTGAACGGTACGAACGACAGTTTCAGACACTTTTCGCCGTCCAACATCAGCGTATCACCTAAATAATACTTATAAAATGCCGGCCCCAACGTTGAGAGAGGACTCACAAATCGGGTAAGCATAAGGGTTATATTGTTCTGAAATATATCAATTTCCTTGAACACCTCATTGTAAAAAGCCGCAATACCTTCGCGACTGAACATCTGGTCGACCCCCTCGGCATAGACGCCTTCTACTTTCTGACGGTGCGACTTCGGTTCTTTGCGATAATAATTTTTAGAGACTTTCTCCCGAATAGAAACGGTAAGAATAGGTTTGCCTGTTACCTCCGAAGTATCGACAAAATCAAAAAGGAACTGGAATTTCTTGAAAACCCGTCTATCTCTCTGCTCTTCCGAAAAATCATTTAAAGCCATCGTCATTTTATCGTACTGTTCATACGAATAAAAATCATGATTCTCGGGATTGTTTTCGTCCCGACGTTCAATAAGCTTTTTGACAAACTCCACTGCCGGATTGTTTTTGCGACTGTATTTCTCTTTTTTAGGTCGGATATCGACGTCTTTCAGAATATAATCCGACGGACGCAACGCAATGTTTATTACATGAGTACCGCCCGGCTTTATAGGTATTCTTTTTTCGCGATACCCGAGAGAAGAGGCTCCTATCTCCGAAAAATTGGTATTAGAAGTACGTATCGTATATCGGCCGTTATCGTCGGTCATTACACCCGTTGTCGTTCCACCTAAAAATACCGATATAAAAGAAAGCGGTGCTTCAGTAATAGAATCGGTTACGACACCTGTAATGGTTGTCGTTTGTGCCTCGACTTTGGTAGTTAGGCAAAAAAAAGAGAGCAAAATAAAAAAACTCGCTATATATTTACTCATTTATCGGCAAATTTCTTTCAGGCAGCAAAGGTAGAAAAAATATCTACTCAATCCTACACAGTAATAACAATCATAGATTCCTTAACACTCAAAATCGGGTTATTTTATTTATCTTTACCGACCAAACGGACAAAACCCCTTCTTATGAAACAAGAAATAGAAAGAAAATTTTTAGTCGTAAACAATATTTATAAAAACGAGAGCGTCTCAACCTATTATAAACAAGGGTATTTATGCACCGACGCTTCCCGCACAGTGAGAATACGCATTGCCGGAGAAAAAGGATTCATTACCATCAAAGGGGTTACGACCGGTTGCAGCCGAGCGGAATATGAATATGAAATCCCGACAGCCGATGCCATAACATTACTCGACACACTGTGCATAAAACCGCTGATCGAAAAAATACGTTACCGCTATAAAGCTCCCGACGGGAAAATATGGGAAATCGACGAATTCAAAGGTGAAAACGAAGGCCTCGTCATCGCCGAAATAGAACTGGAACATGAAGATGAAGCATTCGCTCTGCCTTCATGGGTAGGACAAGAGGTAACCGGAGACGTACGCTATTACAACTCGTATCTGTCTCAGAATCCCTACAAAAACCGGAAACAATAATACCGAAGGCCGTCATATATTATAAGACTGTCGCATAACGACGACTCTCGATGCAATAAGAGGGTACAACATCGAGAAATCGATATTTCCAAAAATATTTTTCACATAGGGATTGGAGATTTAAAAAATAGTTTATACTTTTGTCCCCGATTTCACGAACGACCTATGGAAAGATGCCGGAGTGGTCGATCGGGACGGTCTCGAAAACCGTTGTACCCTTACGGGTACCCAGGGTTCGAATCCCTGTCTTTCCGCACAGAGAAGGCCTCACAAGATTTTTGTGAGGCCTTCTCTTTTTTATCTGACTTCCTTCATCTGCAACACCCATATTATATACAATACCCGAATACAGAAAAATACTAAATTTCTCTCTTATTTACTCAAAACAAAAAATATTTCTTTTATTTACCGGCAAAATCATTAACTTTGTAGGTCATCAATCGAAAATACCATGAAAATTGCCATATTGCAAAGAGAAATCACTTGGGCCGACCCAGCGGCTAACCGGCAACGTTTCTCCGAAACTTTTTCCCGTTGCGAAAAGGCCGACTTGTACGTCCTCCCCGAGATGTTCTCTACCGGATTTTGTACGCAACCACAAGGTATAGCCGAGCCGGCCGATAGCCACACGTTACAATGGATGAAAGATTCGGCCATGCAACACAACTGTGCTTTGGCCGGAAGTGTAGCCGTCGAAGAAAAAGGGCTTTTCTATAACCGTTTCTACTTCGTAAAACCCGACGGCAGCGTAACCTGTTACGATAAACATCATCTCTTCACCTTCGGCGGTGAAGATAAACATTACACAGCCGGAAAAGACCGCGTAATAGTAGAATATATGGGTGTACGTATATTGTTGCAGATATGTTATGACCTACGTTTTCCCGTATTCTCCCGTAACCGAAACGACTACGACATGGCACTGTATGTCGCCAGTTGGCCGTCATCACGCGCCGAAGCGTGGAAAGCCCTATTGCGAGCCCGGGCAATCGAGAACCAATGTTTTATCGCTGGTGTAAATCGCGTAGGCAACGACCCTGCCTGTTCATATTCGGGCGACAGCGTGGTACTCGATGCTTACGGTCGAACTTTGGCTTCCTGCACACCCGGTGTCGAATGCGAAGCCTATGCCGATATAGACATGAACGAATTGGAAAAATTCCGTCAGAAATTCCCCGTACTCAACGACGGGGACGACTTTACCCTGAAACAATAGATCCCTACTATGACAGAGCAGACACACAAAATTTTATTATTGGGCGACCAAGCCGTCGCATTGGGAGCCATACATGCCGGATTGAGCGGCGTGTACGCTTACCCCGGCACTCCTTCGACCGAAATCACAGAATATATACAAGACAACGCTCTTGCCTGCGAAAGGAACATCTTCTGCCGTTGGTGTACAAACGAAAAAACGGCTATGGAGTCGGCTCTCGGTATGTCTTACATGGGCAAACGCGCATTGGTCTGCATGAAGCATGTCGGCCTCAATGTGGCTGCCGACGCATTTGTAAACTCGGCCATCACCGGAGTAAACGGAGGCCTTGTCGTACTCGTTGCCGACGACCCGTCGATGCACTCTTCTCAAAACGAGCAGGATTCACGCATGTACGGTAAATTTGCCTTAATTCCGATCATGGAACCTTCTAACCAACAAGAGGCATACGACATGACCCGTTACGCTTTCGACCTGTCAGAACAAATGGGAACTCCCGTGTTATTAAGAATCACAACTCGTTTGGCACACTCTCGTTCCGGTGTTGAACCAAGAGAGGCTAAAGCCGAAAATGCAATACGTTTACCGGAAGACAAACGTCAATTCGTGTTACTTCCCGCTATCGCTAAAAAAAGATATAAATTATTACTAGAGAAACAAAACGCTTTCGAAGAGGCATCTGATAACTCTTCCTTCAACCAATACATTGACGGGGCTGACAAATCTATGGGTATCGTCGCTTGTGGTATCGGTTACAACTACCTGATGGAAGTATTCGGTGGAAACTGTCCTTACCCGGTAGTAAAAGTAAGCCAATATCCTCTTCCTAGAAAGATGATCACCAAGTTGGCGGAAAGCACCGAAAAATTACTTGTATTAGAAGAAGGATACCCGATCGTAGAGGAAGCATTGAAGGGTTATTTGGAAAAAGAATGTGTACTCGGACGCTTGGACGGCACGCTCCCCAGAGACGGAGAGTTGAACCCGGATCACGTGGCGAAAGCATTCGGATTACCTTCTATCGAGGGATCGCCTGTACCGGAGATCGTGGCACCTCGTCCACCGGCCCTTTGCGTGGGATGTAGCCACAGAGACGTATACGCCGCATTGAATGCAGTTGTTGCCGAATACCCGAATGCACGTGTATTCTCTGACATCGGTTGTTATACTTTAGGAGCCCTTCCTCCATTCCAAGCGATCAACTCTTGCGTGGACATGGGAGCCTCTATCACCATGGCAAAAGGTGCCGCAGATGCAGGATTATACCCGGCTGTATCCGTTATCGGTGACTCCACATTCACTCACTCCGGAATGACCGGGTTACTGGATGCTGTAAACGAGAAAGCCAACATCACAATTATCATTTCCGATAATGAATCCATCTCCATGACCGGAGGTCAGGAATCTTCAGCACTAGGACATCTGGAATCTATCTGTCGCGGTATTGGTGTTGAACCGGAACATATCCGTGTTCTACTTCCTGTACCGAAAAATCACGATGAATTATGCAAGATCATCCGTGACGAGATCGAATACAAGGGTGTATCCGTAATCATCCCGAGAAGAGTTTGTATCCAGAAAGCTGCAAGAGACGCTAAGAAAAAGAAAAAATAAATTGATTCAATAATCAATTTAAAATCTAAAACTTAAAATTTAAAATTATGAAGACAGATATTATATTAGCGGGTGTAGGTGGACAGGGAATCCTTTCTATCGCAGCAGCATTGGGGTCTGCCGCCCTCAACAATAACCTGTACTCACGGAATGAGTCAACGTGGAGGTGATGTGCAGTCTTTCATGAGAATCTCCGACAAACCGATTTTCTCTGACCTGATTGCCAAAGGAACAGCTGATATTATCCTTTCAGTTGAGCCTATGGAGGCATTACGTTATCTTCCCTACTTGAAAAAAGGAGGTTACGTGGTAACGAACGCTACTCCATTCATCAATATTCCGAATTACCCGGAAGTTGAGACCTTGATGGCTACGTTGAAAGCCCTTCCTCACCAGGTAATCATTGACGCTGACAGCATCGCTAAAGAAGCGGCAGGTAACGTACGTGCCAGCAACTTCGTGATGATGGGAGCCGGTTCTCCTTTCATCGAAATTCCCTTCGAATACCTGGAAAAAGGTATCATGTCAATTTTCGAACGCAAAGGTGCAGATGTCGTAGAGATGAACTTGAAAGCATTACGTGCTGGACGTGAATTCGCACAAAATTACATTAAATAATCGGATCCGGGGAGTCTCCTTTACAAAGGAACTCCCCTTTTTCTTCTCATATTTCCCCTGCAATCTTAATTCTCGGAT
>URHG01000021.1 GCA_900547555.1 uncultured Porphyromonadaceae bacterium | reverse complement strand
CGACCCCATGCGTGACAGGCATGTATTCTAACCAGCTGAACTACCGCACCTTTTCCGGGTCTGCAACCGGCATCTCTACCGAATTGCGGTGCAAAGATAGCTATTTATTTTTTTCCTGCAATAACTTTGAACGATTTTTTCGTACTTCTCTGCAAATCTTACGATTTTTCCAGCGTAAGTTCGCGCCTTCAAAGTTCCCCATTCACAATTTCTATACCCCCTTTTCCGCCATACAAGGCGCTAATTCAGTCCAAAGGGAGTATAGCCTCTTCGCAATTGGTCAGCTTTTCCACACCATCGGACGTTACATAGAAGGAATTCTCGATTCCTACCGGTCCCACTTCGGGGATAACGAATTTCGGCTCCAAAGCAAAAACCATTCCCTCTTCGAGTATATCCCGTGAACGGGGAGCAAGCACCGGCTGCTCATTGATTTCTATTCCTATGCCGTGCCCCACGAACCCCGCTTTCTGACGATGTCCCATAAAATAATCGGCAACACCCCCGACTTCTGCTATTTCCACAGCCTTATTATAAAGCTCCGCAGCCGATACACCGGGGCGCGCCATTTCCATGACGGCCTGCTGTATTTCTATGGAAACTCGATGGGCATGGAGAGCTTTCTCGGGAATATCGCCCAAAGAAAATACGCGGGTAAGATCGGTCATATATCCGGTAAAATTTCCATTTATATCGACCATAACCGTCTGACCCCGTCGTATAGAGGCTCCGTTACAGCCGATAGGTAAAGAATCATCGAGGCCGGCCCCGCCCATAGCAAAATCATAGGGAGTAGGTGTATCGGCATTTTCTCCGGCCAACACATTTCCCATAAATATTTCCATACTGCGACCGAATATTCGGAATATACCCAACGAACCGTGCTGACGGGCCGCATGTTCTATCTCTATCGCAAACTCCTGATCGGTCATACCCTCTTTATACAACTTCGGAATATGACGATACAACATATCGTGCGAAGCCGCCGATTGCCGAATCAACTCCATCTCATACGGAGTCTTGACGGCTCTCACCCCCCGGATAAGAGTCGTTCCGTCGCAGAGAATACGAGAGGCAGAAAATACCGACGCCAGACGGTTATATTCGTTAAACGAGAGCGAATCACCTTCGAGCATCAAGGTTTCGGGCATAGAAAGACCCCGCTTTTGCATCTCATCGGGTATCTGCTCGGGCTTGCGTATATATACCAAGTTATCGCCCGTCAACCCTACCGGACGACGAACAAAATAAATCATATCGCCTTCGACCGGGACATATGTATAACCGCAAAACACACGGCCCGACGTGTAATAAAGATTGGCATTATCGGCCAACAACAAAGCATCGGCCGACATCTTGCGCAAGGCGGCCTGTATTTTCTCTTTCCTTGCAAGAGCCTCGGAAACAAAAGCTGTATTATACATAGTTCTTCTATAAATTTATATCGTTACAAATAATCTATACATTTTTCAAGTTTCATAAAACGGGAACCTTTGATAAGGACCGTTCGTCCTGTAATAACAGATGTCTTCAAAAAATCGATCAGTGCTTCGGTATCGGGAAAGCATGTCATTCCCCGGGCGACTTTCATAAATTCGGCTCCGACCCATAAAACTTCGATACCGGATTCCCTTGCCAATTGCTCTACGATACGACGATGTTCTGTTTCGCTTTCATTTCCCAATTCACCCATATCGCCCAGTATAGCCATCTTACACGGCAATTCCGCCGCACAAAAATTATCGAGTGCCGCCCCCATGCTGGTAGGATTGGCATTATAAGCATCGACAATGAGGGTATTTCGAGAGGTTCTGATCAACTGCGAACGTTTGTTATGCGGTTCGTAAGCAGACAAAGCCGACACAATATCCGACGGTGGAACATCGAAATAAGACGCCACCGCAACAGCTGCCAAAGCATTCGGCAAATTATAACTGCCGATGAGCTTCGTATCTACATCGAAATGCTCTTTTCCGACGACAAAAGAAAACGACAAATAGGGGGCACTATTTTCGAGATGCCCCGAAACAAATAATCCGGGCGTTATACCGTATTCGGCAGCAACGAGACCGGCAGCCCGTTGCGATAGGATCTCGTCTTCATGCCGCAAAAACACTTTTCCGCCCTGTGCACGCAAGAAATCATACAATTCGCATTTGGTATCGACAACACCCTCAAAAGAACCGAATCCCAACAAATGACCTCTTCCTACATTTGTAATCAATCCGAAATCGGGCTCGGCAATATCCACCAATTCCGCTATATCACCGGGGTGGCTGGCACCCATTTCTATAACCGCCATTTCATGCGACGAGTCGAGCCGCAAGAGGGTAAGCGGTACACCGATGGAATTATTGAGATTCCCCTCTGTCGCCAACACCTTGTACCGACGGGACAAACAGGCCGACATCAATTCTTTGGTCGTCGTTTTTCCATTCGTTCCCGTTATACCCACAACTGTACGTCCCCATTCCCGTCGATGACGGCGGGCCAATGCCTGCAATGCCTGCAACACATCATCGACCAACAGATAACGGGAATCGACGACAACCGACGGGTCATCGACCACGGCATAGGAACAACCGGCAGCCAATGCCTGAGAAGCAAATTTGTTCCCATCGAACGATGCTCCCCGTAATGCAAAAAACAGGGCTCCGGACGGACAATTCCTACTATCGGTCGTAACAATCCCCTGAGACTTGAACAGTGTATATAGAGATTCCGTATTCATTTAAAATTCTGTTTTTACAGCGGCGAAAATAATCATTTTTAGCGGATTCTTCCTGTAAAGACAAGAAATTTCGGATAAAAAATTCAAGGTCTTTTTATATTACCCGCAAACAGAATTTATAAGAAAACTTTTCCTATTTATTTTCTAAAATCTTTCAATCTCTCTTGCAACTGCACTCTACTTGCATGTATGCGACTTTTTACCGTACCCAACGGAATCCCCATCTTCTCGGCAATCTCCTGATACTTGTACCCCGACAGATATAAAGACATAGGGATTTTATACGGTCTGTCCAACGTATCGATGGCTCGCTGTATATCGTTCATATCAAACGCTATCTCCGCATTATCATTCGATTCATTTTCGCCAAGAAGCATCATACGTTCTATATCTTCTTTCTCCATGCAACGACATCTTCCCGAATGACGAATACTATTGGAAAATACATTTCTCATTATCGTATAAAGCCAACCCGAAATATTATTTTCTTCGGTATACATTCCGGCCGATTTCAAAGCGCATAACAATGTCGATTGTAATAAATCCTGCGCATCATCATAATTTCGAGTCAAACGATAAGCCCATTGGTACATTTCTTCCTGATTGCCGATCAAATAATCGGTCATTTCTTCTTTTTCCATTCAACAACAAATATCTTTTGTCTCTGATTCCTCATACTCTTTCTCGATTTTATAAGTAAATCACACAACAAAAGAATATTGTTCGGACTTTTCCCTATTATTTTTTACAATTTAAAACCCGCATCATTTTCAACGACCTACATGTCTCTCTTTCAAACCAAAATTCTCAGGTATCTTCAAAAACGGTAACACGACAAAAACCGGAACCGTACATATCATAATCCAAATAAAAAACAGAACATATCCCACACGATCGGCAATCCAGCCGGCAACCATTCCGGGAAACATCATACCCAACGCCATAAAAGCGGTACACAACGCATAATGCGCCGTAGCATGTTTTCCCTCCGAAAAAGCTATCATATAGAGCATATAAGCGGTAAATCCGAAACCATAGCCCAACTGCTCGACAGCGACACACGTGTTCACTGCAATCATGCAAGATGGCTGCGCCAACGACAGGTACAAATATACCAAATTGGGTAATGTAAGAGCCAATGCCATCGGCCACAAACATCGGCGCAACCCGTAACGGGAAACGGCCCATCCCCCCATAATACCACCGACAGTAAGAGCTATAACTCCCACCGTACCGTAAACAAATCCTACTTGGGCCGTTGTCAATGCCAGTCCGCCATCAATTCTCTCATCGAGTAAAAAAAGAGAAGCCAATTTTACCAACTGAGCCTCGGCCAGCCGATAGGTAAGCAGAAAAAGCAAAGCAATATCAATACCGGGTTTGCGGAAAAACGATACAAAAGTTTCGACAAACTCCCTCCATACGACCGCGACAGCCACCGTTCCTACCTTATCGCTTTGAGGGTGCGGCAATACACGCAGATGATACACGGCAAAAACAACGAACAACAACGCCATCGCACCGAAAGTAAGCGACCATGCGACTTCGACCCGGGTATAAATTTCGAGTTGCCCGGCCACCATCACCAACAGTCCCTGTCCGGCAATCATGGCTATACGATAAAAAGTACTGCGTATACCGACGAAGAAAGACTGTTCATGCGTAGAAAGAGCCAACATATAAAATCCATCGGCTGCAATATCATGCGTCGCCGAGCTGAATGCCATAAGCCAGAAAAATGCAAGTGTTGCCCGAAAGAAAAACGGTGCCGGCAACGTAAACGCAACGCCTGCCATCGCCGCTCCCACCAAAAACTGCATGACAACAATCCACCAGCGACGTGTACGCAAAATGTCTACAAAAGGACTCCACAACGGCTTTATCACCCAAGGCAGGTAGAGCCACGCCGTGTAAAAAGCAATATCGGTATGCGAAATCCCCATACGGTCGTACATAATCACGGCAATCGTCATGACAGCCACATAAGGAATACCTTCGGCCAAATAAAGCGTCGGTATCCAAGACCAAGCCGAACGAGAAGATCCGGTGATATTTCTCATTTATGTCCTCTTTTTAAGATGGGCCAAACAAAGATCCAATAAAGCTGGTGAAGCTACCTGACGATATATATCGTCCATTTCCGAAGCTGTTATCGAGGAAAAATCGCTTTCCCGGGGAGTAATCACCACCCCAGCCATATCTACTGCACCGGGGCTGATAAGACGTCCGTCCTTACGTTCTCCATCATATTGACGCGGACGATGACAGGAACGCAGCACCAGCCAGCAACGCCAAAATCCGTCGGTAAAGGTACACAATATATTTACCGAAGGCTCAGTTTCTCCGGGAAAAACAGGCAAAACCGACCATACTTCACAAAAAAAAGATTGCAAAAGCCCGATGGATTCCCCTTCGAAAACCAGCATCGCCGCCGGCCAGCGAGTAAGCCAAGAATACGTTATGCTATCGTTCCATCTCTCCGATTCTCCTTGTTCCTTCCGAAGAGACTCCCACTGCGATTCGATCGGAACAAATCCCCTATTTCCGGCTTGGAAATGCATGTGGTCGGGAGCCGAAGCTCCACAACGCGCCCCATTATAAAAGATAACATATCCGGGCAGAAGCGAAGCTAATTCCAGCATATCGGCAAACCGGCCGGTTATGACCTGCGAGGTATGTACGACAGAAGGGAGCGTAAAATGGCGGGGGAAAATAGGATAAGGATTGACCAATAATTTGTATCGTCCACCTATGGGCAATGACAACTGTTCGACCGGACGGTTGGTATCACACAAGAAGCAAGGACGTTCCGACAATGAAACCGCATCGACTTTCGAGGCTGTGGAACGAATCCGTGCCGGATTATATTGCAGACGTACCGATACCCCACCGACCTCGACCGTGCGCATGCACAAAGTTTGTAATGCCTTGTAATTATTGGCAACCAAAGGCCACTCACGCAACTGCCTCCGCAATAATGCCTCGGCCTCATCTGCAAACGAATTCCGATTATCGATTTTCATGGTTCATTTTCTTCCGGGCGGCAAGCTCTATAAACCGCAAGCTATCTTTATATGCGTTATTCCGGTTTATTCGTTCCGTATCGAGCGCTGCATCGGAATTTCCCTCCCAACGACGACACAGATAAAGCGAGTCGTAAATACGGCCGATCTTATATTCGCGGGAAAAGCGCAACCCTACGGCATAGTCTTCTCCATAGCTTACATCGGGAAACGGATTTTCCCTCAATAACGGAGTATAAAAAGCCCGGGGTGCACCCAATCCGTTAATACGCAAAGCATTGTTATGACCGTTCTCATCGCTCCACTCACGGTGGTCGATAAGTCCGGGAGGCAAAGGTCGTAAATCCCAATCGGTCAGTTCATAGCTACCGACCACCATAGCGCACTTTTCGCGATGGAATACTTCCACAATCCGCTGTAACGCATCGGCCCCCTTATACAAATCATCGCTATCGAGTTGCACGGCAAACCGACCGCAAGCCTTATGATTCACGGCGTAATTCCAACAACCGCCGATACCGGAGCCTTTTTCCTCGGGGATAAGGTGTATCAGTCGAGGATTTTCAACGGCAAGCGACTGTAACAATTCGGTCGTACCATCGGTTGAATAATTGTCGACGACAATAATATTATAGGTAAAATCTCCCTGCTGTTCCGACGCCGAACGCACTGCATCGGCAATCGTCCGCACCCGATTATAAACCGGAATGATAACAGATATATCGACAGGAAAATCGTCCTCCTCATCATATACGACACTGCGCTCTATGGGAGGCAGCCATGCCCCGACAGCCTGCAAATGGCGGGTACACGCACTTTCCATCTCCATTTGCACCGACCTGTTGCGCGGATCGACATAATCGAATTGCCGTTCGCCTTCCGGCATGACAACAGGTCGTTCGGTATAAAGCATTTCCCGCAAATGAAACAAACAGCCCCGTCGGGAAAGGCGCAAACGGAGATCATAGAAAGCCGCATAAAGGTAATCGCTTTCCATTTCGGAAACGGCCTCCACAAAATCTTCGGCCCGAAGGAAGAACAACGTCCCGAAATCGAAATCATCTCTCAACGATCCTTCATGACAATCGATATGGGGACTCGGCCGTCTTGTACCGTTTTCTTCTTTCCATGAATCGGAATATATAAGAGGAGAACGCGTATCTTCTGCCACCGCCAACAAACGGGAACAAAGATTACTGCCGGAAACGAAAGCGGTTCCGGGCAAAGAAATCAGCATATATCCATCGCCGGCTTCCTCTGCCATACGGCGCAAAGTCGAAGTCATATACACCGAACCGGATAAAAGACGACAACCGGGCACGACTACCGAATCATCGGCAGCCAAGAGATATACGCTCTCGACATGGGGAGAGACCCCAAAACCTTCAACCGCCGAACGCACTTCCTCATCGGAAGTATAAGAAAGGAAACATCGTATCTTAGATCTTTTCATCTCTACAAATCTTTATTTCCGGAAAGACGGCTTTCCTTGAAAACCTCCACTGCCCGACTTACCGAGCCGTACAACCGTAACCATTCACACGCTTCATCATAAGGCAACCCCGTCGACTCCGCAATCATGCGAGTCCCCCGGTCTATCAATTTCTTATTGGTAAGTTGCATGTATACCATACGATTATCCTCAACCCGCCCCAAGCCGATCATCGTTGCCGTAGATATCATGTTCAGCACCAACTTTTGTGCAGTACCGGCTTTCATACGTGTACTGCCGGTTACATACTCGGGGCCGGTAACCACCTCGATCGGTATTTCCGACACCTGCGATACCGGCGCACCGGGATTGCAGGCGATCGATGCCGTAAGAATCCCCTCCTCTCTACACCGGCGCAAAGCGCCTATCACATAAGGTGTCGTACCCGAAGCGGCGATACCGACGACCGTATCGAGAGACATAACGTGATAAGTCTGCAACTCCTCCCAACCTTTCTGCTCCATATCTTCGGCCGACTCGACCGAACGGCGCAAAGCCGTATCGCCACCGGCAATAAGGCCGATAACCCGTCCTTGTGGCATTCCGTAAGTAGGAGGTATTTCCGAAGCATCGAGTACACCCAGACGACCGCTCGTCCCTGCCCCCATATAAAAAAGCCGGCCTCCTTTACGCATTCGCGGCACAAGTTGTTCCACCAAACGGGTAATCTGGGGAATGGCTGCATGCACGGCATCGGCCACTTTATGATCCTCGGCATTGATTTCCGTCAATATTTCTCCCACCGTTTTTTTTTCGAGACGGTTGTATAATGACGGGCATTCTGTCAATTTCTGAAATTCTTCCATATTTTTATTCGGACATACGCTCAGCATGATAGTGAGCCAACGCTTTTCCAGGAGAAGATAATACCGGCCCGAGATTTATCGACAAAGTATCGGCAACCTCCCGCAATAAATCGGAATAATGGTAAGCAACCGACCCGGCACAACATACCGGATACTCCTTATAGGGATATGCAAAAACATTACGCCGGAAAAACGCTTCGAAACGTTCCGCAACAAGTACCCGCAAATAAGCGTCGTCGAGATGCTCCCTTATGAACAACGAGAACTGTGCGACATACCGATTGGGCAACGGACGACGATAAACGGCTTCCAAAACATCTTTTTTGAAGACAGTATAGCGATCGAAAAACGCCTTTGCCAGTTCTTCGGGCAACAATCCTTTCATCGCATCGGACAACAAGTGTTTTCCCAAATCGCTGCCGCTTCCCTCATCACCAAGAATAAATCCCAATGAAGGGGTTTGGAGAACTATATCGCGGCCGTCATAAAATCCCGAATTAGATCCCGTGCCGAGAATAGCCACAATACCGGCCTTATCGCCGCACAAAGCCCGTGCCGCACCTATCAGGTCGCTGTTCACCTCCACCGTATCGGGACCTATCACCCGATGCAGTTGCAGGCATAACATCTCACCGGGCAAGCCGATACAACCCGCCCCGTAAAAATAGACATCGGTAATACGCTCGATGGGCAATTCTCCGAGAACCTCCCGGGTAAGGACACGACGTATTTCTTCCTCTCCGAGAAAATAGGGATTGATACCCGAGGTACGGAATGTACGCTCAATACCCTGTTTACCCACCAGCAACCATTCGGTCTTGGTCGACCCGCTATCGGCGATCAATATCATACACAATGCTTATAATTACGGCGCAAGATAATGATTTTTCCACAAACTTAGCCGTACTCCCGGCGGGAAATCAACGATAATAAATATCAAGTCCGGCTCCGGGATAATAATGGCGAAGTATAGAACGGTAATCATAGCCTCGATGCGCCATAACAGCCGCCCCTATTTGGCATAATCCCACACCGTGCCCCCAACCCGCTCCGTCGAAAACAAAATCATCGCCGTCGCGTCGTACAACAAAAGCCGAACTATACAAATGCGAAGAGGATAATATACGCCGAATGTAGAGTTCCTTACCGACAATCATTTTACGTCGTGTACCGACAATGCGCAAACGAATTATACGACCGGAGGCACCCCGTTCTACCGGCTCGATCGCCGTTATCGTACCGAAATCGATTCCCGAACGACCAGCAACCAACGCAGAAAGACGGGACTGGGTATAGCGTACCTGCCAACGGAAAAAATCGGGTGTTTCCCTATCGTAACTGTTGAGGACTTGTGAAAGGACCTCCGCATCGGCCGTATTGCAAAAAACATCGGGCCGGCTGCCGATAAAACGCTCCGCTTCTTGTTCGACTGTAAGATCCATGACCGGTTTATCATCGGGGGCATCATATACCGGCCGGAGATACCCGTGAGGCTCATCTCCCCAACAAGCATCGAATCTCTCGCTCATACCGCCGCAACACTTTGAGAAGCGGGCATCGCAAACCGCACCGTCATACATCAATACCTCACCGTGAGTAGCTTTCACCGCCTCGACCACTTGCGGGGTAGCCACCCGCGTTACCCCTTGATAACGCTGACAGTGATCGTCGGCACAAACATCGAAAAGTTCATGATCATCTCTATCATACCACCGGACAATCTCTCCGGACGAATGCATATCTCCACACGCCCCCTTCTCACATACTCTACGCCCGCTAAAACGAGGCAGTTGCGCCAACAACCAACTGCGGGAAACCACAGCATGGGCTTTCAATAATTCGAGAGAAGATGTCGCACTCATTTCCGAAGATATGACACTGGTAAGGTAATCTTCGATGGATACTTCGTTGATCGCATAAATCTCCTCCCGGTCGCACACCAAATGCAATATGCCGCAAAAAGTCTGGCACTCTTGCCGTTGCCAATGAAAATCGATGCCGATGGTTACATGCGGCAAATCAAAAAAAGTTTCGGAATTCAATGGAACGAGACGCAAATCTTCATAATACTCCGTACCCAAAATAAAACCTCTTTTCCCTACCAAAACTTCCGCCCGATATTCCCCGGGAGGAAAAAGGCGACTTTCGAGAGTCGTAAATACCCCACACAACCGGAAGTCGATCGACTTGCCATGCTGAACACCAACCGTAATATGAGGTTCTTCCTCTATCATCACCCTCTCATAAAATGCCGGGTTGCAGGCCGACCTATCGACAGCAACATCAATCCGGCAAAAGTTATCAACCCGTTGAGCATCAGCAATTCATAGCCCATATGGTAGCCATAATCCGCAGCAAGCCACCATTGCAAAACATAACACAGTACCGGAGAAGCAAGCGCTATCCCCGGTATATAACGGTCTCGCGGGCTTCCCTTCATAAAAAGTCCGTAGGCAAAAAGCCCCAGCAACGGACCATACGTATATCCGGCAATGGTATAAATCGCATCGATTACGCTGGTATCGTTGAGCATTTCGATCACGCACATGATCAGAAAGAAAAGAACCGATATAACGATATGAGCCCGCTTACGGATAGCAACCGCCTCGACGGTCGGTCGACGGTCGACCCCCAAAATATCGACACAAAACGACGTGGTCAGTGCCGTCAATGCCGAATCGGCACTCGAAAATGCCGCAGCAACTATCCCTATACTAAACAGTAATAATACGCCGAAACCGAGATAATCGGTCGCCATCATCGGCAATAATTCATCGGTTTTCTCGGGCAATGCGATTCCCTCCCGGCCGGCAAAAGCCACCAGCAAAATACCCAAGACGAGAAACAACAGATTGACAGGTACGAAAGCCGAACCATAGATATACATGTTTTTCTTAGCTTCCTTCAACGTGCGTATCGACAGATTTTTCTGCATAATATCCTGATCGAGACCCGACATAACGATCGTAATAAAAATCCCGCTGAAAAACTGTTTGAAAAAATTCTGTTTCGTCTGCCAATCGTCGAAAACAAAAATACGGTCGATACCACTGTTTCTTACTGTATCCACGACACCTCCGACATCGAGATGCATACGCAACATAAGCTGAGCCAAAATAAGCAACAGCGCCCCTATCATGAAAAGAGTCTGTAAAGCATCGGTACGCACAATCGTCCGCATTCCGCTACGGTGTGAATAGAGCCAGATGAGCAAAACAACGGCCAATGCCGTAAGCCAGAAAGGCACATTCCAATCGACCAACACAATGCGCTGTAAAATCAACACAACAAGATAAAGACGGGCAGCAGCCCCTATTATCTTGGATATGAAAAAAAACACGGCTCCGGTTTTATAAGAACAGATTCCGAAACGGCGTTCGAGATATGTATATATCGATGTGAGTTCGAGTCGATAGTAAAGAGGCAACAGAATCTTGGCGATCACGATATATCCCACGACAAATCCCAAAACCGTCTGCATATAGGTCATATCTATCGTCAACGGCATACCGGGAACCGAAATAAACGTTACTCCCGAAATAGATGTGCCAACCATACCGATAGCCACCAGCCACCACGGAGACGATTTCCCAGCCAGAAAAAAATTTTCATTATCATCGGACTTACCGCCCGAGAAACGCCCGATAAGCAATAATACGGCAAAATAAACCGCTAATATGACAAGTAAAATAATTCCGTTATTCATCGCTCATTTTTCCAAAGCAAGACAACTTTTCCCGACAAGGCACTCGTTCCCAACGAAAAACGGCTACCCGTCTCACCCCAAATATCAGTTCTGTTTAAAGTAATAAGTAATAGAACCCCACTGATTCTCATTACCCGAAGGCTTATGTTCAAACACCGCTTTCCGTGCGGCCGCTTCGGCACGGCTACGAAGCGTAACATTGGAAGCCGCAGTTCCTTTGCTTCCCGAGGGTGTAACATTTGCCTGTATGACCCGTCCTTGCGGGTCGACCAATACTTCCACGACAATCGTTCCCTCATCGTTCGTCCCGGCATACTCGGGCTTGGGCAGACGGCCTATCAGCCCGCGACCACCCAAATCATAATCGCCATAACCGGGGGAACCCGCCAGTGCACCGGAGTCGGCCGAGCCTTGCGGCGACCCTTTCTTTTCTCCTTTTGCCGCAATACTGTCGGCTGCCTTCCCCTTATTCAACGCATCAGCCCATAAATCATCTACTTGTGAAGTTTCGGACTCGGGCTGAGGCTCGACTTTTTTATCCGATTCTTCCGGTACGACAACCGGCTCGGGTTTCTCATCATCGAGAGAAACTGTCTCTTCCATATCCTGCGTAACCACAGGTTCGGGTTCGACAGGCTGCGGACGAGATACCATTGCCGTCGGCGTAAAAGTTCCCGCTTCGGCATCGATAACTCCCAATTGCAAAACGACCCCGCTACCGTCATTCTCCCGTATAACAGGAGCTGACAACGTATAAAAAAGCAACAGTAACAGTATAGCGACGTGGACGACAATCGTTACCGTCAACGCAAACAACCGATTCTTTTTTCTTTCTTCCACGTCGATTCTATTACTCTTTCACAGGTTGAGTAGCCAACACCATGCGCAACTGGTTATCGTTGGCAACATTCAGCACTTTCATTATCTCCCGATAAGGCACACTCTCATCGGCATATAACGCAAAATACATTTCGGGGTCTTGATTCCGAGCCTCTACCAAATATGACGGCAACTCTTCATACGCCACTTTCACCGCTTTGGCCTTCCCCACCGAAACGTAATAATTGAGCGACGCATCGATGGTAACGCGGGCCAACGGTTTCACAGCTGCCTGCTGTTTGCTCTGCGGCAGATTCACTTTTATGGCGTTCGGAAAAACGAATGTCGACGTTACCATAAAAAAGATAAGCAACAGGAAAATCACATCGGTCATCGACGCCATGCTGAAAGAGGCTTCTATACGATTTCTGCGTTTGAGTGCCATAACGATATTCCTCCTTATTTTTTATTGGCCGGCTCGTTAAGCAGATCCATAAACTCCATCGTACTGGCTTCGAGCTGATTGACAACCGTATTGACGCGCGAAACGAGATAATTATACGCAAACAAGGCGATAATACCTACCACAAGACCGGCAACCGTCGTAACCAAAGCCTCATAAATACCGCTCGACAGCGTTGTGATATCGGCTGCCTCACCGGCTGCCGCCATACTATAAAACGCACTTACCATACCGGTTACCGTCCCCAAGAATCCGAGCATGGGAGCGCCTCCGGCAGTAGTGGCAATCCAAGTAAAACGGCGTTCGAGTTTCGCCACTTCGATATTTCCCACATTCTCGATGGCCACCAACACATCATTCATGGGACGTCCCAAGCGCGTAATGCCCTTTTCTACGAGACGAGCCACCGGCGTAGGATTTTTCTTACACAGGTTCAACGCCGATTCTACATCTCCGGCATGAATATAATCTTTGATTCGCTGCATGAAAGTGTCGTCTTGACGGGCAGCATCGCGCAGCACCAATAAACGCTCGACAAATATATAAATCGTTACCAGCGACAACAACACGATAGGAATCATGATGAAACCGCCTTTAAGCGATAACGACCAAAGGTTCAACGGCGGCACTGCGGTTTGAGCTTCAAGAGCGACGGCCTGCACCGGTTCCACCATATTGGTTTGAGCCAAAAGAGAAAGCAAAAGAGTCATGTCAAATATTTTTTATTCGTATGAGTATTTATTTCAAACAATCCAAATAACGTCGAATCGTTTCTTCAAGGCCCAAATACAAGGCATCGCAAATCAGAGCATGACCTATCGATACTTCATCGATATGGGGAACCTGCTCATGGAAATAACGGAGATTTTCGAGACTGAGATCATGGCCGGCGTTCACACCCATACCCAATTTATGCGCCAGCTTGGCAGCTTCGACAAACGGAGCAACGGCCTTTTCACGATCGGCGGCATAACCCGACGCATAAGGTTCGGTATATAATTCGACACGATCGGTTCCCGTCTTGGCCGCCCATTCTATCATTTCGAGGTCGGCATCGACAAATATGGAGGTGCGTATCCCGGCTTGGATAAAGCGGTCGACCGTCTCGCTGAGGAAATCGAAATTATCACGCGTATTCCACCCCGCATTCGAAGTTATAGCATCTACGGCATCGGGAACCATCGTTACTTGCGCTGGCTTCACCTGCAAGACTAAATCGATGAATTTACCGATAGGATTTCCTTCGATATTGAACTCGGTATGCAATGCCGGACGCAAAGCATATACATCGGCATAGCGGATATGGCGCTCATCGGGACGCGGATGCACGGTAATTCCCTGTGCACCGAAACGTTCGCAATCGAGAGCGACTTTCAACACATCGGGAACAGAGCCTCCCCGCGCATTGCGCAAGGTAGCGACTTTGTTTACATTTACGCTTAACTGTGTCATAAAACGATAGTGATTATTCCGTTTTTCGGATTTCGATATAAGCATACAAATTTTTTTTGCTATTTTTGTACACAGATATTACTTGCAAAAATAATAGCTTTTGTTCAATTCAGAAAAAAAACTATCGCACATTTGCAAGTTTATTTACAAAATTTCCACTAATCCACTACCGACGACCCATGAGAATTGCTATTTTCGGAAAATCGTATGCCTCGGGCAAACAAGATGAAATAAACATATTGTTTTCTTCTTTGCAAAAATATGCTCCCGAACTGCTCATCGACCGGGAATTTCTGCGGGTCATGCAGGATATGGGTATCAGACTGCCGGAAATAACGGTCCTTTCGGGAAATGATTTTCAGGCCGACATTTCTTTGAGTTTAGGTGGGGACGGAACTTTTCTGAAAACCGCCGAGCGCATCGGGGACAAACGCATTCCGATACTGGGCATCAACCTCGGGCGCATGGGGTTTCTCGCCGATGTGCAAAGCAGCGAGACCGAACAAGCCATCGATGAAATCATGGCCGGTCGCTACCATATCGAGGAGCGATCGCTGCTGCATATCACCGACGGCAGCCGGGCAACATGGCCGTACGCCCTGAATGAAGTTGCCGTATTGAAACTCGACACATCGTCGATGATTACCATACACGCTTATCTTGACAATACATTCCTGAACACATATCAAGCTGACGGATTACTGGTAGCCACCCCCACCGGATCGACAGGATATTCCCTGAGTGTCGGCGGTCCCATAGTTGCCCCCCAAGCGTCCAATTTCATTATCACTCCCGTCGCACCGCATAGCCTCAATGTACGTCCGCTCGTTATCGGCGACGATGCCGAAATCAGGCTTGTCGCCGAAGGCAGGAACCGGCATTTTCTAGTCAGTCTCGACGGCCGCTCCGAAGAAAAGACTTCGGGAGAAAGTATTACATTGCACAAAGCGCCGTTCCCCATACGGGTGATCAAACGCAACAATCAACTCTTTACCGACACCTTACGAAAAAAACTCATGTGGGGGGTCGACTTGCGAAGCAATATCTGAATAAAGGAATTTCTACTCTCAACATATATTTTTCGTTTCTATCTTATAAACACCCTCCCATAATATTATTTATTTCATCTTTATTAACCAAATAAATAGTATTATAACCGATTTGTATCATATTTAATTGGTTTGTTTTTATTACTTTTGTCATAAAAATAAAAACAAGCCAAATGATGAAAAAACCGAACAAAAAAGAATTAGCAGCCCTATTACAAACCATGATCATACTTTCGGGAAATCGCACCTCTCTCACAAAAGAGAAACACAATCTCATCGAAAGTGTCTGTAAAAAATACGATTTCTATCCCGATATACTAGAAATAACTTCGGTCGATCCCTACGAAATCTTTTCGACCATAGAGGAGATAGAAACCCGTTTACAGTTTGCCAGTTATCTCATTTATATGACCGGAGCCTGCCCCGAAGAACAAATCGACGCAACACACCTGTCCTACTTATCAAAACTGCTTTCCATACTCAGCCAATAAAACAAGACCGTACTTCATCGAAAAATTTTCCGCAAATCCCCTCTTCCAAAAACATAAAAGCACATTCGCAGAATATCTTTTACAATCACACCGGATTGTATTATATTTGCGACATGAAATCTGCGACCATTATCGATCGGGAATTCGGGGAAATAACCCTCCTCGAACGCTCTACGGCAAGACATCTTATTTTTCGTATTCGATACGGTTCTCTATCTATCACCCACCCGCGACATACCCGAATCGACGCCATACAGCAAAGTATTGAAGAAAAACGGGACGATTTACGCAAACTATTCCGACGAACCGAAGGTCGTTTCCTGCAACCGGGCGATATTATCTATACCCGTACGTTCGTCATCATGATATCGTGCGGCGACCACCACACGATAAGTAGTTGTCTACACGACAACACTTTGCATATCGTTTTACCGCAATTGACCGAATACAACGATAAAAACATACAAAAATCCATTGCCAAACACATACAACCACATCTGAAAAATGCCGCAGAAAATTTTCTGCCTCAACGATTGGAATATTGGGCACAAAAAACCGGAAACAACTACAAAGAGCTGATCATCACCAGAGGCTCTCGGCGGCTGGGAACATGCCGAAGCGACCGACGCATAAGCCTGTCGTACCACCTTATGTACCTACCCGACCGCCTCATCGACTACGTCATACTACACGAACTATCCCATTTGAGCGAAATGAACCACAGCGCCAAATTCCACGAAATATGCAACCGATACTGTAACGGAAACGAACTGATATTGAGAAAAGAACTCCGGAATTTCCCTTTCCCCACAAATTATTGAGGCCCATATATGTTAAATAAAAATAAATACACACCTCAAAAAACGATTTCTCAAATAAAAAAGAGGGTCATGTTTGCACACCC
Source organism: uncultured Porphyromonadaceae bacterium (assembly GCA_900547555.1). Taxonomy (GTDB): domain Bacteria; phylum Bacteroidota; class Bacteroidia; order Bacteroidales; family UBA11471; genus Caccoplasma. The sequence continues at coordinate 23,120 of URHG01000021.1, read as the reverse complement.
CGAAGAAAACCGCTATATTTGCCTCGTAAATGAGCCGAAAGAGAGGGGACAAATTTGTCCCCTCGTTTTATTCTAAATCGGTCGATATATCCAAAATCTATGATAGACCCTAAAATTGTAGAAGAAATCGTAAAAGAGGGAATACGGGAAACCGATCTTTTCGTGGTCGACATCACCGTTGCCCCCGACAACCGTATCGTAGTGGAAATAGACAACGATGAAGGTGTAGACATAGATCGTTGCACGACATTGCACCATTTCATCGAAAGCCGGCTCGACAGAGATGTCGAAGATTACGAGCTCGAAGTAGGGTCGGCCGGCATAACATCTCCATTCAAAGTGGTACGGCAATATCAAAAAAACATCGGCAATGAAGTAGAGGTTCTCACTCGTACCGGCATAAAACACAACGGAATACTCAAAGCCGCCGATGAAAATGCATTCACCCTGACGGTTACAAAAAAAGTAAAACCCGAAGGAGCCAAACGCAAAATCGAGGTCGAAGAAGATTTGACCTTTTCTTACAATGATATAAAATACACAAAATATTTAATCAGATTCAAATAAAATGGCCAAGAAAGAGGAAACTATGAGCATGGTCGACACCTTCTCCGAATTCAAGGAATTGAAAAACATCGACCGTACCACCATGATCAGCGTGTTGGAAGAATCTTTCCGCAACGTATTAGCGAAAATGTTCGGTACAGACGAAAACTTCGACATCATCGTCAATCCCGACAAGGGAGACTTTGAAATATGGCGTAACCGTGAAGTCGTAGAAGACGACAAGGTCGAAGACACCAACCTGCAAATCTCTCTGTCGGAGGCAAAAAAAATCGACGAAGATTACGAAGTGGGCGAAGAGGTTACCGACGAGGTATTCTTTGAAAAATTCGGTCGTCGCGCCATATTAAACTTGCGCCAAACATTGGCTTCGAAAATTCTGGAACTCCAAAAAGACGCGATTTACAACCAGTACAAAGATAAAATAGGACAACTGGTAAGTGCCGAGGTATACCAAATCTGGAAAAAAGAGATGCTGCTCATCGACGACGAAGGCAATGAGATGATTCTTCCCAAATCCGAACAAATACCCGGAGATTTCTACCGCAAAGGAGAAACCGCACGCGCAGCCATTCTGCAAGTAGATAATAAAAACAACAATCCCAAGATTATCGTTTCCCGTACATCGGAAGACTTCTTGCGCCGCCTTTTCGAGCTCGAAGTCCCCGAGATACACGACGGCCTCATCACGATACACAAAGTCGCCCGCATTCCCGGCGAACGCGCAAAGATTGCCGTAGAATCGTATGACGAACGTATCGACCCGGTCGGTGCCTGCGTAGGAGTAAAAGGTTCGCGTATCCACGGCATCGTACGGGAATTGCGTAATGAAAATATCGACGTCATCAACTATACGACCAACACCTCTCTCTTTATACAACGGGCACTGAACCCCGCCAAAATATCTTCGATACGCCTCAACGAAGAAGAGAAAAAGGCCGAAGTATTCCTCAAACCCGAAGAGGTATCGCTCGCCATCGGAAAAGGCGGCTTCAACATAAAACTCGCCAGCATGCTCACCGGTTACACGATCGATGTATATCGGGATATCGACGAGAGCGAGGAAGAAGATATCTATCTCGATGAATTCAAAGACGAAATCGACGAATGGGTTATCGAGGCACTGAAAAGCATCGGTTGCGCCACAGCAAAAAGCGTACTGGCAAAAAGCCGGGAAGAGCTTATCGAAGGTGCAGACCTCGAAGAAGATACGGTCGATGAAGTTATCAAAATTCTGAAAGCAGAATTCGAAGACACCGACGAGGAAGCATAATCTTCGGACCACCCAACCGTTCCGTCCGGTTCTACGCTCTCGCAGCCACAAGAGAAAAAGAAAAGTGGCAAACAACATTCATCAACGTTAAAATGTAACTATGTCGATAAGGTTAAATAAAGTAACAAGAGATTTAAACGTAGGTATACAAACGGTAGCCGCGTTCCTGCGAAAGAAAGGTTTCGAGATCGAATTGAACCCGAATACCAAAATTACCGACGAACAATATAATTTGCTCGTCAAAGAATTCAGTACCGATAAGGATCTGAAAATAGAATCGGAACGCATCAGCCAAGAACGGCAGAAAGAGAAAAAAGCCGCTCAGGAAGATACCCTCAATGAGCCTCAGGAAATCGAGACTGTTATCGACGAATCGCTCAAACCTCATATCAAAGCCGTCGGTAAAATCGACTTAGACAACTTACATAAAAAAGTCGAAGAACCGAAGATCCGCCCCGAGGAAGAAACTGTTCCGTCCGAAGAAACGGAAAAAGTAGAAGAAGAAGTGATAGAATCTTTTTCCGAACCTCTTGCAGAAACGGAAGAAGAGGTCGCACCTGTGGAAGAGCCGGAAATCGACGATACGGTAGAGACAGAACCCGAAAAAGAGGAAATCCCCGAACCGATAAATATCGAGAATGAAAAAGAAATGATTTCCGAAAACGCTGATGAGGAAAAGGGCGAAGAAAAAGAAGAGACCGAAGTTGCTACCCCAAAAAACGAAGAAATATTCAAATTGAATACGGTCAAAACTCCGGGTATCAACGTCGTCGGTAAAATCGACTTATCGGCTATCAACCAGCAAACTCGTCCCAAGAAAAAAAGCAAAGAAGAAAAACGCAAGGAACGGGAAGCCAAAGAAAAACAACGTACCGATACCAAACGTCCGGCCGCACCTCAAACCGAAAATACAAATACAGAAAGCGACGGCGAACGTAAAAAACGGAAACGTATCAAAAAGGAACGCATCGACATCGAACACAGTGTCGACAACTCGTATAGCAGCGATCGCCACAACAGCGGCAAACAACAACCTCCGAAATTGAAAAAGCCTGTCAAGGCCGAAGTCAATGAAGAAGACGTGCAAAAACAAATCAAGGAAACACTTGCCCGTCTCACGTCCAAAAGCCAGAAAAAAAGTGCCAAATGGCGTAAAGAAAAAAGGGAGGCTTTCTCGAACAAGGCACAAGAAGCTGCCGAACGCGAGATGGAAGAAAGCCGTATACTGAAACTTACCGAATTTGTAACGGCAAATGACCTGGCCAGCCTCATGAATGTGCCGATAAATAATGTCATCGCCACCTGCATGAGCCTCGGCATCATGGTATCGATAAACCAACGTCTCGACGCAGAAACCATCAATATCGTCGCCGAAGAATTCGGTTATGAAACCGAATATGTAAGCGCGGAGGTTGCCGAAGCGATGGACGAAGAAGAAGATCGGGAAGAAGATCTCACCCAACGTCCTCCTATCGTAACCGTCATGGGACATGTCGATCATGGTAAAACATCATTGCTCGACTACATACGCAATGCCAATGTCATCGCCGGTGAAGCCGGAGGCATCACGCAACACATTGGGGCATACAATGTCGTTCTCGAAGACGGTCGCCGCATCACATTCCTCGATACTCCCGGTCACGAAGCGTTTACCGCCATGCGTGCACGAGGTGCCAAAGTAACGGATATCGCCATTATCATCGTTGCGGCCGATGACAATGTCATGCCGCAAACGGTCGAAGCCATCAACCACGCGTCGGCCGCAGGCGTTCCCATCGTCTTCGCCATCAACAAGGTCGACAAGCCCAACGCCAATCCCGACAAGATAAAAGAAGAACTTGCCAATATGAACTATCTGGTCGAAGAATGGGGTGGTAAATACCAATCTCAGGATATTTCGGCCAAAAAAGGTACCGGCGTAAAAGAATTAATGGAAAAAGTTCTGCTCGAAGCCGAATTGCTCGACCTGAAAGCCAATCCCAACCGGCGTGCTTCGGGTTCGATCATCGAGTCGGCACTCGACAAGGGTCGTGGTTACGTTGCCACCGTACTGGTAGAAAACGGCACATTGCACACAGGCGACATCGTACTGGCAGGAACGCAATTCGGTAGAGTCAAAGCCATGTTCAACGAGCGGAACGCACGCATCAAAGAAGCCGGCCCCTCGGCTCCCGTCCTCATACTCGGATTGAACGGTGCTCCGACCGCCGGCGATCAGTTCAAAGTACTGGGCAGCGACCAAGAAGCACGAGAAATAGCGAACAAACGCGAACAACTGCAACGCGAGCAAGGATTGCGTACCCATAAGTTGCTTACGCTCGACGATATAGGACGCCGCATCGCCATCGGTAACTTCCAAGAGTTGAACATCATCGTGAAAGGCGACGTCGACGGTTCGATCGAAGCATTGAGCGACTCGCTTATCAAACTTTCGACCGAGGAGATACAAGTAAATGTACTACATAAAGCCGTAGGACAAATTTCGGAATCGGACGTTACACTGGCAGCTGCTTCGAATGCCATCATCGTTGGTTTCCAAGTACGTCCTTCTATCGCCGCCCGCAAACTGGCCGAGAAAGAAGGAGTGGATATACGTCTCTATTCAATTATTTACGATGCCATCGAAGAAGTGAAAGCGGCTATGGAAGGTATGCTTTCTCCCGAAATCAAGGAAGAAGTTACCGCCACCGTTGAAGTGCGCGAGACATTCCACATCTCCAAAGTGGGCACCGTTGCCGGCGGCATCGTAAAAGAGGGCAAAATAAAACGGACCAACAAGGTACGCCTCATACGCGACGGTATCGTGATATACACCGGCGAACTCGGTTCGTTGAAACGGTTCAAAGACGATATAAAAGAAGTCGCCACCGGCTATGAATGCGGTCTCAACCTCGCCAACTACAACGATATAAAAGTAGGCGACCTCATCGAAGCCTACGAAGAAGTAGAGGTAAAGAAAACTCTCTGATAACACGATAAGGCGGTATCGATACCGATAAACAGATGCCGCCTTATCATCTTTTTTGACAGGACAACGATGAACGTACAGATTATAGATATTATCGTTGGCGCCATTCTCGCTTACGGATTAGTACACGGTTACTATAAAGGTATCGTACAGCAACTCGGTTCTTTGGGAGGATTGATCGTCGCCATTTTGTTCGCCAATCTTTTTACTCCCATATTCGAGAACCTGCTCAACAAATTCGATTTCGCAAGCCCCGGCATAACCCATAAATTAGCCTATCTTACTTCATTCCTTGTCCTTCTGTTCGGGTGCAACTTTTTGGCCCGCCTCCTCAAAAAAACATTACACATGTTGCATCTGGGGTGGTTCGACCGTATTACCGGGAGCATTTTCTGCTGTTTCAAATATCTGCTTGTAGCAAGCGCCCTACTCAATCTTTATACGATACTGGACGGTGATGGAAAAAACTCTGTACCTCCTATCCCGCAGGAAGCGCGACTCTGCCAAATCGTACTGAAAGTAGCTCCTTTCGTCATCGATTGGTCCAAAGAAAAAGTAGAAATTCCCGACATAAATATCTCCCTGCCGGAAATAAACAAAGACGAACTTCCGGCGTTTTTACAGTAAACGAAGGTTTTACCGCCTAAACAGCGTAACGCATGGCAATGAAAAAAGAAAGTCTCAACAATTCATATAAAGATCTCCAACCTCAAAGGAAAAGCGAGGAGTCGGAGAAAATCATCGATGAAGTAACCTCATCGGACTACAAATACGGATTTGTTACCGACATCGATACCGAAGTCATACCCAAAGGCCTCAACGAAGACATCGTACGACTCATTTCTTCCAAGAAGAATGAACCCGAATGGTTACTCGATTTCCGCCTTAAAGCGTTTGCCCATTGGAAAACGCTCGAAATGCCCCGTTGGGCTCATCTCGACATACCCGAAATCGACTATCAGGCTATCAGCTATTACGCAGCCCCCAAAAAGAAAGAGTCGCCCAAAAGTCTCGATGAGGTAGATCCTGAACTGCTTGATACGTTCAATAAATTGGGTATCTCACTCGAAGAGCAGATGAAACTTTCCGGTATCGCCGTCGATGCTGTCATGGACAGTGTCTCGGTCAAAACCACATTCAAAGAAAAGCTGGCTGAGTTAGGAGTCATATTCTGTTCTTTCAGCGAAGCCGTAAAGGACTATCCCGACCTTGTCAAGCAATATCTCGGTACGGTAGTGCCTTATCGGGACAACTTTTTTGCCGCCCTCAATTCGGCAGTATTCAGCGACGGGTCGTTTGTCTATATCCCCAAAGGGGTGCGTTGCCCGATGGAACTGTCAACCTACTTCCGCATCAATGCAGCAAACACCGGACAGTTCGAACGTACTCTCATCATAGCCGATGACGACAGTTATGTAAGTTATCTCGAAGGTTGTACGGCTCCCATGCGGGACGAAAACCAACTGCATGCCGCCATTGTAGAGATCAGGGCCCACGAGCGTGCCGAGGTAAAATATTCGACGGTGCAGAACTGGTATCCCGGCGACAAAGAAGGACGAGGCGGTATCTACAACTTCGTAACCAAAAGAGGATTGTGCAAAGGCGACCATTCTAAAATATCCTGGACACAAGTAGAAACAGGCTCTGCCATTACTTGGAAATATCCCAGTTGCATTCTTGCCGGAGACAACTCCATAGGCGAATTTTACTCGGTAGCAGTAACCAACAACTACCAACAAGCCGATACCGGGACAAAAATGATACACATCGGCAAAAATACCCGCAGCACCATCGTATCGAAAGGAATCTCGGCCGGTTACAGCCAAAACAGCTACCGAGGGCTGGTACGCGTATCGCAGGGAGCTGAAAACGCCCGCAACTATACCCAATGCGACAGTCTATTGCTGAGCGACCATTGCGGTGCGCATACATTTCCTTACATGGATATAAAAAACGATACGGCAATCGTCGAGCACGAAGCTACAACGTCTAAAATCAACGAAGACCAAATATTCTATTGTAACCAACGCGGTATTCCTACCGAAGAAGCAGTCGGTCTCATCGTCAACGGATATGCCAAAGAGGTGATGAACAAACTTCCTATGGAATTTGCCGTAGAAGCACAGAAACTCCTACAAATCACCCTCGAAGGCTCGGTCGGATAAAAACTCAACCGCCCGGTAAGACAACATATACACAAATCAAATTTACAGAAATATGCTCACCATAAAAAATCTGCACGCCAACATCAACGGCAAAGAGATATTGAAAGGTATCGACCTCATCGTAAAACCCGGTGAAGTCCATGCAATCATGGGACCCAACGGTTCCGGAAAAAGTACCCTTTCATCGGTACTCGCAGGTAATCCGGCATTCGAGGTAACCGAAGGCAGTGTCGAATTCTACGGGAAAGACCTGTTATCGCTCGCTCCCGAAGACCGCTCTCACGAAGGAATTTTCCTGAGTTTCCAGTATCCGGTAGAAATTCCGGGAGTAAGTATGGTCAACTTCATGCGTGCCGCCATCAATGCCAAACGTAAATATTGGGGTGAAGAACCGTTATCGGCCACCGACTTCCTGAAAATGATGCGGGAAAAACGGGCAATCGTAGAGCTGGATAACAAACTGGCCAGCCGCTCGGTCAACGAAGGATTTTCCGGTGGTGAAAAGAAAAGAAACGAAATTTTCCAAATGGCGATGTTGCAACCCCGTTTGTCCATTCTCGATGAAACCGACAGCGGTCTCGACATCGATGCCTTACGTATCGTTTCGCAAGGTGTAAACCAATTGAAATCGGATAAAAACGCAACGATCGTCATCACGCATTACCAACGGTTGCTCGACTACATCGCACCCGATTTCGTACACGTACTTTACAAAGGACGCATTGTAAAATCGGGAGGACCCGAGCTCGCCCTCGAACTCGAAGAAAAAGGATACGATTGGATAAAAAAAGAGGTTGACGCATAAATTCCTCCGACTATGAATGCAGCACAACAATATATCGATCTCTTCCGGGAAAACCGGGCTCTCATCGAGAAGCACTCTTCTACCATACTGAACGTGCGGAGAGAAGCGGCTATCCGCGACTTTGAGTTACTGGGACTACCGGGAAAAAATCTGGAAGAATTTCTACATACCGACGTCGAGTCTTTTTATGCACCGGACTACGGGCTAAATTTGGCCCGGATAAAACCGGCTGAAAATATCCGGGAAACGTTTCGTTGCGCTGTTCCCGACCTTGAAAGTCGACTCTATTTTTGCATCGGAGATACATTCCGTCAAGGAACAAACGTGAATCTGCCCGAGGGTGTTATCGCTTGCAGTCTGTGTGATGCTGCCTCCCAATACCCCGAACTGGTAGAACGTTATTACGGGAAACTCGCCCAAACAGATAAAGATGGAACAGTTGCCCTCAATACCGCTCTCGTACAAGACGGCTTTTTCCTTTTCGTTCCCCGTCATGTAAAAATCGAAGAACCTTTGCAAATCGTCAATCTTATGCACGGCTCTCACGACTTCATGGCCAACCGGCGTCTGCTCGTCATACTCGAAGATGGGGCGCAAGTACGCCTGCTTTCCTGCGACCATACGCTCGATAAAGGAAACTTTCTGACTTCAACGGTCAGCGAAATTTTTATCGGGGACAATGCCACCTTCGACTACTACGATCTCGAAGAATCTACACTCAACACACACCGCGTCTCCTCGACTTTCATACAGCAGGAAAGTGCATCGAACGTATTGGTCAACGGCATCACCCTGCACAACGGCTACACCCGCAACAATTACTATATCACTTTGGCCGGAGAACATGCTGAGACACATCTCTATGGCATGGCTGTAGCCGATAAGCGGCAGCTGGTCGACAACTTTACCTTTATCGACCATAAAGCCCCCTACTGTACAAGCGACGAACTTTTCAAATACGTGCTCGAAGATTCCGCAACGGGTATTTTCAACGGGCGTATTCTCGTGCGTCAAGATGCGCAAAAAACCTCGGCCGTACAGACCAACCGCAACCTCTGTACCACCAAAGAAGCGCACATCTATACCCAGCCGCAACTCGAAATATATGCCGATGATGTAAAATGCAGCCACGGCGCCACAGTGGGACAACTCGACGGCAATGCTCTTTTCTACATGCGTTCACGCGGTATTCCCGAGTCCGAAGCTCGTATGTTGCTCATGGTGGCCTTTACGCACGATGTTATCGAAAAAGTGCGTATTGAGAAATTGAAAGAACGTCTGCACAAATTGGTCGAACGCCGATTCAGAGGGGCTCTCGATAAATGCGCCGGTTGCCGCATATGTCAATAATTAAAGAAAACGCTATGCTGGATATACATAAAATACGGCAGGACTTTCCCATTCTTTCCCGGGAAATATACGGTAAACCGTTGGTATACCTCGACAACGCCGCCACGTCCCAGAAACCGCGCTGCGTCATCGAAACCATCACCGATGGTTATACCCGCATCAACGCCAACGTACATCGCGGCGTACACCGCCTCAGCCAAGAGGCTACCGACGGACACGAGCATGCCCGACGACGTGTACAACAATTCCTCCACGCTGCGCACGACAGAGAAATCATTTTTACTCGCGGCACTACGGAATCGATAAACCTCGTAGCACATTCGTTCGGAACCGCATTCCTGCACGATGGCGACGAAATCATCATTTCGGAGATGGAGCACCACGCCAATATTGTCCCCTGGCAATTATTACAAAGTTTCCGTAAAATAAAACTGAGGGTCATTCCCATCGATGACAGAGGCGTTCTCGATATGAATGCTTTCCAGGCCGCTTTCAACGAAAAGACTAAATTGGTTTCCATTACTCATGTATCGAATGTGTTGGGAACAATCAATCCCATCAAAGATATCATCGACATCGCCCACAGCCACAATGTTCCCGTACTTATCGACGGGGCGCAAGGTGCACTGCATCAACCTGTCGATGTGCAAGCGCTCGATGTAGACTTTTATGTACTCTCGGCACACAAAATGTATGGGCCCACCGGTATAGGCATTCTTTACGGAAAAGAAAAATGGCTCGATGCCATGCCGCCCTATCAGGGAGGCGGAGAAATGATAGGACATGTAACCTTCGAAAAAACGACATTCAACGAACTGCCGTTCAAATTCGAAGCGGGTACTCCCGACTACATCGGAACAATGGCTTTCGCCCGAGCCCTCGATTACATCGACAGCCTCGGCATAGAGAATATCGCCGCCCACGAAGACGATTTATTGCAATACACAACTCGAAAACTCACCGAAGAGATAGACGGTATACGCATCTACGGGACTGCTCCCGAAAAATGCGGTGTCATCTCGTTTCTTGTCAGGGACATACACCCCTACGACATGGGTATGTTACTCGACAAGTTGGGATTTGCCTTACGATCGGGACACCACTGTGCACAACCACTCATGGAAAGATTCGGCATCGTCGGGACGTTACGGGCATCTTTTGCCGTATATAATACGATCGAAGAATGCGAAGCTTTCGTTGCAGCCGTGAAACGGATCTCCCGTATGTTTTGACAACTTTTTCTCTTATAAATTCAACAGATAGCGGCGTAAAGTATTACGCCGCTATCTGTTTTCAAATCAATTTACAAGACAAGACCGGTTCATAGATGACATCTACCGCATCGAGATGGAAACGGGAAGAAACCCGTCCCGAAATCGACAATCGGTGGTATTTATACGGCGGAGCAAATGTACGCAACAACAATCGCCCCGGAAGCGCTCCATTCGTTTCGGCCCTATAAATACAGCCGTATCCCTCTTGAGCTCGGTTCGCTCCCCAAACAGAAAGAGATAAAGCAGCATCATCGTCGCTACACCGTAAAGCCCAGCAGGTGATTCGTTTCAGAATGTCGGGCAACAATTTTACGGCGCGGGTTACAAGAGCTATTTCCACATCACCGGACTCTTGTTCGTCGCACAAATCATATACGCGGGAATCGTCACCGATAGCCAATAAAGAGGGGTAAAGTGAATGAAATGCTTTATAAGTGGTCATACGCCGAGTCCATTGAACAGAAGCCAAATCGAATACCCACATATACGGATAATCGGGCGATAAAAAAAGCAGCTCTTTTTCGATATAATTATACCCCATGACGGCATTTTTCACAAAACTTCCGAATGGTGTCGCATCGGCGGTAATAGAGGTTATCGACAGACCCGCATCTAAAACCGAAACCGTATCGCCGGGCAACGTATCGGGCACTCCGTCAAAAGTCCTCGACAATAAAACGACATCTGATCCTTGCAATGCCATCAATCCCTGCTCCGACAAATACAATACCGCATCATCGACCGAAACGATATGGCGGGGCGACAATGCGACTTCGCGATTTACAGGCGACTGGCTGGCATAAAGGACATCGCCACTCCCCTGCCGCAACGCCCATATTCCGTCTGTCGTAAACACATACAAAGGGAACTCCCCGTATTGTCCCTGCGAAAGCGCCGCCGTAGCAGCTGCCATACCGAGAACCGAACCGGAAGAAATCGTATAGGTATTGGTTTGCGGGAAACTGAACGGATTGTAAACGGCCGATACCCGTAATTTCCCGGGAATATATTCTTCGGGATTTTTAATTTCGGGAAACAATGCCCCTCCCATAGACGATTGAAGGTGATGCAATGTTATGGGATTGAATCCGGGATTGAGATAGTAAGCCATATTCTCATTGGGAGCAGCTTTCAATGAAAATCGGTCGTAATAATTGGGTGAACCTGAATCGGTCATTCCTATAATCTCTATCGATACCGCCCGGCTATCGGGATAAGAAAGATAAGCCGACAACTTATATGTATCCGTTTCAAAAGGCAATATCATCTGGCTCTGGCCCATTGTACCTTTGAGCGAAACACGTATAAACCCGCGCTTCGTATAAGCCGGCATTGCCACACCGTGATAGGTTTCTTGTGCTACCGAAAACAACGAAAGCGGATAACCGTCGAAAAACCGCGTCGTAACGTCGCCCAAATGTAAACGCCCGTTATAAACATACGACTCTTTTGCCCGAAGGGTATGCAGCGAAAAATTATCGAGCGGAAGCGTTCTCTGATGTATCAGATTGGATAGCGAACAGGTATAGGCAAGCTGTTGGGAAGTTTGGGAATCTCCCTTTATATCTTCTATATCCAACGAAGCGACTTTGTAGAAAAGGGTCTCGCTGATGATCTGTTCCCGTTGTTCGTCATCGGGAAGTACCGGCAACGAAAAGCGTAATACCCGGGCCGGATTCCCATTCACGTCGTCTTCCTCCACGATACGATAATTATCTTCGATAGACCCCTCTTTTACCAGAGGCAACTCTTTTGAAAAAAATATATCTATACCTTTTACGACATCGCTCCATTTCGAAAGATCGGCCTTTTTTATCGTATAATAAACTTTTTCGCCCGACAAGGAAAAAGGATTATGAAGAAACTTTTCCACATTTCCGTCTTTTACCCGACACATCGCAGCCAAATTATTATTGAAAGGCAAAACGTCGGACCCGCACAACAAGACCGGCGGCGACGGATAGATATAACTGTCGTCATAAAGACGCAACGCATAGCGTACCATAAACGGGAAAGAAAGATACCCATCATCGAGCAAAGCACTTTTGGCCCGGCTATAAGTACCATACACCAAAGACGAGAAGCGTACCTTATCGTTATCGGAAAGGGCAAAGGTGGCGTCGTCGGAAGAGGGTGAAACCAATGCATAATCGCTCCACAACTCCTCTCGAATCGTCTTACCTCCCAACGAAAACGAAATTTCGGGAAACTCCGGTCGGGTTCCCAAAAGCTGGTAAGTACCATCGATATAAAAAAGATAATGCATGGAATCTTCGGCAAAGGCGATCAATGCATTTCCCACGGCCTCCATACGTTGTACCCCCGAAAGTTCAAAACTCTCGGGTCTCTCCAACGGAACTATTTCCCCATCGGTCTCTTGAGCTTCGTAATAAAGAAACGTGTCGTCATAAGTAAAGAAATGCTTGTACGACTCATTTACATGGACAAAAATAAGGCGATGCGACGGATCGACCGGAGTATAACAGCACGACGGCGTCCCTACCGGACGCCATATATCGTCCCGGCAACGAAGATTGACAACGTGGCTACACTCTCCGTCGGGAGAAACCGACGGAGGCAAAAGAGAGGATATTCCGGTAATTTGTAATCTTTTCTGTTCTTGCATTTTTTCGAGATTTAAAATTTTTTTTGACTGAGGCAAATGTAAGGGTCAACCGATATGCCGGTATGGGGAATTTATCAAATCTCCCACCGGGAAAGTTCTTTTTATAAACTTCGCATACAACCGGAACAAATCCATCCTTTATTTGCCTCGGGAAAAATCCCACGCGGTAAAAACCGCTTCACGTCAAACCAACTTTATTTTTATATGATGAAAGAAACCAATTATCGTATTTTCAACAACCGGTATCTGATGCCGCAGCAGACAGCAGAAAAAAAACATCGGACTCCCGATGCTAAGATGCAAAAACCGCCCGACAAAACAGACTACGAAGTTTTATGGCAGGCCAAACGCGCCTGGGACAGTCTCGACAAATATCGGCGCACACGCACACGCAGCCGTAACTATACCTTCGGCAATCAATGGGGCGATACCATAAATCTACCCGACGGACGCAGTATAAGCGAGGAACAATACCTGAAAGAACAAGGTAAAGTTCCTCTGAAAAACAATTTGATACGCAAATTGGTAAAAAATGTAGTCGGGCAATTCCGTGCCATACAGACGCAACCCGTGTGTATAGCACGCAACCGTCAAGACCAGCTGCTAAGCGAAATACTAAGCTCGGCATTGCAATATGTACATCAACATAATCACCTGTGGGAAATCGACGGTCGCTCACTCGAAGAATTTCTCATATCGGGCAGCTGTTTTCACAAGATAGAATACGGGAAACGCAATAACAAAAATGACGTATGGATCGATGAAGTAAATCCCAATCGTATTTTTTTCAACAATATGGAAGATTCGCGACATTGGGACTGTACTCTCATAGGTGAATTGCACGACGTCCCCATAGCCCAAGTACTCTCTCACTTCGCGCATGGATCTCGCAAACGAGCGACCGAATTGCGTGAAATGTACTGCGATGCGACCGAAAGCCGGCTCAGGGAAACTTACGAAAACTTATCGAGCGAACCCCTCGACAATATCGATTTCTTCATGCCGACCGACAAGCATCTATGCCGTATCATCGAAGTGTGGAGACTCGAAAACCGAGAACGTCTCATGTGCCACGACACACTGACGGGTCGATATTATAAAGAAGAAATCGACCACGCGGCCGAAATAGAGGAGGAAAATCAACGACGTATACGCGAAGCACATTCGAAAGACATCGCCGAAGAAAACGTCCCCCTGATACATACAGAATGGTTTATCGACCAATTCTGGTATTACCGATTCTTTACGCCTTTCGGCGAAATACTGGCCGAGGGTGAAACTCCCTATTGGCACGGAGAGCACCCTTACACCTTTAAACTCTATCCGCTTATCGACGGAGAGATACACTCGTTCGTCGAAGACATTATCGACCAGCAACGATATATCAACCGCCTCATCACGCTGGTAGACTTCATTATGGGATCGAGCGCAAAAGGTGTGCTTCTTTTTCCCGAAAACCAAATTCCCGACGGCATGACGATCGAAGACATAGCCGAAGAATGGACACGCTACAACGGAGTCATTCTCTTCAAGCCCAAACCGGGAGAGGCCCTGCCGCAACAAATCGCCATCAATGCCACCAATATCGGCGCATATGAGCTGTTAAATTTGCAAATGCAATTGCTCGACAACATTTCGGGTGTACACGGAGCCATGCAGGGACAAGCACCCAGTGCCGGAACTCCGGCCGACTTGTACAGCCAGCAGGTACAGAATGCAGGAATAAACCTGATAGATATTTTCGAATCGTTTAAAAGTTTCAGGGAACGTCGCGACACCAAACTCCTGAAAACCATACAGCAGTATTACGACCGTCAGCGTTATATCGATATTGCCGGAGATAAAATCGATGAAAGAAATATTCCGTATACACCCGACGAGGTACATCACGCTGAGGTCGACATCAATATCACCGAATCGACTTCTTCTCCGGTATTCAGGTCGGCTTCGAACGAATTCCTACTACAACTCTTCCGCATGGGACATATCTCTCTCGAAATGTTGCTCGAAAACGGAGCATTCCCTTTCTCCGACCGGCTGTTACAAAGCATAGAAAAGCAGAAACAAGAGCAACAGGAGATTCTTGCATCGGCTTTACAAGCACAACAGAATCAGGCTTTTTCCCAACCGATGGTTTGATACCGGGAATGCTACCACCCAACCCGTCGATGCAAAATAGAAAAGCTGAGATAATAATACAAGGAGAAGGGGCGGATAACCGCCCCTTCTCCTTGTATTATTATTCATCGACAAACTTTCGCTGATACTCTTCCAAAATACGACTCACATTGAAGTAAAATCCTCTCGCATTGCCTATAAGGTCATAAACCTGAATATAATCGTAACAAGGAGGACAGAAATCGTACGACTCGGCAACAACCCCCAACGTATTGAGCAGATCATACGCATGGACAGGCTCTATGATATACCACGCCGTCTCAGGGGTACGGCCATCGCCGGTAGAAATAATGGCATCGACCAAATGATGGATACGCGCCTGCCAAAAAAGTACTTCGGATTCATTATCCAGCAGATTGTTGGCATAGACCAATACGGCCATACGTCTCAGGTCGAACGGATTATCGGCAAGAATACGGTGTGCATACCGCACAAGCTCCTTGCATTCTTCCGGGGTATGACTACACCGATTGTAGAGCGTATCGATTGCCGCATTGTAAAAAGAGACTCTATACGGATTATAATCTTCCTGAAAAGAATAGCCCAAATAAAGGTATCTATAATCATCGGCCGTAAGCGATGTATCTCGTCGGAGATACCGCTCCATCAGTACCGGATAATAATAAGGCGACATGCGGTCTTGCACGGCAAGTTTCACAGCCGACATGTCGGGAACAGACATCGCCAGCGTATCGGGCCCCGTATGCGGACGGGTAACCGCCCAACTCACACACGGAACGAACAAACACAAAAAAAAGATCAATTTCTTCATAAACAAAAATATATCGCCCCCACTACACATTACCATCGACAAGTGTACTCAACAAGCCGTCGCACGCATCTTCGAGCAAATCGAGAACCAATTCAAATCCATCGGCTCCGCTGTAATATGGGTCGGGAACATGGTCGTGGAGGAAATGCCTATTATACTCGGTCATGCGGTGAATTTTCGCCAACGAATCAACATCGGGTGCCAAACGGCGCAAATTCTCAACATTCATATCGTCCATACCGATAATCAGATCGAAGCGATCGAAATCTTCCCCTGTTATCTTGCGGGAGTGATGCTCGAGCGAATAGCCTCTGCGGGAGGCATGAGAACACATACGGGGATCGGGTAAATCACCGGCATGCCCTCCGTATGTCCCGGCCGAATCGATGACAAACAAATCGGTCAATCCTCGTTTTTCGACCAAATGCCGCATGATACCTTCAGCTGCCGGTGAACGGCAGATATTTCCCAAACAGACAAAAAGTATGCGATAAGGACGGATGGTATCGGAAGGAGAAGGCATATGCAACAGTATGATTTTCTTAAATTTCTGCAAAGATACGCTTTTCGCCCCGTCTCTCAAATTAATCTTTATAACAAAGACTTAAAAATTACGGTGAATCCGATTCCGAAATCCGGTATTTCCCAAAGCGAAACAGGGTGTATCGTTATAACGATACACCCTGTTTACAGACTTGTCTATGTTCCTTATTTGCAACGGCAAACGTCGCCTCTGAGGAATAATCTTAGTTTTGGGGTTCAACCGAAACGTACGAACGGTTGTCTTGTTTTTTACGGAATACGACAACACCGTCGATAAGCGCAAACAAAGTATGGTCTTTACCTATACCTACGTTTACACCGGGGTGATGTACCGTACCTCTCTGACGCACGAGGATATTTCCAGCTTTCGCTACTTGTCCGCCAAAGATTTTTACACCTAATCTTTTACTTTCTGATTCGCGGCCGTTCTTCGAACTACCGACACCTTTCTTGTGTGCCATTTTCTTCTCGTTTAATCAGTGGTTTAAGCAACAATATCTTTAATTAACACTTCGGTAAAGCATTGGCGGTGGCCGTTGCGTTTACGATATCCTTTTCTTCTTTTTTTCTTGAAGACGATGATACGTTCGCCTTTGAGATGAGAGAGAACTTCGCAAACTACTTTTGCACCTTCTACGGTGGGAGCGCCTACTTTCACGGCTCCGTCGTTGTCTACCAACAATACTTTGTCAAATTCGACAGCAGCACCTTGCTCTGCGGCCAAACGATGAACATACAGTCTCTTGCCGGCTTCGGCTTTGAACTGTTGTCCTTGAATTTCTACAATTACGTACATCTGTTATAGGTTATACAGGTTACCTCCGCCGGGTGGCCGCTCGTCGTGAGCCGCTCTTATGTACCCGTTACGGAATAAGAGCCGCAAATTTACGCACTTATTTTCAATAACCCAAATTTTTTGCCGATGTTTTTCTCACTTTCCCTACATACTGGCCTCGCTGACAGGCATTGACGAACATCGGGGCGATACACGGTGCGAAGCGGCCGGCACGGGAAGCGGCTCGGTATAGCAGATGTAGGTGCCGATGCAACGGGTTATGAGTATATCGTCGTGATGCCCGTCCATTGCACCGAAACTACCGTTGGGTTTACGCTCGAAAACATCATGTTCGTAACAAGCCAACAAATCACGTTCTACATATCCGCATTCCCGCAGCATCTGTATCTGATGGTTGATGATGAGCGTCTTGGTCGAACGGTTCATATGGAATCCCCATCGGGAAGGAGCCGAAGAACGTATCATTTCCGAAGAAGCCCTTGCATAGAGATGAGAGTAGGCATCGGAAAGGGTATCGAGAATATACTCGGTATGTTCGCCGTCGGTATGTTCCGTTTCGAGCGTATTGCTCTCTATAACCAAGAGGGCATCGTGGTAAAAGGCGGCTATCTGTGCCGCCTTCCACGCCAAGAGGTCGTGGTCGATATGTCCCCGCCACTGAGCAACGACCTCGGGTACGCCTCCGTGCATCTGCCAGTAGCGGTCAAAAACGACAATGACCGAATAATCGGCCGAGGCAGAGCGGCCTCCGATGTCCACCACGGCGATGTAACGACCTTTGACCCGAGCTTCTTCATCGGGCAATGCCCACACCTGCAACTTTCCGGCCGATTCATCGACAAAACGCAACTCTTCGAGCGACTCCCGGCCGAACGCCGTCTTTCCACACACTTCGCCCACCCGATCGGGGGGACGGCAGGATTCCCGTAAACGCTGCACTTGCCGTATGTCGAACACCCGCTCGCCGCTGTGATTGAATGCTTCGACATCGTCCGACGGATATTCGGCCATCATATCGGCATGGTCGGCATACTCTCTGCGCTTCTGCCTATACCAAGCTATCGCTTCGAGCGTCGCCCCGCGCCGCCATAAAGAAATTTCGTACTCGTCGAGCGAAGCGGCAAAAGTTGCCGGGTCGTCGACGGGAACCGCGTACATCTCTATTTCGTACCAAGGAATGAAAAGGAACTCCTTGTCGCTCTCTCCGCGTTTGGCCCGTTCGCATTCCTGATGAAAATAATTACCCGTACCGTTGGCCGTACTCTCCATGACAATCAGAGAATCGGGCAACAACGCCACCGACCCGCACACCGAACGCACCAACGACTCGGGCGAACGCTGCCGCGTCCGCGGCCAAAAAGCCACCTCGGAGAGATGTGCCATGACTGCGTCGGAACCCCGAACCGACTCGGGTGTCTCGGCCGACGTTACGGTAACACGGCTTCCTGAACCCTCGATGACCGATGTGTTACCAGTTCGTTCATAGGGACGGAAACGGGGCGGCACGCCGTCGGGCATAAGCCAGGCGGGATAGCTGTCGAGCAATTTGGTATAAATACCTTTTATATGGGCAGCCGCATCTTTCAGATGAGCACATATCACGCTGTGCCAATTCTTGCGGTGTACCAGCTGTATCCACGCCATATAAAGTTGTACGAGCGTGGAACCGCCCCATTGCCTTGCTTTCAACAGGATAAGACGTACGGGCTTTCCCGCCCGCCGTTGCGTCTCGAGCCGGAGCAATAATTTACGTTGCGGTCGATTCAGGCGAAAAGGTACATCGCCATCGCCCATCTTGTCTTTGACACGTACAAACATTACGGCCCAAAACTCAAAATCGTAGCGAATACGCACTTTTACCCAGCGCCTCCATACCTCTTCTTTCCAACGCGGACAAGGAGCATACCCCAACTCTTTTTCTATAAAAGCCGAGAGAGAACCGCACCGGCACAATCCGCTCACGAGTTCCACCTCATCGAGCATTTCCCGGGGAATATACTGCAACGGTATCGGAGCATCGGGTAGGTGCAGGACGACACGTTCGCCCACGACCGAGCCTTCACCGGTTTCGGGACAATACGGTTCCGAATGCAAGCAATTCCTACGATCATTCTCTTCCAACATAGCATTTATATCGTCAACTGTTCCGTTCATGCTTTTTTCCGCAAAATTGCGGTGTAAAGAGAAAGCCCGGGTGCGTTTTTTATCAAAACGTCAACGTAAGGCGGCAAGGCGGTCGAGAGTATCGGCGATCACCGACAACGTATCGCCGCTTTCGCCCGGCGACACCTTTCCCCGTTTCTCGAGTATTTCTATACACTTCAACAGATTCACCTCGCTGGTACACTCGGGTATCAGCTCTTTCAAACGATTATAACAGAGGTCGAGCATCTCTTCGCGACGATCGGTATGCCCGTATGCCGGATTCTCCTCCGGCCCAATTCCAAGTCTATTTTCTTTCATAAGTTCTACGATTTTATAAATATCACATCGGGAGACAAATTTACAGGGTGATATTTGCGGTGTGATGTGATTCTTTACAAAAAACAGTATTAACCTCAAAAAAATACAGACAGAATATGATAGTCAGCTTACTCAGCGGAATTATCCGCAACGCCCGTAACCGACGCGCCGCAAAAGCGGCCCAAGCAGAAGCGTTGAACTCGCTCAGCAATCAACAAGCGCAACTCGACAATATCTTCAACAGCGAATACTATGGAGATTACATGAACCATTCGGACGTGCAATCGATGATGCGCAGCATGCAGGACCAGATGCGTCAACAAAACGCCCAAAGCTACAACATGGCCGCCGTTACCGGAGCAACCCCCGAAGCTCTCGCAGCCCAACAAAACAACAACGCCGCCCTCATGGGCAATACTTACAGCCAAATAGGAGCAAACATGTCGAACTGGAAGAACAACGTCCTTAACAACTACATCAACAACTCCATGGCTCTGAACAACCAGAAGTATAACCTGTGGGCACAGCAAGCCTCCGACTTCCGCAATGCAGCTCACCAGTCCATGACGCAGGCACTCAACTCCTACACGCAAATCGCTTCGGCCTTTGTGGGAGGAGCCGGTCGAGTACTGGGCGGCATGTAACTCAAAAAAAGAAAGGAAAAACAAATGAAGAAAACAGAATATACCGATAACCCGCCTCGCGACTTACGCCGTAAGGTAGCCGACGGGAAAGGTTTTTTCAGCATCTGCATGTCGGATATGAAAGGAGACAGCGAAGCAGCATGCCGGCTCGACGAGTTGGGCAAGGCACTCGCCCTGTTGGGGAAAAGACCCTGTCGGGAAAAGGAAGTATCTCTCCCCGGATCCAACGGACAACGGCTCGAACAGCTCATCGTCCAACACCTCCGCTCGCACATGGATTATCCCCAACAAGAGGGATTCCTCTACATCATGCGACGGTTGCCGGGACAACTGATGCCTCCTCCCGAACGGCTCGCCCGCATTCCCGAAAACGATACGGCCTCCTCAACGGCCGACCAACAGAAATTTTATGCTTTCAACGAACTTATCGCCCGCGGACTTTCCCCGCAAGAGGCTGAGAAGCAAGTCGAAAGAATGTATTCACCCGTAAAAAAAATCTTTACCTATGAGCAATCCGCATAAGCCTTGGGCCCGCATCGACAGCCGACTGCAACGACAACTGGGCCATTACGCACACTACGGTATGCCGGCCGACTCCTCTTCGACAGCGATTCACACCCTGATCGGATCTCCCTCCGACACCGTTCCGGAAATCGACTACGGCATAAGACACATACCGGCCAACGACCCCTTCTTCTCCGCATTTCCAAACTATTTTCGGGGTATTCCCCTACAAGACGGTAGGGGTATATGGGGTAGCCCCGACATAGAGTTATTATCGGCTCAAAATGGGCAAGTTCCCCGGGATACCGTACCGGTGTACGAAACCGAACAGCAACCTATTACCACGTTCAAAGAAGGATTCAAGCAATCACTTAAAAGACTTGCAAACAATGCAAAATACAATTACGGTCAGTTCATGAGGAAAAGAAGTCATGAAGATGATATCAGAAACGGGCTGCGGCATCTCGATCAAAATCCCGAACTCGATCGCAATAACATACAACAGATAAACTGGTCGATAAGATCGTTGCGAAAAGATATTGCCGAACGGCGGAAACGCATCGAAGACCAAATAGGAACGGAAGAAGACGAACAGGCCATATCGCGCAACTCAGATATGATCAGAGCCCTGTATGCCATGCAAAAACAGTATTACAAGGGTGCGACCACCGAGGAGGCCGAGGATTGGCGCAACGAATACATCGCCAAAGGCAGTACCGGCACCCAAGAAATGCACAATGCGGTAGAACGGGAAAAATCATTCCGCCCTACCAAAGGCATGGGTACATTCGGAGAGATAACCGGAAATGTCATAACCGAAGCCCCTCTTATAGCCGGCAGTGTAATCGGCGCTGCACCAATCGGGGTAGTTGCGGGAACTGCATCGCTGGCCAATACAGCTTTCAATAATTTAGCACAGAGCAATATACAAGCCGATATTCTCGAAGAAAGAACCGGACAGGAGATCTCCACGGCACGACGCCTCGGGCAAGCCACTCTCGGCACGGGTGCCGACATGATTGCGTCAAAAATCCTTCCAGGACAATCAACTCAAATATCAAAACCGTTTTTGAGACGTATGATACAAGACATCTCTTCACAAAGTCTCGGAAATACAGCTTCATCGCTTATCAAAGACATCGGACAAAACGAAATTCTCGGCGATAATCTCTCTACCGGAGAAATATTGACAAATGCAGGAAGAAGCGGGCTCATCGGAGGTCTTACCGGTGGTGCAGTCTCGGGAACAGGACATATGGCAAACAAGATACAAAAGAATCGATTTTATCCCCGAAAGACACACGGAAAACAAAATTTCCAGCTCCTCGACTCCAATATTCCGTCGATCATACAGAACGAAACATACCGATCGGGAATCCCTTTTTCGCCGGACATAGACCCCAACGCCCAAACGATCATAGGGAACGGAACGTATTATCGTGAAAGGCCGGAACTTCCGCCGGCAACATACAGATCACAGATTCCTTTTCCGGAGGACATCGATCCTAATGCCCGGACGATCATAGAGAACGGAACGTATTATCGCGAAAGACCGGAACTCCCACCGGCAACGTACAGATCGCAGATCCCTTTTCCTGAGGACATTGATCCAAACGTCCAAACGATCATAGAAAACGGAACGTATTATCGCGAAAGACCGGAACTCCCGCCGGGAACGTACAGATCGCAGATTCCTATTCCGGAGGACATCGATCCAAATGTCCAAACGATCATAGAGAACGGAACGTATTATCGCGAAAGACCGGAACTCCCGCCTATCGAACGGAATGCGATCGACATGGACAACCTCAATGAAGGACTCAAAACAAATTCCCATCCGCAGATAACGGAGGGTGATGATATCGTGATCCGCACGCCATTCGGCATATATGAAAGCATGTTCGGTATCGATAAGCTGAAAGAGATAGGAGATCTCGACCAAAAGTCAAAAATACCCTTTATGAGGCACGAAAGCCGGTTATGGAAAAAGAAAAAGAAATAACCACCGGCAAAAGACAATCGGCAAACTCGTTCGACCCGTAAAAATCCCCGATAAATAAAAAATAAATACCGAGGTATGTATTGCGGGAAGGGAAAAAATGACTATCTTTGCTGCTGTTTTCAGCATTCCGCATTGGAAATGCGGCAGTAGCTCAGTTGGTAGAGCATCAGCTTCCCAAGCTGAGGGTCGCGGG
>URHG01000020.1 GCA_900547555.1 uncultured Porphyromonadaceae bacterium | reverse complement strand
GTGCGTTACCACATCGTTCGCGGAACTTTGGATACCGCAGGTGTGAACGGTCGTACCCAACGTCGCTCGAAATACGGAGCTAAGAGACCGAAAGCCGGAGCTGCTCCTGCTGCAAAAGGTAAAAAATAAGCCGTAAGCAGAGAACCCCAACAAACTACTTTAGTGTCGAACACTGTTTGAGTTTATTGGATAGGCTGATTCAGGTTGAGTAAATGGTGTCGGAGGGCACTGTTGAAGATGTGAAAAGCAACCAAAAACAAAAACAATAATTTTAAAACATAATGAGAAAAGCAAAACCTAAGAAACGGGTTATCTTACCCGATCCCGTATTCAGTGACGTGAAGGTTACCAAATTTGTTAATCACTTGATGTATGACGGCAAGAAAAGTGTTGCCTATACTATTTTTTATACGGCTTTGGATACAGTAAAGGAAAAGCTCTCCAACGAAGAAAAATCCTCTCTCGAAATTTGGAAAAAAGCGTTGGATAATATTACCCCTCAAGTAGAGGTAAAATCTCGTCGTGTCGGCGGTGCAACCTTCCAAGTGCCTACCGAAATCCGTCCCGACCGC
Organism: uncultured Porphyromonadaceae bacterium; assembly: GCA_900547555.1. Lineage (GTDB taxonomy): Bacteria > Bacteroidota > Bacteroidia > Bacteroidales > UBA11471 > Caccoplasma. The sequence continues at coordinate 41,010 of URHG01000020.1, read as the reverse complement.
AAGGAATCCATCTCAATGAAAAATTTGATACAATACGCCCGTAAAAGAGGCGGCAAAACGATGGCTGAGAAATTGGCTGCCGAGATTGTCGATGCTTATAACGAGCAAGGCGGTGCATTCAAACGTAAAGAAGATATGCACAAAATGGCCGAAGCCAACCGGGCATTTGCACATTTCAGATTCTAATCTTAACCCAGTAAAAGGAACCAACAATGTCAAAAGCAGACGAACAACTGAAATATACCAGAAATATCGGTATTATGGCCCACATCGATGCCGGAAAGACTACGACTTCGGAACGTATTCTTTTCTACACCGGTTTGACTCACAAAATCGGCGAAGTGCACGATGGTGCTGCTACGATGGACTGGATGGAGCAAGAGCAGGAACGAGGTATTACGATTACTTCGGCTGCTACAACCACATGGTGGAACTATGCCAATGAGAAATATAAAATCAACTTGATTGACACCCCGGGGCACGTCGATTTTACGGCCGAAGTAGAACGTTCGTTGCGCGTTCTTGACGGGGCTGTGGCAACATTCTGTGCTGTCGGTGGTGTAGAACCCCAGTCGGAAACCGTATGGCGTCAGGCCGATAAGTATAATGTTCCCCGCATTGGTTATGTAAATAAAATGGACCGTTCGGGTGCGAACTTTTTCGAGGTAGTGCGTCAGTTGAAAGATGTACTGGGGGCAAATCCTTGTCCTGTACAAATACCCATCGGAGCGGAAGAAACTTTTAAGGGAGTTGTTGATCTTGTTACGATGAAAGCCATTTATTGGCATGATGAAGCCATGGGGGCTGATTATTCGATAGAGGAAGTACCCGCTTCGCTCAAAGACGAGGCTGAAGAATGGCGCGACAAGATGCTCGAAAAAATTGCGGAGTGTGATGATGTCGTTATGGAGAAATATTTCGACGATCCCGCGACTATCACTGAAAGTGAAATACGTGCCGCTCTGAGAAAAGGAGCTTTGAGCATGTCGATTGTGCCCATGCTTTGCGGTTCTTCTTTCAAAAATAAAGGCGTGCAGACATTGCTTGACGCTGTTTGTGCTTATTTGCCCAGTCCCGAAGATACTCCTGCCATTATCGGACATAACCCCGATGATCCTGAGAAAGAAGAAGTGCGTAAGCCTCTTTTCGAAGAGAAGATGTCGGCTCTTGTATTTAAGATTGCTGTCGATCCCTATGTAGGCCGTCTTTGTTTCTTCCGTGTATATTCGGGTGAAATCCCTGCCGGATCTTATGTCCTCAATTCGCGTTCGGGCAAGAAAGAGCGTGTGTCGCGTTTGTTCCAAATGCACTCCAATAAGCAGAATCCCAAAGAGGTGATTGGTTGCGGAGATATCGGTGCCGGTGTAGGTTTCAAAGATATTCGTACCGGTGATACCCTCTGTGCCGAAGATGCTCCTATCGTACTTGAAGCTATGGACTTCCCCGATCCCGTTATCGGTATTGCCGTTGAGCCCAAAACTCAAAAAGACATGGACAAACTCAGCCTCGGTTTGCAGAAGTTGGCCGAAGAAGATCCTACCTTTACGGTCAAAACCGATGAAGAAACGGGTCAAACCGTCATCAGCGGTATGGGCGAACTTCATTTGGAGATTATCATCGATCGTCTGAAACGGGAATTTAAGGTAGAATGTAATCAAGGCCGTCCTCAGGTTTCTTATAAAGAGGCTATCACCAAACCGGTGGAATTGCGTGAAGTGTACAAGAAACAGACCGGTGGTCGTGGTAAATTTGCCGATATTATCGTCCGTGTAGAACCGGCTGACGATAGTTTCGAAGGCAGCGGTCTCCAGTTTGTTGACGAAGTTAAAGGCGGTAATATTCCTAAGGAGTTTATTCCTTCTATACAGAAAGGTTTCACTACGGCTATGAAAAACGGCGTATTGGCAGGTTATCCTCTCGATCGCTTGAAAGTAACCGTTATCGACGGTTCGTTCCACCCGGTCGATTCCGATCAGCTCTCATTCGAAGTTTGCGCGATCCAAGCATTCAAGAAAGCTTGTGAAAAAGCAAAACCCGTTCTGCAAGAGCCTATCATGAAGATAGAAGTTGTAACCCCCGAAGAAAGCATGGGCGATGTTATATCCGACCTCAATAAACGTCGTGGACAAGTTGAAGGTATGGAGTCGAGCCGTTCGGGTGCCCGTATCGTGAAAGCCAAAGCTCCGCTGGCCGAAATGTTCGGTTATGTAACCGCTCTGCGTACGATTACTTCGGGTCGTGCCACTTCGACGATGACTTTCTCTCATTATGCCGAAGTAAGTACTCAAATCGCAAAACAAGTACTTACCGAAGTACAAGGCCGTGTAGATTTATTGTAAAATAGAACAGAAACAACCAATATGAGCCAAAAAATTAGAATCAAACTGAAATCTTACGATCACAATCTCGTCGATAAATCGGCCGAGAAGATTGTAAAGACCGTAAAAGCAAGCGGTGCCGTAGTAAGTGGTCCGATACCTCTGCCTACCCACAAACGCATTTTTACTGTAAACCGTTCGACGTTCGTAAATAAGAAATCGAGAGAACAATTCGAGCTCTCTTCATTCAAGCGTCTCATCGATATTTACAGTTCAACCGCAAAAACGGTCGATGCCCTGATGAAACTCGAGTTGCCCAGTGGCGTAGAAGTAGAGATCAAAGTATAGTACAAATTTATATTAAAACAACAGAGAAATGCCAGGATTATTAGGAAAGAAAATCGGAATGACATCCGTTTTCAGTGCCGAGGGAAAAAACGTTCCATGCACTGTTATCGAAGTAGGTCCCTGCGTAGTTACTCAAGTAAAGACGGTCGAAGTAGACGGTTATGAAGCCGTACAAGTGGGCTTTACCGATAAAAAGGAAAAGCATACCACGAAGCCCGAGATGGGACACTTCAAAAAAGCCGGAGTAACTCCGAAGAGACACTTGGCCGAGTTCAAAGGATTTGGTGAGGCTTATAAAGCCGGTGATGTAATCACTGTCGACCTTTTCCAAGATGCCGAATATGTCGATGTAATCGGAACCTCTAAGGGTAAAGGTTTCAAAGGTGTAGTAGGTCGCCACGGATTCGGTGGAGTAGGACAGACCACGCACGGTCAGCACAATCGTTTGCGTGCTCCCGGTTCGGTAGGAGCCTGTTCTTACCCTGCAAAGGTTTTCAAAGGAACCCGTATGGCCGGTCAGACCGGTAATGAACGTGTTACCGTACAAAACCTTCAAGTGTTGAAAATCATGCCGGAGCACAACCTCCTCCTTATCAAAGGATCGGTACCCGGTTGTAAAGGTTCAATCGTAATAATTGAAAAGTAATGGAACTGAGCGTATATAACATCAAAGGAGAAGATACGGGAAAGAAAGTTACGTTGAACGATGCAGTATTCGGCATTGAGCCCAACGAACACGCCATTTATCTCGACGTGAAACAATACATGGCCAATAAACGCCAAGGAACTCATAAATCGAAAGAGAGAAGCGAAGTGTCGGGAAGTACCCGCAAGCTGATCCGTCAAAAAGGTTCCGGTGGTGCCCGTCGCGGCGATATTAATTCGCCCGTTATGGTCGGTGGCGGTCGTGTATTCGGTCCTCGTCCCCGTAATTACAGCTTCAAGCTGAATAAGAAAGTAAAATCTTTGGCCCGTAAATCGGCCCTTTCCCTCAAAGCACAGGAGAATGCTATTTTCGTAATAGAGGACTTTACGTTCGAAGCTCCCAAAACCAAAGAATTTATCTCAATTGCTCAAAATCTGAAAGTTGCAGATAAAAAAGTGCTTTTGGTTTTAGGAAGTGAAAATAAAAACGTATATTTGTCGGCTCGAAATGTGCCCAAGGCAAAAGTTGTAACGACCTCTGAGCTAAATACATACAAAGTATTGGATTGTGCCAATCTTGTATTGACCGAGAGTTCATTGGCTGCTATTAATAACTTTTAATACAAAGGAGGTAAAATAATGGCAATAATTATTAAACCGATAGTAACCGAGAAAATGACCGGAATGGGAGAGAAATTCAACCGTTACGGTTTTGCGGTAACCCCCGATGCCGACAAGCAACAGATCAAAGAAGCCGTAGAAGACCTCTACAATGTAACCGTTGTTTCGGTAAACACGATTATGAGAAAAGGTAAACTCAAAAGCCGTTATACCAAATCGGGTTTGATTCAAGGTCGTGCAGCCAAGTACAAAAAAGCTTTGGTGACCTTGAAAGAGGGTGATACGATAGATTTTTATAGCAATATTTAATAACAGAAATGGCAGTAAGAAAATTAAAGCCCACAACACCGGGGCAGAGACACAAGATTATTGGTGCATTTGACAATATCACTGCTACCGCACCAGAAAAGTCTCTTGTAGTAGGATTCAGAAAATCGGGTGGCCGCAATAACGAAGGCCACTTGACGATGCGTTATATTGGCGGTGGCCACAAACGCAAATATCGTTTGATCGACTTCAAGAGAAACAAAGACGGTGTTCCCGCTGTCGTAAAGACCATTGAATACGACCCGAATCGTTCGGCTCGCATCGCTTTGCTCTTTTATGCCGATGGCGAAAAACGGTACATCATAGCTCCTAACGGGCTTGAAGTAGGCATGACGATCATGTCGGGCGCAGAAGCCGCTCCCGAAGTTGGTAACGCACTCCCCCTGCAAAATATTCCCGTAGGTACCGTAGTGCATAATATCGAGTTACGTCCCGGACAAGGCGCCGCACTTGTGCGTTCGGCCGGTGCGTTTGCTCAACTTACTTCCCGTGAAGGTAATTATGCCATCATTAAATTGCCCTCGGGTGAGACGCGTAAAATATTGGCAACCTGTAAGGCCACGATTGGTGTTGTAGGAAACTCAGACCATGCCCTCGAATGTTCGGGAAAAGCCGGTCGTTCACGCTGGTTGGGACGTCGTCCGCGCAACCGTGGTGTGGTAATGAACCCTGTCGATCACCCCATGGGTGGTGGTGAAGGCCGTGCATCGGGAGGACATCCCCGTTCGCGCAAGGGTCTCTACGCTAAGGGTCTCAAGACAAGAGCTCCGAAGAAACTCTCGTCTAAGTATATTATAGAAAGACGTAAAAAGTAACTCGTTAACTAAGCAACTATGAGTCGTTCATTAAAAAAAGGCCCATATATCAGTGTGAAGCTGGAAAAGAAAGTTTCGGCCATGACCGAGTCGGGCAAAAAATCCGTCATCAAAACATGGTCGAGAGCCTCTATGATTTCTCCCGATTTCGTAGGACATACTTTCGCCGTACACAATGGTAATAAATTTATTCCCGTATACGTTACCGAAAACATGGTAGGACATAAGTTGGGCGAATTTGCTCCCACCCGTATCTTCCGTGGCCACTCCGGTAATAAGAAGAAATAAAAAGGGCTATCGGGAATTTGAGAATTTCAAATAAAAAAAGAATTTAACACAATGGGTGCAAGAAAAAAAATATCAGCCGATAAAAGAAAAGAAGCCCTGAAAACTAAATACTTCGCCAAGCTCAACAATGTGCCTACCTCACCTCGCAAAATGCGTCTGGTTGCCGATATGGTACGTGGAATGGAAGCCTTCAAGGCACTTGGAGTATTGAAGTTTTCGAGCAAGGAAGCTTCGGCCAGACTGGAAAAATTGTTGCGTTCGGCCATTGCCAACTGGGAACAGAAAAACGAACGCAAAGCCGAAAGCGGCGAGCTTTATATTTCCGAGATTTACGTGAACTCGGCAGCTATGCTCAAACGCCTTCGTCCCGCTCCCCAAGGACGCGGATATAGAATACGTAAACGTTCCAATCACGTTACGTTGTTTGTAGATACCATAAGTAGTAATAAACCCGAAAATCAAGATTAAGCCGTATGGGACAAAAAGTAAATCCAATAAGTAACCGCTTGGGAATTATCCGTGGATGGGATTCCAATTGGTATGGCGGCAGAAAATACGGCGAAAGACTGCTCGAAGACAGCAAACTCCGTAAATACCTCAATGCCCGTCTTGCAAAAGCAAGCGTATCGCGTATTGTGATAGAGCGTACCCTCAAACTCATCACGATTACCGTTTGTACAGCCCGTCCGGGTCTTATCATCGGTAAGGGTGGACAAGAGGTCGACAAACTCAAAGAGGAGTTGAAGAAAATTACCGATAAAGATGTGCAAATCAACATCTTCGAGGTAAAACGTCCCGAAGTAGACGCTACCATCGTTGCTTCTAATATCGCTCGCCAGATAGAAGGTAAGATGGCGTATCGTCGTGCAGTGAAAACGGCTATCGCATCGACGATGCGTGCAGGAGCCGAAGGTATCAAGGTGCAGGTGTCGGGTCGACTCAATGGCGCCGAGATGGCACGTTCGGAGATGTACAAAGAAGGACGTACCCCGTTGCATACGCTCCGTGCCGACATCGACTACGCATTGGTAGAAGCACTTACCAAAGTAGGTCTTATCGGTATCAAGGTTTGGATTTGCCGCGGTGAAATCTACGGTAAGAAAGACCTCGCCCCCCAATTTACTTCCGGACCCAAAGAGATGCGGAGTAATCGTGAAGCCGGCGGAAAAAAAGGCTTCAAAAAAGCAAAACCGAATCGTTAACGAATTGAACTGACAGAAAATGTTACAACCGAAGAAGACGAAATTCAGAAGACAACAAAAAGGTCGTATGAAAGGTCTCGCAGGACGAGGCAATCAATTGGCCTTCGGTTCCTTTGGTATAAAAAGTTTGCAGTCGAAATGGATAACCGGTCGTCAGATCGAAGCTGCGCGTATCGCTGTTACCCGTTATATGCAACGTCAGGGTCAGATCTGGATCAGAATATTCCCGGATAAACCCATCACCAAGAAACCTGCCGAAGTACGTATGGGTAAAGGTAAAGGTTCGCCCGAAGGATTTGTTGCACCTGTAACGCCGGGAAGAATTATTCTCGAAGTAGAAGGTGTACCTTACGAAATCGCCAAAGAAGCACTTCGCTTGGCCGCCCAGAAACTCCCCGTAACGACTAAATTTGTCGTGAGACGCGACTATGATGCTAATCAAAATGCGTGATAAAGTATGAAAACTGCAGAAATAAAAGAATTGAGCACCAAAGAATTGCTCGAGAGAATCGAGGCCGAAGCTGTGGCTTTGAACCGTATGGAAATCAATCACAGCATTACTCCCTTGGATAATCCTGCGCAAATTAAAGCTCTCCGCAGGACGATCGCGCGAATGAAAGGCGAGGTGCGCCAAAGAGAACTCAATAACAAATAATCGAACTCGTGCTCATGGAAACAAAAAGCCTAAGAAAAGAAAGAATAGGTGTGGTAACCAGCAACAAGATGGATAAAACCATCACCGTGGCTGTGAAATGGAAAGAAAAACACCCTATCTACGGTAAATTCGTCAATAAGACGAAAAAATACCATGCTCATGACGAAAAGAACGAGTGCAACATCGGCGATACCGTCCGCCTGAGAGAGACCCGTCCGCTGAGCAAGCTTAAAAGATGGAGATTAGTAGAAATCATCGAAAGAGTAAAATAATATGATACAGCAAGAAACCAGACTTACAGTCGCAGATAACAGCGGAGCCAAAGAAGCTCTTTGTATCCGCGTATTAGGCGGTACCGGTCGTCGTTATGCGTCGGTAGGCGACATTATCGTTGTTGCCGTTAAAAGCGTCATTCCTTCGAGCGACCTGAAAAAAGGTGCCGTATCCAAAGCCGTTGTAGTGCGTACTACGAAAGAAATTCGTCGTGCCGACGGTTCTTATATCCGCTTTGACGATAACGCCTGCGTATTGTTGAACGGTGCCGGTGAAATGAGAGGCAGCCGTATCTTCGGCCCCGTAGCCCGTGAATTGCGCGCTACCAATATGAAAATCGTTTCATTGGCTCCCGAAGTACTTTAAACAGTAAAAAAGAACATTAATGAGTAAGTTACACATTAAAAAGGGTGATACCGTATATGTAAATGCCGGTGAAGATAAAGGCAAGACCGGTCGCGTGTTGCGTGTTCTCGTGAAAGAGCAACGTGCCGTGGTAGAAGGTATCAATATGGTGTCGAAGCATACCAAACCCAATGCCAAACATCCCCAGGGCGGTATCATCACAATGGAAGCCCCTGTACATGTTTCGAATCTGAACCTGCTCGATCCCAAGAGCAACCGGCCTACCCGCATCGGTCGCCGTATCGATGAAGCAGGAAAGAAAGTACGTTATTCTAAAAAATCAGGAGAGGAGATTAAGTAATGACAACTACCGCAACCCTTAAAAACGATTATAAAGAAAGAATCGTTCCTGCTTTGATGAAAGAATTCAATTACACGACTGTTATGCAGGTTCCTGTATTGAAAAAAATCGTCATCAACCAAGGACTCGGTCAGGCAGTCGCCGATAAAAAAATTATCGAGACCGCTATCAATGAGCTTACTGCCATCACCGGCCAGAAAGCCATCGCTACCCTTTCCCGTAAAGATATTTCTAACTTCAAGTTACGTAAGAAAATGCCTATCGGCGTGATGGTTACATTACGTCGCGAAAGAATGTATGAGTTCCTTGAACGCCTTATTCGTGTGGCTCTTCCCCGTATTCGTGACTTCAAAGGAATCGAAAGTAAATTCGACGGAAGAGGAAATTATACCCTCGGTATTCAGGAACAAATCATTTTCCCTGAAATAAATATCGATACGATTACCAAACTTTTGGGAATGAATATTACCTTTGTAACCTCGGCACAAACCGATGAAGAAGGATACGCACTCCTCCGGGAATTTGGTCTTCCTTTCAAAAACACAAAAAAGAACTAAGATATGGCAAAAGAATCGATGAAAGCCCGTGAAGTGAAACGCGCTAAACTCGTAGCAAAATACGCAGCTAAACGCGCTCAGCTCAAAGCCGAAGGCAATTATGAGGCTTTGCAATCACTTCCCAAAAACGCTTCGCCCGTGCGTCTGCACAATCGTTGTAGCCTTACCGGTCGTCCTAAAGGATATATCCGTCAATTCGGCATTTCTCGTATCCAATTCCGTGAAATGGCATCGGCAGGACTTATCCCCGGCGTAAAAAAAGCCAGCTGGTAAACGAAGAAAGATAATAGAGTGTTAAATATTGTCCGGGAAGACCGGATCAATTTAAGCAAAAATCAAAATGACAGATCCAATTGCAGATTATCTCACAAGATTGAGAAACGCCATCAAAGCTCAGCACAGAGTGGTAGAGGTGCCTGCCTCAAACTTGAAAAAAGAGATTACAAAAATCCTTTTTGACAAAGGCTACATCTTGAATTACAAGTTTGTAGAAGATGGTCCTCAGGGAACGATAAAAATCGCCTTGAAGTATGACCCCGTGAATAAAGTGAACGCTATTAAAAAGCTGATCAGAGTCTCCACTCCCGGTTTGCGCCAATATACCGGCTACAAAGATATGCCGCGCGTGCTTAATGGACTGGGTATTGCGATCCTCTCCACCTCGAAAGGCGTGATGACCGACAAAGAAGCCCGTGAGCAAATGATTGGTGGCGAAGTATTATGTTATATCTACTAATCAGGGAGGACGCTGTATTATGTCAAGAATAGGAAATTTGCACATAGATATACCCGCTGGAGTTACTATAACTGTTGCTGGAAATCAAGTAACGGTAAAGGGTCCGAAAGGAGAACTTTCGCAAGAACTCACCGGCGGCATTACCCTGGAACAAGCCGATGGCAAACTTACGGTGGTACGTCCCAGCGACGACAAAGAACACCGTTCGCTGCATGGCCTCTATCGCGCGTTGATCCATAACATGGTAGTAGGTGTTTCTACCGGATACAAAAAAGAAATGGAACTGGTAGGTGTTGGTTATCGTGCCGAGAGCAACGGTCAGGTATTGAATCTTACGCTCGGTTATTCGCATGCCATTTATCTGCGCCTTCCCAAAGAAGTGAAAGTCGAGACCAAATCGGAGCGTAATAAAAATCCTCTGATTATTCTTGAGTCGTGCGACAAGCAACTTCTCGGCCAGATCTGCGCCAAAATCCGTACATTCCGTAAGCCCGAACCTTACAAAGGAAAAGGTATTCGCTTTGTAGGTGAAGTGGTACGTCGTAAGTCGGGTAAATCGGCCGGTGCTAAGTAAAAACCGTTAAAACGCCATTATCATGATAACGAAAATAGAAAGAAGACTTAAAATCAAAACCCGCATACGCGGTAAAATTTCGGGAACGGCTTCATGCCCCCGTATGACCGTGTTCAGAAGCAACAAGCAGATATATGTGCAGTTGATCGATGATGAAGCCGGAAAAACTTTGGCTGCTGCCTCTTCGGCCGGAATGGAAAAAGCTCCCAAAAAGGAAGTCGCCGCTAAAGTAGGACAACTCATCGCCCAAAAAGCGCAAGAAGCTGGAATTTCAACTGTCGTATTCGACCGTAACGGATACCTCTATCATGGCCGTATCAAAGAACTTGCCGATGCAGCCCGTAACGGAGGTCTTAAATTTTAAACAACATGGCAAAGGATAATAGAGTAAAGTCGACAAACGACTTGGAATTGAAAGATCGCTTAGTAGCAATCAATCGTGTAACCAAAGTTACCAAAGGTGGACGTACTTTCAGCTTCTCGGCCATCGTCGTTGTAGGAAACGAAGACGGTGTAGTAGGTTGGGGGCTGGGTAAAGCCAGCGAGGTAACTGCCGCTATCTCCAAAGGTGTTGAAGCTGCCAAGAAAAACCTTATCAAGGTGCCTGTACGCAAGGGTACTATTCCTCATGACCAGGTTGCCAAATTCGGCGGAGCCCAGGTGTATATCAAGCCCGCTTCTCACGGTACCGGAGTAAAAGCCGGTGGTGCTATGCGTGCTGTACTCGAAAGTGTGGGTATAACCGACGTGTTGGCAAAATCGAAAGGTTCGTCCAACCCCCACAACCTCGTAAAAGCTACCATGGCAGCTTTGGGTGAACTGCGCGATGCTTATACCGTAGCTCAGAACCGTGGCGTATCGCTCGAAAAAGTATTCAAAGGATAAAGAACGGAGGACACGATATGGAAACCATCAAAATCAAACAGGTAAAAAGCAGAATCAAATGTCCCGCAGTTCAAAAAAGAACGCTCGATGCATTGGGATTGAAAAGAATCGGTCAAGTAGTAGAGCATCAAGCTACTCCTCAAATACTCGGGATGGTTACCAAAGTAAGACATTTGGTAACGGTAGTAGAATAATTTCATAACGAATAAAAAATACAACGATATGAACTTGAGTAATTTAAAACCCGCAGAGGGATCGACCAAATCGAAGAAAAGAATTGGTCGTGGTCCCGGTTCGGGTCTGGGCGGAACCTCTACCAGAGGTCATAAAGGAGCCAAATCGAGATCGGGCTACAAAAAGAAAATCGGTTTCGAAGGTGGTCAGATGCCTTTGCAACGTCGTTTGCCTAAATTCGGATTTAAAAATATCAATCGCGTAGAATACAAAGCTATCAACCTCGATACGCTTCAAGCTTTGGCCGAAAGCAAAAAGATCGAGAAAATCGATATTGCAGCTTTGATCGACGCTGGATTTGTATCCAACAAACAACTGGTGAAAATTCTGGGAAAAGGAACCCTTACGGTAAAGATCGACGTAGAAGCACATGCTTTCTCGAAGAGCGCCGAAGCTGCTATCACTGCACTCGGCGGTACCGTAGTAAAACTCTAACATAGTCTATGAGAGCAATAGAAACGATAAAAAACATCTGGAAGATCGAGGATCTGAGAAAGCGTATTATTACGACGATTCTGCTGGTCTTGGTTTACCGTGCCGGTACTTATGTCGTATTACCCGGTATCGATCCTCAGTTCCTTACCCAACTGCGCGCCCAGACGAGTGGCGGTTTGATGCAGTTGCTCGATATGTTCTCGGGAGGTGCCTTCTCCAATGCCTCTATTTTTGCGTTGGGTATAATGCCTTATATTACGGCTTCTATCGTAATCCAGTTGCTCGGTATGGCTCTGCCTTATTTCCAGAAACTGCAACGTGAAGGTGAAAGCGGAAGACGCAAACTCAATCAGTACACCCGTTACCTGACGGTTTTCATTCTCCTTATTCAGGGTCCGACTTATTTGGTCAACCTCAGTGTTCAGATGGGAGGCGCATTCCCTACCGACATTTTGTTTACGATTTCGTCGACGATAATTCTTACCGCAGGTAGTATGTTTATCATGTGGTTGGGTGAGCGTATCACCGACAGAGGTATCGGAAACGGTATATCGTTTATCATTTTGGTCGGTATCATCGCCCGTCTGCCGCAGTCCCTCGTGCAGGAGTTCGTTATGCGTACAGCTACCACTTCTGGTGGTCTTGTCATGTTCCTCGCCGAAATCGTATTCCTGCTTCTCGTGATTGCAGCGTCGATACTCTTGGTGCAAGGAACCCGCAAAATTCCCGTGCAATATGCCAAACGAGTGGTAGGTAATAAACAATACGGAGGCGCTCGCCAATATATCCCTTTGAAAGTCAATACAGCAGGGGTTATGCCTATCATCTTTGCACAGGCTATCATGTTTATCCCTATTGCATTGGTCGGATTCTCTGCCGATAACGCCAACAGCCGTTTCATGCAGTCGTTTATGAGCAATACCGGATTCTGGTATAACTTCGTTTTCGCCGTATTGATAATTCTCTTTACCTATTTCTATACGGCGGTTACGGTACAACCCAACCAGATGGCCGAAGATATGAAACGTAATAACGGTTTCATTCCCGGTGTTAAGCCCGGTAAAAAGACGGCTGCTTATATCGACTCGATTATGTCGCGTATCACGTTGCCCGGTTCTATATTCTTGGCTATCGTGGCCATTATGCCCGCGTTTGCCCAAATTGCCGGTATCAGTGCCGAATTTTCACAATTCTTCGGAGGTACCTCCCTGCTTATTCTCGTAGGTGTGGTATTGGATACTTTGCAACAGATAGAAAGTCATCTGATGATGCGTCATTATGACGGCTTGTTGAAGTCGGGACGTATCAAAGGTCGTACCGGTTCGATTGCAGCATATTAAGGTAAAACATAGCGATGATTTATCTTAAAACCGACGAAGAAATTGAATTACTGCGCGAGAGTAATCTCCTGGTAGGCCAAACACTTGGCGAACTGGCCAAGTGGGTGGCTCCGGGAGTTACTACGCTTCAACTTGACAGAATTGCCGAAGAGTTTATCCGCGACCATCAGGCCGTTCCCGGTTTCTTGGGTTATGCGGGTTATCCCAATACCTTGTGCGTGTCGGTCAATGAACAGATTGTACATGGTATACCTTCCGACTATACCTTGAAGGAGGGCGATATTGTATCGATCGATTGCGGTGTTGTGAAAAACGGATTCAATGGCGATTCGGCTTACACCTTCGAAGTAGGAGAAGTCCCTTATGAGGTGCGGCGTTTGCTCAAAACCACGAAAGAGGCTCTCTATTTAGGTATAGAGCAGGCTGTCGAGGGAAAGCGTGTCGGCGATATAAGCAATGCTATACAGACCTATTGCGAGCATAAGGGGTATTCGGTCGTGCGGGAACTTTGCGGACACGGAGTCGGCAAGAAGTTGCACGAAGAGCCCGAAGTTCCCAATTATGGTCGTCGCGGTTGCGGGCCGTTGTTAAAAAACGGCATGGTGATAGCTATTGAACCGATGATCAATCTGGGTTCACGCAATATCGTCGTCGAGAAAGATCGTTGGACTACACGCACAAAGGACCGTAAGCCGTCGGCCCATTTCGAGCATACGATTGCTATACGGGAAAACGGTGCCGATGTCTTATCATCGTTCCGCTATGTCGAAGAAACATTAGGAATACCTATAACAAAGTAACCTCATATATGGCAAAACAGGCTGCAATAGAGCAAGACGGAGTCATCGTAGAAGCGTTGTCGAATGCAATGTTCCGTGTCGAACTGGAAAATGGTCATGAAATCACGGCTCATATTTCCGGCAAAATGAGAATGCATTATATTAAAATCCTGCCCGGAGATAAGGTCAAGGTCGAAATGTCGCCTTACGATCTTACCAAAGGACGAATCTCATTCAGATATAAATAAAAAATACCGCGATATGAAAGTAAAAGCATCATTGAAGAAGCGTACGCCCGACTGTAAAATCGTAAGAAGAAAGGGCCGCTTGTATGTTATTAACAAGAAAAATCCTAAGTATAAACAACGTCAAGGATAATTTTATTATTTTTGCACACTAATTCTACGACTATATGGCAATAAGAATAGTAGGTGTTGACCTGCCCCAAAACAAAAGAGGTGAAATCGCCTTGACCTATATTTACGGAATAGGTCGCAGTGCGGCAAATACCATTTTGGCAAAAGCCGGCATTGATAAAGATATCAAAGTTAAAGACTGGAATGATGATCAGGCTGCCAAAGTGCGTGAAATCATTGGCGCAGAATTCAAAGTAGAGGGTGATCTCCGCTCGGAAGTCCAACTCAATATCAAACGCCTTATGGATATCGGTTGCTACCGCGGCGTACGCCACCGTAACGGCCTCCCCGTGCGTGGTCAAAGCACCAAGAATAATGCCCGTACCCGCAAAGGCAAGAAAAAAACCGTTGCAAATAAGAAAAAAGCTACTAAATAATAAATAAGTATGGCAAAAAAGACAGTCGCAGCTAAGAAGAGAAACGTCAAAGTTGAAGCCATGGGCCAACTGCACGTGCACTCTTCGTTCAACAACATCATTGTAGCCCTTGCCAACGCCGAAGGACAGGTTATTTCGTGGTCGTCGGCCGGAAAAATGGGCTTCAGAGGATCGAAGAAAAACACTCCCTATGCCGCCCAAATGGCTGCTCAGGATTGTGCAAAAGTTGCCTTTGACCTTGGCTTGAGAAAAGTAAAGGCTTATGTAAAAGGCCCCGGAAACGGTCGTGAATCGGCAATCCGCACTGTGCATGGTGCAGGTATCGAAGTAACCGAAATTATCGACGTTACGCCGCTGCCCCATAACGGTTGTCGTCCTCCTAAAAGACGTAGAGTATAATTCACTCTTAAACCTTGTCGAGTCACAGGCGGTGAATAAGATTGCAATCAAATCCTCTCTGCAATCGCGGCTGCACCTATTGCGATTCACAACAATATAAAATTTAAAAATCTACTAAAATGGCAAGATATACCGGACCTAAAACAAAGATTGCCCGTAAATTTGGTGAGCCTATTTTCGGACCCGATAAAGTACTTTCCAAAAAGAACTATCCCCCGGGACAACACGGTGTAAATAAAAGAAGAAAAACCTCGGAGTACGGTATTCAGCTTCGGGAGAAACAAAAAGCCAAATATACTTACGGCGTACTCGAAAGACAATTCCGTATCCTCTTTGAGAAAGCTTCGCGTACCAAAGGTATTACGGGTGTCGTATTGTTGCAACTCCTCGAAGCTCGTCTCGACAATATCGTATATCGTATGGGTATAGCTCCTACGCGTGCAGCTGCTCGTCAGATGGTTTCGCATCGCCACATCACTGTCGACGGTAAAGTGGTGAATGTTCCCTCATATTCGGTTCGCCCCGGCCAAATCATCGCCGTTCGCGAAAAATCGAAATCGTTGGAAGTTATCGGTGATACCCTTTCGGGATTCAACCACAGTAAATATCCCTGGATAGAGTGGGACGAAAACATCAAAGGTGGCAAATTCCTGCATATGCCCGAACGTGAAGATATTCCCGAGAATATCAAAGAACAGTTGATCGTTGAGTTGTACTCTAAATAATAATTAGTCCATGGCGATATTAGCATTTCAGAAACCCGATAAAGTCCTCATGCTCGAGGCCGACGCGTTTTTCGGTAAATTCGAATTCCGTCCCTTGGAGCCGGGCTACGCTGTTACGATCGGTAACGCGTTGCGCCGTATCCTCCTCAACTCCCTTGAAGGCTTTGCCATTACATCGATTCGTATCAGCGGTGTGGAACACGAGTTCGCGACCATACCCGGTGTCATCGAAGATGTAACCAACATTATTCTCAACCTCAAAAAGGTGAGATTCAAACAAATCGTGGAAGAAATCGAGACTGAGAAAGTAACGATTTCGGTATCGGGAACCGATGTGTTCAAAGCCGGAGATATAGGTAAACACCTTACCGGATTTGAAGTGCTGAATCCCGACCTGGTGATCTGCCACATGGACGAAAGCGCAAATTTCCAAATCGAAATCAATATCAACAAAGGTCGCGGTTACGTTCCGGCAGAAGAGAACCGTAATCCCGGAGATCCCGTCGATGTGATTGCCATCGATTCGATTTTTACGCCTATCCGTAATGTGAAATACATTCAGGATAACTTCCGTGTCGAGCAGAAAACCGACTACGAAAAACTGATTCTCGAAATTACCACCGACGGATCTATCCATCCGAAAGATGCTTTGAAAGAAGCTGCCAAAATCTTGATTCACCACTTCATGTTGTTCTCCGATGAGAAAATTACTCTCGAGACGACCGATGTCGATGGAAATGAAGAGTTCGACGAAGAGGTATTGCATATGCGTCAATTGCTCAAAACCAAGCTCGTTGATATGGACCTTTCGGTTCGCGCATTGAATTGCCTCAAATCGGCAGATGTGGAAACTCTCGGAGAGCTGGTCGTATTCAATAAGACCGACTTGTTGAAGTTCCGCAATTTCGGGCGTAAATCGCTCACCGAGCTCGATGAGTTGTTGGCAAGCCTCAACCTTTCGTTCGGAATGGATATCTCGAAGTATAAATTAGATAAAGAGTAATAACGATGAGACACAATAAGAAATTCAACCACTTAGGACGCACGAAATCTCACAGAGATGCTATGCTTTCCAACATGGCGACTTCGTTGATTCTCCACAAAAGAATCTTCACCACTTTGGCCAAAGCCAAAGCTTTGAGAGTATATGTTGAGCCTCTGATCAACCGTTCTAAAGAAGACACCACCGCTTCGCGTCGTGTCGTATTCAGCTACTTGCAAAGCAAAGAAGCCGTAACCGAGCTTTTCAAAAATATTGCCGAGAAAGTAGCCGATCGCCCCGGAGGTTATACCCGTATTCTCAAAACCGGTAACCGTTTGGGTGATAATGCCAAGACCTGCTTTATCGAGCTTGTTGACTACAATGAAAACATGCTCAAAGAAAAAGCTGTCAAGAAAACCCGCACCCGTCGTTCGAAAAAGAACGCTGTGGCCGCAGAGGTAGTTCCTGCTACCGAGGCTCCTACAACGGAAGCACCCGTTGCAGAAACTCCTGCTGAGAAGTAATTTTACAGAGCTTTTCTATAAAAAAACGAGTATCGGATTGCCCGATACTCGTTTTTTTATTTCCTCTTTTTTCTCCTCTGCTTGAAATAATAAATGATATTGAGTTGATGGTGTGTGAAACGGATCCTAACAAATGTTCCGTGTTCAATATGGGAGGCAAGATTGTTTTGTTGATATTTAGCCGGAAGTTTACCATTGCGATCAGTGCTATGACGGATCGAAATTGTCACGAGGATAAAGTACATAATAGACCGACGGTGGCAGTAGAGTTGGAAATTTTCTCTCTATGGTCGAATGGTGCGATGTGTGTAGCAGTGGGTCGGGTGTGGAATTTCCTCGTCGGGTTTTGTTTTCACTCGAAATGTCGGGAAGGCGATCGGAGATTTTTTTTACCAACGGTTGCCGTAATGACAGAAAAAATGTTGGAATGTTCTTTGGGCGGACTTTCGTTATTCACCCGAGAGGATCCATCTCTTCGCTCGTTCGATAATTGTATCGAGTCCGTTGGAAATATCTTCTTGGGAGAGTTCAACGTGAATATCCGGTTCGATACCGAATTCGGTATGTTCTTTCTGAGTATTGTAAATCGGTGATGCCGAAAAACGGATAACCCACCCGTTCGGCAATTCCGAAGAAAACGGTAGCCCGCTGCCTCCTCCCGTACAATCACCGATGATGCAGACTTGCGGCAGGTTACCCATTACCGATACGAAATCGTTTGTGGCACTATAACATTTTCGATTGGTAAGAATAGCAACCGGCTTGGCGAAATGTATGCGGTTTGACTCGGCTGTTTTTTGCGTGATGGCATAAAAGTCCGAGAAGTCGTTATGTCCTGGCCCTGTTTTATGGCGTATATATCCGCTTGTAAAATCTTCTGTGGTGAAACGGGAGGCCAGTTGTTGTACGGTCGATAATTGGCCGCCACCGTTATCTCTCACATCAATGATCAATCCGTCGCAAGAGGAGAACGCCAATAGGACTTCATCGAGATTTCCGTCGCCTATTTTGTCGGAGAAACTTTCGTAGTAGATATACCCGATGTTGCAATCGTCGAGCATACGGTAGTAGAGGCTCGAAGCAATCTGGTAATCGGGTTGATGCAAATAGTTCTGCATGATGAGATTCTTATCGAAGTTGACCGGATAATCTTCGAACCAATCCCAATATCGGGCAACATCGAATGACGAAGATAGATTGACATGTCCGTCCTTTAATTCGGCAAGCATTTCGGCCAGGACACTGAATAATTCCTGTGCGTTCATATCATTGTCGAGACGCGCCCGATAAGTCGTATAGACATTGTTCCAATCGATATTTTTATATGCAAAGAAACAGTATCGCTGGTCGAGGATAGTCCATAAGGCATCGAAGTTCCCGTATGGAGTTTGAGAGAACTCTTCTTCGGGAGAACAAGATGTCAAGCTGGCAATAATCAGACTTATCACCAGTATGGTTTTTGTTTTTATGTCGCGTAGCCGATTCATATCATAATCAATAGAAAGCCGAGATAGAAGTTCTTTCCGAAATATTCTTCCTCTTATAGGAAATAGGTGTGGCTATACCGATGACAAAAGCGTTGGAATAGTGGAAGTAGTCGAGATGATTGGCCCGACTGGAACGGATACGGTTGTCGTAACCCAGCCGCAGTGCGCTGCGTCCTATGGGAATTTCGACGGTCAAGAGGTTGCTCATATCGAAGCGGTTGTGCCAAGAGCCGAATTCGACAATGCCGGAATGGTTTCTCAGGTAGAATATTTCGTAGTAACTTTCTCCGAAAGCCGGTGAGAAAAACACTCCTAAAATGGGTAGTGAAAGTTGATAACGAACTGTGATAGGAAAGTGCCCGATATGTAGTGTGTAGGTGAGCATTTCTGCAAATCCGAGAGAGATTGATGTTTTGGCCGCAGCCGGGTTATTGGAATTTCTCGGGTTATAAAGGGCTCCGCCCGAGAGTTCGATTTCCCCGCCTGTCCGCCAGACGAGACCGCAAGGGAACCTATATGTATAAAGTTGCCCGTAACTGTAATCCAACATGGCCGAGATGAGATGCCCGTTACCTGACGTGCTGAACGAATTGGCCGCATATGCATCGATACGATGGCGCATTACCCACTTCCTGTTTCCGAAAGGCAGGACACGCAACCGTTCGTGCATGATGCCTAACTCATACCCCCGGTAATTACTTATGGAGAGATAATCGTCGTGCAATGTTCCCCGGCCTATCGTGAGTGATGTCGAGACAAATGCCGGTCGGTTTGCTTCCCGGGTTTCTGCCGTTGCTATTTCCTGAGCGCATACGGCCATGATGCCTGCTGTCCCGAAGAGAAACAGGAGTATGAGAGAAATATTTCTCTTTGATCGTCGTTCGGGTATGCCTATCATTGCAACGGATTTTGTTTATCAGAATAGCGGTCTCTGTCCGTTTTCGTCCGGTTCCGAGATCTGTGGCTTGTCTTCTTCTTGCGGCTGTTCCGTTTCCGGCTCCTCATGACGCAGTGGTTCCAGTTCGGATATGCTTTCGACCGTGAAAGTTGTGATACGCTTTCCTTTTGCCCGGAAACTTTTCATTCCTATAAAATCTGCGGCTTCGAGGATAAGCGGGTCGCGGAAAGCATCGTGTCCGCCGAATTTCACTTCGATGCGGGCATAGGCCTCGGACGAAAGCAGTATCAATTGCGAATCGGGGTTTTCTCCCAAAAAACTTTGCTTTTTGGAAGATGACTCGAATTGAAATCGTTTCAGATACGGGTATCCTTGATCGGCATCGAAGAGTGCCGCCGTCCAACACCGTTGAGGTATGAATTTTTCGATGCGCAGAATATCGGGGTCGTAGTGATTGCTGGCGTCGAAAGATGTCGTGTAGAAAGTTCCATTTTTGAGAATGACAAGAACCTGTTCTCCACTATGAAATTCACCGAGATACTCGCCGCGTCCATCGTAATTGAGCCGTAACACATCGTGGTCGAACCATACTTGCCGTCCTCCGAGGGTTGACCCTCCTCGCTCTTTTAACGAAATGCGGTGTATCTCGTTGTGCGTTACGATGTTTCCCATTGATTGGCGACCTTTGATGGCGATACTGCTGAAATCTTTTTCGATGAAAGGAGTTTTCAGGCGGGGCTTGGGTTTGAAGACTATTTTCAATATTTCGGCTTCGCCGTTGGGGTTGGCGCTGAACCATACGATTTTCGAGCCTGGGGTGCCTTGCGTGAGATCGTATTCTTTGTCGCGGGTAACGCCCGTTACGGCAAAACGTTTCATATAGTGCAGACCTTCTTTTCCGTTTCTGTAAATGACGTTGTAAATGGTGCGGGTATCATTCCGTTTGAACACGTTCAGGTAAAGAATGTTTTTCCCGACGAACATTTTTTCACAGACTTTTACGACTTTGTATTTGCCGTCTTTGTAGAAGATGATAATATCGTCGATGTCGGAACAGTTGCACACAAATTCGTCCCGTTTCAGCCCGGTGCCGATAAATCCTTCATCTCTGTTGATGTATAGCTTTTCGTTGGCTTCCACGACTTTGGTAGCTTCGATAGCATCAAATCCCCGGATTACCGTCCGGCGGGGATAAGCTGCGCCGTATTTCTCTTTCAGATGGCGGTACCAGCGTATCGTGTAATCTACGATATGGGCGAGGTTGTTGTCGATCTCTTCGATGTCGCCTTTGATGGCCGCAATCTGTTGGTTGGTTTTGTCTGCATTGAATTTCAGGATACGGGCCATTTTTATCTCCATCAGTTTGAGAATGTCGTCTCGGTTGATTTCGCGCAGAAAGTCTTTTTTGAACGGTTCCAACCTCCGGTCGATGTGGGCTATGGCATCGTCCATCGTTCGGCTTTCTTCAAATTCCTTGTCTTTATATATCCGTTCTTCAATGAAAATCTTTTCGAGTGAGAGGAAATGTAACGATTCGCACAGCTCACCACGTTGTATGCGTAATTCTTCCTGCAACAGATGCAGGGTACGGTCGGTATTGCGGCGCAAAACCTCGCTTACCGAGAGAAACAACGGTTTATTGTCGCATATCACGCAGCAGTTGGGCGATATGCTCACTTCACAATCGGTAAAGGCGTAGAGGGCGTCGATCGCTTTGTCCGACGAAGTACCGGCTTGCAGATGTACGAGTATCTCGGCTTGTGCAGCGGTTATATCGTCGATTTTCCGTATTTTTATTTTCCCTTTGTCGTTTGCTTTCAGTATCGAGTCGATGATGATAGGTGTTGTCTTGCCATACGGTATTTCGGTAATGGCGAGAGTCCGCTGATCTCTTTTTTCGATTTTTGCACGTACTTTGACCGAACCGCCGCGTTCACCGTCGTTGTATCGGGCGACATCGATGAACCCACCCGTTTGGAAATCGGGATAAAGGGTAAACGGCTCGCCTTGTAGGTACGAAATTGATGCGTCGATGAGTTCGTTGAAGTTATGAGGCAGTATCTTTACCGATAAACCGACTGCTATACCTTCTACCCCTTGTGCCAATAACAATGGGAATTTTGTGGGAAGGGTTATCGGCTCTTTGTTACGCCCGTCGTATGAGGGACGCCATTCGGTGATTTTGGGGCTGTAAAGCGTTTCGAGGGCAAACTTGGTGAGGCGGGCTTCGATGTATCGTCCTGCGGCTGCACCGGCTCCTGTAAGGATATTACCCCAGTTACCCTGGCAATCGATGAGCAGTTCTTTTTGTCCCAGTTTTACCAGTGTTTCATAAATCGATGCGTCGCCGTGAGGGTGGAACTTCATCGTTTCGCCTACGATGCTGGCCACTTTGTTGTTGCGGCCGTCTTCCATGCGTTTCATGACATGGAGTATGCGTCGTTGCACGGGTTTCAGTCCGTCTTCGATATGCGGAACGGCACGTTGCAGGATAACGTATGAGGCATAGTCGAGAAACCAGTCCTGATACATACCCGTGAGTTGGAATTTGAGGTCGGCTTTGCTGCCTTCGGGCAATTTGTAGGAAGAATGGCTTTCGGTATTGTCGGTTTTTTGCTCCGACGGGTTGTCAAGGAAGTTATCTTTCTCTTCGTCGCTCATATGGGGTGGGATATGGTTGATATGTAATTTTTTGAATGGGACCTCTTACTTTAAATATTTTTATGGGCTGAAAGTAAGAACCTCCTGCAAAAATACAAATTAAATCGGAAAAAATCATTTACTTTGCAGATTATTAGAGGGGCGGAAAGCCCCATTCGATACAAAACACAAAAAGAATTATGGCACAACAAGAAGATGTCTTTAAGAAACTGATTTCGCATTGTAAAGAATATGGGTTCGTATTTCCGTCGAGTGAAATATACGATGGACTGAGCGCCGTGTATGATTATGGACAGATGGGGGTCGAACTGAAAAATAATATCAAAAAATATTGGTGGGACAGCATGGTGCTGTTGCACGAAAATATCGTCGGTATCGATTCTGCCATTTTTATGCACCCGACTATTTGGAAAGCGTCGGGACACATCGATGCGTTTAATGACCCGTTGATCGATAATAAAGATTCGAAGAAGCGTTACCGTGCCGATGTGCTTATCGAGGATCTGATTGTCAAAATGGATGAAAAAATAGAGAAAGAGGTGGAAAAAGCTGCTAAGCGATTCGGTGAAAGTTTCGATGAAACGCTTTTCCGTCAGACCAATCCTCGCGTGCAAGAGCATGTTGCAAAACGAGAAGAACTGCATTCCCGTTTTGCGAAAGCCATGAATGAAAACGATTTGAACGAATTGCGCCAGATTATTCTCGATTATGAAATCGCCTGTCCGTTGAGCGGTACCCGCAATTGGACCGATGTACGTCAGTTCAACCTCATGTTCTCTACCGAGATGGGGTCTACTGCCGACGGTACGATGAAAATATATCTTCGTCCCGAGACGGCGCAAGGTATTTTTGTCAACTATCTCAATGTACAGAAAACAGGTCGCATGCGTATTCCTTTCGGTATCGCGCAAGTGGGAAAAGCTTTCCGCAATGAAATCGTTGCCCGTCAGTTTATTTTCCGTATGCGCGAATTCGAGCAGATGGAAATGCAATTTTTCGTACGTCCCGGCGAAGAACTGAAATGGTTTGCCCAGTGGAAGGAAACCCGTCTTAAATGGCACAAGGCTCTCGGTCTCGGCGATGCGAAATACCGCTATCACGATCATGAAAAGTTGGCACACTATGCTAATGCTGCTACCGACATCGAGTTTGAAATGCCTTTCGGTTTCAAGGAGGTCGAGGGAATTCATTCGCGTACCAATTTCGACTTGTCGAATCATGAAAAATATTCCGGCAAAAAATTGCAATATTTCGATCCCGAGCTCAACGAATCGTACGTGCCTTATGTCATCGAGACTTCGATCGGTGTTGACCGTATGTTCCTAAGTGTGATGGCCGGTTCCTATTGCGAAGAACAACTGCCCGATGGGGAGACCCGTGTGGTATTGCGGCTTCCGGCTGCATTGGCACCTGTCAAACTGGCGATATTGCCATTGGTGAAGAAAGACGGTCTGCCCGAGAAAGCTCGCGAAATAATGGATATATTGCGGTTCGATTTCAAATGCCAGTACGATGAGAAAGATTCTATCGGCAAACGGTATCGCCGTCAAGATGCAATCGGTACGCCTTTCTGCGTTACGGTCGATCACGATACACTTACCGATAATTGCGTTACGATACGTTTCCGTGATACGATGGAACAAAAACGTGTGGCCATAAGCGATTTGGCTCAGATTATCGGAGAACAGGTTTCGATGAAATCATTGTTGCGGAAAATTGTGAACAGCTAATTTTTAAATTCAGAATATGAAAAAAGGTTATATTGTCGCAGGCGTAGTCCTGCTTGTGATTATCATATTGGTCGTATTGGGTGTCGGTACTTACAATACGATGGTGGCCGGAGAGGAGACTATCAATGGCGAATGGGCCAAAGTCGAGACCCAATACCAACGCCGTAGTGATCTTATACCCAATCTCGTTTCGACGGTGAAAGGATATGCTGCACACGAACAGTCGACACTCGATGCCGTTGTTTCGGCCCGGGCCAAAGCTACACAGGTAACGTTATCGGCCGATAATCTTACACCCGAAAATATCGAAGCTTTCCAAGCCGCACAAAGTGAGGTGTCGAGTGCATTGTCCCGTTTGTTGGCTGTCGCAGAGAATTATCCCGATTTGAAAGCCAATCAAAATTTTCTCGAATTGCAAGCCCAACTCGAAGGAACGGAAAATCGTATTGCCGTAGCACGTACTCGCTACACCGAGTCTGTGAAAAGTTTCAATGTGATGATACGCCGTTTCCCGGCATCGATTATCGCATCGATGTTCGGATTTGAAAAGAAACCCCAGTTTGAGGCCACAGAGGGTGCTGAAACAGCACCGGTCGTTAATTTTTAATCTGATTTTACGGGATTCATACACATGGAAAAAATAAAAATCCTTTTTCTCTTGGCATTATCGTGTTGCGTTTTCGCCATCTCCTCTTGTAAAGACGATGTGGAAGATACGGTAACCGAATATCTGAAATGGAACGACGAGAATGTCGCTTATTTCGAAGCGGCTAAGGTAGCGACCGATGAAGAAGGGAATCGGTTGTATGAAATCGTAACACCCAACTGGGATCCGTCGAGTTGTGTATTGATGCATTTTTATGAACGGGGAACCGATACGATATCGCCTTATTATACAAGTTTTGTCAAGGTATGTTACAAAGGGCAGTTGATAGACGGTACGGTATTCGATGCGACACATGAGAGTCCCGATAATCCCATGACAGCGAAAATTTCGTCGCTGGTCGAGGGATGGGCCGTTGCTATGGAACGCATGCATGTGGGCGATTCCTGTCGGGTCGTTATTCCACAGAATTTAGGATACGGAACCCAATCTAAGGGTTCGATAAAACCTTATTCGACCTTGATTTTCGATATCAAGTTGATGGAGATTGTTCGTCGATAAAAAATATTCGGGAGTATGGAATGGAGCACTCCTGTATCGATAGACTTGCAACAAGGAGCCGTAACGCATCATCATCGCATGATGCTGTTCGGCTCTTGTTTTGCCGAGTATATCGGGACGAGGCTCGAGGAGTTTCATTTTCGGGTCGATGTCAATCCTTTCGGTATACAATACAATCCGTTATCTATCGCCAAATCGTTGGTTCGTTTGCTCGACGGAAAGCCGTTTTCCGATGAAGATCTTTTTCTGAGTGGGAATTTATGGCATAGTTTTGCCCATCATTCGAGTTTTTCACACATCGACAAAGCTCTTTGCCTGCAACAAATCAATCGCCGTTTTTTGCCGGCATCGGTGTTGCTGGGAGACGCGGATTTTTTGATTTTGACATGGGGTACGGCATGGGTCTATACGTTGGCAGGAACCGATACGGTGGTTGCCAATTGTCATAAATTGCCGGCTTCTTGTTTCGACCGTCGGCGACTGTCGGTCGACGAGATGATTGCCGTATGGTTTCCGTTGCTCGAACGGTTATTTGACACGAATCCGCATGTGAAACTGCTGTTTACGGTGAGTCCCGTGCGGCATATGAAGGATGGTGCACACGGTAATCAATTAAGCAAATCCGCTCTGTTGCTTTTTACCGATGAATTGTGCCGGGCCTATCCCGAACGTTGCTTCTACTTCCCTGCTTATGAACTTGTCATGGACGAATTACGCGATTACCGTTTCTACGACAGGGACATGGTGCACCCGTCGCAACAAGCGGTAGACTATGTGTGGGAAAAGTTTTCCGAGACCTATTTCGACGAGGCGACCCGTTCCGCCAATCGGGAGTGGGGACGTCTTTTGCAGGCATTACGACATCGCCCGTTAACTCCCGACCGGAAAACATACCGGCAATTTGTCGTGCAAAATATTCTTAAACTCGAAAAATTCCGGGAAAAATATACTTTCTTTGATATAACCGATGAGTTTGCTGCCGCCCGGCAGTTGCTCGCAACGTTAGAGTCCGATGAAATATGATATCACAGAAATAGCTAAAATCGTACGGGCCGATTTCCGTAAGAATAGAGAGTGTACCGTTTCGGTTTTGTTGACCGACAGTCGGTCGCTGACTTTCCCCGAAGAAACCCTCTTTTTCGCTTTTGTTACCGATCGGAATGACGGTCATCGTTATGTGCTTGATTTATATCGGAAAGGAGTTCGTAATTTTGTCGTAGGCCGCCTTCCCGAACATTCCGATGAAATGGGTGATGCCAATTTTCTTGTTGTGCCCGATACATTACAAGCCTTGCAGGCTCTTGCTGCGGCGCATCGACGCCGGTTTAAGATTCCGGTTATCGGCATTGCCGGCAGTAACGGTAAGACGGTCGTGAAAGAATGGCTTTATCAACTTCTGTGTGAAGACTATACGATGGTGCGTTCTCCGCGCAGCTACAATTCTCAAATCGGGGTGCCCCTTTCGGTGTGGGAAATCAACGAACAAACCGAACTGGCTGTCATCGAAGCGGGTATATCGAAATCGGGCGAGATGGATAAGCTGGAGCCTATCGTGCAGCCTACGGTGGGGATTCTTACCAATGTGGGAGAAGCACATCAGGAGGGGTTCGCGACCATACAGGAGAAATGCGAGGAGAAATTGTCTCTTTTCCGTCGTTCCGATGCGATTATTTATGACGGGGATAATCCGCTCGTAACCGAATCATTCAATAAGATGTGCATGGGTACGCGGGAGATTGCTTGGTCGCACGTCGATATCGATTCGCCCCTCTACATTTCCAAGATAGAGAAAGAAGAAATGTTGACGCGTATCGAATATATTTATCTGCGTACCAAAAGCGATTTTACGATACCGTTTGTCGAAGATGGAGCTGTACAAGATGCCATACATTGTCTGGCGGTCATGCTCTATCTCGGTACCGATGTCGACGTGATAGCCCGTCGTATGAGCCGCCTCGAACCGATTGCCATGCGTATGGAGGTGAAAGAGGGCATCAATAACTGCCTGTTGATAAACGATAGTTACAATTCCGATATCAATTCCCTCGGTATTGCACTCGATTTTCAGTCCCGTCGTTCGGCAGCTCGGTCGATGCGTCGAACATTGATACTTTCCGATATTTTACAGTCGGGAGTTCCGTCCGACGAGCTTTACGAGCGAGTGGCCTCTCTTGTCAGGCATAAGGGGGTACAGCGTCTCGTCGGTATCGGTTATGAAATCATGGCACATGCCGCCTGTTTCGATATAGAAAAAGAGTTTTATGCCACGACCGAGGAGTTTTTGCAATCGGGGCGTGCCGATCGATTTTCCCGGGAACTTATTCTGATAAAAGGCGCACGTCGTTTTCACTTCGAATCGGTGTGCGAAGCATTGGAGCTGAAACAACATGAGACGATACTCGAAGTGAATCTCGATGCGATCGTTCACAATTATAACTTTTATAAAGAAAAACTGAGCCCTTCCACCCGTATGATTTGCATGGTGAAGGCTTTCGGTTACGGAGCGGGTTCGTATGAGTTGGCGAAGACTTTACAAGATCACGGCTGCGATTATCTGGCCGTAGCCGTAGCCGATGAGGGAGCCGAGTTGCGCAAGCAAGGCATTACGATGCCTATCATGGTAATGAATCCCGAAATGTCGAGTTTCCATACCCTTTTCCGCTATGATCTCGAACCCGAGGTGTATAGCTTCAAGCTATTCGATGCTTTGCTGGTGGAAGCTCGTCGACAAGGCGTGTTGCACTATCCGGTGCATATCAAGATCGATTCGGGCATGCATCGACTCGGGTTCGAAGAAAAAGATATGCCGTTGTTGGCCGAAAGGTTGTCATCACAAGATAACTTGTCGGCACGGTCGGTCTTTTCGCATTTCGCCGGCAGCGATGAGGCTTGTTTCGATGATTATTCCCGGCATCAGATCGCTCTTTTTACACGATGTGCCGAGGTTGTACAGGCCGCGTCGTCGCATAAGGTTTTGCGTCATATCCTCAATACGGCAGGCATTACGCGATTTACCGATTTTCAGTTCGATGCCGTTCGTCTCGGCATAGGTCTTTACGGAGTTTCTCCGTATGGAGGCAATAAGGGTTTGCGCACGGTAAGTACATTGAAGACGACGATTTTGCAGATACGCGATTTGGCTGCCGGGGAAACGGTCGGTTACAGTCGTCGCGGGGTGTTGGAACGCCCTTCCCGCATAGCGGCTATTCCCATAGGATATGCCGACGGGTTCGACAGGCATCTCGGCAACGGCAAAGGGTATGTCGTCGTCAATGGCAAACGTGCTCCTATCGTCGGTAATATTTGTATGGACGTAACCTTGATAGATGTAACCGACATCGATTGCAGGGAGGGAGACCGGGTCGAGATATTCGGCGAACAGTTGCCCGTAGAGGAGATTGCCGGTTGGTTGGGTACGATTCCCTATGAGATTCTTACCTCTGTGTCTTCCCGTGTGAAAAGGGTCTATTACAGGGAATAGTTCGATGTGGCAACACTGCATGAGCTAAAAAAAGAGCTTTTTATTGCCTAATTCATAAACTTCACGTACCTTTGCATCGTCTGTTTTCGCGGATGTGGTGTAATTGGTAGCCACGCCAGACTTAGGATCTGGTGACGAAAGTCGTGTAGGTTCGAGTCCTATCATCCGCACAAAAAGAGAAAACGGCTGCATTTTATGCGGCCGTTTTCTCTTTTTGTATGTTTCGGTTATGCTGTCGAATAGGAAGTGTTTCGACAGCATAACCCGTTTATTTATTTGAAAAATTTCAGGACGTAACTTTTATTTCCCGATATGATGCGGGCAATATAGAAACCCTCGGGAATATTCTTCAAGTCGATATACCCTTGTGTGGTACCGACAAACGACATGGTGCGTCCGTCTATACCGGTGAGAATGACTTTGTCCGCTTCCGGAATTATCAATAATCCGCTATTCCGGTTATAATAGAGGGTTTCGGTAGTCTGGGTTTCATCGATACCGCTTGCGTCGATACCGACAGGTGAGGAGAGAGCTGTTTCACCATATTGTGTGGTAGCCGATACTTGATAGCGGATTTCTCCTTCGGGAATAATATCATCGGTGAAATGGCATTTATCGGTTGTCGCTATTTTTACGCCGTTTCGGTAGATGTTGTATCCTGTTATTGCCGTCGGTTCTGCCGAGGGGTACACCGATATACCGTCTACGATCCACCAATAAGCGAGACCTTCATTGTTATCGTCGTAACCGCGAAATGCAATGCGCATCTCGTCGGAGAGATAAGGCGTGAGGTCGAGGGATATTTCTTCGTACACGTTTACTGCGGTACTTTGTGTTTTCAGATCGTAGAGTATTTCCCACGTCTTCCCGTTGTCCGAGCTGACCAACACATAATAGAAATTATGGGCGTTGTTTTTCTGCGGAGCGATCGATTTGGAATGGAAGTCCAACCGCTGTCCTTGTGCGAAGGAGGGCGAGATGAGCCACTCGTCCTGATGCATGTAATCGAAGTCTGCTTCCAGTTTCATGGCATGTGAACCATCAGCTACTTCTGTATTTTTATCGGCCTCTGCATGAATCCATGTCTTGGGATTCTCCGAGTCGTGGCGTATCGTCCAATTGGCGACGGAAGCGGCGTTTTCGAAATCTTCGTTCAGTACGGTCGAACCCGATACCGGTGCTGACCACGTAAGTTCCACTTTCCCGTTTACAGCTGTTGCCGAGAGGTTCGATGGTGCCAATATTTCTCCCGATGCTTGGGAGACCGTGAGCGTATCTGCTACGTCGGCCTCGTCGATGGCGTTCAATATGATGTCGGTATTGCGGGGCGATGTATTTTCATTTTTTGTCAGGGCGGTGATGGTAATCGTCGTTTTCCCCGTATGGCCTTGTATGGGCGATATTTCGAGCCACTCGGGTACTGACATGATCTGCCACGAGGTATCGGCTTCTACGGTGACAGCGGTTGTGCTGCCGGCATTACCGGCTAAGACGACCGTATCGGTCGGCAGATAGATGCGGGAGGCGACCGGTAGCAGGTCGAATGAGATGGTCTCGCCGCAAGCCGATATATTGCCTATGGCGAAGCGGGCCGTTTCACCGTTGGTGTAGAACGGTTTCTGTGTAGCTTCTCCTCCGAATGCCGTGCGTCCGCTTTCGGCACTGAAAGCAGCTTGTTCGATTTTCCCGTCGGAAGTCGTCGATCCTCCGGGGCGGAAGATATACAATTCGTCGAATTTGCTGCTGCCGTCGTAGGCATTGTTTCCCGTGTATCGGGGATCTACCCGGTATATCAGAAGTCCCGACTCGGGTATGCCTGCATCGAAGCCCTCTTTTTTGCGGTATTCGACGATGAAGTATTGATCAGAACCCGTAGGACATATCTTATAAGCGATATTGTCTTTACGGTCCCCGGTAAGCGGGTGGAGAGTGTAAGTCCCGGGTTGGGAGATTTCGGGTATCTCATCGATCCATTTGCAGTATTTATATTTGGTATATGCGCTCATGCTTTGCGGAACGGTGAGATTATCGGACATCAAATCCCATACACCGACGGGATTCAGGTCGGTGCGGACGCTGCCATGATATAAATCGTAGGTTCCCAGCGTATGGGACATCTCATGACACAATACGCCCGTATTGATTTCAAGAGGTGTTATCATCGAGCCGTAACCGTTGGCATCGTCGAAGAGCATGATGTATTCGTTCACTTTCTTTCCTTGTATGATGCCTTCTTGGGTATATAGTGTGGAGCGGTGAGGCCACAACAAGTGCGAATTCCCGATCGCGGAACGTCCACTGACGATGATGCAGATATTATCGACTGTTCCGTTGCCGTCGGCATCGATAATGGCATCGGCCGGGACAATGGTGTCGAGGTAATCCGACAGCTCTTTTATCAGATTCTGTTCTCTCAATAGTTTGTTTGCGCCCAAAGCGTCATCGATATATCCATCGGGATTGATGCTTGATTGCTTCTCGTAATATCCGCGCGGATTTCGGGCTTGGTACGAAATGATTTTTCCCTCGCCGTCGGCAGCAGGATAGAAGATACTCGACCAAAAAAGTTGGTTGTAAGAGGCCTCTTTGAAGTAGTTGTATACCGAGTTGGCTTCCTCGGTCGAGTCGTTGAACATCATCTCGTAGTGGGAGGCCGGTTTCTCGAAAATCGCTTCGTCTTCGTCGGCAAACCGGAGAAAGACCACAAGGTTGCTGAATTCTCCCTTGTTTTTCTCGGCAGCTTGCAGTGTTGTGGAGAGCGTGCAGCATGCAAGAACGAGAATGAGCAGTTTTTTCATAGTTGTTGCAATTTATGTTTTTACAAAAGTCGAAAAAAGGCCGTGAATGAAAGTATCATGTTCACGGCCTTTTGTGTTTGTAGGTCGTGAAACCTTTACGGAATCAATACTTTTTGTGTCGATACGGCGTTGTTGTCGCGGGCTTGCACGATGTAAAGCCCCGTACCCAATGCCCCGAGGTCGAGAGCTTCGGCACGAGCCGAAAGCACTTCTTTTCCTCCGGCATTGTAGACTGTGATGTCTGCTTCACGGGACAGAGAAATGAACCGACCGGTTTGGGCGATATTGATGCGGTCGCTATCGGCTTGTGTACCTGAGATACCTGCACCTTCACCGTAAACCTGCACTTTCATGCCATGAACAAACAACTCGGCTTTTGAAGAGTTATCATTGATGAGATAGACAGTAACGTCACTTTCTTGTTTGATGGTAAGCCCATTATTCTCATTGATCTGTTCATGTAATTTCCATGTCGTTTGACCCGCTTTGGACAAAATGATGAATGGTGCAGCAAAACCTTTTACAATACCGAGATCTATTGTTTCTCTGTGTCCGAGACCGGCATAGAGACAAGGGGTAAGTCGGGTTTCAGCAGACAGGAATACTTCACAATAATAACACGAAGGTAAGTACATGAGAATCCCGCCACCGTTCTGTTGTCCGGCACCTTTGGCCGGAGCCAAAGCAATAGCTCCTTTTTTTGCATCAGTACCAACCGCTGCACCCGTAGAGGGATCTATTCCCGGCAAATATCCATCGGTTCCGGCTCCATAAATAGTGTCCGATGCGACATTATTCAAATTTTCGAATATATCAGGTTCAACTTCCTCTTGATATTTGGTCGGAACCATTTTCAAGATTTTATCACTATTCATATCTCCGACATATTTGTCGATTTTTTCTTGCGTGTCGAACCATAACCAACCGTTGGAATCGCAATCGGCAGGCGTGAAGAGGTTGCCTTGCGCATAGGCGGCCGACGTGAACGCCCCGGCAAAGAGCAATGCGAGTGTAACTGATTTTTTCATAGACAATCTTTTTTAGAGGGTTAGTATTTTATGATTACATTTCGAGCCACGTCGGATTTTGGGGAATACCATGACGGCGTATTTCATCCCAAGGAATAGGCCAGTAGTACTGCATTTCGCGGAAGTAACGTACGGTATTGTCGGTACCGTTGACCGTCTTTTTGCGGTAGACAGTAGGTGTACCGTCGTTGTATTTATACACATTCACTCCGTAAAGAGGATTGGTGCTGCCACTCATTTTTTCTTCGGCTATGCCCCAACGCAGGAGATCCCAATAGGTCGATTTTTCGAATGCCAACTCCACACGTCGTTCATTGACGATATCGTCCCATGTTATCGATTCATATTCGGGCATGTGTACCCGACGACGTATTTCGTTGAGCTTATCCATGGCATCGCCTGTGCGACCTTGCTTGAAGTCGATTTCGGCATAGTCGAGCAGAACCTCGGCATACCGCCAGATAATACAGTTTTGGCTGCTGGCATAGGTATCGTCGTTATCGATTTGCTGGGATTCCCGAACAAACTTTTTCAGATAATATCCTGTGCGGGTGTAGGTCGCTTGCTCCGAGGAACCATAGGCTGTGAGGTCGGCTCCCCGCACGTATTCGCGATCTCCGTACTTTTCGTAAGTATAATGTATTTCGAGCGTTTTCCCTTTGAATGAGCAACCGTCATAGAGGATATTGGCATAGAAACGATAATCCCGGTTTTTGTATGGGTCGGAAGCATCGTAATCAGAGGCTGTCTCGATGGGCTGGCCGCTTACGGTACGGTATTCGTCGACATGATTCTGAGTGGGGACATAGGCGGCGAAAGTGCCGTAGCACGAGGGAGGAGCAGTTTCACGGTCGAGCTTATGCCCGAATTCGGTATCGAAGTTGCCGTCGTCGCTGTGTTGTACCTCCCATATCGATTCTTTGCTGTTTTTGGTCAGGAATATGTCGTGGTAAGCATTCGCTATGCCGTCTTGTGTCGTCTCCGATATTTGTACCAGTTCGTACCGGTTGAGAGACATGAGCGAGTCGTACGATTCTGCGGCGAGCGTGTACATACGGTCGGTGCGGTCATCGGGAAACCCGAGATAGGATTCCGTCCGGTTTTGGAATTTGACACCCGAAGCCCAGAAGTAGGTTTTTGCTTTGAGCATATAGGCAGCTCCTTTCGAAGCACGTCCTGCATCGCTTTCGGAGATATTCGCATCGAGCAGAGCGGCTGCTTGACTCGCTTCGGAAACGATGAAATTGACGGTTTCCTCATAAGTGGCGCGGGAAAGTTTACGGTTGTCGGTAAGCGGATCGTACGGCTCGGTAAGGATTATGGGCGCACCGTACATGCGCAGCAACAAGTAGTAGTAATAAGCTCTGAAAAAATGAGCTTCTCCCAATATTCGTTGTTTATGCGCACCTTCGGGTATTTGGTCGGCGTTTTGGAGTAAAACGTTGATCGAACGTATTTGTGTGTAATAGGTGCTCCATTTGGTGCGTCCGCGAGTCGTCAACTCCTGCTGGCTGCTGCGGAGTATATCCCCGTAGTCGGCGTTGTACCAGTCGGCACGACTTACGGTCATCTGGTCGGCATACCAAGGCTCGTATTCCCTTCCTATACCTTTCATGATGGTTGTTACGTAAGTCGAGAACCCGTTGTCCATATTCCGGTACCAGGGCAGAACATATTCGTCGAGAAGGAGTTGGTCTCCCCAAATGGCGTTTTCCGATAATTTGTCATAAGGAACTTCTTTGAACAAGTCGTTGCAACTTGTCGATACACTCAACAGAAGTCCCGAGAAGAAAGCGATATATAAGAGTCTTTTCATTGTCATTGGGTGTAGGGTTAGAAGCCGAAATTGAGAGTCAGACCGTAGGAACGCTGTATGGGATACCCGCGCAACGATTCGGGGTCGATGCCGTTTTCGAGCGATGATATGGTGAACAGGTTGCTTCCTTGCAGGGCGATGCTTACCGAGTTGATTTTTTTCTTTTGGAGCAACTTGGCAGGGAGTGCATACCCGATAGTGAGAGAGCGCAACCGCAGGTAGTTGCAATTCCGTATCCAGAAATCCGATTCTTTGCGGTTGTTGTCGTTCTTCGATGCGAATTTGATTCTCGGGTAGGCTGCATCGGGATTTTCCTCTGTCCATGTGTCGGTGAGGTGGTAACGCTGGAACCGTTGCAAGCTATTGCTTTCGAGCGTATAGAGCTCGTTGATTTGTTGCTTGTATCCGGCAACTCCCTGCAACATGGCATTCATGAACAGCCCTTTGTAACTGAAACCGAGGCTGAGGCTCATCGAGAAATCGGGGTAGGCCGAGCTTTTTACATAGATACGGTCGTTGGCGGTGATGACGTGGTCTCCGTCCTGATCTTTGTACTTGATGTCGCCCGGAGCTAATGTCGCGTTACCCTGTCCGTCTTGATCGATAGGATAGTTGGCAATCTCCTCCCACGACTGGAACAGGCCGTCCGACTCGTACAGCAACCACAACTGGCTGCTGCGCCCTTTCCTTCTTTGGTGTGCCACGACCGACGATTCGTCGCCGTAATCGAGTACTTTGTCGAATGTTTTCGATAAGGTGAGACCTATGTCGTATTTGAATTGGCCGATACTGTTTTTGTGCGTGATGGTCAGATCCCACCCCCATGCTTTTACTTTCCCGAAATTGATATAGGGAACATTCCCGTCGGTCCCAGCCGAAGGCGGGTAGAGGTAGGTGGGTGCGTATGTGAGCATATCGGATTTGAAACGCCAGTAATATTCGTAAGTTACGGCAAAACGGTTTTTCCATAATCCCGCATCTACGGCGATATTATAGTCGTGGCTTTTTTCCCAGCGCAGGTCGGGATTAGGGAAACTGCTCGGGTCGGGAATGATGCCCGGCTTGAAGTTTCCGCCTATCTGATAGCCCGAGTTGGTCGTGTAGATATAATTCATCAGGTAGCCGTAGTCGGTAAGTACGGCGTCGCGTCCCAAGATACCGGTAGAAGCCCGGAATTTGAGATTGGAAATGACCGGTTGGTCCCAGCCTCGGAAAAACGACTCGTTCGAGAGTACCCATGCTCCCGATACGGTCGGGAAGAATCCCCAGCGGTTATCGGGCGGGAGCTTGGTCGAGCCGTCGACACGGAAGCTCGTTTCGATGAAATAGCGGTTATCGTACCCGTAAGTAAACCGTCCGATGAGGGAAGCCCTTTGGTAGAAATATTCGTTGCCGACCAGCTTGCTGTCGGTTGCCGTTCCGATTACTTCGGGATATTTTCCGGCCATATTGTTGTTGGTTCCCGTCATATATCGGTTGCGGTAGTCTTGGTAATTGACAACGAGCATGGCGCTGAAATCGTGCTTCTCGTTGAACGTATTGGTGTAGTTGATACCGCCTTCGAAAAGTTTGTTGTCGACAAACTGGTCTCGTTGCGAAAGACTGATTTTGGCCGTCGGATAAGTCGTCAACGGATCTTCCGAAATTTCTCCCGTCGTATTGTCGTAGAGATAGAGGGTTTCGGGGCTGCTGAAAGTGGTATTTATCGAGTTGTTATTGTCGACCGTAGCTTTGAGGTAGACCGACATGCCTTTCAGGAAAGGTAGTTCGTAATTGAGCGTAGCCGATATTGTATTGAAGTTCGTCTTGTTGCGGATATATCCGCCCAAACCTTCGACAGCGAGCAACGGGTTGCTTCCGCTGAGACTGGCAAGTTCGCCGGTCGTAAAGCGCAATACTTGCAGCGGGGAGTAACTATATGCTGCGTCGATGGTCGTGTAACTTGTATTTTTATTGTTCGACCGGTTTCCGGTTATGTCGAGAGAGAGGGTCAGGCCTTTTACGATATAGGCATCGAGCTTGGCCGAGTAGTTGAAGCGGTCGCGGCCTACACCCGAGTAGAGACCTTTCATGTGGGTATAACCTCCCGAAACGTAATATTTTACGAATTTGTTTCCGCCGGATACCGAAAGACTATGCAGCGTCGAGAATCCGAATTTGTCGAGATAATCGAGCAGGTTTTCGTTCCCGTAAAGATTGGGATTGCTTTTTATGGCGTTGAGGTCGTATTTTTCATAGACATCGTCTCCCCGGGCGTCGACAGCCCGATTATAAAGTGTGGCGAATTCTTCGGCGTTGAGGAAGTCGGGCAGGCAGGTGGCTTGTTGCATATTGAACTGCCCCCGATAGTTGACCCTTACCTTCTGATTGTCTTCGCCGCGTTTGGTCTTGACGAGGATTACACCGTTGGCGGCACGGGCTCCGTAAACGGCTGCGGCCGCACCGTCTTTGAGCATGGAGATGCTTTCGATGTCATCGGGGTTGAGGTCGGAAAGACGCATCTCGCCGTCCGATGTGTTTTCTCCGAAACGGGGAACTCCGTCGATAACCAAGAGGGGCGTGCCGTTAATACCTCGGATACGAATGTCCGACTCTTTTCCCGAGCTGGGATCGCCGGTCGAGTTTTGTACCGAAACACCGGCTACGAGACCGACCAAAGCCTCATTTACATTCATGACGGGCATACGTTTCAGGTCTTCTCCCCGTACCACTTCGACCGAGCTGGTGAGTGATGATTTTTTCTGCGTACCATAACCCACGACAACCACATCGTCGAGCTGCTGGGCATCTTCTTCGAGTGTGATTTTTATGTTATCGGTCGTCGGCGTGATTTTTACCTCATGGGTACGATAGCCCAGAAATGAAGCTACAAGAGTCGATTCGGAGTTCTGTGCTGTCAATGAAAATTGTCCGTTACCGTCGCTGATCGTTGCCGTCGTCGTGTCTTTGATTTTCACCGTAGCTCCGGCAATGGGATTTCCCGATGAATCGACGATATATCCCGTTACTTTTCGCGAACCTGTTTCCTGTCCGATGGCAGGTAGGCTCCAGAAAAGGGAGAATAAAAGCAGTAAGGTGATATGTTTCATCATAATATTACTCAAAAGTGGGTCAGTTGAACAGCTCTTTTATCTGCATGAGTTGATAATCGTAGAAATCGCGTGTCGTTTTGTCGTTTGTACGGGCACGTTGTTGCTTGTAAAGCGATTCGATTTTTTTGAGGTGTGCGGTCATCAGTGGCGCAATACGGGTGTTGGCGATACCCGGCTGTCCCATGTTTATGCGCAGGAAAGAAACCTCTTCTTCTCGGTTTGCTTCGCATGCCGTATGGCTGCACGGTACGTCGGGGCTATACCCCAAAGCGACAACTTCCTGATAATCGGAGAAGGCTTTTGCCGAACTTGTCTTTTTACCGGAAGAGGGCGTAAGTCCGCTGTATTTGATAATGACGGCAAGTGCGGCCGATTGAATGTCTCGTTCGGCGGCATCGAGTTTTTTCCCTTGATAAGAAGCTTTGAACAGTTCGGCTAATGCATCGTCGAGATAAGTATCGAGGGTATAATTTTTACGGTTGTTTACAAGACCGCTCTCTTCGATACGATACAACGCCGTACTGTTGAGCAGACAGCCGACGATACTCCTGCGCAGGTTGTCGTTGCAGTTGAGGGTGCGATCGAGTTTCATCATCAGTTGGGTGGGGGTGAGCCAGTTGTTGTAGGTACGTGCCTGACGCATAAGCCATTGCATGGCTTTTTTCTGGGTTGCCCGATCGAGATGCGTACGCGCGGCGTTTTTTCCGCCTTGACGGGCATCTTTGAATTCAACGCCTCCGATGTAGGTCATGACGTGGCCTATGTGGCGGGTGTATTGTTTTACCAGTTGGTCATATATTTCATCGAGGTCGTCGTAAGGTTTGCCCGGCTCGGCCGCCCATTTTTCGAGGTTGGACATGATGATTTTGAGATTCGAGATCGCATAATCGCCGGCTCGTAGATGATCGTTGCTCAAATCTTCGGTTTGGTCGGAGGGATCGATGATCGCCATAAATTGTTGCGCTCCGAATTCGTACATGGGGTCGGCTTTTTTCTCCTCTATCCATTGGGTGAGGGTAGCCACTTCTTCGGCCGGAGTATTTGCTCCGGGAATAAGGCGGTATCCCCAAGCTATTGCGTAGATGTCGTAAACGCCCAAGATGGGTGGCGTCAGTTTGACGCCCCGGTCGAAGTCGCCCGGTTGTGCGATGTAGTTGTTACGGGCATAGTCCATGATACTGGGAGTCGTGCCATATTTTTGTGTGAACGAGGGGCTGCGCAGCGAATCGACGGGATAGGCATAACTGGCGCCCATGTTGTGCATCAGTCCCAGCGTATGGCCTATTTCGTGAGAAGTTACATAGCGCATCGATTCTCTCATGACGTCATCGTCGAATACCGGTTTGCGTACTCTCGGGTCGGTGGCCGCCGTCTGGCAGAATCGCCAGTTGTGCAGCAACGATACGATGTTGTGGTACCAAATGACGTCGGCAGTAAGAATTTCCCCACTACGCGGGTCGACAAAGCTGGGCCCCATCGCATTTGCAATTGTAGTCGCGGCATATTTCACACAACTGTAACGCATATCGTCGGGGTCGAAGTCGGGGTCGTTCTTGGGATAATCGCGGGCCTGAATGGCATTTTTGAAACCGGCCGCTTCAAATGCCGTATTCCAGTCTTCGATACCTTGTTTGATATATTTGCGCCAACGATACGGTGTGGAATTCTCTATGTAGAATACAATCGGTTTAGCCGGTTCCACCAACTCACCACGCAGATAGCGCTCGCGATCTTCCGGTTTCGGTTCCAGGCGCCAGCGAGTGATGAACTGTTGTTTGCTAACCCGTTGTTGTCCGTCGCTATAGCTAAGCAAAGGATTGGTGAAGTAGCCTACGCGGGCATTATCCAGGCGGCCGGTCATCGGGGTTTCCGGCAGTAACATCAGTGACGAACTTACTTCGACAGTTACATAGATGGAAGTCGTTCCTTCGGTCACTTTCGTGGTCAGTTCGGACGTAGCCACCACATTATTCTCGAATGACTTGATTGAGAGAATGCGTGACAGATTCTTGATGGAAGAGGTTCCCAGATTTATATTGGTAAATACATTATTGATGCTTGTCTCTGTACCATCATAAATATCATTCACTTTGATGACCATGGTGGTAGAGTCATTGTTGAATGCCTCGATCTTGAAGCCGGCTATCAATGGAGAAATATAATTATCACGTACCGACTGGCTGATGGCATCTTCGGCAGGAGCGAGGGGAAGAGGGCGGCTTTGACGAATCAGCAACTTGTTTGTTGCCTTATCCAGTTCGAAGCGAACCATCTGGTTTTCATAATTGGTACCGCGGTTCACTCCGGCCTCATTCAGTTCGGAAGGGACACGTTGGAGCTTGTTCACTACCAGCATGTCTCTGCCCAGCAGGTTCGTCGGTACCTCAAAATAGTAATCGTTCTTTTTCTGGTACACATTGAACATACCACGGCGAATGATGCTACCGTCTCCGGTCAGTTTCTCGTACTCGTTTTTTGATTTAACACTGTCGTTAGGTTCACTTTTCTTTTTCTTCCGGAACCATCCCATAGAATCGGGCGTAGAATTTACAGCATGCACTATGACAGGCTCACACATGAAAGCGCCTGTAGCCACTGTAGTCAGCAAAATTGTTTTAAGTTTCATCAGTTATTATCAATTATCATCATGCTCCCCTTTCTACTCATAGAATAGGGGACGGCAAAGATAGTAAAACTATCTATATGAACAGATAGCTGCAATTAGTTTTGACGTTTTTTCTTTTATAACTCAAAGAGTCTTTCAATTATAAAAAAACAGTATCAGTTAGAGTTTATGCTCATTCTTTAACTGATACTGCTAAAAATCTATTTTCAGTTTAAAGTCGGCTTAGTCAAATAAACTCTTGAACTTCTTGAAAATCTTTTCTTTAATAGAAGTATTCGGTTTAAAATTGTCTGAGCCTTCCATTTCTTCGAGTGCTTTTTTCTCATCTTTGTTAAGAGCTTCCGGTACATATACGCTAACATTTACTAATAAATCTCCCGTACCGTATCCGTTCACACTTGGCAGTCCTTTTCCGCGAAGCCGGAGTACTTTACCCGGTTGGGTGCCCGACTCAATCTTCACTTTCACCTTGCCGTCGATGGTGGGTATTTCTACCGCGCCACCTAAAGCAGCTGTCGGGAAGCTGAGAAGCAGGTTGTAAATCAAGTCGTTTTCGTCGCGGATCAGTTCTTTATCCTGTTCTTCCTCTACAAGAATCAACAGGTCACCCGGAACACCATTGTGCTTACCGGCATTTCCTTTACCGCTCATAGAAAGCTGCATACCCTCCATTACACCTTTAGGTATATTCACGCTTACTACTTCTTCACCGTAGACGATACCTTCTCCGGCACACACCTTACATTTATTCTTGATGATTTTTCCTTCGCCACCACAAGTAGGGCAGGTAGTACGGGTCTGCATCGTACCGAGGATTGTCTGCTGGTTGCGAATCACCGATCCGCTACCTTTACAGGTCGGACAAGTCTCCGAACCGCCGTCACCTTCAGCACCCGAACCATGACAATGGTCGCATGGAACATATTTTTTCAGTTTGAATTTCTTTTCTACACCGGTAGAAATTTCTTTCAGGTTCAGTTTGACCTTTACGCGCAAGTCCGAACCGCGAAAACGCGCACGTTGCGAACTTCCACCTCCGAATCCTCCTCCGAAACCGCTGAAACCTC
>URHG01000019.1 GCA_900547555.1 uncultured Porphyromonadaceae bacterium | reverse complement strand
TGTCATTCCGAAGCGTTATTGCGAGAAATCTCTGTTACTATCGCTTGGGTGGAGATTCCTCCTCCCTGCGATCGTCAGAATGACATTGCAGTCATTCCGAATGAATATGAGGAATCTCAGGGTCTCTCATCGGTTGAGATTCTTCGACGCTCTGCGTCTCAGAATGATATTTTCTCATTACACGTGTTCTGCGCAGAATGAAAATGGGGTACACCAGTTTCGGTGTACCCCATTTATAAACAGTTTTCAAAGAATGGCTATTTCACGATTTCGCCCAGCAGGGTGGCCGACGAAGCCTCGGTAATACGTACAGATACGAAATCACCTGCTTTTATCCCTTCGGTACGGGGGAACACCACCATTTTGTTTTGTTGGGTACGTCCGCACAACTGTTCGCGGGAACGGCGGGAAAAACCTTCGACGAGGACTTCGAACGTGTGCCCGATGTCCCGGCGGTTACTTTCGAGAGAGAGTTCGTTTTGGAGGTCGATCATACGTTGCAGGCGTTCTATTTTCACCTCTTCGGCGATATTGTCGGGCAGATGTCGGGAGGCATGAGTACCGGGACGTTCGGAATATTTGAAGAGAAACGAACTGTCGAATCCCACCTCACGCATGAGGGAAAGTGTGTCGGCAAACTCTTCCTCGCTTTCGGAGTGGAATCCGGCAAACAGATCGCTCGAAATACCGCAATCGGGCAATATGCGGCGTATGGCGGCGATGCGGTCGAGATACCATTCCCGTGTATATTTTCTGTTCATCAGGGAGAGAATGCGGTTATTGCCCGATTGTACCGGCAGGTGTATGTGGCGGCACAAGTTGGGGTATCGGGCTATGGTGTGCAATGTTTCATCGCTCATGTCTTTGGGGTGGGAGGTTGTGAACCGGATACGCATGTCGGGAGCTGCTTCGGCTACGGTGGCGAGTAATGTGGGGAAGTCGATGACGCGGCCGTCTTCTTCGACAAAATGGTAGGAGTTGACATTCTGTCCTAACAAGGTTGCTTCTTTGAAGCCTTCGCGGCGGAGTTCTTGCAGCTCCTGTAAAATGCTTTCAGGTTCACGGCTGCGTTCGCGACCGCGCGTATAAGGAACGATGCAGTATGAGCAGAAATTGTTGCACCCCCGCATGATGGAAATGAATCCCGATATGCGGTTACCTCCTATACGGGTAGGGAGGACCTGCTTGTAGGTCTCGGTGATGGATAATTCCACGTTGATTGCTTTTTCCCCGTTTTCTACCGATGCGACCAGATGCGGTAGGTCGAGATAAGCGTCGGGGCCTACCACGAGGTCGGCATGATGCTCGTTGAGGAGTGTTTCCCGCACCCGTTCGGCCATGCAGCCGAGTACGCCGACGATAAGATGTCGGTTTTTACGTCGGAGGGAATTGAAATATTGCAGGCGGGAAATGACCCGTTGTTCGGCATTGTCGCGTATCGAGCAGGTATTTACGAAAATGGCGTCGGCCTCTTCGATATTTTCGCATACCGAATAATCGGCCATTTTCATGATGGAGGCGACGACTTCGCTGTCGGCCATGTTCATTTGGCAACCGTATGTCTCGATGAAAAGTTTCTTTTCGTTCATAGGGTGTGTTTGTATGTAGAGCTAATTTTATGAAAAAACTTTTATCAGGAGTATATTTATGCGTTTTATCTTTCTTTTTAGATCATTTTGTATCTGTTTTATGAAAAAATGTGCCAAAAAGTTTGTTTGTAAGAGAAATTTATTATCTTTGCAACAACTTCATATGAAATTTTTTCATAGTTAAGGTTTAGGTTAAATTCGTTTAGGGTGGTTGTGAAACCGCCCTAAATTTTTTGTATGTACCGGAATTTTGTTTTTCAATTGACAATGTGTATTTTTACACGGACAAAAATACAAAAAGCGATGGATAATCTGTGGGTTTATCTGATACTTATTTTCGGCTATGTCGGTTATTCTTTGGTAAAGAGTGCCCGTAAGCAGCGTGAGGGCGACCGAGAAGAGTCCGATGAGGAAGGCCTTTTTCCCGAGGAACAAGGTCTGCACAGGAATCTCGAAGATGTCTGGAAAAGCCGATCGGGGACGATTCCTGCACCTTCTTATGGTAGGAATGCGGCAATCGGTGTAGCCGGAGAGAAAGTATCGAAAAAGGTTTCCGAAGGATTTTCCCGGCCTTTTTTGTCGTCGGAGTTGGAGAGTGCCGTAAAACCTGCTATCGCGGCGCGGGAATCCTTTGTGCGCAAAGTAGAGGGTGAGATGCCCGAAGTCGCATCTATGGGCCGTATCGATGACGTTATCGGCGATCTCCCGAAGGGAGAGAGTGAAAATACTCCGGCATGTTCTCCTTCCGTCGGTACGGGTAAATCCCGACCGTTCACTTCGACAGAGGAGTTACGAAGGGCTGTTATCGCTTCGGAAATATTGAATCGGAAATATTAGAAAAAAATACGAATATGAGTTTTAAAGTTATTTCGGCCGAAGAAGCCGCATTGCACATTCATGATAACGATAATGTAGGATTCGGCGGATTTACGGCAGCCGGAACCCCCAAAGTAGTTCCGCAGGCAATCGCCCGCAGGGCCGAGGAAGAGCATGCTGCCGGTCGGCCCTTCCGTATCGGCGTTTTCACCGGTGCGTCGACCAGCGACCGTCTCGACGGCGCTTTATCCCGTGCCAAGGCGATAAAATTCCGTACGCCCTATCAGTCGTGTCCCGATTCCCGAGCGGCTATCAATGCCGGGGAGATTACCTATTGCGATGTGCATCTCTCGGAGTTGGCACAAATGTTGCGTTATGGTTTCTTGGGAAAAATCGACGTTGCCGTTATCGAAGCGT
Organism: uncultured Porphyromonadaceae bacterium; assembly: GCA_900547555.1. Classification (GTDB taxonomy): domain Bacteria; phylum Bacteroidota; class Bacteroidia; order Bacteroidales; family UBA11471; genus Caccoplasma. Next base: position 39,697 of record URHG01000019.1, on the reverse strand, counting down.
CATCGGTTACCGATGACGGGAAAATCGTTCTTGGGCCCGGTGTAGGTATTGCGCCTACCGTGTGCCAGTTGGCAAAAAAAATCATTATAGAAGTAAATGCACACAATCCCAAAGAATTGGCCGGATTCCATGATATTTATCAGCCGGCCGATCCTCCGTATCGTCGGGAGATACCCATTTACCGGCCTTCCGACCGTATCGGTGTTCCCTATATTCAGGTCGACCCGGCTAAGATTGTAGGAATTGTAGAAACCAATCTTCCCGATGGAGTGAAAGAGTTTGCCCCCAGCGACGAGGTAACGATGAACATAGGCCGCAATGTGAGTGATTTTCTTACGTCGCAGCTCAAAGCCGGTCTTATTCCGTCCGAATTCCTTCCCATACAGTCGGGAGTCGGAAACATCGCCAATGCCGTGTTGGGTTTCTTGGGCAGTAATCCCGACATTCCGCCTTTCCAGATGTACACCGAGGTGATACAGGACTCGGTCATCGGGCTTTTGCGGGAAGGTCGTTGTACTTTCGCCAGCGGTTGTTCGCTGACGGTAAGCGATAAAATGATGCAGGAGGTATATAGCGACCTCGACTTTTTCAGGGATAAAGTCGTGCTGCGTCCCGGCGAAATAAGCAATCACCCCGAGTTGGTGCGCCGTATGGGACTTATCACGATCAATACGGCACTGGAAGCCGACATTTTCGGAAATGTGAACAGTACGCATGTAACGGGTACGAAGATGATGAACGGTATCGGCGGTTCGGCCGATTTCACCCGCAACGGATATATTTCGATATTCACCTGTCCTTCTGTGGCAAAAGGAGGAAAAATCAGCGCTATCGTCCCGATGGTTTCGCATCTCGACCACAGTGAACATTCTGTCAATGTCATTGTTACCGAGTATGGTGTCGCCGATTTGCGAGGGAAAGATCCCCGTCAGCGTGCCGAACTTATCATCGAGAATTGTGCGCATCCCATGTACCGTCCTCTTTTGCGTGAATATCTCTCTTTGGGAGGAAAAGGTCATACCCCGCATTGCCTGAGCGCGGCTTATGCTTTCCATGAAGAGTTTTTACGGTCGGGCGATATGGCGCAGACATCGTTTGCCGCTTATAAATAATTTTACCGATCGATGGAGGAGTGGTTGTCCCGGACGTCCCTACTCGTAGGGGAAGAGTCGCTTGCCCGCTTGCAAAAGGCACATGTGCTTGTCGTGGGAGTCGGTGGTGTGGGGGCTTATGCTGCCGAGATGATCGTCAGGGCAGGTGTGGGAGAAATCACCTTGCTCGATGCCGATACGGTCGAAGAGTCGAACCTTAACCGTCAGCTGGTCGCGCTTCGTTCGTCGTTATCCCGTGCAAAGGTTGATGTTCTCGGGGAGCGGTTGCTCGACATCAATCCCTGTCTGAAACTGCATACTTGTTGCCGTTACCTCGAAGCCGGAGATGTAGAGGCGTTGCTCGATACTCCTTATGACTTCGTCGTCGATGCCATCGATACGTTAACTCCCAAGACGGCTTTGCTCGTCGCGTGCGTACGTCGTAAAATACGGGTCATCTCCTCGATGGGGGCCGGTGCGCGCCTCGATCCTGCCGCTGTGGCGTATGCCGATATTGCCGATACGTATCATTGCGGCCTTGCCCGAGAGGTGCGCCGCCGGTTGCGTGCGGCGGGTATTCGTCGCGGTGTGAAGGTCGTATTTTCCACGGAGCAGCCTGTCGTTTCGGCCGTGCATTCGGTCTCGGGCGAGAGAAACAAGCGTTCGGTCGTGGGGACGGTATCGTATCTGCCGGCGGTTTTCGGTTGTTACTTGGCTGCCTATGTGATACGTAAATTGTCGGAAAAATGATAGAGATAAAAAATATACATAAGAGTTTCGGGCATCTCGAAGTTCTGAAAGGTATAGATGCCACTGTCGATCGGGGAGAAATCGTTTCGATCGTCGGGGCCAGCGGCGCCGGAAAGACCACTTTGCTGCAAATCGTGGGAACGCTCGAAAAACCCGATGCCGGACAGATTCTTATCGACGGCTGTCCCGTATTCGATTTGCGGGAAAAAGAGTTGTCGGCTTTTCGCAACCGGCATATCGGTTTTGTGTTCCAGTTTCATCAGTTGCTGCCCGAATTTACTGCGCTTGAAAATGTCATGCTCCCTGCTCTGATAGCCCGGACGAACCGGGCCGAAGCTCGTCGCCAAGCTGCCGGACTGCTCGATTTTTTGGGATTGAGCGATCGTCTTTCTCATAAACCGGCACAACTTTCCGGGGGAGAAAAGCAACGTGTTGCCGTAGCCCGGGCGCTTATAAACCGGCCCGATGTCGTGTTGGCCGACGAACCGTCGGGAAGTCTCGATTCGCAGAATAAGGCCGAATTGCACAATCTTTTTTTCGATTTACGAAAAGAATTCGGCCATACATTTGTTATCGTTACCCACGATGAGGCGTTGGCTCGTCTTTCCGACCGCATGATCGAGTTGTGCGACGGACGTATTACGGCGCAGCTCAAAAGCGAATTGGCGTGATGAGACGAGTATTTGGCGTTGCAGGGTATATCTTTTTTCTTTTTTTGATGTCGGCTTGCAGTCAAGAGGAAGAAAAAATAAATTTTACCGATTTCCGTTATGATATAGTTACTTGTCGGCACGACGGGGACGACTTGGTATTTTTGCGCGACGATACGACATTGCTTTATCCGCAGAGTACTGTTCCGTCCCATCTTTTACCTATCGATCAACGGGCGCTTATCGGCTATTCGCCTGTCGGGAAAATTGCCGATCGGCAGTTGAGTATTGTGTTGCAGACCTCTATCAAACCCATAACGACGGGAGATATTCTTTTCTTGTCCCCGGACGGTGCGCAGGAGTTGGTCGATGATCCGCTTTATCTGACCTCGGTGTGGTGTAGCGGCGGTTATGCGAATCTGCGATATAAGATCGAGTATCATGATGTTTCCCACGTGTTGACGATGATAGCCGTTTTCCCACAAAACAGTACCGATACGCTCGACTTGCAACTGAGACACGACACACGTGGCGATGCTCCCGGTTATTATGCTTCGGGGTATGCATCTTTTCGGTTGCCCCGACCGTTGCCTCCTGTCGTGAGAGTCAGTATCCATACGTCTAATCTCGATGGTCGGAAACAATTTGTATTTACAGAAAAATAAATCATAATATCATGGAAAAAAAAGAATTGCAAATAGAGCTTACTCCCGAAGTAGCTGAGGGTATTTATGCCAATCTGGCGATCATAAGCCACTCTTCATCGGAATTCGTTGCCGATTTTATACGTATTCTTCCCGGCATGCCCAAAGCGCAGGTGAAGTCGCGTATCGTATTGACTCCCGAACATGCCAAACGGTTGCTCTTTGCTCTTGAAGAGAATGTTGTAAAGTATGAAAAGCAGTTCGGCAAAATCAATATCGGAGAGGGTGCTCCCATGTCGCCCTTTATCGTTCCCGGCGGTGAAGCCTGATTTTGGGAATAGTCGGGAAACCGTTACGGAGAGTGTGTCCCGATTTTTTTCGGCGCACTTTGTTTCTTTATAGGGAATTGCTACATTTGTATTTCCAAAAGATAAAATTATGGAACAAAAACTTTTCATTTATAATACACTGGCTCGTCGTAAAGAGGAATTCATACCTATCAATCCACCCTATGCAGGAATGTATGTGTGTGGTCCTACGGTATATGGCGACGCTCATTTGGGGCATGCCCGTCCGGCTATTACGTTCGACTTGCTTTTCCGTTACCTGAAACATATCGGTTATAAAGTGCGTTATGTACGCAATATCACCGATGTGGGCCATCTCGAAAATGATGCCGATGAGGGAGAGGATAAAATTGCCAAAAAAGCCCGTCTCGAACAACTCGAACCGATGGAGGTGGTACAATTTTATCTCAACCGTTACCACAAAGCAATGGCGGCGCTCAATGTGTTGCCTCCCAGCATCGAACCGCATGCTTCGGGACATATCATCGAACAAATCGAGTATATAAAAAATATTCTCGAACACGGCTATGCCTATGTGAGCGAAGGGTCGGTTTACTTCGATGTGGAGAAGTACAATAAAGATCACCACTACGGTAAACTTTCGGGTCGTAATATCGAGGAGCTGCTGGGTACGACCCGTGCGCTCGACGGTCAGTCCGAGAAACGGAATACGTTCGATTTTGCGTTGTGGAAAAAAGCATCGCCCGAGCATATCATGCGTTGGCCTTCGCCGTGGAGTGATGGTTTTCCCGGTTGGCATCTCGAATGTTCCACGATGGGAACCAAATATCTGGGTGAGACTTTTGATATACATGGCGGGGGAATGGATTTGCTTTTTCCGCATCATGAGTGCGAAATCGCCCAGTCGGTAGCCGCACAGGGTCATGAGTCGGTACATTATTGGATGCACAACAACATGATCACCATCAATGGGCAGAAAATGGGTAAATCGTTGGGCAATTTCATAACGCTCGAACAGTTCTTTACCGGCGATCACCCGTTGCTTACGCAGGCATATTCACCCATGACGATACGTTTCTTTATTTTGCAGGCACAGTATCGTAGTACGCTCGACTTCGGCAATGATGCGCTTCAAGCTGCCGAGAAAGCTTGGCAAAGGTTGGCCGAGGGTTGGCGTAATCTTTCCAAAATCGAGCCATCCGCCGAGACGACTGTCGAGGTGAAAAGTCTCCGGGAGAAATGCTACGAGGCGATGAACGACGATCTCAATACGCCGATTGTCATATCCCACCTTTTCGACGGGGTACGCGCCATCAATACGATTTTGTCGGGGAATGCGACGATTACGGCGGCTGACCTTGATGATTTGCGCGATACTTTCTCGACGTTCTTGTTCGATATTCTCGGTCTGCGTCTCGATGAGGGCGAAGCCGGAGGGGCAGCTCTCGAACCTTTTGAAAAAGCCGTTGATTTGTTGCTCGATGTCCGTCGGGACGCCAAGGGCAAAAAAGACTGGGCGACCTCTGATTTTATCCGCGACAAACTCGGTGAGATAGGTTTTGAAATAAAAGATACCAAAGAAGGTACCGAGTGGAAATTGAAATAATCGTTTTTTAGATCTGCGGAAACCGGCCGTTACGGGGAGAGTCGATTCCCGAAGGCCGGTTTCGTTTATTCTTTTGAGATGGCACGATGGAATCTTTGGCACGGCTGTTGCAAGATAAGTGAGGGGTGTCGTCATTGCTATGTTTATCGCATCGACGGACGGTATTCCCGGGACAGTTCGGTGGTGTACCGTACCCGGGATTTCGATTTGCCTGTGCGTCGTTGTCGCGACGGTCGTTATAAAATTCCTCCCGGAGAGACGGTTTATACCTGTTTTTCGTCCGATTTTCTTCTCGACGCTGCCGATGAGTGGCGTGATGAAGCGTGGGCGATGATGCGTCTCCGTTCCGACTTGCATTTTTTCATGATAACCAAGCGTATCGACCGGTTGATGTCGGTTATCCCTGATGATTGGGAAACAGGTTATCCCAATGTAACGCTTTGTTGTACGGTCGAGAATCAAGAGCGAGCCGATTATCGCCTGCCGTTGTATTCAGAATCGCCTGTTGCCCGAAAAATAATCGTATGTGAGCCTCTTCTCGGTGCGATAGATTTGTCTCCGTATCTGTCGGATTCGATTTCAGAAGTGGTTGTCGGAGGCGAGTCGGGACCCGAAGCCCGTCCTTGTCGTTACGAATGGGTTCTCGATTTGCGGCGGCAGTGTGTCGAAGCGGGAGTTGCTTTTTCATTTAAGCAGACGGGGGCAAACTTTATCAAAGAAGGGCGTCTCTATCGGGTACCCCGCACGTTACAGCATGCACAGGCTTGTAAAGCCGACATCGATTTCTGTCCGCACGGAAAAGATTTTTCTCCGATGCCCCCGACGCTTTTCGGATAATCTCCTTGTTTTTTACATTCGGATTCCCTATTTTTATACCGTATCGAAAAATTAAAAAATGGGAACTATGAAAAATGCGGTATTTATCTTATTCTGTTTTTTGTTTTTATCGGCCTATTCGATAGGGCAGGAATTGTATCCTTATCGCGATAATGGGGGAAAGTATGGTTATAAAGAAAAATCGGGCAAGATTATCATTCCCGCCAACTACGATAGGGCGTGGAATTTTTCCGAAGGTTTGGCGGTCGTGGAAGTCGATGGAAAGAGAGGCTTTATCGATGCGGACGGTAAGATGGAGATACCCGCAGGTTTCGATGTTGCCGGTTCTTTTTCTCAGGGTTTGGCCAGCGTGAAAATAGATGGGAAGTGGGGATTTATCGATAAAAGCGGGGAACTGGTTATTCCTTGTCGTTTCGATAACGTGTGGTCGTTTTCCCGGGGGCAGGCCAAAGTGAAAATCGATGGAAAATACGGTACGATCGATAAGACGGGGCGGTATGTGATTCCGGTGCGTTTCGATGCCTTATGGTTTTTCTCCGAAGATTTGGGCCGTATCAAGCTGAGCGGAAAGTACGGTTTTATCAATATGAACGGAGACATCGTGATTCCTTGCCAGTATGACGAAGCGTGGGCTTTTGTGGACGGATTGGCTCGTGTGAAGTTGAACGGACGCTGGGGATATATCGATAATACCGGAAAGTGGTTCGAGACCAAAAAAGAGGGAGCCTCTTGGGTCAATCAACAAGATGTTTATTGACCGTATTTTTTGAGAAGGACTGATTTTTCGGAATAAAAATTGATAAAGCAGGTTATAAAAAACGCCCTACCTTTTGAGGTAGGGCGTTTTTGAAATCGGGTTATTTAATCTCGATTTGTTTTGTACGCTTTACGGGATTTTCTTTCGGCAATTTGGGAAGTTCTATTGTCAGAACACCGTCTTTGACAGCCGCCGATATTTTTTCTCTGTCCACATTGTCGGGCAGAACCATTGTTTGCTGGAACTTGCTGTAAGAAAATTCCCGACGCAGATAATGACCTTTTTTCTTGTTTTCATCCTTATTTTCGATTTTTTTCTCCATCGAAATGACCAGATTGTTTTCTTCATCGAGATGGACGTTGAAGTCTTCTTTTGTCATACCGGGGGCAGCCACTTCTACGGCGTAACCGTTATCATGTTCGACAACATTGATGGCGGGAGCGGTGGCATTGGTTTTCTCCATCCATTCGGTATCGAAGAAATCATTGAAAATGTCGGGCAACCAACTTTGGTTTTTTCTCATCATAGGTACCATAATATAATCTCCTTTCTTATGTCTGTTTGATTGTTTTTTATGTGGATTCCGGCTCTTTTCAGAACCGAAGTTCACTGTATGATATGCAAAGTCCGTGCCAATGCCTATTTAGAATAAATTCGGTAAAAATGTCCTCATTTTCAGTGAGATAATGACAAAATTTCTTTCCCTTCTGACAAAATTTCGCTATGTATTCTTTTTATGTTTTTCGGAGATTGTTCTTGTTTTCGGTAATCGAGGTAGATATTTCAGTGATTTGTCTACGTTCTTATGACGTGTCTTCTGCTACTTTTGTTCCCGTCAGAAGCAGAATCATTATCATTTATAGAAGAAAGGAAAAGTATGAAAAAGAATCTTGGATCAACGCTGGCTCTTTATCCTACACCGGCTGTGGTTGTGGGAACGATGGTCGGAGGTAAACCGAATTGGATTTTGGTCGGTCATCTCGGAATTATGGGTCATGATCGTATTATGCTCTCTTTGGCAAAGTCCCATTACACCAATAAGGGTATCGAGGAGTTGGGTCGTCTTTCGGTCAATATCGTTGATGAGCCTTTATTGCAGCGAGCCGATTATGTAGGCTGTGTGAGCGGAGCCAAAGCCGATAAATCCGACATCTTTACTTATCATCTCAGTGAAAAAGGTACACCTCTTCTCGATGACAGTCCGTTGATAATGGATTGCGAAGTGATAGACAACTATCAGACCGATACGTTCGATAATTTTATTTGTAAAATATCCGATACATTTGCCGAAGAGAATATATTGGACGCGAAAGGGAAAATCGATTATACGAAGTTGAAACCTGTTCTTTTTGAAATGCCGACTTATTCTTATTTACGTACGGGAGAGGTTATCGTCAAGTGTATGACTTTGGGTAAAAAGATACAGGAACGGTAGTTTCATACGTCGTCTTTTGTATGAAAAAACGTCCCGGCTGTTCCGATCGGGACAGCCGGGACTTATGAGAGTCGGAAAAATTAAAATCCGAATTTTTCGAGTTTCATTTCGGCCAATGATTCGATACGGGGAACAAGCGTAACGAAATGCGGGGCTTTCATGTGCGCATCGAGGGCTTTTTCATCGCTCCATGTTTCGCAAATCATAAAAATATTTTTACGAGTCGCGCTTTCGAAGATGTCGTAAGCGATACACCCGTTATCTTTCAGGGATTGGGCGACCAGTTCTTTGGCTACTTCGATAACTTCGTTGCGGTTGCTCTCTTCTACTTGGATAAAAACATTCAATCGTATCATAATAATCGGGTTTAAAAACAGTACAAAGTTTCAATAAGAAAAAGAAGACTGCGGTTTTGCGTTTTCTCAAAATTCAAGCAAGTGATTCCTGTTGTAGGGGACGGTCGCTTTCGAGAGTGATTTCACCGGCAAGAGACTGATTCATCAGTCGGCGTACTTCATCGGGTGTCAGACTGTGTCCGAGAAGGAACATCAATTTGGTAACGGCGGCTTCGATGGTACTGTCGTATCCGCTGGTAACACCTGCTTCGAGAAGTTGGCGTCCGTTCTCGTACCGTTTCATGTCGACCGAACCCGAAGGGCATTGGGTGATATTGATGATGACCAGCCCTCGTTGTGTGGCTTCCCGCACGGCCCGTACAAACCATTCCCGTTGCGGGGCGTTTCCTGTTCCGAAAGTTTTCATGACGACGGCTTTCAATCCAGCCATTTTCAGAACTTCGGTAACGATACGTTCCTGTATGCCGGGAAAAAGGGTCAGAACGATTACATTGGTATCGAAGAGGAAGTGCGGTTTCAGCGGCTTGATGCTACGAGGCGGCAGTATGCGACGCGTGTAGTAATTGATATGTACGCCTACATCGGCCAGATTGGGATAGTTATGTGATTTGAACGCGTTGAAATTCTCGGCATTTACCTTTGTCGTTCGGTTGCCGCGCAATAACCGGTCTTGAAAGAGAATGCATACCTCGGGTACCATCGGTGTCCCGTCGGGACGTTTGGCGGTTGCGATTTCGATAGCGGTAATAAGATTTTCTTTTCCGTCGGTACGCAGCACTCCGATGGGCAGTTGGCTGCCGGTGAAGATAACCGGTTTGTCGAGATTTTCGAGCGCAAAGCTCATGGCCGAAGCCGTGTAGGACATCGTATCGGAACCGTGCAATACGACAAAGCCGTCGTAACGGTCGTAGTTGTCATGTATGATGCGGGCCAAATCGACCCAGAGGGAAGGATCCATATCCGACGAGTCGATCGGCGGATCGAATTGTACCGAGTCGATATGACATTGCATCTGTTTCAACTCGGGAATGTGTCGGACGAGGTGGTCGAATGTAAAACTTTCCAGCGCTCCTGTTTCGGAGTTGCGTATCATTCCTATCGTACCGCCGGTGTAAATAAGAAGTACAGAAGGATATGTGGTGTCGGTCGTCATGTCGGGAAGATATTGAATATTGTTACAAAAATATGCAAAAATCCGATATGGACTTATGTCGTTGCTATCTTTTTGTCAAGAAAATTCAGACGATCTCTTTCGACTGTTTCCTATTTCCACTCGATATGCAGGTGGTTGAGTTGTGTCGCTCCACCATCGACCGTACCGGTGTGTTGTATTCCGAAGCCTCCGAAATCGTTCGGCTCTATCTCCGTTTCCATGTCGACCGATGGTTTTACTTTCGGTCGGCCGGGAAGAATGTAGTACGAGGCATCGGTGCGAGCTGTGGCATGTAGCTTTTTATCGGTTGTTTCGACTACGATATGGCAGGGGGTGCGGAAACATGACGATGTAACGGGAGTACTTATGGGTGTTATCGTCCCGTGATCGTATTTGACAAAAAGGAAATCGATGGCATCGCCGTATTTCGTGGTGCGTATCAACCGCAGGGCATAACCCGTAAGGGTCGTGTGGTCGAATTTGATAAGTATGTCGAGATATTGTTGTCGGGCGCTTGCAAAACCTTGTCCCGCTGTTTTGGCAGGCGAGGTGGTGATTTCTATTTTCATGTCGTCGAAATGTTCGCCTGTCGGGGTATATCGCAGTCGGGCTCCCACGCGGTTCTGTATGAGACCGGTCTCTTTGCGGGCTCCGTTCACTCCCCGACCGTAATACCAGTGGTCTCGGGTATTATCGACCTTCCAGTCGAAATCATAGGTATCCGACGGCTTATATCCGTCGAGCGTCCAGAATCCCGGTAGCAGTCGCGGTTGTTGCACGGTGGGCAGAGAGGAGAAATCGGTGGTAAGCGAGGAGGGATCGCTCTTTATGTTTTTGGCTTTGATGGGACCGAAGACAGCTCTGTATTCTTTTCCCGGATTGCAGCGAATGTTTTTGGGTACGATGGCGGCCATCAGATAATACCCTTTATCTCCGGCGGAGAGAGGATAAGAAAGTAACGGTATATTTCGGTTCGATGCGGCTACGGGAATGGCGTTGTTTCCTAATTTGTCGGAACACCGGTACCATGTTACCTCTGATAAATCTTCGAGGTCGGAGTCGAGGGTATAGTGCAAATACATAGAACCGTCTTTGTAAGAAATTGCGGGTTTCTCTATAAAATCGGGAGCGGGGAGCATACGGGGTCGGGCATAGACGACGGCTGCCGCGCAGAGGCCGTCGGAGTTTGAGGCTTGTACGGAGACTTCTCTCACTTCGTTACGGTCGTGGATCGATTCTACCGTGCAACTGCCGCCATCGGCCGAGGGTGTGATACGGACGTAAGCAGAGTCTTCGGGCGATAAGCTCCACGACAAGTTTGAGGCTGCTGTCGGCTTACAGCCGTACCGGGTGGTCATGGCTGTAAGGGTAATATTGCCTTTTCCGGTTTCGATGCTTTTTTGGGTAGGGGTTATTCCCATTTTTACGGGAAGAGTCGATAAGTTGCGTTGTCGGGATTTCTCGATAGAGAGGATTTGTTCTTTCATGCGACAAGGATCCCAGTCGTCTTCTCCGCGCAGGAGATTATAAAGGTTGTATATCGTATCGTTTCCTGATACGATGCGGTAGGCATCGAGGAGCGGTTTTCCCGTGAGATCGATACTTGTTTCGGGCGAATTCTGCCCGATGCGGTAAGGATGTCCGTTGAGAGTCGTGCCGTAATGGTAGTAACGTTCTTCGCGTTGCGGGAAGTCTCTCCAATTGCAGGTTTTGACATTTTCACCGTTTATACGGGTGTCGATAGCGGTAACGGCACCTCTGCCTTTGACAAAATATTGCGTTCCTCGGCTCATCGATGTAATGTCGCAATGGAGGAATACGGCACCGGTACGGTCGGTATGACCGAAAGGGCGAGGAGCATAAAACGAGAATGTACAGTCTTTGTACACGCCCGTTCCGCAAAGCGCATCATCGGTACTCTCGATGTGGCAATCGAGAAAGAGAGCGCGTTTGGCGCCTACGAAATTACACGTGTTGAGTCGGCTTATGAAGCGGACGTTCCGGCAGAAAACCCGGTCGCTGTTGCAGATGGCGAGCTGTGCCTGCACGATGGCGCTGCCTCGTTTTTTACGGTTCAGTTCGGGGAGCAAGGGAAAAGAGAGGTCGATGTTGCAGTAGTTCCCCAACGTGAGATTCTCGCAGGTGATGTCGTCGCCGTCGAAGTAAAACAGGGTGAAATTTCCTACTGCACCCATTGTTTGTCCCCGATTACAGGCCAGTATGACCTTCGAGGGCTCATCGGTCAAACCTTTGAGAGACAACCCGGGGCAGCGTATGATGAGACCGTAGGGCGTACTGCCTTGTTGCGGACGGCGTATCTCGGGGTCGTCGGGATTGTCGATCCAATAGACCCAGGGGGCAAAATAGAGGGTCATGGGTTCTTCTGCGCTTCCCGGTGTCAGATGACTTGCGGCTTCATTCATCGACGTATAAACATACGGGAACGTCCGGGCGATACTGTCGGGCAACGAACCGTCGATAAAGAATGCCTTAGGCCCGAGTGTAATGGTGTCGCCTTTGTATATCAGTATTTTACCGTCGAATGTAATCGGATTGTCGGGGTCGGTCGGCTGGTAATTGATTTGCGCCGGTATCGTTGTCGCGCATAAAGAGAGGCATAGGTAGAGCAGTATCTTTTTCATGATTTCGGGATAGAGTATCAATACGAATATATTCAAAGATAATGATAAAAATTTATTTAATTTCTTTCCCTCGGAAAAAATCGGCAGAAAAGCCGGTAATGCCGGCTCTTTTTGCTACATTTGCGCAAAACAGCGATAAATATGTCAACACTCCTTTCCCGACTTGAACAGGTGCGGACGGCTTCACGCCGATTGAATTTGCTCGACGAATCGACGGTGAATGCCATATTGCTCGATGTCGCAGCTGCGATAGATGAGCGGGCGGATTTTATTTTGTCTGAAAATGCCCGTGATTTGGCACTTATGGATAAAACCAATCCCAAATACGATCGTTTGCAGCTTACGCGGCAACGGTTGGCTGACATTGCGTCGGATATGCGTCGTGTCGCCGGCTTGCCTTCTCCTTTGGGTAGGGTATTGAGTGAAACGGTACGTCCGAACGGCATGACGATACGAAAAGTGTCCGTACCATTCGGTGTGATAGGCATTATCTATGAGGCGCGTCCCAATGTAACATTCGATGTTTTTTCTCTTTGTTTCAAAGCGGGCAGTGCTTGTGTGCTCAAAGGCGGGAGCGATGCCCACTATTCTAATACAGCGATTGTGGAAGTTATCAACAGTGTGTTGATAAAGTACGAAATCGATTTGAACACAGTGGTTTTACTCCCCAATGACAGAGAGGTTATCAACGAGTTGTTGAACGCTTCGGGTTATGTCGATTTGGTGATTCCTCGGGGAAGCAAAAGCCTTATCGATTTTGTGCGTCAAAATGCGAAGGTTCCCGTTATCGAGACCGGTGCGGGTGTGTGCCATACTTACTTCGATCGTTCGGGCGACATCGAGAAAGGGCGCGCCATCGTGTTCAATGCCAAGACGAGGCGTGTCTCGGTATGCAATGCTCTCGACTGCCTTATCATGCACCGCAGTCGTCTCTCCGATTTGCCCGACTTGTGTGCACCGCTGGCCGATAAAAACGTGGTGTTGTATGCCGATGACTTTGCTTATGCCATACTCGACAGGCATTATCCGGCCTTTTTGTTGAGACATGCCGATGCTCATAGTTTCGGGACGGAGTTTCTCGATTATAAAATGGCGATAAAAACAGTTTCTTCGATCGATGAGGCACTCGAACATATCGCCCGCTATTCTTCGCAGCACAGCGAGAGCATCGTAAGCGAAGACACCGGGGCGTGCGACCGGTTTACACGGGAGGTCGATGCTGCTTGTGTATATGCCAATGTCTCGACGGCATTTACCGACGGCGGACAGTTCGGCTTCGGGGCGGAGATAGGCATCAGTACGCAAAAGCTGCATGCGCGTGGGCCTATGGCTTTGCCTGAACTTACCAGTTATAAATACATTATCACCGGCGACGGTCAGGTGCGTAATGGATAAAACGATAAAAATTTTTCACGATATGAGACATTTCACTTCTGTAAAAGATTTGGGCGACTTAAATGCCGCCTTGAAAGAGGCTTTCGCCGTGAAGGCCGACCGTTTTGCCTATCAACATCTGGGCAAAAACAAAACCCTTATCATGATATTTTTCAATTCGAGCCTCCGTACGCGCCTCAGTACCCAGAAAGCTGCAATGAATTTGGGTATGAACGTTATCGTACTCGATATAAATCAGGGGGCTTGGAAACTCGAAACCGAACGGGGAGTGATTATGGACGGAGATAAAACCGAACATCTGCTCGAAGCCATTCCCGTGATAGGCTGCTATTGCGATGTGATAGGCGTCCGTTCGTTTGCCCGGTTCGAAAATAAAGCCGATGATTACGAGGAGAAAATCATTTCGCAGTTTATCCGGTATTCGGGTCGTCCCGTGTTCAGCATGGAGGCGGCTACCCGCCACCCGTTGCAAAGCTTTGCCGACCTTATCACCATCGAGGAGTACAAAAAGACACCGCGGCCGAAAGTGGTTCTTACATGGGCTCCTCATCCCAAAGCACTTCCGCAGGCCGTCGCCAATTCGTTTGCCGAGTGGATGAATGAGACCGATTATGATTTTGTCATCACACACCCCGAAGGTTATGAACTCGATCCTAGTTTCGTGGGTAAAGCCCGTGTGGAATACGACCAGCGTAAAGCATTCGAGGGAGCCGATTTCATCTATGCCAAAAACTGGTCGGCTTATACCGATCCCAATTACGGCAAGGTAATCAATACCGACCGCTCATGGACAGTCGATGCCGAGAAAATGGCGCTTACCAATAATGCTTATTTCATGCACTGCTTGCCCGTGCGTCGGAATATGATCGTTACCGATGAAGTGATCGAGAGTCCGCAATCGATTGTGATTCCCGAGGCTGCGAATCGGGAGATTTCGGCTCAGGTCGTTTTGAAAAAGATCCTTGAAGACCTTTAACCCGGAAACCGGACTTCGTATTTCGCCGGAAAAGTTTTACCTTTGCCCACCTTTTTCATCGACAGAAGAAAAGGGGCAATATAAATATAGAATTATGAAAATCGAAAATCAAATAGCCCAAGCCGTTATGGCTGCGCTCAAAGCCCTTTACGGTATAGAAGCGGCTCCCGAGACATTGGGTATTCAGAAAACGAAAAAAGAATTTGAGGGGAATCTTACTCTTGTGGTATTCCCGTTCCTCAAAGCATCGCGTAAAGCTCCCGAAGCGACTGCGACCGAGATAGGAGAATATCTGACAGGTCATAATCCCGAACTTATCGCCGCATTCAACGTTGTGAAAGGATTTCTCAATCTAGTTGTTTCCCCGTCTTGTTGGGTGGGACAACTCAATGCGATTGCCGCGACTCCGCATTATGGCATTCGGGAGGCTTCGGCCGATTCTCCGTTGGTAATGATCGAATATTCTTCGCCCAATACCAACAAACCTTTGCATTTGGGGCATGTGCGCAACAACCTGCTGGGGTATAGCCTTGCCTGCATCATGGCTGCCAACGGTAACCGTGTAGTGAAAACCAACATCGTAAACGACAGAGGGATACACATCTGTAAGTCGATGCTTGCATGGGAGAAGTGGGGCGAAGGCGTTACTCCCGAGAAAGCCGGAAAGAAAGGCGATCATCTCATCGGAGATTTTTATGTTCTCTTCGACAAGCATTACAAGCAGGAGGTCGCCGAACTGCAATCGCAGGGAATGAGCAAAGAAGAGGCCGAGGCTTCCTCTCCTCTCATGGCCGAAGCCCGTGAAATGTTGCGGAAGTGGGAGGCCGGCGATCCCGACGTGCGCCGCGTATGGGAAATGATGAACGGCTGGGTATATGCCGGTTTCGATGAGACGTATCGTCGCATGGGGGTCGATTTCGATAAGATATATTATGAGTCGCAAACCTATCTCGAAGGAAAAGAAAAAGTTCTCGAAGGCCTTGAAAAAGGTGTGCTTTTCCGTAAGGAAGACGGTTCGGTATGGGCCGACTTATCCGACGAGGGACTCGACCAGAAATTGCTGCTCCGCGCCGACGGAACGTCGGTGTATATGACGCAAGACATCGGGACGGCCAAGTTGCGGTTCCGCGACTATCCCATTGATCGCATGATTTATGTGGTGGGCAATGAACAGAATTATCATTTCCAAGTACTTTCTATTCTGCTCGACCGTCTCGGTTTCAAGTGGGGACGCGATTTGGTTCACTTCTCTTACGGTATGGTGGAACTGCCCGAGGGAAAGATGAAGTCGCGTGAAGGTACAGTCGTAGATGCCGATGACCTTATCGACGAAATGGTGAATACCGCCCGCGAAACATCGGCCGAGTTGGGAAAACTCGACGGCTGTACGCCCGAGGAGGCCCGGGCTGTATCGGAGATGGTGGGATTGGGCGCTCTCAAATATTTTATATTGAAAGTCGATCCCCGTAAGAATATGACATTCAATCCGAAAGAATCGATCGATTTCAACGGAAACACCGGACCTTTCATTCAATATACGCATGCCCGTATCTGTTCGGTACTGCGTAAGGCTGCCGATGAGGGTATCGCGCTTCCGACCGAAGCGTCGGCACATATCGCTCTTTCCGACAAGGAGATCTCTCTCGTGCAGAATCTTGCCGCATTCCCCGATGTGGTGGCCGAAGCAGGGAAGCAATACAGTCCGGCCCTTATTGCCAATTATACCTATGATTTGGTGAAAGAGTACAACCAGTTCTATCACGATTTCTCGATATTGCGCGAGGCCGATGCCGATGTGAAGGCTTTCCGTCTGTTGCTCTCGGCCAATGTCGCCCGCGTGGTGAAGACGGCCATGTCGTTGCTCGGCATACAGGTGCCCGATCGCATGTAGAATGTTATCGGCA
The DNA here is from genome assembly GCA_900547555.1 of uncultured Porphyromonadaceae bacterium. Classification (GTDB taxonomy): domain Bacteria; phylum Bacteroidota; class Bacteroidia; order Bacteroidales; family UBA11471; genus Caccoplasma. Next base: position 23,193 of record URHG01000019.1, on the reverse strand, counting down.
TATTTCAAAGCAAAATCGGCTTGCAATAGCAAGCCGATTTTGCTTTGGGTAGAGTGCATCGTATCCGATAAAAATGATACTTGCATTAAACCTTGTTTCCATTTTGCCGTCTAATCAAGAAATCGCTTTTGAAAAAGAAGCAAAAGGAAATTCCATTTTTCTTCCTATCTTTATCGCCTCAAAAACAAGAAGTCGAGAAAACGTATGTTACCCGAGTATAATGAAGAAATTATAGTCGCCCAATTGCAAGATCCTAGGCGATGTCGGGAGGCTTTCGCTCTTGTCGTGAGGCATTATAGCCAATCGTTATACTGGCAGATACGTAAAATGGTCGTTTCGCACGATGATGCCGACGACCTGTTGCAAAATACTTTTTTGAAAGCGTGGTCGAGTATCTCTTATTTCCGAGCCGAAGCACGTCTGTCGACTTGGTTGTACCGTATTGCCATAAATGAGACGCTTACGTTTCTGGCCAAACAACGTCAGCAGAATCATGTTCCCATCGACGGGGAAGACTCTTTTCTGGCAGAGCGGCTCGAAAGCGACGAATGGTTCGACGGCGATGAAATACAACGATTGTTGCAGGAGGCCATATTGCGCCTACCCGAAAAGCAACGGCTCATCTTCAATATGCACTATTTCGACGAAATGAAGTACGAAGACATTTCCCGTATTCTCGGAACTTCGGTGGGGGCATTGAAAGCCTCTTATCATCATGCCGTCAAAAAAATAGAAGAATATTTAACATCGGCCGATTAAACCTTACAGAAACAAAGCAGTCTAAATATTGAAAAATCATTCAAAGGCAAATAATATGGGAACAAAGAAAGAAATTTGGCAGAGAATCGACCGACGGACCGGATTTACCGAGCCGACCAGCGATTACTTCGAGCAATTTACCTCCCGTATAATGGAACAATTGCCCGAAATGGAATTACCGAAGGCCAAACCCGTTACGCTTTGGTCTCGCTTGCAACCCTGGGTGTACATGGCGGCCATGTTTGTAGGAATAGCCCTGATGGTGCGTGTTTTTTCTCCCGAAAAATCGCCCGAGGCTGAAATCGTAGCCGAAGAGCAGCTCAGCAATGAGTATTACGACGAACTTATCTGGTCTTCTTGCGTCAATGATTACAGCGTGTATGAGTATTTGGCTGACGCTTACGAATATTAACTCCGTAGATATGCGTAATTTTATTTTTTCCATTATATTGTTGTTGAGCTTGACGGCATTCTCCCAAGTGGCGATTGCCCAAGAAAAAGTGCTTACGCTATCCGAGGCCGAGGCTCTACTCAAAAAGGCTCAGCAAAAATACAATAAAGCCAGAGATGCTTATCGCAAATCATTGAAAACAGGAGAGGAAACGACGACCCTCAAAGCTATGCGATCTGCAAGTCGGGAAGTAGGGCGTTATCGGTTGGAAATTTTCAAGGTTCACAAGCGCGATTTCTTACGGGAAAGAGCCGGACTTTCCGACGAAGAAGCAGCCGAGTTTTTCCCGTATTACGAAGAGTTGCAAAATAAGTTATTCCGTATCCACGATGATGCCCAGCGGGAAATAAAGCGATTATTGCGCTCGAAAGAACCGGTCTCTGATGCAGAATATCAGGCTGCCGTGGCAAAAAAAGTCGAAGCCGTGCAGGAAGAGGCTCAGGTACAGAAAGAATATTACGAACGGTTTTTGAAGATATTACCGGCCAGAAAAATCGTTTTGATTTTCGATGCCGAAGCCCGGTTCTCACAGGAGATGATGCGTACCAAACAGGGGAAACAAGGAAATAAACAGAACTTATTGCAGTCTCTCAAAAACGATAAAAAATAGTGTAAATATTTTTCTCCGTTAACTTTGTGTTTTTTCCCGGGCTTTTGTCCGGGATTTTTTTATTTAATAATCTAATCGGGGGACGATTTATAAGACAATCCTCCGATGTAGAGAAGACCGTTGTAGAATCGTACTCGCCGGCTTGTATGTCGAGAAATTTATCGGATAACCGATAATTCTTTGCCGGAAAAACAACATTGTGGCCTGTCGGGAAACAGGGCATGTACGGTTTCGACGCAGGCAAAACCAGAAGTAGACATAAGGGACGTAGTGCGGAATCGCAGATGCGGAAAGTAAATCCTCCGGTAATTTGAATAATGTCCGTATATTTGCAGACTTTTTGATTCATATCATGAATACTGTTTGGATTGTACTGCCCATACTCACCCTGTTGATGTTTGAATTGGGATTGACGATAAATCTCGATGATTTCAAGGCTTTCCGCACCCGGCCGAAACCTGTCATAGCGGGTATAGTAGGACAAATATTGCTCCTGCCGCTCATTGCTTTTATCATCTGTTTGATATTCGAGGTCGAGCCTGTATTTTTCATGGGTATAATGATTATAGCCTGCTCGCCGGGAGGCAGTTCTTCCAATGTCTTCTCGATGCTTGCCAAAGGCGATGTGGCACTTTCTGTATCCCTTACGGCGCTGAGCAGCCTTATTACCTTGTTTACCATACCGGTTATATTGGATTTTTCTGCTGCCTATATCGGTAATTTCCCCGGTCATGAAATAGAACTGCCCGTAGGCAATCTTGTCGTGCAAAATCTGTTGATGATGCTTGTGCCCATTGTCATAGGAATAGCGGTGAAACGATATTGTCCCTCGGCGGCCGGGAAAATCCATAAGATCCTTTCGAAAATCGCATTTCCGGCACTTATATTGCTTGCCGCCGTATTCTTTATACAACACCGTGAAACGATTATTGCAGAATTCGGTAAGTTGGGATTCTGCATCACTGTGTTGATACTTTCCGCTATGGGCGGGGGCGCACTATTGTCCCGTGTCTTGCACCTGACCCCGAAAGAGAACCGCACGCTGGTTATCGAAATCGGCATGCAGAATGCCGCCCAAGCCATAGCCGTGGCCAGCAGTCCGTTTGTGTTCAACAACGGGACAATGGCTATACCGGCCATCATTTACGCTTTGATGATGAATGTGATATTGCTCACTTATATATCCCTGCCGGCCAGACGGTGAAGCGCGAAGTCTTGATTAAAAATTTTATGGATCGAAAATTCTCAAATCGAGGCGATGCGCTGCAAGATGATGACATCGTCATATCCCTTATCCCGACAAATCCATTGAGACAAAACCCCGCACCGTTCGAAACCTGAGCTCTCGAAAAGTCGTAAACTGGCTGTGTTCCCTTTGGCGACATGGGCGTAGAGTTGATGCAGATGGAGGAAATCGAATGCATACCGGCACAATAATTCCAACGCTTCGCTCGCAATGCCTTGTTTCCGGTAGAGAGCATCGACGTAAATACCTACTGCTGCCCGTCGGTGGTAGGGATCGAAATCGAAAAGGTCTATCATACCCACCACTGATTGATCGCTCCGGCATACGATCATGAGCCGTAATTGCCGCAATTGAAAAATATCCTGTCTTTGACTCTCTTCGATATAAGTGCGTATCGCATAGCGGGAATAAGGCGCCAAAGCGCAACCGTCGCCCCATGTAGAAGTGTCGTTTTCCCAGCGATGAACGAGGGAAACATCTTCGGGCTCGACGGCTCTCAACAGTAATCGGATTCCGGATAAAAGGTCCATAATCGGGTATTTCTAAGTCAATAACGAATGCGCCGAAACGATTTTTCCGCTATCGGGCGAATAGATATAAAAGCATACTTTACCGGGGGCGCTCCATGCCTCCATTTGTTCGATGATACGTCCGTAAGAAAGTGTTTTCCGGTCGAATACCACATGCTGTATATTTTCTGAACGGGAAAGGTGCGGAGCGATATCGCGACCGTCGGGAGTTACAAAGGTCGGGGAGATGCCGTATTTGTCCAGTATATTTTTTATCGGTGCTGCCTCGCTGCTCCATATATACCATTTCCCGTTGACATCGCATCGTTTTTCTTTTTTAGGAAAAAGGAAACGACGCACGGCTGCGGTCGAGGCTCTCATGTAGATGGCCGTTTTGATAGACAACTGGGCAAACAATTTATAGTGAGGATAGTGTTTGCGCAGGAAGATAAACATCGCTTGATAGAAGATGCGCACATAACGCAACGATTCGGTTTTGGTACTCTCTCCCTTGTAATGAAGAATACGCAGAGGCAGGTAGTAGTTTTTTTCTCCTGTAAGCGTCATACGGTACGAGAGATCTATGTCTTCCCCGTACATGAAAAAGTTTTCGTCGAGCAAACCGCACCGATCGAGGGTGGAACGCCTCAACAGCATGAATGCTCCCGAGAGCACATCGACACGATTTGTGCTGTTTTCGTCGAGAAACCGCAAATGATAACGTCCGAAGCGACGACTGTACGGGAACAGTTTGGATAGGCCGAAGATTTTACAGAACGAGACCCACGGAGAAGGAAACCCTCGTTTCGACTCGGGCAGGAACTTTCCTTCTCCGTCGAGCATTTTCACGCCTAATGCTCCCGCATCGTCGTGTTCGTCGAGAAAACGGCAGGCTTCGGCCAGTACCGATTCTCCCACGACCGTATCGGGATTGAGCAACAGCACGTAACGTCCCGACGACTGTGCGATAGCTTGATTATTGGCTCTGGAAAAACCTACGTTTTCGGTATTGTAGATATATTTTACCTGCGGAAAACGGGCCGATATGTAGGCTTCCGACCCGTCGGTCGAAGCATTGTCCACGACGAATATCTCATGGGAAATACCCTCTACGGCATCGCACACCGACAGCAGACACTGTTCCAGAAAGCAGCATACATTATAATTGACGATGACGATACTCAGCGTAATCATGGCGTTCACTCTTTTCAGCTATGGAATGTTTCGTCGAAAGGCAACCGGTTGATGATGGAACGACCCAGCGTTACCTCATCGGTATATTCGAGTTCGTCTCCGATAGAGACTCCCCGCGCGAGAATCGAGACCTTGACGTGATAGGGTGCCAGCTTGCGGAATATGTAAAAGTTGGTCGTGTCGCCTTCCATCGTGGGACTCAGTGCCAGAATCACCTCTTTTACCTCTCCGGCAGCGACACGTCCCACCAGACTTTCTATTTCTATGTCCGAAGGGCCTATCCCGTCCATAGGAGAAATAATTCCTCCCAAGACATGATACAGCCCCCGATATTGCCGTGTATTCTCGATAACCATCACTTCTTTGATGTTTTCGACTACGCAGATGGTCGTTGCGTCGCGTGAAGGGTCGGAACAGAGCGCACACGTTTCGGTATCGGAAATATTATGGCATACGTTGCAATAATGTACTTCCCGACGCAGTCGAATGACGGCATTGCCGAAACTCTCGGCCACCGACTCGTCTTGACGTAAAAGATGTAAAACCAACCGCAAAGCGGTCTTGCGGCCTATGCCCGGCAACTTGGCGAATTCGTTGACCGCATTTTCGAGCAAAGGTGAAGCAAAAGGCTGAAAATCCATTTCTCTTTCCCGTTTTTACGATTTCTCTTTGATAAATCCGTTGCGATAGGCGACCAACAGTTTGTTCAGGTTATAGATTTGCTCTTCGAGTTCTTTACCTATATCGGTATCGCGTACCCGCATGCGGCGCTGGCTCAATTCGAGAATGATATTGGTAGAGATGATGTCGATTCCGTCTTCGATTGCTTTTTGTGTCGATTCGAAGGGTTCGTGCTGAACGAGTTGCAGTCCCCGCGAATGGAAGATAAGCGTATAGCCGGCAATACCCGTCTCGGGTTGATAGGCTTTGGAAAAGCCGCCGTCGATTACCAGCAGTTTCCCTTCGGCCTTGACCGGATTTTCCCCTTTCAGCGTCTTTACCGGAACATGGCCGTTGATGATGTGTGCGTATTGGTCGGTAAGGCCGAACTCTCGCAGAATCATTTCACACACCGATTTCTCGTTATAGAGCGTATAATACGCGCTCTTTTTTTCTTTCCACAAATCCTTGTTTTCGACAAAATAACGCTCGAAGGTCGCCATCTTGTCTTTCCCGAACGACGGCGCGTCTTCTCCGCACCAAAGGTACCAGATATAATCGAGAGCGTATTTTTTCCCTGTTCCGTCGACGGCGAAATAAGCGAGGCGTATCAGCTGGTCGATTTTATCGAGCAACGCTTTTCCCTTATACGGTTTGCCGTCGATGTAAACTTCTTTGAGCGTCCCGTCGTCGTTGAGTGGAATGGAAGCATGGTAAAGCAAATTATTGTTACGTACCAGATACATGCTACCGTTGGAAAAGAGGCAACGCATGTGTTTGCGCATTTTCTCGCTATTCACGAATGAGTAATGCAGACGTTCCACCAGTTCTTCTTCATCGGGTGTAAGAGCAAACGGGTTGGCCGGGTCTATGGTCGGGAAATTCTTATCCCGCAAGGGGTATTCTTTTCCGTCGAGTTTCAACACGCCCCGTTCGTAATCGATTTTATCGAGCAACAGACGGTCATTCATTTTGAAGTCGGGGTGCGCCAGAATCAGTTGCGATTCGAGTTTGAATTGTATGATCGAGATCGCCTTGTGCATCTGGGCCAGCAGACGGCGGGTTTTGGCCGTAAATTCCCCGTCGAGGCCTTTCGGGGCAAAATAAGTGCAGGGATCGTCTTTATAATGTTCGATGGCGAATGTTGCCAGCGGAACGAGGTTGATGCCGTATCCGTCTTCGAGAGTAGCATGGTTGCCGTAACGCATCGACATACGCACGACGTTGGCGATGCAACTGTCATTTCCCGCTGCCGCCCCCATCCACAAAATATCGTGGTTGCCCCACTGTATGTCGACATTGTGGTAGGAGCAGAGTTTATCCATAATGATTTCGGCACCGGGTCCCCGGTCGAAAATGTCGCCCACGATGTGAAGGGTATCGATTACGAGTCGCTGTATAAGATTGCAAATTGCACAGATACACTCGTCGGCCCGACCGGTGGAGATGATGGTGGAAATGATTCCATTGACGTAAGCCTGCTTGTTCGGGTCGATTTGCGACTCGTGCAACAATTCCTGCAAGATATACGAAAATTCGGCAGGAAGCGCCTTGCGGACTTTCGACCGGGTATATTTCGACGATACGTTCTGGCACACACGTATCAACTGATGCATCGTGATACGATACCAGTCGGTCATATCCTTCTCCTCTTTTTTGATGAGTTCGAGTTTCTGCTCGGGATAATAGATAAGGGTACACAACTCCTTCACTTCGCTTTCACGCAAAGTCTGTCCGAAAATTTCTTCGACTTTGCGGCGTACCGATCCCGACGCATTTTTCAATACATGGAGGAATGCCTCGTATTCCCCGTGCAAGTCGGTCAGGAAATGTTCCGTACCTTTGGGCAAATTGAGAATGGCTTCGAGGTTGATAATCTCGGTACATGCATCGGATATGGTCGGGAACTTTGTAGACAACAATTGCAAATACCGCAAGTCGTTATAAACCGACTCCGGTGTAATAGGCGGCCTTTTTTCCATAGTACTTACGTTTAGAAAGTCAAAAATAGCACTTTTTTTTATATTATCTATCAAGAAACTTCTTATATTTGTCATGTAATCGATAAAAGAACCTCCTTCTTATGGAAATAAAAGATGCCCGATTTGTCATAAGCAATACCGACGTCGCCAAATGCCCGGCGGGAGATCGGCCCGAATATGCTTTCATCGGCCGCTCCAATGTAGGAAAATCATCGCTTATCAATATGCTCACGGGACGTAAGGGATTGGCGATGACGTCATCTACACCGGGAAAAACCATGCTCATAAATCATTTCGACATCGACGGTTCGTGGTATATCGTTGACTTGCCGGGTTACGGTTTCGCTCGTCGGGGAAAGGAGGGCAGGGAAAACATACGGCGCATCATCGAGCATTATATTCTCGAACGCGAGTCGATGACCTCCCTCTTCGTACTTATCGACAGCCGCCATGAACCGCAGAAAATCGATCTCGAATTTATGGCGTGGCTCGGCGAGAACGGCGTGCCTTTCGCTATTGTTTTTACCAAAGCCGACAAACTGGGAACAACGGTGCTTCGCGACAAAATCGAGGCTTATAAAACCCGTTTGCTCGAAGACTGGGAAGAGCTTCCTCCTATCTTCATAACTTCGTCCGAGACTCGTAAAGGGAAGGAAGAATTGCTCGATTACATAGATTCTCTCAACGAAACGATGAAAAATACTCCGCGAGAATAGCTCCGTAGGAAATATCATAAACAATAAACTTTCAGAAAAAATGAACTCTTGGTTTGAATGCAAAGTTAAATACGATAAAGAAATAGAAGGCGGAATGCAGAAAACCGTCAGCGAACCCTATATGGTCGACGCGCTCTCTTTTACCGAAGCCGAGTCGCGGATACTCGAAGAGATGCGCCCGTTTATATCGGGAGAATTTACCGTCGCCAATATCAAGCGTGTGAAAATCAGCGAGCTTTTCTTCGACGAGACCGGTGATCGGTGGTACAAATGCAAAGTCAATTTCATCACCCTCGACGAGAAAAGCGGTGTCGAGAAACGTACTGCTTCTTATATGATGGTGCAGGCCGCCGATTTCAAGACCGCCCTTGAAAATCTGTTGAAAGGAATGAAAGGGACAATGGCCGACTATGAAATCGCTTCGATTACCGAAACGCTCATCATGGACGTTTTCCGCTACGATGCCGACTCCGTACCGGCAGCTCCCGTGCAGGAATAAAATGGAGAGAAAGAAATGAACGATATAGCTCGACATTTGGGCACTGTAAAATCGACGCTCCCCGACGGGGTGTCTTTGGTGGCGGTATCGAAATTTCACCCCGCCGAAGCTCTTCGGGAGGCATACGATGCGGGCCAACGTATTTTCGGAGAAAGTCGGGTTCAGGAGCTGGTCGCCAAGCAAGCCGTACTCCCCGCCGATATAGAATGGCACTTTATCGGTCACCTGCAAACCAATAAAGTGAAGCAGATAGTGCCCTTTATTTCTCTGATACACAGTGTAGACTCTCCTCATTTGCTGGCCGAGGTCGATCGATGCGCCGCCCGGTGCGGCCGGGTTGTCGATTGTTTGCTGCAACTGCATATCGCCGAAGAAGAGACCAAATTCGGATTTTCTTTCGACGAATGTCGCGACTATCTATCATCGGGTGTATGGCGCAATCTTACCCATGTGCGCCTGTGCGGAGTGATGGGTATGGCGACGCTCACCGATGATGAAGTTTCCGTTCGCCGGGAATTTGCTTCATTGCAGTCGTTTTTTGCCGAAATAAAAAAGAGTTATTTCCCTATTGATAAAAACTTCTCGGAAATCTCTATGGGTATGTCGCACGATTACCGGTTGGCGCTCGACTACGGGACAACAATGGTACGTGTGGGAACCCTCATCTTTGGAGAAAGAAATTATTAATCTATAAGAATCTGTATCATGTTAAAGACTCAGTATGCAGGATTAGAACTGAAAAATCCTATTATCGCAGCCAGTTCGGGTCTGACCGACAATGTTGAAAAAATCGTCGCCCTCGAAAAAGCCGGTGTAGGAGCCGTTGTGCTGAAATCGCTTTTTGAAGAGCAGCTCGCCGCCCAAAGCGAACACCTGCTCAACAGTTCCGACAGCGATTATCCCGAGGCCTACGACTATCTGCAAAATATCGTCAAAGCCCATGAAGTGGAAAAATACCTCACGTTGATACGCGAAGCTCGGAAAGCGGTATCGATACCGGTTATAGCTAGCATCAACTGTTACGACGACGGCAGTTGGGAAAGTTTTGCCGCCGACCTCGAAAAAGCCGGAGCCAGTGCCATAGAGCTGAACGTGCAAAAAATCAACCCCACGACCGAGTATCGTCCCGGTACCATCGGGAAACTGCATGTCGAGATTCTGCAAAAAGTAGAAGCTGCCGTACATATTCCCGTAACCGTGAAAATAAGCCGGAATCTTTCCAATCTCGTTTCGGTCGTAGACCAGTTGCGTGCCGCCGGTGCCGCCGGTGTGGTGCTTTTCAACCGCCCGTGGCAACCCGATATTGATATACACAATCGTCGGCTCATTGCCGGATCTCCGTTCAGCACCTCGGCCGATTTGAGCGATACTTTGCGTTGGCTGGGTATCGTTTCGGGACAGGTCAACAAGTTGCCGTTGGCCGCTTCGACAGGCGTGCATACGCCCGAAGACCTTGTCAAAGTCATTTTGGCCGGAGCTTCCGCAGCCGAATTATGCTCGACCCTGTATCTCAACGGCGAGACCGTTGTCGGGAAAATGCTCGACTTCCTCACCGGCTGGCTCAAAGAGCAAGGGTTTTCTTCTCTTAAAGAGGCTGTCGGCGCACTCAATTACAAAAATATTCTCGATGTCGCTTACTACGAACGGTTACAGTTCATACGCCAATATCGGGAGGCCAGCAATAATCGCTGATATTACTTATCCAACCTTTCGGAATATCTCCCGGCATGAGAGCTTTCATGTCGGGAGTGATCCGCATAAACAAATTTTTTTATGTCAACCGCAAATCATACCGCAAAGACACAGTCGGGATTACTATTCTCCGACTTCGATACCGTTATCGATGGAAAACAGGTATCGCTCTATCAACTGACCAATCGTAACGGAGCCGAAATATGTATCACCAATTACGGTGGAATCGTCGTTTCGCTGCTCGTTCCCGATTCCGACGGAACAATGACCGATGTCGTTCTCGGGCATAGTACGATCGACGGCTACCTGCATTCTCCTGAAAAATTTCTCGGAGCCTTGATTGGCCGTTACGGAAATCGTATAGGGGGCTGTCGTTTCGATCTCGACGGCAAATGCCATTCTATCCGCTCGAATAATCCCGATTGCGCCCTGCACGGGGGTATCAAAGGATATAATGAAGTCGTATGGGAAGCCAACCAGACCGACACCCAGACACTTCACCTTTCTTATCTCTCGCCCGATGGGGAAGAGGGATTTCCCGGCAATCTGAAAGTCGAGGTTACTTATGCCCTTACCAACGAAAACGCTATGGAGATACATTACCGGGCAACCACCGACAAGGCTACCGTATGCAACTTGACCCACCACTCGTTCTTCAACCTGAACGGCGACGGTGGCGGGGAGGTTACCAACCATATCGTTACCATCGATGCGCCTTTCTATACGCCGATGGACGACAAGTCGGTTCCTACCGGCGAAATTGCCTCGGTAGTGGGAACACCTATGGATTTTTTGCACCCCGTAGCTTTGGGACAGCGTATCGATGATGACTTCGAACAGCTGCGTTTCGGCCGGGGATATGACCATAATTACGTACTGGCGAAAAATTTCCCCGGCGAATACGCTTTCGCCGCCGAAGCATATTCTCCCCGAACAGGAATCGTAATGTCTGTATATACCACAGAGCCGGGCGTACAACTTTATACCGGAAACTGGCTCAACGGGTTTACGGGAAAGTGCGGGCGTAAGTACAGCGCACGCACGGCGGTATGCTTCGAGACCCAACATTTTCCCGACAGTCCCAATAAACCGCATTTCCCTTCGACGGTTTTACGACCCGGCGAGACCTATACGCAAACATGCCGTTACCAGTTCTCGGTGCGGAAATAATTTTCATATCGAAATTTTATAAATCTATAAACCATGACACAAGAAAAAAAGAACGGAAATATCGTTGCCATCATCACGATGTTCTTCATTTTTGCGATGATATCTTTCGTAACCAATCTGGCCGCCCCCATCGGCACGATATGGGGATATCAGTTCGAGGGCAACAGCGTGCTGGGTATGATGGGAAACATGATGAATTTCCTCGCTTACCTTTTTATGGGTATCCCGGCCGGTAACCTGCTGGTAAAAATCGGATACAAAAAAACGGCGTTGTGGGCGATGGCCGTAGGCGTTATAGGTCTGGCCGTACAGTACTTGTCGAGTATCGTGGGAACCGATACGGTTCTTTTTACGATGGACAGCAGTATCGACCGGGGGGGTGTCGCCGTGCCGGTGGAATTTCCCGTAAGCCTTAATTTCTTCATCTATCTGTTGGGTGCATTCATCTGCGGATTTTGCGTGTGTATGTTGAATACGGTCGTGAACCCCATGCTCAATATTTTGGGTGGTGGCGGCAACAAAGGCAATCAGCTGATACAAGCCGGTGGCGCGCTCAATTCGCTCTCGGCGACCCTCACCCCGTTTTTCGTCGGTGCGCTTATCGGTTCGCTCACCAAATCGACGACGATGACCGACGTTACTCCTTTGCTGTGGATAGGTATGGCCGTCTTTGCCACAGCATTCGTCATCATATCGTTTGTCGCCATACCCGAGCCCCACTTGCATAAAGGAGGCAAAAAAGAGACATTCGAACACAGTCCCTGGAATTTCCGGCATACGGTAATGGGGGTAATCGGTATATTCATATATGTAGGGGTCGAAATAGGCATACCGGGCACTCTCAATTTCTACCTCGCCGACCAAAGCGCGACCGGAGCGGGTGTCATAGGAGATGCATCGGCCATCGCCGGAGCTATCGTGGCGATCTATTGGTTGCTCATGTTGGTAGGACGCACGTTGAGCAGTGCCATCAGCGGTAAAGTCTCGACACGAACCCAGCTTATCGCCGTTTCGTCGACCGCCATACTGCTCGTAATCCTCGCCATTTTCATTCCCAAAGAATATACGTTGGACATGCCGGGTTACAGTGTAGGGAACGGTATCGTCGTCGCCGAAGTACCGGTCAGCGCACTGTTCCTTGTTTTGTGCGGACTTTGTACGTCGGTCATGTGGGGAGGAATTTTCAATCTTGCCGTTGAGGGGCTGGGAAAATATACCGCTCAGGCGTCGGGACTTTTCATGATGATGGTTGTCGGCGGCGGTATCTTACCCCTTATCCAGCAATACATCGCCAAAGTCGGCGGGTATATGAACAGCTATTGGCTCATCGTCGTTGCGTTGGTGTATCTGCTGTATTACGGACTCTCGGGTTGTAAAAACGTGAACAAGAATATTCCTGTCGATTAATCTTAAAAAATCTATACTCTATGGACAACACATTTGTAAGAAATAGTTTCAAGAAACATTTCGCAACCGAGGGAGAGCTCTATTTTTCTCCCGGGCGCATCAATCTGATCGGAGAACATACCGACTACAACGGAGGTTTTGTTTTGCCCGGTGCCATCGATAAAGGTATTCTGGCCGAAATCAAGCCCAACGGCAGGAACATCGTCCGTGCCTACTCGGTCGATCTCGACGAATATGCCGAATTCGGTATGAACGAAGAAGATAAACCGGTACAAAGTTGGGCCTGCTATATCTTCGGTGTCGTGCGGGAAATCGCGAAACGCGGCGGTAAAGTCGAAGGTTTCGATACGGCTTTCTCGGGCGACGTACCTTTGGGGGCGGGTCTGTCTTCGTCGGCGGCTCTCGAAAGTACTTTCGCATTTGCATTGAATGACATATTCCGTTTGGGTATCGATAAGTTCGAGTTGGCCAAAATAGGTCAGGCAACCGAGCATAATTATTGCGGTGTAAAGTGCGGTATTATGGATCAGTTTGCCTCTGTTTTCGGGAAAGCGGGTCATCTGATTCGCCTCGATTGCCGTTCGCTCGAATATGAATATGTTCCCTTCGATCCTGCCGGCTATAAAGTCGTACTCATCGACTCGGTCGTGAAACACGAGTTGGCATCGTCGGCCTACAACCGTCGTCGCGAATCGTGCGAAGCTGTTGTCGCCGCCATACAGAAACACCATCCCGAAGTATCGCTTTTGCGAGATGCCGACATGAAAATGCTGGCCGAAGTAAAAGACGAGGTTAGCGCCGAAGATTATATGCGGGCCGAATATGTGATCGAAGAGATTCAACGTCTACTCGATGCGTGCGATGCCTTACAGAAAGGCGACTACAAAACGGTGGGCGAAAAAATGTACGGTACGCATCACGGCATGAGCAAACTCTATGAAGTGAGTTGCGAGGAACTCGACTATCTCAACGATGTGGCCCGCGAATGCGGAGTTACCGGTTCGCGTGTCATGGGTGGAGGCTTCGGCGGCTGCACCATCAATCTTGTACCCGAAGAGAAGTATGACCGATTCATCGAAACGGCTGTAAAAGGGTTTACCGAAAAATTTGGAAAAGCTCCGAAAGTTTATCCCGTTACCATCAGCGACGGAGCACGTAAACTTTGATATAATTCTTATTTATATGAGAATCCCCTCTGTCCCCGTCGGGACAGAGGGGATTTTGTTATATCAATCCCGGAAACATCGGGGAAAACAGGTAAAGACGATAATCATACGATTTTGCCGAAAAAAGAAGAAAGAAGAAAAAAAGATCCTTTTTATGTTGCAAAACATGTTGTTTTGAGAATAAGCAATAGAGATAAGTGTTATTTTTACACCGTTCGTAAACCGCTACTGTTTCGCCATAACATTAAATCTTTATATGCAAATGAAAAAACACACTTTCCTTATTGCGGCACTGACCCTCTTGTTGGGAGCTTGTTCGCAGCAGCCCGATAAAACGCTGTCGGGGCTGAATCCGGCGGACTTCGCAACCGTCGTCGACGGAAAACCGGTTGCACTTTATACCTTGAAAAACGCCTCGGGCATGGAGGTATGTATTACCAATTTCGGCGGACGTATCGTCTCGATTATGGTTCCCGACCGCAACGGAGAAATGCGCGATGTCGTATTGGGATTTGATAACATCGATGATTATGTGAACATTCCTTCGGATTTCGGCGCTTCGGTGGGGCGTTATGCCAACCGCATCGACCGCGGCCGCCTCGTCATCGACGGCGATACCGTGCAACTGCCGCAAAACAATTTCGGGCACTGTCTGCACGGAGGGCCGAAAGGCTGGCAGTATAAGGTGTACGATGCTCGCCAGCTCGACGGGAAAACGCTCGAATTGTCGATGCACTCACCCGATGGAGATGAGAATTTTCCCGGAAATGTAGAAGCGAAAGTTACCTATAACCTTACCGACGACAATGCCATCGTCATCGCTTATGAGGCGACGACCGATACACCGACGGTCATCAATATGACCAACCATTCTTATTTCAATCTGTCGGGAAATCCCCGTCGCCCTGTTCTCGATCATCTGCTTACCGTCGATGCCGACAGCTATACTCCGGTAGACAGTACCTATATGACTACCGGAGAAATCTTGCCGGTAGAGGGTACCCCGATGGATTTCCGTACGGAAATCGCCGTAGGTGCCCGTATGCATGAAAATTTCGAACAGTTGAAAAACGGTAACGGATACGACCATAACTGGGTACTTGCCACGGCCGGAGATGTCGACCGTACGGCTGTGCGGCTCGTATCGCCCGAGACCGGTATTTGCCTTTCTGTACGTACTACCGAGCCCGGTATACAGATATACTCGGGCAATTTCCTCGACGGTACGGTCAAGGGTAAAGGAGAGATTGTTTACAATCCCCGTACCGGCATTTGCCTCGAATCGCAACACTACCCCGACAGCCCCAACAAACCGCAATGGCCGTCGACCGTGCTGCGTCCCGGAGAGACATACCAAAGCGTGTGCATCTACGGCTTTTCCATCGCTGAATAATTTATTTATACACCTTAAAATCTGATATTGTGGAAGCATTAGACTGGATTGTCATTGGGCTATTCTGTTTGGCCCTCGTGGGTATCATCGTATGGGTGATGCGCCAGAAACAAGACGACTCGAAAGATTATTTCTTAGGTGGTCGCGACGCGACATGGATTGCTATCGGAGCGTCGATTTTTGCCTCGAACATCGGTTCGGAACATCTCATCGGCCTTGCCGGAGCCGGAGCATCGAGCGGTATGGCTATGGCTCATTGGGAAATGCAGGGCTGGATGATATTGTTGCTGGGCTGGGTATTTGTTCCTTTCTATTCCCGGAGTATGGTATATACGATGCCCGAGTTTCTCGAGCGCCGTTACAACCCGCAATCGCGTACCATTTTGTCGCTGATTTCTCTCATCAGTTATGTTCTCACCAAAGTGGCCGTAACCGTATATGCCGGAGGATTGGTTTTCCAGCAGGTGTTCGGCATAGATACTTTATGGGGAATCGACTTCTTTTGGATAGCCGCCATAGGGCTGGTTGTCATTACGGCGCTTTACACGATTTTCGGCGGTATGAAATCGGTACTCTACACCTCGGTATTGCAGACGCCTATACTTCTTCTCGGTTCGCTTATCATTTTGGTTCTCGGATTCAAAGAATTGGGCGGCTGGAATGAGATGATGAGCATTTGCAGCAATGTAACGGTCAACGATTACGGCGATTCCATGACCGACCTCATACGTGATAACCGGGATCCCAACTTCCCGTGGCTGGGTGCGCTTGTAGGTTCTTCGATTATCGGTTTCTGGTATTGGTGTACCGACCAGTTTATCGTACAACGTGTTCTCTCGGGAAAGAACCAAAAAGAGGCCCGACGCGGAACGATATTCGGAGCGTATCTCAAATTGCTGCCGGTTTTCCTTTTCCTCATTCCGGGTATGATCGCTTTTGCCTTGCATCAAAAATCGCTGGTTGCCGGCGGTGAAGGCTTCCTTCCCATGTTGGCCAACGGTATGCACAATGCCGATGCCGCTTTCCCCACTTTGGTGTCGAAGCTGTTGCCGGCCGGGGTAAAAGGTATCGTTGTGTGCGGTATTCTTGCCGCCCTTATGAGTTCGCTGGCATCGCTGTTCAATTCTTCGGCCATGCTCTTTACCATCGATTTTTATAAGCGTTTCCGTCCCGAAACGTCCGAAAAGAAACTGGTTGTCATCGGTCAGATAGCAACTGCCGTCATTGTATTGCTGGGTATTCTATGGATCCCTATCATGCGCAGTGTCGGAGATGTATTGTATGCTTATCTGCAAGACGTACAATCGGTACTTGCGCCGGGTATAGCTGCGGCCTTCTTGTTAGGTATCTGCTGGAAACGCGCGTCGGCCAAAGGCGGTATGTGGGGGCTGCTTGCAGGTATGGTCATCGGACTTACCCGTCTCGGGGCCAAAGTCTACTATTCGATCGTAGGAGCCGGTGCCGGCGACAGTCTTTTCAAATATCTTTTCTATGACCTCAACTGGTTGTTCTTCTGCGGCTGGATGTTCCTTTTCTGTCTCGTCGTGGTCATCGTGGTAAGCTATTGCACCGAAGCTCCTTCGCCCGAGAAAATCAAGGGTTTGGTATTCGGCACTTCCTCGAAAGAACAGCTTGCCGAGACCCGTGCCAGCTGGAATGCGTGGGATATTCTGCACACCTGCATCATTCTCGCCATTACCGCTGTTTTCTATTGGTATTTCTGGTAATTACATATCCGGGAAAGAGATACTCATGAGAGAGTCTCTTTCCCGGTCTCTAAAAACAGACTATGAGTTATTATCTTTCTGAAATCAAACATTATGTCTCTGTCGACTGTGTCATCTTCGGCTTTCAGCAAGGATCTCTCAATCTTTTGCTGCTCAAACGCAAGATGGAACCGGCCAAAGGGCAATGGTCGCTTATGGGAGGATTTGTCCGTTCCGACGAAAGTGTCGACGAGGCAGCCAAGCGGGTACTGGCCGAACTTACCGGTCTCGAAAATGTTTACATGGAGCAAGTCCACACCTTCGGAGCCGTCGGCCGGGATCCCGGCGAACGGGTCATCTCGGTCGTATATTACGCCCTTATCAATATCGACGAGTACGACCGCGAAGCCGTGCATCAGCACAACGCTTACTGGGTAAATATCGACGAAGTGCCGCCGCTTATCTTCGATCACGAAGATATGGTCGTATTGGCCCGCGAAAGAATGAAGCAGAAAGCCGCAAGGGAACCCATCGGTTTCAACCTTCTGCCCAAGTTGTTCACGCTTACCCGTTTGCAGAATCTTTATGAAGCGATCTACGGAGAAGCCATCGATAAGCGGAACTTCCGTAAACGGGTTGCCGATATGGATTATATAGAGAAGACCGATAAAATCGACAAAGAATCGTCGAAACGGGGTGCATCGCTCTATAAGTTCAACGCCAACGCTTACAATCGTACTCACACGAAATTCAAACTCTAAAAACGTACAACTATGTTAGAAGCTCTGAAAGAAAAAGTTTTTCGCGCCAATCTCGATTTGGTAAAACACGGGTTGGTCATTTTTACCTGGGGGAATGTCTCGGCTATCGACCGGGAAAACAACTTAGTTGTCATCAAACCTTCGGGTGTAAGTTATGAGACGATGGTGGCTGCCGACATGGTGGTGGTCGACCTCGACGGGAATATCATCGAAGGCGGGTTGCGCCCTTCGTCCGACATGCCGACACACCTCATGCTTTATAAGGCCTTTTCGGAAATAGGCGGTATCGTACACACCCACTCGACCTATGCTACGGCTTGGGCTCAAGCCGGAAAAGATATTCCCAACATTGGGACTACTCATGCCGATTACTTCCACGATGCGATTCCGTGTACGGCCGAGATGTCCCGGGCCGAGGTCGAAGGAAATTACGAAAAAGAGACAGGACGTGTCATTGTGAGATGTTTCAAGGAAATCGACCCCGTACATACACCGGGCGTACTGGTGCGCAATCACGGGCCTTTTGCTTGGGGGAGAGATGCAGCCGACGCCGTACATAATGCCGTTGTTCTGGAACAAGTCGCCAAGATGGCTTATCTCTCTTACCAGATCAATCCTTCGCTCACGATGAATCCGTTGCTCGTCGAGAAACATTTCAACCGCAAGCATGGCCCCAATGCCTATTACGGACAGAAAAAATAACAGAAAATAAACAACAAAATAAAATACACTATGAAAGGATTTGAAAATTTTGAAGTCTGGTTCGTTACCGGAGCGCAACTCTTGTACGGAGGCGATGCCGTTATTGCCGTAGACGCCCATTCCAATGAAATGGTAAAAGGTCTCAACGAATCGGGAAACCTCCCTGTAAAAATAGTATATAAAGGTACGGTAAACTCGGCTCGCGAAGTAACCGATACCTTGAAAGCCGCCAACAACGACCCGCATTGTATCGGCGTCATTACATGGATGCATACTTTTTCTCCGGCTAAGATGTGGATACACGGTTTACAGGAGCTCCGCAAACCGCTCCTACACTTCCATACGCAGTTCAACAAAGAGATTCCCTGGGAGACGATGGATATGGATTTCATGAATCTCAACCAGTCGGCACACGGAGACCGCGAATTCGGGCACATCGTTACCCGTATGCGCAAAAACCGCAAGGTGGTCGTAGGGCATTGGCAGGACCCCGAGGCACAGGCCAAAATTGCCGTGTGGATGCGGGTGTCCGCTGCTTGGGCCGATGCGCAGGATATGCGCATAATCCGTTTCGGCGACCAAATGAACAATGTGGCTGTTACCGACGGCGACAAAGTCGAGGCGGAAATGCGTCTGGGTTATCACGTCGATTATTATCCCATCGCCGACCTTGTGGCCGTCCAGAGCCGGGTTACCGAAGCGGAGGTCGATGCTCTTGTTGCCGAATATGAGAAGGAATATGATTTCGCCGATAATTGCAAAGCCGGCGGAAAAGATCGCGAACAAGTACGCTGCGCCGCCCGGGAAGAAATTGCATTGCGCCGCTTCCTCGAAGAAAAAGGGGCGAAGGCTTTTACGACCAATTTCGATGACCTTGCCGGTGTGGACCAGCTCCCCGGCCTTGCCTGCCAACGCCTGATGGCCGAGGGTTACGGTTTCGGGGCCGAAGGCGACTGGAAAACGGCCGCCCTTTACCGTACCATGTGGTTCATGGGTCAGGGATTGCCCCGGGGCTGTTCTTTCCTCGAAGATTATACGCTCAACTTCGACGGGAAAAACAGTGCCATACTGCAAGCCCACATGCTCGAAGTGTGTCCTCTTATCGCCGAACATAAACCCAAACTTGAAGTACATCCGCTCGGTATCGGCGGGAAAAACGATCCCGCCCGTCTTGTATTCACTTCGAAACAAGGTCCCGGCGTGGCGGCGACGATTGTCGATATGGGTAACCGCTTCCGTCTCATTGTCAATGAAGTGGAGTGTATCAAATCGAAAGAGTTGCCCAAGTTGCCCGTTGCTTCGGCGTTGTGGATTCCGCAACCCGATTTCGCGACCGGTGCGGCCGCATGGATTCTTGCCGGAGGCACGCATCACACCTCGTTCTCGTATGATCTCACGACCGAGTATCTCGAAGATTATGCCGACATCGCCGGTATAGAGATGGTCGTAATCGACAAGAACACGACGATTTCCCAATTCAAGAAGGAATTGCGTCTCAACGAGATTTATTATATGCTCAATAAGGCCCTTTGCTAAAAAACGACAACCATGAACAAATACGTCATAGGACTCGACTACGGCAGCGACTCGGCGCGGGCCATTGTCGTCGACGCCTCTACGGGTCGGCAGGTAGCCTCGTCGGTCAAGTACTATCCCCGTTGGAAAGAAGGTAAATATTGTGATCCTGCCGCCAACCGTTACCGCCAGCATCCCCTCGATTATATCGAGGTGTTGGAGTCTTCGGTACGTGAAGCTCTCGCTGCCTGCCCGCCCGGTACGGCGCAGCAGGTCGTAGGCATTGCGTTCGATACCACCGGCAGTACCCCGGCTTTCACCGACGAGAGCGGTACACCTTTGGCTCTCTTGCCCGAGTTTGCGGAAAACCCCAACGCCATGTTCGTTTTGTGGAAAGATCACACCGCCGTGAAAGAGGCGGCCGAGATCAACGAACTTTGTCGCCATTGGCATATCGACTATACCTCCTATGAGGGAGGAATTTATTCTTCGGAATGGTTTTGGGCCAAAGCCCTGCATATTCTGAGGGAAGACCCGCAAGTGCGGGCCAAAGCCTATTCCATCGTTGAATATTGCGAGTGGTTGCCTGCCCTTATCACCGGCGTGAAGCACAGTCGCGACATTGTCCGCAGCCGTTGTGCTTGCGGGCATAAAGCCATGTGGCATGAAAGTTGGGGCGGTCTGCCCGAAGAAAAATTCCTCACTACCCTCGATCCGTTGCTCGCCGGTTTCAGGGAACGGCTTTTCGAGAAAACCGAGACGGCCGATAAAGCTGTGGGCAAGCTCTCTCCCGAATGGGCCGAGCGGTTGGGATTGTCGACCGATGTCATTGTGGCCGGCGGAGCCTTCGACTGCCATATGGGAGCTGTGGGAGCCAATATCGCTCCGTACACATTCGTCCGGGTGATAGGGACTTCGACCTGCGACGTGATGGTCGCTTCCTATGACGAGATAGGCGACAAACTCATTCGGGGCATTTGCGGGCAGGTCGACGGCTCGGTTATTCCCGGCATGATAGGCCTCGAAGCCGGACAATCGGCTTTCGGAGACGTTTACGCATGGTTCAAACGCGTACTGGAATATCCGCTGCGGGAAATATTGTCGAAATCGACACTCATTGACGAGACGACCAAGCAAAAGCTGATCGAAGAAACTGCCGACCGGATCATACCCGCGCTTACAGCCGAAGCCGAGAAAATTCCCATTTCGGAAAGTACGATCATTGCAACCGATTGGATGAACGGCCGGCGTACTCCCGATGCCGACCAGTTACTCAAGGGAACGATAACGGGACTTACTTTGGGCAGCGATGCTCCCCGTATTTTCCGGGCTTTGGTCGAAGCTACGGCATTCGGATCGAAAGCCATTGTCGATCGTTTTCGCAGCGAAGGCGTGCGTATCGACCATGTCATAGGAATCGGGGGAATTGCGCTGAAATCGCCTTTTGTCATGCAGACACTCAGCGATGTACTCGATATGCCCATACAGGTATGCAACACCGATCAGGCTTGTGCGCTCGGCGCTGCCATGTTTGCTGCGACGGCTGCCGGCTTATACCGAAATGTGCAAGAAGCGCAGGTGGCCATGAACTCGGGTTATGCCGCCGAGTATCGTCCCAATGCAAAAAATGTAGTCGAATATCAAAAAATATACGAAAAATATCGTAATTTAGGGGCGTTTACCGAAAAAGAGCTTTTTGTATAAGCCGAAAATATCAAAACAAATATCTGATGGATAATAAAGTAACGAATCTTGCAGCCGACAATATACGCATTCTGGCTGCTTCTATGGTAGAGAAAGCCAACTCGGGACACCCCGGAGGTGCGATGGGTGGTGCCGATTTTGTAAATGTACTTTTCTCGGAGTATCTGGTATATGACCCCGAAAATCCGCGTTGGGAAGGTCGCGACCGCTTTTTCCTCGATCCCGGACACATGTCGCCCATGCTCTACTCGGTTTTGGCGCTTACCGGAAAATTCACGATGGAAGAACTGAGCCAGTTCCGCCAATGGGACAGCCCCACGCCGGGACACCCCGAAGTAAACGTCATGCGCGGTATCGAAAACACTTCGGGACCTTTGGGGCAAGGGCATACCTATGCCGTAGGGGCTGCTATCGCCGCTAAGTTCCTGAAAGCTCGTCTGGGCGATGTCATGAACCAGACGATTTATGCCTACATTTCCGACGGCGGTGTGCAGGAAGAGATTTCTCAGGGTTCCGGCCGTCTGGCAGGACACCTCGGCCTCGACAACCTCATCATGTTCTACGACTCCAACGACATACAACTCTCGACGGCTACCGATGCCGTAACCAGTGAAGATGTCGCCAAGAAATACGAGGCTTGGAACTGGAAAGTCATCACCATCGACGGCAACGACCCCGATGCCATACGCGGTGCGCTCGACCAAGCCAAGCAAGTAAAAGGACAGCCCACCCTCATCATCGGAAAAACCGTGATGGGTAAAGGTGCCCGTAAAGCCGACGGAAGCAGTTACGAAAACAATTGCGCCACGCACGGAGCTCCTCTCGGCGGTGATGCTTATGTCAATACCGTCAAGAATTTGGGCGGAGATCCCGAAAATCCGTTCCGCATCTTCCCCGAGGTGCAAGAGCTTTATGCCCGCCGTGCCGAAGAGTTGAAAAAAATAGTCGCCGCCCGTTATGCGGCCAAAGCCGAGTGGGCGAAAGCCAATCCCGAATTGGCTGCCAAAATGGAAAACTGGTTTGCGGGAAAAGCTCCCGTTGTGAACTGGGCTGCCATCGAACAGAAACCCGGTGCAGCAACCCGTGCGGCTTCGGCTACGGTACTCGGAGCGTTGGCTATGCAGGTCGAAAACATGATTGTCTCTTCGGCCGACCTCTCCAACTCCGATAAGACCGACGGGTTCCTGAAAAAAACACACGCCTTTACCCGCGATGATTTCTCGGGAGCTTTCTTGCAGGCCGGTGTATCGGAGTTGACGATGGCTTGCTGTTGCATCGGTATGGCTTTGCACGGCGGTGTCATTCCGGCTTGTGCGACCTTCTTCGTGTTCTCCGACTACATGAAACCTGC
>URHG01000018.1 GCA_900547555.1 uncultured Porphyromonadaceae bacterium | reverse complement strand
GGCAGGAACAGACGGGAATCGAACCGTTCGAAGCGAAACACAAAGTCGAAGAAGGAATCCTTGTGCAGGGTCGGGTATTGAGCAATACGGTTCGACGAAACGAACCGGTAGAAAATGTGGAGATATCGGTATGGGTCTATTCCGAGCGTACCAATTGTCGAGGGGAGGCTCGAAGCGACTCATTGGGCTGTTTTTCATTCTTGTCGCAAGAAGATATCTGGGGGAAGAACGAATTGGTCTTGCAAACGCAGAAAGAGGATCGTCGCGGGAAAAAGAAAAACAGATATTACTTGATTGAATTGGATCGGGTATTTTCACCGCCGGTACGCCCTTACATCCGATACGAGGTATCAAGGAACATAACGTCAGAAGAGGAAGATACGGAAAAACCGGAGGTGGAAAAAACAGATTCGGTAAGTTATGATAGAGAAATAAATATAGATACGATGAAAGTATATAACCTACCGGAAGTAGCTGTCAAAAGCCGGAGAAAATTAGGCCCTTCTCTTCGGATAGAATATGATGCGGGCGAAACGGAAGATCAAATGTTCGATGCGGGAGATTTTCGGCATTTTACGGGCTCGATATGGGAGTTACTTGATTATACCAATCCCGATTTTGATGGAAAGTATAAAAGACGCGGTACTCAAATTATCGCGAATGGATTATATTTCGGAGAGACAGATGAAATAGACCGTATCGTAATCGTAGAACGCATAACCGCAGACGATATAAAATACTATGTCGAGGAGTGCTGTTTTAGAAGCGAGGACTTTGTTTATAACAGTGCCGTACCACCGGTATTTGTGTTGCTTTTTTTGAAACCGTATGAAGAACTGAGAAGGACGCCGAAAGGTTATCGCAAGACGACGTTGCAAGGTTATTCCATACCGGCGGAGTACTATCATGTCGATTATAGCGAAGGTGTGCTTCCCGATGAGCGGGATTACCGTCGTACGTTGTATTGGAATCCCGATTTGGAGACCGATTCATTGGGCCGGGCACAAGTAACTTTTTATAACAACAGTACGGCCACACGCCTGCGGGTCGATGCGGTAACGCTTTCGCCCGATGGTGGGTGTATCGGTGTATATCCATAAAGAAGGAGAAATAGAGACATTTTTCATTTGGTATAAATAAGATTATATATGTACAGTTTGTTTCTTAATATAAAAATGAGTATGTAGTCTTCGGGTAAAAATGTGTACCTTTGCCGTGTTTTGAGAATGCCTATTGTAGAAACAGGTAAAATTTAAGAACACGACTATTATGATTTCAATAGAGGGTCTGACCGTAGAATTCGGTGGGTTTACATTACTCGATAAGATAACGTATGTCATTAATAAAAAAGACCGCATAGCCTTGGTCGGTAAAAACGGTGCCGGCAAGTCGACTATGCTCAAAATCATAGCGGGGCTTCAACAGCCGTCGGCGGGGTCGGTAAATATGCCCAAAGATATAACCATTGGGTATTTGCCGCAACAAATGCAACTTTCCGATAGTCGTACGGTTACCGAGGAGGCGGCGTTGGCGTTTTCTCATATTCAGGAGATGCAGGATCGTCTCGATCAAATGAATACGGAATTGGCCGAACGTACCGATTATGAAAGTGATTCGTATCAGGAATTGATCGACCGTATTTCTCAGGTAAGCGAGCAACTTGCTCTATCGGGTAGCGGCAATTATCAGGCCGAAATAGAAAAAACGTTATTGGGACTGGGATTTTTGCGGAGTGATTTTGACCGACCGACTTCCGAATTCAGTGGCGGCTGGCGTATGCGTATCGAATTGGCCAAATTGCTTTTACAACGCCCCGATGTATTATTGCTCGACGAGCCCACCAATCATTTGGACATAGAATCTATACAGTGGCTCGAAACATTTCTTTCCACAAGAGCCAATGCCGTTGTATTGGTTTCGCACGACCGGGCGTTTATCGATAATGTAACCAATCGTACAATCGAAATATCTCTCGGGCATATTTATGATTATCGGGTGAATTATTCGAAATACGTACAGTTGCGGGCCGAGCGTCTTGAACAGCAGCAGCGGGCTTTTGAGAATCAGCAGAAACAGATACAGGATACCGAGGCATTTATCGAGCGTTTCCGTTATAAAGCCACAAAGTCGGTGCAAGTACAATCGCGTATCAAACAGCTGGAAAAAATAGAACGCATCGAGGTTGATGAAGTGGATAATTCCCGATTGCGTTTACGATTTCCTCCGGCTCCTCGGTCGGGTGATTACCCCGTTATTGCTAAAAATATGGGGAAAAGTTATGGTGATCATGTTGTTTTTGCACATGCCGATTTTACAATCAAGCGAGGAGAAAAAGTCGCTTTTGTCGGGAAAAACGGAGAGGGAAAATCTACGCTTGTAAAATGTATCATGGGAGAGATTCCTTATGATGGAGAGTTGAAAATAGGACACAATGTGAAAATCGGATATTTTGCCCAAAACCAGGCTCAGCTTCTTGACGAATCTGTAACGGTATTCGATACGATAGATAGAGTGGCCGTCGGTGATATTCGTACCAAAATACGTGATATATTGGGGGCGTTTATGTTTGGCGGAGAGGCTTCGGAAAAAAAGGTGAAAGTTTTGTCCGGAGGAGAAAAAACTCGGCTTGCGATGATTCGTTTGTTGCTCGAACCTGTCAATCTGTTGATTCTCGACGAACCGACCAACCATCTCGATATGCGTACGAAAGATGTCCTGAAACAGGCTTTGAAAGATTTTGACGGGACTCTTATTGTCGTATCGCACGATAGGGAATTCCTCGATGGTCTGGTATCGAAAGTGTATGAGTTCGGACAGCAGAAAGTTAGAGAACATTTGGGCGGAATATATGATTTTTTGACGGCGAAAAAAATGGCTTCGTTAAAAGAGTTGGAAGTCAAATCGAAGTCGCAGGATCGCTCTCAAATACCGGTCGAAAAGACATCAGTTTCTTCTGCGGAAAATAAGCTGTCGTTCGAAGCCCGTAAAGAGTGGCAGAGAAAGTTGAAACGACAAGAACGTGCTGTCGCTGATACCGAACAGCGGTTGGCAAAATTGGATACGGAAATTTCTGCTATCGAAGCTCGTCTGGCCACCCCCGAAGGAATGGCCGATATAGATTTGTGTATGAAACACGGAACTTTGAAGAAAGATGCCGAGGCTTTGACGGAATTATGGGTCGAGCAGACCGACATACTGGAAAAAATGCGAAAAGAGGTCTCTGTAAGTGAAAAATAAATACAAGTAAAATAATCAAATACCGATGTTATGAAAAAAACAATGATGTTATCGTTAATGGCTGCACTGACTTTTTCGGCTTGTTCAGGAAGACAAGAGAAAGAGAAGCCGCTATCCCTGTCTAATTTTGATTTGGGTGTAGCGCCCGGAGCCGATTTTTATCAGTATGCTTGCGGTGGTTGGATGGCCAATAATCCGTTGAAGCCCGAATATAGCCGCTATGGCTCGTTCGATCGTTTGGCCGATTTGTGTGAAGAACAAATGCACACTTTGGTTACAGAATTATCGGCGAAGAAGCAAGCGCCCGGTAGTATTGCTGCCAAAGTAAGTGATTTGTACAATTTGGGTCTTGATAGTGTGCGCCTTAATGCCGAAGGTGTTACACCCGTAGTGGCCGATTTGGAAGAGATAAACGGGATTACGGACATGAAAAATATGTCGTCTGTTATCGGCCGACTTCATGCCGAAGGGATATACCCGTTCTTTTTTGTATATGTTGGGCCGGATAGCAAGAATAGCAGTGAGAATTTGCTGAGTCTCAATCAAGGTGGTATCGCTATGGGAGACCGTGATTATTATTTATCGGCAGATAGTACGAATGTCGCTTTGCGAGAGTCTTATATAAAGTATATAGAGCGCCTGTTTACGTTAGCAGGGTATTCTCCCGAATCGGCAGGGAAGGCGGCTCAGTCGGTCATGAAAATAGAAACCGAATTAGCTCGTCTTTCTTATACCCGGGTGGAATTGCGGGATCCGCAGAAAAATTACAATCGAATGGCGTATACCGATTTTCTGAAACGGGAAAAAGGTTTTGATTGGAATGACTTTTTTACATCGTTGGGAGTGGATAGCTTACAGTATATCGATGCCGGACAACTGGTGTTTATCGATGGCGTAGACAAGTTATATACCCGGCTTTCATTACAGGAAGTAAAAGATTATATGGCGTTTACGGTATTGAATAGTGCCGCATTGTATTTGAGCGACGAATTTTATGATGCCAAATTCGATTTTTACGGACGGACATTATCCGGTCAACAAGAGCCCCGGTTACGATGGAAACGTTCGCTTGCAACGACCGATGCTGTTTTAAGCGAGGCATTGGGCGAGATATATGTGAAAAAATATTTCCCGCAGGAGTCGAAGAACCGAATGTTGAAGTTGGTGGCCAATTTACAGCAGGCTCTGAAACAGCACATCGAGCATCTCGATTGGATGAGCGAGGATACAAAAATGCGCGCTCTTGAAAAATTGGCCGCAGTAACGGTAAAAATAGGTTATCCCGACAAATGGCGAGATTATACGGCCCTTGAAATATCTTCGGAAAAAAGTTATTGGGAGAACCTCAAAAATGCCTCTAAATTCGAGACGGCTTATATGCTCGAAAAAGTAGGTAAGGAGGTCGATAAGTCGATATGGTATATGAGTCCGCAGACCGTGAATGCTTATTATAACCCGACTACCAATGAAATCTGTTTTCCCGCAGGTATTTTGCAGCCGCCATTCTTCTATGCCGATGCCGACGATGCCGTCAATTACGGTGCTATCGGTGTCGTTATCGGGCATGAAATGACGCACGGTTTCGATGATATGGGACGTCAATTCGATAAAGATGGCAACCTCAATGATTGGTGGACACCCGAGGACACTCGTCAGTTCAATCTCCGTGCCGATATTTTGGCCGATCAGTACAGTAGCATTGTTGTTATTGATACAGTACATGCCGACGGGCGTTTTACTTTGGGAGAGAATATTGCCGACCAGGGAGGTTTACGCGTCGCATATACAGCTTTTGAAAATGCCACGAAAGGAGAGGAGTTGCCTATGATCGATGGTTTTACTCCCGAGCAACGTTTTTACTTGGCATATGCTAATTTGTGGGCTTCGAATATACGAGATGAAGAAATCCTGCGTCGGACGAAAACTGACCCGCATTCGTTGGGAAAATGGCGTGTGAATGCTGCACTTCGGAATATCGAGACTTTCTATCAGGCATTCGGAATCACACCCGAACAACCCATGTATATGGCTCCCGAAGATCGGGTCGTGATTTGGTAATTTAATATTACCATAAAAGAAAGAGGGGCATCTTCCAGATGCCCCTCTTTCTTTTATGCTTGTAAAAGTTTTTTGAAACTTAATGCAAATCCTAAGATAAATAAGAAGCAGCCCAATGGAATGAGAAAAGCCAAAGACATAGATACGGTATCGGCAATATATCCCATTAGAACAGGAGCGATAGCACCACCGACAATCGACATAATCAAGAATGACGAGGCTCTTTTGGTCTGTTCGCCCAATCCTCTGATGGATAAAGCAAAAATAGTCGGGAACATGATCGATTCGCACAAGAAACATAAGAAAAAGCTGCTTACACCGGCCATTCCCGATGTAAAGATTGCCAGTATCATAGCCAATGTAGCACCGAGAGCACATACGATCAATACTTTTTCGGCGCGTATCTTGCTCATGATCCAGCTGCCTCCCATACGTCCTACCGTAAATAGACCCATACCGACGAATGAAAGCCAAATAGATGCCTCGTGAGCCGATATACTGGCATTTTCTGTCGCATAATTGATGAAAAAACTATTGATACCGGTTTGAGCCGCTATATATAAAAACAGAGCTAAAAGTCCGTATGTAAAATTTTTATGTTTCCATAAACTTTTGTGTACGGCTGTTTCCCCGTCTGCACTCTTTTCAGTAGAATCGACTTCGGGTGTGATTTCGGGCAACTTTACCCGCGAAAATAGGAGAGCTACTATCAGAGCTACACCTCCGATGATAGCATAAGGCATTGAGATGTTTCCGCCATCGGTACCATCTCCGGCAAAGAGGAAATAACCTCCAACCAGAGGACCGCATATCCACCCCAATCCGTTAAAAGACTGTGCTAGATTGATTCTTCGTTCAGCGGAATTTTTTTCTCCTAATACCGTAACGTATGGATTTGCAGCCGTTTCCAGACAGGTCAATCCACAGCCAATGACAAAAAGCGAAAACAAGAAAAATTCGAATGATTTTATTTCTCCACCGGGAATGAATAACAATGCTCCGCACCCATAAAGAAGTAAACCCGTCAGTACTCCAACTCTATATCCGAATCGTCGTATGATTTCTCCGGCCGGTAGAGCCATTAGAAAATATCCACTATATACAACCGCTTGAACCAAAGCCGATTTTGTTTTATTGATGCCCAATGCATCTTGAAAGTGTTTGTTCAAGACATCTAAAATGCTATGAGCAAATCCCCATAGAAAGAAGAGTGTCGTTATCAATAGAAAAGGTACTAGCAAATTTCTCCCGTCTGCCATTCGTACCAAACTTGCTTTTTGTTTCATTTATTTGTTTTTTGAAAGGATTTAACATAAAGAAATCCCGGTTATTCAGGAATTTATTTTTTGCCGCGAAAATTTCT
Organism: uncultured Porphyromonadaceae bacterium; assembly: GCA_900547555.1. Taxonomy (GTDB): domain Bacteria; phylum Bacteroidota; class Bacteroidia; order Bacteroidales; family UBA11471; genus Caccoplasma. The sequence goes on along the minus strand of URHG01000018.1, from coordinate 38,709 downwards.
TTCATGACACGAATTCTGTGAGTTGGCCGACAATTTCTTTGCAGCCTCTTTTCGTGTGTTGATATTTTCCGTTTGGAGATGCTAATAGAGCTTGAACATACGCTCCATTTGCTGCCATTTCTCGGACGACGATGCTCCCGGTTTGGCTTGTTGGAAAATAGACATGTAATCTTCCCATTCCTGCTGGCGGGGCAGTGTATTTAAGCGTTGCATGGCCTCGTCCCAATCGAAATCGAGAGGCGTTTCTACAATCATGAATAGACGGCTCCCTAAAATATAGATTTCCATTTCGAGGATTCCTACTTCCCTGATACCCGCCAATATTTCGGGCCAAGCGTTTTCTTTGAGATGCCGTTTGCGATATTCAGCAATCAGTTCGGGATTTTCTTTAAGATTGAGGGTCTGACAATATCTTTTAACTGGTTGGTTATAAGACTGTACCCTATATCCTGTGTGTGGTGTTTCCATGTGTGTTTTAAGATTTAAGAGAAAAAAAAGATTGTTAAGGCCTTAGGCCTTAACAATCTGTGGATTCTATTAGAGAACCTTGCGATAGAGATCGAGGATAATGTCCCGAGTTACTTCGCGCGGATTACCGGGAGTACAAACGTCGGCAATGGCCGAGTCGGCCAATTTGGGCAGATCGCTTTCTTTTATTCCCAGTTCGCTCAAATGTTGGGGTATTCCTACCCGTACAGCCAACGATTTGACAGCGTCTACGGCTGCTTGAGCAGCTTCTTCTTTGCTCATACCGTCTTTGTACACTTTCATGGCTTTTGCAATGGTTACATATTTGTCGAGAGCAGCCGGTGCATTGAATTCCATAATGGTAGGCAATAGCAAAGCATTGGCAACACCGTGAGGAATGTCGAATATAGCTCCGAGCGGGTGGGCCATGCCGTGTACGACGCCGAGACCGACATTTGAGAATGCCATACCTGCAATGTATTGAGCTACGGCCATACCGAGCTTCCGGATTTTGAGGTTCGTTGACAGCTGTTTCCAAATAACGGTTGATCATTTCGATGGCTTTTATTTCGAACATGTCGCTCATTTCCCAAGCCCCTTTGGTAATCAGGCCTTCGATAGCATGAGTCAATGCATCGAGACCGGTTGCCGCTGTAAGGCTTTTGGGAAGAGTGTACATGAGTTCGGCATCGATAATGGCAATTGCGGGTATGTCGTTAGGATCGACACAGACCATCTTCTTTTCGTTTTTTTCGTCGGTAATCACATAGTTGATGGTTACCTCTGCTGCTGTACCGGCGGTGGTGGGCAGGGCGATGATAGGTACCGATTTCTTTTTTGTATCGGCTACCCCTTCGAGAGAAACAACATCGCTGAATTCGGGGTTGTTGGTAATGATTCCGATTGCTTTCGATGTGTCGATAGACGAACCGCCACCGATGGCCAGAATAAAATCGGCACCTGATTCGGCGAATGCTTTTACTCCGGCTTTGACGTTTGCTACGGTCGGATTCGGTTTTATATCGCTGAATATTTCATAAGGAATACCGGCCTCTTTCAGTACGGAGAGAACCTTATCGGCCACACCGAACTTTATGAGGTCTTTGTCGGTAGCGACAAATGCTTTGTGCAGTCCCAATCGTTTTACTTCTTTGGGTAATACTTCACGAGCACCGGGACCGAAGTATGAAACTTCGTTGAGAACAAATCTGTTGATCATAGTTTTTTAATAATGGTTTTGGGGTTAAATATTATTTGTAGATAGGTCCGTAAGCGGCACAAGCGCGATAGTCGGCACCTTCTTTGTCCATACCGAATGCATTCCATGCCGAGGGACGGAAAATCTTGTCCTCCTCGACATTGTGCATGCATACGGGTATGCGAAGCATAGATGCCAGTGTGATGAGATCGGCTCCGATGTGTCCGTAAGAAATCGCACCGTGATTGGCTCCCCAGTTATTCATTACCGAATACACATCTTTAAATGCCGGTTTGTCACACAAGCGGGGCGCAAACCATGTGGTAGGCCAAGTGGGATCGGTACGTTTGTTGATGACCTCGAAAATTTCGGGAGCAACATCGACAGTCCAACCTTCGGCAATTTGCAATACAGGGCCGAGGCCTTTTACGAGATTGAGGCGGGACATGGTAACCGGCATACCGCCTTTCGACAAGAAATGAGAAGAATAACCTCCGCCACGGAAATAATCCCGATCGGCGGGCAACCAACTGGTATTTTTCAAACAGGCCTCGGCGTCGGCATCGGTCATTTCCCAGCATGGTTTCATACAAGCTTCTCCTGCTGCGTTGATACTGGCACCAGTTGCGTCGAGGGTCGTGGCACCCGAGTTGATGAGGTGTATGATACCGTTGGCGGCAAGACCGGTAAGTTCTTTGCCTGTAACACGTTTTACAGCTTCGGGGCTCCAGTAGGTACGAACATCGGAGAACATTTGTCCGCAACCCGATAAGAGCTTGCCGAACAGCATGGCAACGCCGTTGCAAGCATCGTTTTCGGTCGCCAGTACATACGATTCGCGAATACCGTTCCAATCGAAAGTGCTACACATAAGAGCTTCGCTGAAATCGCCATTGGGTTTCCAGTCGGTCCATTGACGTTGACCTTGAAAACCGGCGGCAATGGCATTGTGGCCGATAGCTTCTTCTTTGAATCCGAGTTCTTTCAATCGGGGATTCCCTATCATCAAGTCGCGTATTATGAGTGTCATTTTTACAATAAACTCCCAATCGGCGTCTTTGGCGGGGCGGTCTTTTTGTTTTTCGGGACGATTTTTGTCCCACCCTTCATTGGGTTTGCAATATTTTTCCACCCAAGCCATTGCTTTTGCGTATTCTTCTTTATCATAAATACCTTCGTCCATACGGCGGAGTATTTCCACTTCGTCTACGCTTTCATTGCGCATACCGAGGTATTCTTGGAAAAAGTCCTGATCGACGATACTGCCTGCTATACCCATGCACTGGCTGCCTATCGACAAGTAACTTTCACCGCGCATCTGAGCGACGGCAACGGCGGCGCGAGCCCAGCGGAGAATCTTTTCGGCTACATCTTCGGGTATGGTGTTATCGTCGAGGTCTTGCACATCGTGTCCGTAGATTCCGAATGCGGGTAATCCTTTTTGTGCGTGAGCTGCCAATACGGCTGCCAAATATACGGCGCCGGGACGTTCTGTACCATTGAATCCCCAAACGGCTTTCGGCCAATGTGGGTGCATATCCATGGTTTCGGAACCGTAACACCAGCAGGAGGTAACCGAAATGGTTGCACCTACGCCTTCGCGTTCGAATTTAGCTTGGCAGGCCGCCGTTTCACCGACACGACCTATTGTACCGTCGGCAATAACACATTGCACCGGTGTACCGTCGCTATACTTTACATGACTTGAAATGAGCTCTGCAACAGCTTTTGCAAGATTCATCGTTTTTTCTTCGAGGCTTTCTCTCACGCCTCCTTGACGTCCGTCGATAGTCGGACGAATACCGATCTTGGGATAGTTTTTCATATGGTTTTTCGGATTTAAAGTGTCGAAATTTTTCGATTAAATGAAGTTTTAATTTTTCACAAACAAAGAAAGGAATATTTCTCAACATATCCAAACGAAAGGCGATGCTTTGTGATGTCGGAATATTTATATTTGAGAATCTTTGAAAGAGATTAACATAAAAGGCCGGTAATTTTACCGGCCTTTTATATCTGATTTTTTTGATGGTTATAATTTATATCCCCAATCTTTCAGTGCAAAATCCCAATTTTTCTCGACGATATGCACAGTTTCCGGGTCATAGTTGTATTTATTTTTCTTGTAACCCTTTTTCCCGTTGATATAAGTTTCGATTTGGGGACGGGCTTTTTCAAATCCCGGCAAGGAAAGTGTATCGTAAATTTTTTGTGTCATTTCGAGCGAGTTTTGCTCGAAATCTTCAAACTTTATTTCGATGAGATTTCCTTCGGGTATGAGTTTCTTATCTTCTTGATAACGGAAGTAAAGGTCGGTATATACCTTGATGATATTGTCGACAATTTCTTTTTCGGAGATATCTTGGAGTTTCAGAGGTTGTATAGTGTTGGTAAAGAAATTACGTGTCGATTCGAAAACGGTGTACGGATTCCGTATCAAATAGATGAATTTGGCATCAGGAAACATTTCGAGTAACGTTTTAATCCGTCCTGTATGGGGGGGATTTTTTGAGAGAAAACGTTCTCCTCGTGTATTCCATAAAGAGATCTTGATGAGCCGTTCGAAGGTTTTTTTGAATTTCTCGATTTCATCTCTCGTCGCATCTTCGAAAAGGAGATACTTTTTACTATACTCTTGCGTATAATGCGGATAGAACCAAAAGTTGTAGAAAGTATAGGGGCTCATGTTTACAAGCGCAAATTCTTCTTCTTGCGGTTGATCAGCTTTCAATTCCATATTGTCGGTAGGTCGTTTCTTCGGAATAGCCATAGCCGCCATTTTCTTGAAAACCGGTTGTCCGAAAAGCATCATGTGGGGAAATACCGTTTGATAGGTGGTATTGTATCCGAATTGCTTATCTTGAGAAAATACGTTGTGAACAAAAGTCGTCCCGCTACGCCAATGACCGAGAATGAATACCGGAGCATTTTCAATGGGTTTGTCGGCCAGCCTCTTATTGTAACGGCGGTTTTCAATTCCGTTCGTCAGACTTAATATACGACAAAGTGCTTTGGTGAGGAGGTATTTGGTTTTATACCCCTTGTCGATTTTGCGACCGGCCGTTACATCGTGAAATGTTTTCCAGTCTGCTCCAATCAAGGTATTTACCGGTAACTTTTGAAAATTGAATCCCATGTTCAAAGTTTTATATTGATGATATCTTCGATCGTGGCGGACAAATGTTGCTGGCACACTGTGCAGTAGTCTTTGTTTTTATCGACAGGTTGAGTCGAATCTTCGGCTACGGCTATGGTAAAGGCATTGTCGACTTTTATTTCGCCATATAGATCGATGCATATCGTGATAATACCTTTCCGGGTAAGTTCGGTTGCAATGGCTGCAAATGCTGCGGTTTGAGATTTCCCGTCGATACCTAATTTTTGTGCGTCGAGTACAACGGCGAAATGTCCAGTATCGAAGAGTCTGCGCTCCAACAAATAGGCACATTCCCGTTGCACGGTGAGGTTGTTGCCGGCGATGATAAAGAGCTTGCCTACTTGCCCGATAAGTTTCTCCCGTTCACTGTCCGATACCAGAGAAATACCGTCGCGCGTTTTTTTACGGTCATCTTCGGTTACGGCCGAGGATAGGTCGGAACTGTTCACTTCGTCTATAATCATACCCACGGCGCTTGTATTGTTGGTGATCGGGTCGATGAGTATGAAGGAACCGCAGTTTTTGTTTTGCTTGTAAGAGTCGAAAAACAACGGTTTGTTCGAGACGAACACGGCGCGGGCTATTTCATTGAGACTCATCGTCTCGGCCATAGATTGCTCCATGGTGTTGACATCGACTTTATATTTGATTTGATCGATGTGGACGCGAGTGGTATTGGTCGTCTGTTTGATGAAATATTGCTGGTCAAGCTGCATGGGTTTTTCGTCCATCCATACGAGCATGGCTTCGAAGTTTCGGCTGATGTGGGGAATATTGTCCGGATGTACGAGCATTTCCCCTCGGGAAAGGTCTATCTCGTCTTCGAGTGTTATGGTGATGGATTGAGGAGAAAATGCCTCATCAAGCTCACCATCGTATGTTACGATCGATTTGACATGAGATTTTTTCCCTGACGGGATTGCCATTACTTCATCGCCTTTGCGTACGATACCCGAAGCGATACGTCCGGAGAATCCCCTGAAATTGAGATTGGGACGTAAGACGTATTGTATGGGATAACGGAAATCTTTCAGATTGTGGTCGTTTGCGATATGTACGGTTTCGAGAAAATCCAACAATGATGTACCTCTATACCACGGCATATTCTCGGATTTCTCGACAACATTGTCTCCGTTGAGGGCGGAGAGAGGAATACATGTAATATCGGGAATGGCTAACGGGGCAACAAACTTTTTGTATGTGTCTACGATTTCATCAAATGTTTTTTGGCTGTATTGCACCAAATCCATTTTATTTACAGCCAAGATGATATGTTTGATGCCCAGCAGCGATACGAGATAAGTGTGCCGGCGGGTTTGAGTGATGACTCCCGTACGTGCATCGACCAATATAATTGCCAGATTGGCCGTCGATCCTCCGGTAATCATGTTGCGTGTATATTGTTCGTGTCCCGGGGTATCTGCGATGATGAATTTCCGTTTATTTGTAGAAAAATAACGGTAAGCGACATCGATGGTAATCCCTTGTTCGCGTTCGGCTTTCAATCCATCGAGAAGGAGAGCGTAATCGATATTTTCTCCCGCGTTTCCTACTCGTTTGCTGTCTCGTTGAAGGGCATCGAGCTGATCTTCATACAATTTTTTGCTATCGAAGAGAAGACGGCCTATGAGGGTCGATTTCCCATCGTCGACCGATCCTGCCGTCAATAACCGTAACTGGTCTTTTTTCTCATCTTGATCGAGAAAATCTTTTATATCCAGCTTATTTATATTTATTTCGTTCATGTTTTCTCAATGGCTTAGAAATATCCTTCACGTTTTTTTTGTTCCATACTGGCCTCTTGGTCAAAGTCTATAACTCGTGTGGTTCGTTCGCTTTTTGTCGTTGTCATCATTTCTTCGACGATTTTTTCTATCGTATCGGCTTCCGATTCGATAGCCCCTGTGAGTGGATAACAACCGAGAGTGCGGAAACGGACTTTCATCATTTTGGCTTGTTTCCGATATGCTTCGGGCATACGATCGTCATCAACCATGATGAGATTCCCGTCGATATTGACGATGGGACGCTCTTTGGCAAAATAGAGCGGAACGATAGGAATATTTTCGAGACGGATATATTGCCAAATGTCTAATTCGGTCCAATTCGAAAGAGGAAATACACGTATCGACTCGCCTTTGTGTACGCGTGTATTGTAGATATCCCATAATTCGGGCCTTTGATTTTTGGGATCCCATTGATGGAAACGATCTCTGAAAGAGAAAATTCGTTCTTTGGCTCTGGATTTTTCTTCGTCGCGACGGGCCCCTCCGAAAGCGGCATCGAATTTGTATTTGTCCAAAGCGTGGAGCAAAGCCTGAGTCTTCATCAGGTCGGTATGTACTTTACTGCCATGCGTGAACGGTCCTACACCGGCTTCGTATGCTTCTTTGTTATATTCAACGATTAGGTTCCAATTGTGTTCTTGGGCGTACTTGTCTCGAAACTCTATCATTTCTTTGAATTTCCATTTCGAGTCGATGTGCATTAAGGGGAAAGGTACTTTTCCGGGAGCAAAAGCTTTTTCGGCCAATCGTACCATGACCGACGAGTCTTTGCCTATGGAATATAACATAACCGGATTTTCAAATTCGGCGGCCACTTCCCGTATGATATGAATCGATTCCGATTCCAATTCTTTCAAGTGGCTCAGTTTGTATTCTGACATTATTTTGTTCGTTTTTCTGATTGTCTCGTTATTTTGTGCCGCAAATGTAGCTATTTCTCTGTAAGCAAGGAAATCCTATATGGGCTTTATTTGAGGGGTAATGATTTTTTTGAGTAAATTTACGCTTTCTTCCAGCGAACAGGTCGAAGTATCGATGGTTATAGCCGGATTGCGTGGTGCTTCAAACGGAGCGGATATGCCTGTGAAGTCTTTTATTTCTCCTTGTCGGGCTTTCTTGTATAACCCTTTGACATCTCTTTCTTCGCAAACTTCCAGCGGTGTGTTTACATATATCTCGAAAAAATCGTCTTTCCCAATTATGTCGGCGGCCATTTGTCGTATTTGTTCTGTCGGGCTGATAAATGCTGCGATTGTTACGACTCCGCAATCGACAAATAATTTGGCAACTTCTGCTATGCGACGTATGTTTTCTATCCGATCGGCCTCGGTAAATCCCAAGTTATTGTTGATACCGGTACGGATATTATCGCCGTCGAGGATACGGCATAATATACCGCTATTGTATAACTCGCGTTCGAGTGCTATGGCCAAAGTGCTTTTACCCGATCCCGAAAGACCGGTGAACCATAACATGATACCTTTTTGCCCAAGAAGTTTTTCCCGATCGTTGCGTTGCAGCATGCGATCGAATATCGGGTATATATGTTTTTCCATATTTTTTTCTGAAATGTTTATTACTCTACTATAAACCAGGGGTTGTGAAGATCTTCTTTGTTATAGCTGAGAGGTTTTTTTCTATCGGTATGAAAAATATTTTTACCAGTAGCGCGAGCTATGGCATGGCCGGCAGCCGTATCCCATTCCATTGTGGGTGCAAATCGTGGATATATATCGGCAGTACCTTCACATACCAGACATATTTTCAGGGAGCTGCCTATCGACACGATTTCGATTTCTTGGTGCTTTTTGCGCAGGTCGTTTATAAATGATTCTGTTTCACAAGAAAGGTGGGATCGTGATGCAACAACCGTATAAGGACGTTGCTGGCCGGATTGCGGTAGCGATCGAGACAATGAAATCAAGTCTTGCAAAGAACAGTTTTCCTGTAAATCGGTAATGTCGTCTACCCGATAGCCACCCGAATTGATTTCTCCGAAATAAAGGCTTTTTTTTATCGGCACGTAAATAACTCCCAAAGTCGGTAAGCCATTTTCAATCAATGCAATGTTTACGGTAAATTCGCCGTTTCGTTTTATAAATTCTTTTGTCCCGTCAAGCGGATCTACCACCCATAATTTTTTCCACTTTTTCCGTTCCTCGAAAGGCATTGCCTTTTTTTCTTCGGTGAGGATAGGATAGGGCGTTGATTTAAGGTGTTTTTCGATCGTGGCATCAGATGTTTTGTCGGCGATTGTCAACGGTGAATGATCGGCCTTGTATTCGATGTCGAAGTCGTTACCCGGATCGTTGTAGATACGACGAATGTCCGCCCCGGCTTCTAATGCGGCGCGTATGGCAAGTAATAATAAATTTTCGGTAGTCATGATAGGAAAAATACATCTACTGATTTGCAAATATACGAATAATTTATAGAAATGGGGGAATTTATACATAACGGGGAAAATTTTTTTACAGAAAAGCCTTGCAGGGTATTGTGTAAAGGTGTAAATTTGCTACCAAACAAAAAGTATAGTTTCTTTTTAAAAGTAAAATAGTGCAGTCGTTTAATGCCTTCGATGTAGAAATGAGGAGGTTTGTGATGTGTAATAAATTCGTACTTATAATCTCGATAATCTTATTTATGTCGTCTTGTACCATGCGTGATAAAACTCATACATATGTGTCGATAAAAACCGATCTTGGAGAAATTGTTGTGAAGTTGTATAATGATACTCCGGGGCATAGAGACAATTTCATTAAGTTGGTGAACAGTGGTTTTTATGAGGATTTGTTATTTCATAGAGTGATAAAAGACTTTATGATACAAGGAGGCGATCCCGATTCCCGGCAGGCCGGGCCCGAGCAATCTTTGGGTACAGGCGGACCCGGGTATACGATTCCGGCAGAATTCACACCGTCTCATTTCCATAAAAAAGGAGCATTGGCGGCAGCCCGGCAAGGAGATAATGTAAATCCACGAAAAGAATCTTCGGGATCGCAGTTTTATATCGTTACCGGAACTATTTTTACCGATGGTCAGTTGGCCTCGATGGAGCAGCAATTGACACGGCGAAAAGAGGAAATGGTATTCCAATCGTTGTTATCGAACCACCGCAAAGATATTATGCAATACCGTTTGGAGAGAAATCAGGTCGCATTATCGGAATTGCAGGATAATCTCATAAAAGAAACGAAAGAGATTATGAAGAAAGACGGGGCCGTACGTTTTTCTCCCGAGCAGAAGCTGGCCTATACGACAATCGGCGGAACTCCGCATTTGGACGGAGATTATACGGTTTTCGGAGAGGTGGTCGAAGGGCTTGACGTTTTGGATCGGATTCAATCTGTCCCGACTCGTAATGGAGACAGGCCGGAACATGATATAAAAATGAGCATGAAAGTTTTGGATTGAAGATAAGTGATAACCGTAAATAAATATCAATTTTCCAATGGATTGAGATTGTTGCATCATACCGATTGCAATACGCGAATGGTCGCTATAAATCTGTTGTATGATGTGGGGGCTCGGGACGAGTCTCCGGATTGTACGGGTTTTGCACATCTTTTTGAGCATCTTATGTTTGGCGGGTCGCTTCATATCCCCGATTTCGATACGGCGTTGCAAAAGGCCGGAGGTGAAAACAATGCTTGGACGAGTAATGACATTACAAATTATTATACGATAGTTCCCCGACAAAACGTAGAGACAGCTTTTTGGCTGGAATCCGACCGAATGTTGGGTTTGGATTTTTCTCAGCATAGCCTTGATGTACAAAAGGCTGTCGTTATAGAAGAGTTTAAGCAACGGACATTGAATCAGCCTTATGGAGATATTCCAGCCGTTATACGGGAATTGGCTTATCGGGAACACCCTTACCGCTGGCCGGTGATAGGTCGGGATATACGCCATATAGAGAAAGCTACGCTCGAAGATGTCAAATCTTTTTTTTATAACCATTATGCTCCCAATAATGCAATTTTGGCAGTGGTCGGGGATATTTCTTTTGAAGAGGCTTTACGCTTATCCGAAAAGTGGTTTTCTCCCATTGAGAAAAGAGATATAGCCCCACGGTGCATTTTGCCTGAGCCGGAGCAGACAGCACCTCGATATAAAAAAATTGTCAGAGACGTCCCTTCGAGTGCTATTGTGAAAGCTTATCATATGGGGCGAAGATGCGATGCCGATTATCAGAATTGTGATTTGATGTCGGACATACTGTCAAATGGCCGTTCTTCCCGTTTGTTCCGCCATTTGGTTATGGAAAAGCAGCTTTTTTCCAGTATAGATGCGAGTATAACGGGAGATATTGACGCGGGCCTTTTTTTGATAAACGGCCGATTGAACCCTGGTATCTCGTTGCAACAGGCCGATGAAGCCATAGAGGAGGAGTTGAACCTGCTTTGCCGGGAACCTGCCTCGGAACAGGAAATCAGTAAAATGGTGCATAAGTTTGAGACGGGGTATCTTTTTTCAAATTTGAGTTATGTCGACAAAGCTGCGAATTTATCTTATTTCGAGTTAATAGACGCTGCCGAATCGATAGATCGGGAAGTCGAGAAATATTATAGTATCACGCCGGAATCATTGCAAAAGACGGCACAAGCGGTATTTAGAGCCAATAATATGTCTACGTTGTATTACAAAGCTCGAAACAGTTGTTGAATACAGCACAATATGGATTTGATGAAAAACGTAAGATAAAACTTACATGTAAGGAGGATAAAAAATTATGCGATTTAAATTAGTGCTATCTGTACAGACGGAGCTGGCGGGAAATATTTTGCCGGTAAGTTATCAGTATGAATTATCGTCGTGTGTACACAGAATTTTGACAGAAGACAGAGGGGCTTACGAGCAATGGCTGGGTATGAATGGTTTTTTGCCAGAAATGAATACACGGTATAAACTGTTGTCGGTATCGAATTTCTATATCCCCAAGATAAAGGTGGAAGAAGACCGTCTGTATGTCTTGGCCAAAAGGGTACAGTTATGGATTTCGACCTTACCTGAGCGGGGAAACGAGGAATTTATAAGAAGAGCCTTCCAGGGAAGAGATATATTGGTTGGAGACCGGAAGTCTCAGGTTGCTTTCAAGATAGATGAAATTTATAAAAGCGAACCGGTGGAATACACCGAAACAATGACATATTTGTCTTTGTCGCCTATTGTCGTTTCCTGTATGAGAACAAATCGCAGTTTCGAATATATCGGTCCTGAATCTCCCGACTATGAAGAGCTGTTGCTGCATACTATATTGGAAAAATATCGGTATTTTTACGGAAAAGATTTCCCGTATGAAAGCAATTTTAAATTTGAACTGATAGCTCCGCCTAAGCGTAAAGGTATATTTATAAAGCGGTTTACGAGAGAAGAATCTAAGGTCATAGGTTATATGTGCAAATTCAGACTTACGTTGCATCCGGTCTTGCAACAGCTCATACATAACACAGGATTGGGCGATAAGATAAGTCTTGGTTTTGGTTGCATTGAAATCTATGAGTAGGAGAAAATGTCAGAAAAAAGCGTAAAATATCTTTTCAAGCGAAAAAATGCCGGAATTTGTTATGAATAACCGAAAATTTTTCTTTGTTTTGTAAGACAAAAATACTTCTTATTTAAACTTTTGTATAATGGAACCTCAAGATATTCTTTCTTCGGAAGATAGCGTACTGGGAAAAAATACGACAAATACTGCTGATAATAATGTGATAACGGATTCTGAAATGAATGCTGTGTCCTCTTCTGTGGATTCTCCGGAGTCGGTATGTGAAACAACACCTTCCGATTCGGAGTCAGTACGTTCAGATTCTGTTTCGGGCATTTGTTCCCGGGAGCAGGTTATAGAACGTATCAAGGCGCTTTTGGAAATGCCTGTCGAAGAAGTAAAAGATGAGATAGACACATTGAAGCAGTTGTATTATAAGCAACGGAAAAATGAAATAGAAGAAGCTCATCGGAAATATGATGAAAAAACAGACGGAGAAAAAGGAGAGTTCCAAATACCGTTTGATTCTTTGGAAGATACTTTAAAAAGCCTTTTAAATGTATTCAAAGAGAAAAAGGCGGCGTATATAGTGGCCTTAGAGAAGGAAAAAGAAGAAAATTTAGCGCGTAAACACGCTATTCTCGAAGAAATTAAAGGGTATCTTCAAGACCCGGATAATATCGGTAAATATTATAATGATTTCAAGGAGAAGCAACAGGCGTTTAAAGAAATTGTGAATGTCCCGGCATCGGCAGTCAGTGAATTGTGGAAAAATTTTCAGACATACAGCGAGAACTTCTATGATTTGTTGAAGATTCACAAGGAGTTGAGGGATTATGATTTCAAGAAAAATCTCGAACAAAAGATTTCTCTTTGCGAACAAGCGGAAGCTCTCGCCGAGAATACCGATATATTAGATGCGTTTAAAACATTGCAGAGCCTTCACGAGGAATGGCGTGGTATCGGACCGGTTGCTAAGGAAATGCGTGAAGAGATATGGAATCGTTTCAAAGAGGCATCGACTGTTATCAATAAACGACATCAGCAATACTTCGAGACGATAAAAGCTGTGGAACAGGCCAATGAGCAGTCGAAGATTGCTTTATGTGAGGAGCTATCGATTTGTCTTCTTTGCAGTCATTCTCTGCGTGGGAGGAAAAGACTAAAAGCGTTTTGGATATGCAGGAACGATGGAAAGCTGTCGGGTTTGCATCTCGGAAGGTAAATACACAGTTGTTCGAGCGATTCAGAAAATCCTGCGATTTGTTTTTCTCCCGTAAGGCCGATTATTATAAATCGGTTAAAGACACTATGTCTGTTAATCTCGAAAAGAAAAGAGCTTTGTGTGAACAGGCTGAGGCTTTGAAAGAGAGTACGGATTGGCGTGCTGTTTCGGATAAGTTGACACAACTCCAAAAAGAGTGGCGTACGATAGGGGCTGTTCCCCGCAAATATTCCGATGCCGTATGGAAACGATTTACAGAGGCTTGCGATTACTTTTTTGAACGGAAGAAACAGGAATTTGCCTCGAAGAGAAGCGAAGAACAGGATAATTTGGTGGCCAAACAAGCTGTCATCGAAAAATTGAATGCCATAGACGAGGCATTGGACAAAAACGAAGGATTGACACAGGTCAGAGCATTGATGGCTGAATGGGCTGCGATAGGTCATGTTCCTTTTAAAGAAAAAGATAAGTTGCGTAAACAATATCAAACGTCTCTCGATTCTCATTTCAAACGCTGGAACATGAAAGAGACTCGGAATCGATTGGATGCGTTCAGTAATACGGTTGAGGAATTGGCTTCTTCCGATCAGGCCCAAAACAAACTTTATCGTGAACGAGAAAGGCTGATGCGGGTCTATGAAGGTCTGAAAAATAATTTGCAAACCTATCAGAATAATATGGGTTTTCTCAATGTTTCTTCCAAATCGGGAAATAAAATGATAGAGGATTTGGAACGGAAGATTGAAAAATTAAAAGATGATATGCAGCTGGTCGCCCAAAAAATAGGGCTGATCGATGAAAAATTACAGTAATACGGTATAATATCCGTATCGTATTTTTCGTTATCATATCATAAAACCTATTATTATGATAAGGAAAGGTTATGGACATTTGATTAGTAAACTAATAACCTTAGGCGACTTTGTGTGTCTCAATGTCGCCTTTTTGTTTTTATTATATTTTTATCCCGAGACCTTTTCTGATGTTTTTTCGAGAAGAATCGTTTGTCTTTTATTGAATTTGTCATATCTACCCATAGCCTTTTTTTTCAGGTACGTACATAATATGCGTATCGTATATGTCGACCGATTGCTGCTGATAGCATCGGAATCGGTTTTTTTCTCCTTTTTGGTGTTTTCGGCATGTATGGCATGTGTGAGAGTCTATGTCGATTCAACGAGGTTGTTACTGCTTTTTGCTTTTTTCTTTTGTTTCTTGAATCTTTGGTGGTTGTTATCGAACCGGATACTTCGATATATTCGTAGTCGCGGATATAATTTCAAGCGTGTTGTTATTGTCGGTGCAGGTACAGCTGGGATTTCTTTGTATAATGAATTGCAGTCCGATGCAGGATATGGTTTCCGTTTCTTGGGCTTTTTCGATAATGATATCTCTTTTGAGAAATCCGTTCCGCAGTTTAGAGGAAACATAGGAGCGGTCGGGGAGTTTTGTATCGATAATCAAGTCGATGAAATATATTGCGCATTACCCGATAAGGAAAAGGCAGAGATTATAGACTTGTTGTATTTCTCAGAACAAAATGGAATCCGTTTCTTTATTTTGCCGGAAATATCACAGTATATACCTCGACGGCTGCATTATCAGATAATGGGGAATATGCCTTTGCTCTCGATTTGTAAAGAACCGTTGCAAAGGTGGACAGGTCGATGTGTGAAACGACTTTTTGACTTTCTTTTGTCTTTATTCATTACCTTGTTGGCTCCTATATGGTATTTGCCGATAGCATTCATGGTAAAGTTGTCTTCTCCGGGCCCGATCCTTTTTCGGCAGAAGCGTACCGGATACATGGGAAAAGAATTTAATTGTTTGAAGTTTAGGACAATGCGTATTAATGTAGACGCTGATAAATTACAAGCGACAGCCAATGATCCGCGTATTACGCGTATCGGACATTTTTTACGTAAAACCAGCCTCGATGAACTGCCGCAAATTTTTAATATTTTAAGAGGAGATATGTCCTTTGTCGGGCCGCGACCGCATATGTTGAAGCATACCCGAGATTATTCTGCCATTATAGAAAAATATATGGTACGCCATTTTGTGAAACCGGGTCTTACCGGTTGGGCTCAGATCAACGGTTACAGGGGAGAAACTCGGGAATTGTGGCAAATGGAAAAAAGGGTCGAATACGACATTTGGTATATCGAAAACTGGAATATCTTATTGGATTTGAAAATAATATTTCTCACCTTTGTTCTCTTATTGAAAGGCGATGAGAACGCAGTATAAACTACGGTAACGAAATGAAGATAGCGATAGTAGGGACAGGATATGTAGGGTTGGTCTCGGGGACATGCTTCGCCGAGATGGGCATAGATGTAACCTGCGTAGATGTAGACGCGAATAAGATAGAAGGGTTGTTACAAGGGAAAATACCCATCTATGAGCCGGGACTCGACGAATTGGTTTTACGCAATACCCGGGAAGGACGGTTGCATTTCACGACCGATTTGGCCCAATGCATCGACGAAGTGGAAATCGTCTTTTCTGCGGTCGGCACTCCCCCCGACGAAGACGGCAGTGCCGACCTTCAATATGTATTGTCGGTAGCTCGCACATTCGGTCGGCATATCAAGAAATACACCATATTGGTTACCAAGAGCACCGTACCCGTGGGGACGGCCCGGAAAGTAAAGAAAGCCATAGAAGAAGAATTGGAGAAACGAGGCGAGAATATCCCCTTTGATGTGGCCTCCAATCCGGAGTTTCTCAAAGAAGGAGCCGCCATAAAAGACTTCATGTCTCCCGACCGCGTGGTAGTAGGAGTAGAAAGCGAGCAGGCGCGCGAGAAGATGAGTCGTCTGTATCGCCCTTTTCTGCTGAATAATTTTCGGGTCATTTTTACCGATATACCCTCAGCCGAGATGATCAAGTACGCAGCCAATTCTATGCTGGCCACCCGTATCTCGTTCATGAACGACATTGCCAATCTATGCGAATTGGTAGGAGCCGACGTGAACATGGTTCGCAAAGGCATAGGGAGCGACAGCCGTATCGGCTCGAAGTTTCTCTATCCCGGGTGCGGATACGGAGGGAGCTGTTTTCCGAAAGATGTCAAGGCATTGATCAGGACAGCCGAGAAAGCCGGATACACGATGAAAGTATTGCGGGCCGTAGAAGAGGTAAATGAGGCACAAAAGCGAGTTCTTTACCGGAAATTGGAGAGATACTACAATGGCGATTTGTCAGGCAAGACGATCGCACTCTGGGGATTATCGTTCAAACCGGAGACCGATGACATGCGGGAAGCGACATCATTGGTTACAATACGCTTGTTACAGGATTCGGGGTGTCGAGTGAAAGTGTATGATCCGGTATCGATGGAAGAGTGCCGTCGTCGGATAGGAAATAGCGTAGAATATGCAACGGATATGTATGAAGCTGTTTTGGAAGCGGATGCATTATTGCTGCATACGGAATGGAAACAATTCCGCATGCCGAGTTGGGGTGTTATAAAAAAAGCGATGAAAACACCGCTCATCATAGACGGGCGTAACATCTATGAAGCAGAAGAGTTGAAGAAACTCGGGTTTATTTATCTTTCTATCGGGAATAACTAGGGATATATTGGTTTCTATTCTTCAAAAAGATAAATAAGTGAATTTTTCTCTAAAATAAATCTCTTAACTTTAATATGATTTATATCTTTGCATGGAAGTAATTATGTGTAAAAATTGTTTTTATGTTAAAAGATATAATAAAGAAAAATCCAAGAATAATGGATTTTGCAACATGGGTGTATAACTTGCTGCATTGCAATAATAGTTGGAAGTATACTTTCGGAAATAATAAAATCCGGAAGAAAGGTGTATTTTTAAATCGAGTTGAATTTCGTATTAAAGGTTCTAATAATACCATCGTTTTGGGGCGAAAAGTGCGGTTGAATAATTGTCAAATAATTCTTTTGGGGAATAATTGTGTGCTGGAAATCGGAGAAGGGAGTACTATCGTTTCAAACACACAATTTTGGTTACAAGATGATAACAGCACTATTGTTGTGGGAAAAGATTTTACGATGGAAGGTGGCCATATAGCATCTACAGAGGGCGAGAAAATAGTGATAGGTGATGATTGTATGTTTTCCGATGACATAGAGATCAGGAATGGTGATAGTCATACGGTCATTGATATAAGTAGCCAAAAGCGAATAAATTATGCACAACCTGTTGTCATAGGGAATCACGTGTGGTTAGCTGCCCATACGAGAGTTTTAAAAGGCAGTCGAATCGCTCATTCTTGTGTTATTGCTAACAGTGCTGTCGTTTCGGGTGTTTTGGAGAAATCCAATACGATATATGGAGGACTGCCGGCAAAACCGTTAAAAGAAGGAATAGATTGGGATCGATATAAGTGGTAATTTGGTATTTTTTAAACAAAGACAGGGTATCCTTTAAAGGATACCCTGTCTTTGTTTTATATGCTTATAAATGAATTGTTTAAAGAAAAGCCTCGAAGCAATTCTTCTACGGTCAGTCTTTTTTTCCCGGGTAATTGCAGGGATAATATGCGCAGGGCGTCTTGTCCGCATTTGATTTCGATATACGTTTTTCCATCGGTGCGGATTGTTCCGGCCGGTAGATCATTTGTTTTCTCTTCTGCTATTTCCGTTTGGAATATTTTTATAGGAGAATAGATATTCGTGTCGTCTTTCCATTCGCACCAAGCGGCGGGATAAGGAGAAAGGCCCCGGACAAAATCGTGTATATATCGGGCCGGTCGATTCCAATCGATATGACAATCTTCTTTAAAAATTTTAGGAGCCTGTCGCAGCGGTTCTTGTGTTTCTATACTATCCTGTTCGATGCAAGATATATTCCCTTCCAAGATTTCGTCGACCGTATCGGTAACCATGTCAGCTCCCAAAATCATCAGTTTATCATGTATCGTTCCGGCATTGTCTTCGGGTGCGATAGGTAAGGTACGTTGCATGATGATGCGTCCCGTATCTATGGCATGGGAGAGAAAGAAAGTTGTTGCCCCGGTCATTGTGTCGCCGTTGATAATGGCCCAGTTTATGGGTGCAGCACCCCGGTATTGCGGCAAGAGGGAAGCGTGTAAGTTGAATGTTCCCAATCGGGGCATGTTCCATACGACTTCGGGAAGCATGCGGAATGCAACAACAATTTGCAGGTCGGCTTTCCATTCGCGTAAAACTGTCAAGAAGTTCTCGTCTTTCAGCTTTTCGGGTTGGAGAATCGGGAGATTCTGAGATAAAGCATATTGTTTGACCGGAGAAAATTGTATTTTATGACCTCGGCCGGCCGGCTTGTCGGGCATGGTGATGACCCCTACGATATTATAACCTTTTTCCACCAATCGTTTGAGGCTTTCTACGGCAAAATCGGGGGTTCCCATATATACGATACGCAGATTTTCTTTTTTCATACTTGTTTTTTTAGTCTTGTGAGAAATGTACTAGAACACGACGGTAAGAATTGAATATTTTCGACTTCGAAACAAATCCTATGTATTTGCCTTGTTCATCGACGACGGGTAAGTTCCATGCATTTGTTTCGTCAAAAATTTTCATGACTTGTTCCATTGGCATTCCGATTTCGATTTTCCCGGGAGGAATCGTCATGAATGTTCTAACTTTAAAACGATCATACAATTCTGTTCTGAACATAATATTCCGTATATCATCGAGTAGAACGATGCCGAGCATTGTTCCGTCTTGATCCAGCACCGGAAAAATGTTTCGATGAGATTTGGAGATGACTTTTACCATGTCTCCGAGGGTCATATCGGGTTGAACCGGTAAAAAATCAGTTTCTATGACACTGTCTACTTTTAAGAGTGTAAGTACAGCTTTATCTTTGTGGTGAGTAATCAGCTCTCCTTTTTGAGCTAAACGTAGTGTATAGATACTGTGGGATTCAAACATTCTAATGGTCCAAAAAGCTACGGCCGAGGTTATCATTAAGGGTAGAAACAAATCATAACTACCGGTCAGTTCGGCGGTGAGGAATAGAGCCATCAATGGGGCATGCATGACCCCGGACATGACTCCGGCCATACCCATAAGAGCAAAGTTGGTTGTGGATAATGAAACCGCAAAGGGATTGAAATGGTTGACTAAAAAAGCGAACAGAAAGCCGAAGATGCAACCAACATACAAACTGGGAGCGAATGTTCCGCCTACACCGCCACCACCATTGGTTGCTGCCGTAGCGAATACCTTGAAAAGGACTATAAGAGCGAGAAATAGAGCCAACACGCCGAAATTGTCTTTCCATGCGTAGAAGAAACTTTCATCGGTAATGGTATCGGCATGTCCACCCAATAGCTTTATAATGGAATCATATCCTTCACCGTATAGTGGGGGGAAAACGAATATGGTCGTGCTGAGAATAATCGATCCTAAAAGAAATTTCCAAATCGGCTTTTTCATTTTTTTGAATATACCTTCGAGGAAATATATCATTCGTGTGAAATAGAGAGAAACAAACCCACAACAAATGCCTAATAAAAAGACGTAAGGAAGTCGGTCATACGAGAATGCCTCGGCATGGTCGATTGCAAATTGAGCGTCTCCACCCGAAACAATATAAGTAACTGTGGCTGCTGTGGCCGAAGCTACGATAAGGGGCATGATGGAAGTCGCTGTGAGGTCTATCATCAAAACTTCTATCGTGAAAAGCAGTCCTGCAAATGGGGCTTTGAAAATTCCTGCGATTCCGGCAGCTGCGCCGCACCCAACCAGTAGCATGAGGGTACGCGGGTCGAGCCGGAAAAGTTTCCCCAAGTTTGACCCGATAGCTGCACCTGTGTATACGATAGGAGCTTCGGCTCCTACCGATCCACCGAAACCGATGGTGATAGAACTGGCAACCACCGAACTGTACATATTATGGGGTTTCAATCGGCTTTTGCGCTGTGAAATAGCATATAAAACTCTTGTAACACCGTGGCTTATGTCATCTTTTACGATATAGTGTACATAAAGCCAAGATAGTCCTATACCGATAATCGGGTATAGGAGGTACAAATAGTTTGCCCCGTCTATCGAGAAATGGTCGGTAAGGATTTTTTGTATCAAATGTATGGCTTCTTTCAGCACGAGGGCGGCCACCGCCCCCAAAAGTCCGATGAAAAAGCTTAATATCAAGATAAAATCTTTTTCCTTGATATGTTTTTCTCGCCACACGAGAATTTTCAGAAACAAGTCTTGTTTCATTTATTTAAATACCTTTCCCGGTAAAAACCGTCTTTATCGTGTAAATTATAATTTTCAAATCGAGAATCAGGGAAATATTTTCGAGATAAAGCATCTCGTATTTGAGCCTTTCGGCCATCTCTTCGACATTACGGGCATATCCGTATTTCACCATTCCCCAAGACGTAAGTCCCGGTCGTAGCTGATGTATGAGACTGTAATGGGGAACTTGTAGCAAAAGCTGTTCGACGTAATAACGTCTTTCGGGTCGAGGACCGACCAAAGACATATCCCCTTTGAGAATATTCCAAAATTGGGGCAACTCGTCGAGGCGGTATTTTCTCAGGAATTTTCCGATAGGGGTGATGCGGGGATCATTTTCGCTCGACAGTGTCGGTGTCCCGTTTTCGGCATCGGAAATCATACTTCTGAATTTGTATAGCGTAAAATCTTTTCTCCGCAGACCTACCCGTTTTTGTTTATAAAAAATATTCCCTGTCGATGTGAGTTTTATAGCTATTGCGATAAAGAGGAATATCGGCAAGAGCAAAACAAGTGCTATGGATGAGAATAGGATATCACATAGTCTCTTGATATTTTTCTGGCTTTCCGATAGTGCACACGTTGTAATGTCGATAAGTGGTGTCCCGAGAATATTCGTCATTTTCACGCGAGAGAAAAGTGTCTCATAATTATCGGTCGAGACCAATATGGGCAAGTCATATCCGTATAAAATATTCGTCTCTTTTTGTATTGAACGCCAATCGTTTTTGTCGAGGGCCACGATCAGCCGTTTTATACGTTTATTCCGAATAATATCGGATAAATATTCCGGCAGGAATTGGGGAAGGTCGTCCGACGGATTTTGTGTCGTATCGCTTTCGTTTTTTATGTATCCGATTAGACGGAAACCCGGAGATTGATTTTGTCGATTTATTTCGCGAGCTAGTGCATGTGCATTTTTACCTGCGCCGATAATAAGAGTATTATATCCCCATCTTCCCGAGTGTATTTGCCGGGTCGCATATCCGGTAATGATTGCGCGGCAAGGATATACACAAGCAAATAGTATGACAAAAATACCTATGAATGCGCTATATCCGTAATCGCCATAGGAAAGGTCGTTGATAATGGCGATGAAGAAAATAATCAATGTCCCGATCAGCAAGGAATATAGAGTAGTGAAAAACTCTTCGAGGCGTGATTTCAGAAACGGCCGGTTATAATATCCCGACAAATAAAATATACACAGAAATAAAATGGGGAATAATATCTGTCCTTCGATAATTTTATGATAAGACAAGTAGACCGATAAAGATTCTATTTCTTTATTTATCGGTAACAGATAGTATCGAAATATGTTGAATAAAAGCCATCCTATATTGGTCGATACCAAATCACTGATGATATATTGGGCTACTTGTCGTTTGGTATTCATTTCAAGGTCTCAATATTTTTATGACTCCACCTTCTCCGATCCATATGACACTCGATGGCGAAGGTTTGGAAGGGTCATCTTGCCGGTAGGTTACCACATAGTCGACGGCTTGTTTTATTTCATCGCTTATTTCGTTGAAGTTGGTCGGGGCAGGTTGACCGCTGATATTGGCCGAAGTCGAGACAATCGCTTTGCGGAAACGTTCACACAATTTGCGGGAAAAAGTTTCTTGTGTAATACGTATGCCGACGCTGCCGTCATTGGCCAAAACATTTGCAGCCAAATTTCGGGCGTTGGGATATACGATAGTCAACGGTTTGTCTGCCACATCGATGAGATCCCAAGCAATTTCGGGTACTTCCCGTACATAAAAGTCGACTTTTGCCGGCTTGTCGACCAAAACGATCAAAGCCTTGCTATCGATACGTTTTTTAATTTCATAGACACGTTTTACTGCATCTTCATTCGTTGCGTCGCACCCGATGCCCCAAATGGTATCAGTCGGATATAAGATAATACCTCCGTTCTCCATTATTTCGCAGGCTTTCTTTATATCATCTTCCATATTCTCGTTTCTTTTTTTAGAGAAAACAAAGGTAGAAAAATCGTTTGTCATACTCAAAATATTCTTTCTCTTTTACCGGAAAAGAATAAATATCGATAAATAAATAATTGAAAATGAAATAAAAAGCGTGTTTAAATCGATAATCGATTATGAAATTTATGCAATAATTGACATTATGTTGCTTGGGGTATTTGTTTTTTTTGTATATTTGTTGAAATGGAGGGTACAATAAAAAAGAGATTATGAAAAAACTTTTATTTTTTGCCGTGGGAGCTTTTTTTATGTTACTCACGGCGTGTAACACAGAGCCCGTTTCATTGGAGGGTTCTTGGATTATAGAAACGGCATACGGTCAACCTGTGATTGTGGCCGATACGGCGATGATAACATTCGACACTAAGGAAATGAGAGTGGCGGGTTGTAATGGTTGTAATCGTTTTTTCGGGCCTTATTCTGTTTCAGACGGGAAGACTGTCGTATTGAAAAATTTGGCTACGACTATGATGGCATGTCCCGACTCTCCATCGGAGGCAGATATTATGAGAGCATTTAATGAAACTACGACATACTCGATTAAAAAGGACGCAGATAAAACCCGACTCTTTTTTTACAATGATAAAAAAGACGAAGTAATGGGACTTGTTTTACAATATAAATAATACAATATGAAAGTAAATAAATGGTTTGGGCTTGTGTGTATCACAGCTATCGTGTCTTCTTGCGCGGTTTCTTCCAATGAAAAAAAGGAGAACAACGGCTTTGAAAACGCCGTGATAAAGACTATTATGGAACGAAGAAGTATCAGGAAATACCAAGATAAACCGGTTTCCCGTGATATATTGCAGACGTTGGTCGAATGCGGAGTTAATGCACCCAATGCCGTGAATCGACAACAATGGCAGGTGCGTGTTGTCGATAATGCTTCTTACATCGATGGAATTTCGGCTGTATACAAAGCTGCCAACCCTAAGGTCGCACAAGATGCCGATTTTAAAAACATGTTTCGTAATGCGCCTGCCGTAATATTTATTGCTTCTCCTAAAAACGGAGCAGCGCAAGTCGATTGCGGTCTGATGGGGGAGAATATCATTTTAGCGGCACAATCATTGGGACTGGGGACTTGTTGTCTCGGTGGGCCGGTGGCATTTATGAAGCAAAGCCCCGAAGCAGCCGAATATGTGAAACGGTTACAACTTCCCGACGATTATGAATTGCTTTATGCGATAGGGGTCGGCTATCCCGATGAGTCTCCGGATGCTAAACCCCGGGACATGAGTAAAGTGAAATTTATAGATTGAATGGGGTATGAACGTATGGAATAAATACATATTATTCTCTGTACTGTGTATCGTCATTTTGCTTTTTTGCGGGCAAAGTTTGCCGGCAGTAAAACCTTCGGTACGATTGAAAATAACATTCTTATGTATGGGTGCTTATGCAGCAACTTATCATGCCGATAAGGATTGTCCTGCATTGAAACAGTGCCGAGGGAAAGTAAAAATATATTCATTGGAATCTGCAAAAAAAATGGGACGGACACCCTGTCTGCTTTGTGTCGATACCGATAAGGAGTAGAAATTTTTGAATTTTGATATAGAAAAGTCGGTAGAAAACCGACTTTTTTTATAGAATGCAAATACAGATACCGGAATCAACGAATAGAAAGAGTATATTGTTCGGGCATGAGAGATATACCCAAAGATATGAAAGCGGTCTTATGTTTATGCCGTATAGCAATTTTCAGAGGAGGGGCGATTCCCCTTTTGTCGAACGGGTGTCCAGATAAAAATTTATACTTGCCATATCGCCTATTTACTTGCACGCATATTTGCACGCATTTCCGATACACAAATATACAAAACGAGACTAAATGAGACAAAAAGAGGTATGTTTTTGTCATATTTTAACGAAGAAATAAATAAGAAAAGAGATCAATAATCGCGTTATGTATTTGATTATCAATCTCTTTTTCGATAGTCGGGGTGGCGAGATTCGAACTCGCGACCCCCTGCTCCCAAAGCAGGTGCGCTAACCGGACTGCGCTACACCCCGTTTTTCAGGCGACAAAGGTAATGTAATTTTTTTGTTTGCCAAATAATTTATCGATACAAACCATGTCAAAAGTATTATTTCGAGTGCTTTTCCTTATATCGATATAGGAAGAAATATATAGCGGATATGGCGGCTGCAATTACTGATATAATGATCGATGTTGTGTAGGGAAGTGCTATACCTGAACGATCGAAAAGAATGTATGTAATCACGACTGCCATCATGAAAAGTGCCGGTATGAGTGTTATACCATAAGGCTTTCCTTTTCGGGATAAATATATGGTAATAGCCCAAAGGGTAAATACTGCCAGTGTTTGATTACTCCATGCAAAATATCTCCAAATTTTTTCGAATCCGGCCGGATCGGAGAGATTATATATGAGAATGAGTATGGCAACAAGAAAAAGCGGTATACATATAAGAAGTCTTTTGGAAATACTCCGTTGTTCCATGTGTAGGAAATCTGCCACAATAAGGCGGGCGGAACGGAATGCTGTATCTCCCGATGTAATGGGGGCTGCAACAACGCCGAGAATCGCCAAAGCACCTCCGACGAGACCCAACCACCCTTTGGATATGATGTTGACGATAACGGCCGAATTTCCGTTGATCTTTTCAGGTTCGGTTACATTGAAAAATGCTTGGCCTTCGGGGGTGAAAAAATAGGTAGCCGCTGCTGCCCATATCAAGGCTACTATACCTTCGGTAACCATTGCTCCGTAAAAGATATAACGGCCTTGTCGTTCATTGGTCATACAGCGTGCCATCAACGGCGATTGTGTGGCATGGAACCCCGATATGGCTCCACAAGCAATGCTGATGAACAACATGGGAAATATAGGATTGTTTTCGGGATCCACGGATTTATTGGAAAGCCCGTCCGTAATTTCCGGAATATCGGGAAAAGAAATGAATAGCATAAAAAGAATGCCGATTGCCATGAAAATGAGAGCAACAGCGAAAACAGGATAGATTCGGCCTATGATTTTATCGATCGGGAACATGGTTGCCAAGATATAATAGGCGAATATGATGAGAATCCAAAATGTAGAATCTAAATTTTCCGGAGTCAGCATGGCGAGCAAATCGGCCGGTCCGGCGACGAATACGACACCAACGAGGATCATGAGTACAACAGTAAAGAAACGCATGAACTGTTTGGCCATAACGCCTAAGTAACGTCCAATGGTTTCGGGGAGACTCTCTCCATTATGGCGTAAAGAAATCATTCCAGCCATAAAGTCGTGTACAGCTCCGGCGAAAATAGTCCCGAAAACAATCCAAAGAAATGATGACGCACCGAATTTTGCACCCATTATGGCCCCGAATATAGGGCCTAATCCTGCTATATTCAAGAATTGAATCATAAAAATCTTCCAGCCGGACAATGGGACGAAATCGACTCCATCGGGATTGGCTATCGCCGGAGTTTTTCTATCCGGTTCTACTCCGAAAATTCGTTCTACGAATTTTCCATAAGTGAAGAAGCCTACGACCAAGGCTGCTAATGCAAGGCAAAAAGAGATCATGGTAAATATTATTGAAGTTTTAGGTATTTATGGGCAAGAGCTTCTGCGCATCTTTCTCCATCGATGGCTGCCGATACGATACCGCCTGCATATCCAGCACCTTCGCCACACGGGTATAGTCCCTCAAAACGTATATGGTGTAATTGTTCATTGTCTCTGGGTATGCGTATAGGAGAGGAGGTACGAGTTTCTACACCTATCATGAGGGCTTCTCGGGTAAGAAAGCCATGAGATATTTTCCCGAAATGGAGAAATCCTTGTCGAAGCCGTTCTGTAATGAATGAGGGCATCCAAAAGTGTAATGGAGAAGATATTACTCCGGGTGTATACGATGTAGCGGGGAGATCTGGTGATATTTTGCCGTTAACGAAATCTGTCATGCGTTGAGCCGGAGCCGTTTGGCGGCAATTCCCGTTGATGAAACACTGATACTCAATTTCTTCTTGAAATTTTACACCGGCTAAAACATCGTGAACTTCATATCCGGGAATATCTTCGGGGCGTATTTCTACGACCATTCCCGAGTTTGCCCACCGAGAGCCTCTGTTCGATGGGGACATTCCGTTAACGACCAATTGATTGGGTCCGCTTGCAGCCGGAACGACGAAACCTCCGGGACACATACAAAACGAGTAAACGCCCCGACCGTCGATTTGGGTTACAAAACTGTATTCGGCTGCCGGTAGATATTTACCTCGTCCTTCGGAATTATGGTATTGTATGCGGTCGATGAGTTTTTGGGGGTGTTCAAGCCGTACACCGACGGCAAATCCTTTTGCCTCCAAATCGATTTTATTGCGATGCAGATAATAATAAACATCTCTGGCTGAATGACCGGTTGCAAGAATAACCGGCCCGGCAAAAACTTCTCCGGTATGAGATTTTGCACCTATAACTTCTTGTTTATCAAATATAAGCTCATCTATTCGTGTTCCGAATTTTACTTCTCCGCCGGATTCTAAAATCGTATGACGGATATTTTCGATAACACGGGGTAACTTGTCTGTCCCGATATGAGGGTGGGCATCGGAAAGTATGTCGAGCGAGGCCCCATGTTGACAGAGAATGGATAAAATGCGATCGACCGATCCTCGCTTTTTACTGCGGGTATAGAGTTTACCGTCGGAGAATGCTCCCGCACCACCTTCTCCAAAACAATAATTCGATTCGTCGTCTACAATATGTTCTCGGCTGATGCGGGCAATATCTTTACGTCGTTGATGAACGTCTTTGCCGCGTTCCAATACGATGGGACGCATACCCAATTCGATGAGCCTCAATGCAGCAAAAAGTCCGGCCGGACCTGCTCCGACGACAATGACTTGCTGCTTGTCCGAAACATCCCCGTAAACAATAGGCTGGAACATATCGTTTTCAGGTAACTCGTTCAGATAGATGCGTACCGTAAGATTTATGAAGACCTGTCTCTTTCGTGCGTCTATGGAGCGTTTCAGTATTCTTACCGCTTGTATATCTTTGGGATTTAGTGCAAATTCCCGGGAAAGAAATTCTTTGAGACCTGTTTCGGACACCGCTTGTTGTGGTAATACCCGTATGGAAATTTCTTTTATCATACTTATCCGAATAATTGACGGAAGGCTTCATCGACTTTCCGTACCGGTGTGATTTCTATTTGCAGGCGTTTTGAGTCGAATCCTTTTAAATTATGGATCGGAACAAGTATGCGCTTGAAGCCGAGTTTTTCGGCTTCAAGAATACGTTGCTCGACGCGAGTAACAGGGCGTATTTCACCCGACAGACCGACTTCTCCGGTCATGGCAATGTCTCGTTCTATCGCAATATCCATATTAGAAGATAAGACGGCACTGATGACGCCCAAATCCATTGCTGGGTCATTGACTTTCAATCCTCCGGCGATATTGAGAAAGACATCTTTTTGTGCGAGTTTGAAGCCGACTCTTTTTTCCAGTACGGCAAGCAACATGTTCATGCGTCGCAGGTCGAATCCGGTTGACGATCTTTGCGGTGTTCCGTAGGCTGCCGTGCTTACAAGAGATTGTACTTCGATGAGAAAAGGGCGTATTCCTTCTATGGCGGCGGATATGGCGACTCCGCTCAGTCCCTCACGATCTTGCGTAAGCAACAATTCCGAGGGATTGCTTACTTCTCGAAGCCCGTTTTGCAGCATTTCATAAATCCCTAATTCGGCAGTGCTTCCGAATCGGTTCTTTATAGAACGTAAGATTCGATACATGTAATGCCGGTCTCCCTCGAATTGCAAGACCGCATCGACAATATGTTCCAATACTTTGGGCCCTGCGATGCTTCCTTCTTTATTGATGTGGCCTATGACCAGTACCGGTGTATGGGTTTCTTTGGCAAATTTCAATATAGATGCGGCACATTCTCGTACTTGTGAAATACTACCGGGAGAAGATTCGATAGACTGCGTCGAGATAGTCTGTATCGAATCGATAATGACAATATCGGGTTGCACATTACGTATGTGCACGAATATTTCTTCGAGGGAAGTTTCGCATACGATATAACAATCGGGATTATTGCGGTGTAGTCTGTCTGCCCTCATTTTCAGTTGGCGGGCGCTTTCTTCTCCCGATACATAAAGAACTTTTTTCCCGGTCAAGCCCAGTACGGTCTGTAAAACAAGAGTAGATTTTCCGATGCCGGGTTCTCCACCTATCAATACCATCGACCCCGGAACAAGTCCACCCCCTAAAACTCTATTCAATTCTGTGTCGCGCAAGTCGATCCTTTCTTCTTGTGAAACGGAGATGTCTTCAAGTTTTTGAGGTTTTGAACGAGGTGAGTCGGTGTTATACGACGGGCATTGTGTCGTAGAAGATTTTGAACTGACCACTTCTTCGACATAACTGTTCCATTCTCCACATGAGGGGCATTTCCCTATCCACTTGGGGGATTCTGCTCCGCATTGGGTGCATACGTATACGGTTTTGAGTTTAGCCATATTTTTCAAGTCTGTAATGCCATTGCAAAGATATGGTTTTCTATAAAATTTATTCGAAATGAGGGATAGATTATTCGGTATCATAAAAAAGCAGCCCGGAACACCGAGCTGCTTTTTGAAAAATTACATGCGAAATAAGGGGAGGTAGAATTATTTCTTGTTTGGATTTTTCCCCGAAGAAGATTTACTATCGTTTTTTTTATGATGATTCTTGTCTGTTACCATTTGCTTTTTTTGACTCGGAGCGCATTGAGAAATCGTATTGCATGATATTTCTTTTCCCGAAGCAAATGCCGGCATAGCAGCCATTGCAGCTTGTTGTTGGGGTGTGAGAAGTTTTTTTATGGCTTCGGCTTGTGCCGTATGCTGGGCCATTTGGTCTTTGCGCATTTTTTCGACTTGCATATTCATAATACTGTCGTTTTGATTTCCTCGTAATAAGATCGCATATACTTTCCGGGTTTGTTCATCGGAGAGTTGTAAGAGAGTTTTCAACTGTTCTGTCTGTAATTTGGTCGCTTCCGCCACAGACATGCAACATTTTTTATTGCTCTTTTTCATGTCCGGTTTTGGAGTATTGCGCATTTCTTTATTTCGATTGTTATCTCCGGATTTCTGCATAGGTTGCTGGGCGATAACGGACGATGAGAGTAAACTCAACATAAATAGGGAAAATAGAATCTTTTTCATGACGGTAAATTTATAAATGAAACTTTTATTCATAAAGACACTCGAAAAAGAAGAAAGTTTCTTGAATCACAATCTATTTGATTTTTTTAACGAGAATATTCTGTAATTGAGATATTCTCTGTGATTTTTAGAGCGATGCCTGCCGCAATTCGGTATAAAAAGGAATTTCTTTTAGAAATATACATTTGTGTTTTGTGTAATCGACCTCGCAACAGTAGTGTGTGATTCCGTTGGATATGATAAGGTATCGAACTTGCAATACCGAATTGTAGCGTACGATTTGGTCGAATACGGCTTGTGTGATTTCTACGTGAGGAGCTTTATATTCAACAATGACAAACGGCCGACCGGTTTTGTCATACACCACCGTATCGCAACGTCGCTTGCGACCATTTTGAATCAGTGATATTTCATTACCCATACGACCGGCAGGATACCCTTTTTCCTGTACGAGAAATCGGGCGAAATGTTGCCGAACCCATTCTTCGGGAGTCAGAGAAACGTATCGTTTACGCCAATCGTCGTAAATGAAATATTTTCCGTCCTCGTTTTTTGTGCGGAAAGTGTATTTGGGAAGATTAAGAGGAATCATTCGTCTCAATATCATTTGCGCGTCCCGGGAAGATTCGCTAATTTTACCTCCAAAATTACACAAAATGGCATATTCTGCCAAATTATAATTTTTCGATTATGGCTCAAAAAGAAACATCGGCACATATACCTATTATAGCAGACGTTCGTCGTAAAACGTTCAAACCCGTATATTTGCTTATGGGAGAGGAGCCTTATTATATCGACCTGATAACGGAAGAGATTATCAGGCACGCTCTAAAAGAAGAGGATAGGGATTTTAACCAGACGATCGTTTACGGAGCCGATACCGATATGACGACAATCCTCACGGCTTCACGGCGTTACCCGATGATGTCGGAGCGACAATTGGTTGTTGTAAAGGAAATGCAGATGATGCGGAGTATAGATGATTTACTTTTGTATTTGCAAAATCCTCAACCTACGACCGTTCTGGTGTTGAATTACAAGAACGGTACGTTGAAAAATAAAAAGATCGTTGCCGAAATCAACAGGCAAGGAATCGTTTTTGAATCGAAAAGAACCTACGATAGCCAATTGCCGGCATTTGTCAACAACTATGTGCATGACAAAAGTCTCGGCATAGATGATAGGGCTTCAAGTATGCTGTGCGAAGCGATCGGGACAAATTTGTCCCGACTGGCCGGAGAAATCGATAAGTTATGTGTCTTGTTGTCTTTATCCGGAGAAAAGCGGATTACCGCCGACATGGTCGAATTGCATGTCGGAATCAGCAAGGAATTCAATAATACGGAATTGATCAAGGCCATATCGCAGAGAGATTTGTTGAAAGCCAATCGGATCATAAAATATTATGGGCAGAATACCAAATCGGAACAACCGTTTATAGCGTTCGGTTCACTGTTTACGTTCTTTGCAAATCTTCTGTTGTTACATTATTCCCCATGTCCCAAAAACAATAACGGCATCGTTTCGGAATTAGGGGTAAACTGGTACGCCGCCGATGATTATGTACGGGGATTGCAACTGTATAAAGCGGGGAAGTGTGTCGAGATTATATCTGAAATACGGCGATATGATGCTCGTTCGAAAGGAGTGGAGTGTGCACCGGATACGTCGATCGCCGATTTATTGAAAGAGCTTGTTTTTAAAATTATGCATTGATTTTTTTGAGATATGGGCGATTGATGCCGAAAAAATAAATTTTTAGGCAACAGTAATTCCCCCAAATTTTTCTGTCGAATTGAATCGTCGGCATCATAATTGAGTTATTGTATTGATTAATAGTTGTTTCCGTTTATATTCCGGCCATTTTGATTTAAAATCCTTTTCTTATATCTTTTTTATTGAACTATGCTTCGCAAATATTGAAATGTAGAATATTTGTCAAGTTGTTGTGCATAATAATGAACTTTAATTTATTTGTTTGCACATATTATATTGAATTTTCCGGAATTGATTTAGAACTATATTTAGTATTAATTCCAAAATCCATAAATAGAAACACTGTTTTAAAACAAGAAGTTCGACAAAAATGAATTCAGAATATATAGCTATTAATCCATTAAATACTATATCGTATCTTATTTATTATAAGGTTATTATTAAAATATAATAAAGCTTTTATTTGACAAATGGATTAACATCGCTGTTCAATATGCCTTATTCCACTTATTTCATGATTATTATATCTACATATTTATAAATAATATATTGATAATAAGTAGTATGATTAAATTATATAAAGTATTAGAACGGCTAAAATTCATGCTGTTTATAACAATGAATGTATCAAAACAAACATTTGTACAAAGAAATGAATTTTGTTTCGTGAATTATTTTGTCTATCTTTGTGAACTTTGAGTAATTTTGCAGGGTTTATTTTTATAAACATTTGATTATGGCAGAATCGGAACAGAAAGACAGAGATTTGAAGGAGCGTATAAAGTGGTTGATTCAATATCATAGAATCAATGACGCAACTTTTGCACAAAAAATACAGACCAATCGCTCTACGTTGTCTCAATGTCTCAATGGGCCTAATGGAGTCAGTAAAGAACTTATTTTGAAAATACATGATGCCTACCCTTCGGTAACCATTGAGTGGCTTATGTTCGGAGAAGGAAGTCCGTTCAAATCTGACCGGCAAGCGGTATTAGATCGAATTTATTCTCCCGAGAATGTCATAAAACAGACCGGGAGTAGTATTCCTCCGGAATATTCCACGGATTTGCCACGAGAGATGCCACAAAATCCCACTTTGTTTTCTGAAAATAAGGATAGTGCGATAAAAAATCCGATAACGCCTTCTACGGTGAAATCAGAGGCGGAGTCTCATCGAATTGTTAAGATCATGGTATTTTATTCCGACAATACTTTCGAGACTTATTCCCTCGATAAAACATGATACAGAAACAGTTCCTATTTTTTTGCGTATCAAACAGGCGACAGAATATTGGTGTACACCGAACGAAATAAAAGAGCTTTTTTCTTTTTTAGGCTTCCGACATACACTATCTTTGCACCTAAATAGAAAATATGATGAAAAAATATGTTTTAGATTTGCGGATAACCGAGAATCTCGCACTGCATACCCACTATGTACTTTTGAAGGCTACTACTTCCGATGGAGCCAAACTTCCCGAAATGCTACCGGGGCAGTTTGCCGAGTTACGAGTGGACGGTTCGTCTACCACTTTTTTGAGGCGACCGATATCCGTCAATTTTGTCGATGTAAAGCGTAACGAAGTGTGGTTTCTGATACAACTTGTCGGAGACGGAACTCGTCGTTTGTCGACATTAAAATCGGGAGATGTTTTGAATGCCGTTTTGCCTTTGGGCAATAGTTTTTCTCTTCCCGAAAAAAAAGAAAAAGTACTTTTGATCGGCGGTGGTGTGGGTACGGCACCGATGCTGTTTTTGGGCAGTTATTTGCGAAATGCGGGATTTGTACCTCATTTTTTGTTAGGTGCACGTTCGTCTCGGGATATTCTACAAAAAGAACAATTCGAGGCTTTGGGAACCGTCGATGTAACGACAGAAGACGGCTCATGCGGAGAAAAGGGATATGTTACCCAACATTCGTTATTGCAGAAAGAGCATTTCGACCGTATCTATACTTGCGGCCCGAAACCGATGATGGTAGCTGTCGCCCGTTATGCTAAGGAAAAAGGAATAAAGTGCGAAGTATCGCTCGAAAATATGATGGCATGCGGTGTAGGTGCATGTTTGTGTTGTGTGGAGAATACGACGGAAGGGCATATTTGCGTATGTAAAGAGGGTCCGGTTTTTAATATAGAGAAATTGTTATGGCAGATTTAAAAGTAAATATAGGACGATTGTCTTTGAAGAATCCCGTTATGACTGCGTCCGGGACATTCGGATATGGTTTGGAGTTTGCCGATTTTATCGACCTGTCCCGATTGGGCGGCATTATCGTCAAAGGAACGACATTGAAAGCCCGAGAAGGCAATCCTTATCCCCGAATGGCCGAAACGCCTTCGGGTATGATCAATGCCGTAGGATTGCAGAATAAAGGGGTAGATTATTTCGTAGAACATATATATCCCCAAATAAAAGATCTCGATACCCGTATTTTGGTGAATGTCTCGGGTTCTACTATCGATGATTATGCCGAGACTGCGAGACGTTTGGCCTCTTTGGATAAGATTCCGGCGATAGAATTGAATATTTCATGTCCGAATGTGAAAGAGGGCGGTATGGCTTTCGGTACGTCATGTAAAAGTGCTGCGTCTGTGGTAAAAGCCGTACGTGCTGTTTATCCCGGTACACTCATCGTGAAATTGTCGCCCAACGTAACCGATATAACCGAGATCGCTCGTGCCGTAGAAGCCGAAGGTGCCGATTCTGTGTCTCTTATCAATACATTGTTGGGTATGGCTATCGATGCCGAAAAGCAACGCCCTGTTGTGTCGACTGTTACCGGAGGTTTATCGGGGCCTTGTGTCAAACCGATTGCATTGCGTATGGTTTGGCAAGTCTTTCATGCAGTAAGAATACCAATTATAGGATTGGGGGGAATTATGAATGCGACCGATGCCATAGAATTCCTTTTGGCCGGAGCTCGTGCCATTCAGGTCGGAACCGCCAATTTTATCGATCCGCAAATAACGGTGAAAATTGTCGATGGCATAGAGGATTATCTCGACAGGCACGGTTGCCGATCGGTGGAAGAAATCATCGGAGCATTAAAGGTTTGATTTTGCCGATGGATCGACACCTTTTTTATCGAGAGGTATATGACATCGTAAAAGAAATTCCGGAGGGTCGGGTCGTTACGTACGGGCAAATTGCTTATCTTGTGGGGAAGCCTTTGTGTTCTCGTATGGTGGGACAAGCCTTGTTCCATGTTCCGGAAGATTTGCCGTTGCCCTGTCATCGTGTTGTAAACAGTTGCGGACGGTTGGTTCCGACGTGGCTCGAACAGCGTTCTTTATTGGAAGCGGAAGGCGTTTCTTTCAAGAAAAATGGCTGTGTCGATTTGAAAAAGAGCCGTTGGAATATAGATGAAGAATGGCGATAATTCCATGATTGATTTTGTATATGAGATGGTTACCGAGTAATCATCTCATATATTTTTTCGGTAATATCCGCTATAATTTTTGCGTTTGCGGTATCGTTTTCTTTCGAGTCTTTTATAAAGATAGCGATATAACATCGTTTATTATAAGGGAGGTAAATGACACCGGCATCATTGTCTCCTATTTTTATGCCGGATTTCGTCCTATCGGAACTGCCGGTTTTATGTCCCAGTGTAACATCGACCGGTAATCCGGCTTTTATTTTATTCGCTCCCGTAGATGTTTCGATCATTACCTGCTCCAAAAAAAGAAAATGATCATTACTTAGGATAGGTTCGGTATATATCTTTTTCAGAAGCCATACCATGGACGATGGCGTACACCAATTGTTATAGCAATTACGGATATTTTCGTGCATCGTTTTTTCTGTTTCGGAGAAGGCAAACTTATCTATACCCAACTCTCTTATAAAAGAGTCGACGACATTTATGCCTCCGACAAAATCTATCAATAAATCACAAGTATTATTATCACTTTGTGCCATTGTGTACCTTATGAGATCCCGGTATGATATGTGAATATCCCGATTGGGGTACTTCTCTCTTAACGGGCTGTATGTGTCGGATAACATTTGTTCTTGGGAGATGAGTGTCATACTATCCAACGGAATGCCATATTGCTCCATTTTTTTTAGAGCGGTTACAGCCACATGGAATTTAAATACGCTCATTGTCGGATAGCGTTCATCGTCATTTATGGTGACTATATTGCCGTCATCGTATAGAAAGGCAATGCCGACAGTTGCTCTTTTATCATTTATGACAGAAGATATGGCCTGCTGTATATCGCTTTCTGTCTGTGCACCGATCGGAAATGATATGGATAGAAATATCCAAGCCAACCATTGTATCGGATTGAATTTATTTTTTGTCATGGGACGAAAATCAAATTACCGAATTACCAATTTCATTTCTATTTTTACTTCAAAACTTTATCGATGGCTGCAAGTTCTTCGTCAGAGAAACAGGTATTTTCTTGGGCTTTAAGATTATCTTTGAGCTGTTGGGGAGAGCTGGCTCCAATCAAGACTGAAGTAACGGTTTCATTGCGTAACAACCAAGATATAGACATCTGGGCGAGAGTCTGGTTTCGTTGCCGGGCAATATCGTTTAATTGTCGTATTTGGGAGAGCTTTTCAGGGGTGATGGAGTCTTTTTTCAAATGACCGGTTATTCGGGCAGCCCTTGAATCGGCGGGAATACCGTTTAAGTAGCGATCGGTGAGTAATCCTTCTGCCAAAGGTGAGAAGACAATCATGCCGATACCCATATCTTTTAATAAATCCGATAGCTCGGGCTCTACGGCGCGGTCGAACATAGAGTAACGTACCTGATGTATGAGGCAGGGTACTTTATATTCTTTCAGTGCCGCGACAGCTTTGATTGTTTGTTCGGGACTATATCTTGATATGCCGACATAAAGGGCTTTACCCATACGTACCATATTGGCTAGTGCACCCATTGTCTCTTCTATCGGTGTATCGGGGTCGGGTCGGTGCGAATAAAAAATATCCACATACTCGATTCCCATGCGTTTTAGGCTTTGGTCAAGACTTGCCATGAGGTATTTGCGGCTTCCCCAGTTCCCGTATGGTCCCGGCCACATATCGTAACCGGCTTTGGTAGATATAACCAGTTCATCGCGGTAGCGGCCTAATGATTGTTTTAAAATACGGCCGAAATTCGCTTCTGCCGATCCGTATACAGGACCGTAATTGTTGGCCAGGTCGAAGTGTGTAATACCGTTGTCGAATGCTGTCAAGGCAATGCGGCTGTATGTATTGTAATCGTCGATACTGCCGAAGTTGTGCCACAGACCCAGTGATAAAGAGGGGAGCAACAAGCCGCTGTGCCCGCAACGGCGATAATTCATCATGTCGTACCGATGTGTATCGGCTATGTATTTTATTTCTGCCATATTACGTTTTGTCTTAACCTTGCAAATATAATAAAGCCAGAAAGAATATACCGATTATAATATAAAAAGTCCGCTTGATATTTTCATCAAGCGGACTTTTCTGTTTAGAAACAATTATTTTTTATAACAAGTCGACCGAACGTTTTACAAAACGGCTCAGAGCTTCGCCTTTCAGCATGTTGTTTGAGAGAAGGGCTAAATCAACCAATTGACGCACCAAGTTATTCCCGGCGGCATAGTCGCTGAGTATATTGTTTTCTTTTTGACGCAAAGCGGCGACTTCATCTTCTTTGTTTTTGAGACGATCTTTCTCTTCGACCGGTATTTCATCGCTTTTTTTGTCTTTGGAAGCCTCTTGCAATTGGGTTATTTCGTCATTCAGTGCATTTATTTGAGTACGCAGCGGGTCTATTTCGGCGTTGCAAGCTGTTTCTGCCTCTGACAATACCCGTTGGGCCAGCGGGTGCTGGGTATTTACGATAAGGTTATAACTATCGGGCATTTCTCCATAGAAACTCATACCCGGTTGCATAGCCGACATGTCTTTCATACGACGCATAAACTCATTTTGTGTAATGACAATGGGCTGTGCTGCTTCGCCGATTGCTTCGAACATGACCATGAACTCCGCTTTTTCTACACTTGGTATTTGCGATTTGAAGATCGTTGTCATCATGTCGCGTTGCGCGGGTGTAAGCGAGACATCGGCTTTATCTTCTTTTCGTACCAGATTTTCTACAATATCGCTGTCGACACGGACGAAACGGCTTTTTTCAAATTTCTGTTCGAGCATACCGATGAAGTGTACATCGAGTTGTCCGTCCATCAACAATACGCTGTATCCTTTATTTTTAGCCGCTTCGATATAATTGTACTGAGCGATGCGGTCGGTAGCGTAAATATATATCAGATTCTTGTCTTTATCGGTTTGTTCGGCTTCGATGAGCGTCTTATATTCATCGAATGTGTAGTATTTATCTTCGGTATCTTTCAGTAACGCGAACTTTTGAGCTTTCTCATAAAATTTTTCGTCGGAGAGCATACCGTATTCGATGAATAATTTTATATCGTCCCATTTTTCCTCGAACTGTTTACGATCGTTATTGAATATTTCCTGTAAACGATCGGCAACTTTTTTGGTGATGTAGGTCGAAATTTTCTTCACGTTGGAATCGCTCTGCAAGTATGAACGGGATACGTTCAAAGGAATGTCGGGAGAATCTATGACCCCTTGTAGCAACATGAGGAAATCGGGTACGATACCTTCGACCGAATCGGTTACAAATACTTGGTTGCAATAAAGTTGTATACGGTTTTTATTGACATCGAAATTATTCCTTATTTTAGGGAAATAAAGAATACCGGTCAGCTTAAAAGGATAATCGACATTGAGATGTATCCAGAATAACGGTTCGTCCATTGTCGGATATAGCTCGTGATAGAATTTG
Source organism: uncultured Porphyromonadaceae bacterium (assembly GCA_900547555.1). Lineage (GTDB taxonomy): Bacteria > Bacteroidota > Bacteroidia > Bacteroidales > UBA11471 > Caccoplasma. The sequence goes on along the minus strand of URHG01000018.1, from coordinate 470 downwards.
CGATAATCCTCATCGTTGAGTTCGGTCGGTTTCTTGGTCCATGCCGGTGTCGTATCATTGATGACTTTGTCTTTGTCGGTATCGACATATTTGCCGTCTTTCCACTCTTGTTCTTTACCGAATACGACAGGAATAGGCAGGAATCGACAATATTTTTTGAGCAGCGTCTCTATTTCCGAGGCTTCGAGAAAGTTCTTATTTTCGTCATCGATGAATAATACAATATCGGTTCCGCGGTCGGCTTTATCGATATTTTCCATTGTATACTCGGGAGATCCGTCGCAACTCCACATGACGGCTTGCGCACCTTCCCGGTAAGAACGAGTACGTATTTCGACTTTTTTTGAGACCATGAACGAAGAATAGAATCCCAATCCGAAGTGTCCGATGATGGCGTTGGCATCGTTTTTATATTTTTCGAGGAATTCTTCTGCTCCCGAAAATGCAATCTGATTGATATATTTTTCTAT
>URHG01000017.1 GCA_900547555.1 uncultured Porphyromonadaceae bacterium | reverse complement strand
CAGTTGGTAGAGCATCAGCTTCCCAAGCTGAGGGTCGCGGGTTCGAGTCCCGTTTGCCGCTCAAATCGACAAAAGGGTGTGTTCACAATGAAAATTGTACACACCCTTTTCTGTTTATAGCACAATCATCTCATTTTCACATTCAAAGTACGGTCAACAAATAAATCAGCAGAAACAACAACGCCCAACACCCAAGACTGATCCAATACACTTTGCGCGTAGACCGGAAATACTCTTTCCAATGTGCCCAATCGGAACGAAAAGTCAACCATAATGAACCTACTATAAGGACAATCCCCAAAATCAACATCAAGATACTTTCACTTGTACTCATATCCGTTTTTTAATTATCAAAGTACGGTCAACAAATAAATCAGCAAAAACAACAATGCCCAACACCCAAGACTAATCCAATACACTTTGCGCGTAGACCGGAAATATTCTTTCCAATATTCCCAATTCGACCGCAAATAAAAATACCAAACTAGCACCAATACAATCAAGGCGCCAAAACCCAGCAATAAATTTTCTGTCGTACTCATATTTATCTTTTTTATAAAAAACGGCCACGTCCTCACAGGACGTGGTCGAAGAATTTTCTTCCGGATCTGCCGAAATCAGAATTACAAACGAGACTTTATCGCCCGACTCTCGGCCTCATAACCGGGCTTGTCGAGCAATGCGAACATATTTTTCTTATAAGCCTCGACTCCGGGCTGGTCAAAAGGATTGACGCCCAGCATATATCCGCTCACACCGCAAGCTTTCTCAAAGAAATAGACAAGCTGTCCGAGATAATACTCGGTAATGGCGGGCAATTCTATTTTCAGATTGGGAACTCCACCGTCGACATGCGCAATTTGCGTACCCAACTCGGCCATTTTATTTACGGCATCGATGCGTCGACCAGCCAAGAAATTCAGGCCGTCGAGATTTTCCTCGTCAGCGGGAATAGACAATTCATGCTTCATTCCTTTCACCGAAACCACTGTTTCGAAGATCGTTCGTTCTCCGTCCTGAATCCACTGTCCCATCGAATGGAGGTCGGTCGTAAAATCGACCGAAGCCGGAAAAATTCCCTTATGGTCTTTTCCTTCGCTTTCGCCATAAAGCTGTTTCCACCATTCGGCGAGGAAATGCAACTTGGGATTGAAATTGACCAAAATTTCGATTTTCTTTCCGCCACGATACAAAAGGTTACGAGCCGCAGCGTATTGCAGAGCCATATTGCTTTCAGCAGGCACGTCTTCGCCACAAGCTTTCTCCATATCGGCTGCACCGGCAACCAATTGTCTGATGTCGAAACCGGCCACAGCGACAGGCAACAATCCCACCGGAGTCAATACCGAGAAACGGCCGCCGACATCATCGGGAATAACAAATGTTTTGTAACCCTCCATATCGGCCAGCTTACGCAAAGCTCCTCGCGCAGCATCGGTAACGGCTATGATACGGTTCCGGGCCTCGGCCTTCCCCACTTGGTCTTCGAGTTGTTTTTTCAACAGACGGAAAGCAATGGCAGGCTCGGTCGTCGTTCCCGATTTGGAGATATTGATCAGCCCGAATTGTTTCCCGCGAAGCAATTCCTGCAACTCATAAAGATAGTCCTCACCTATATTCTGCCCGGCAAACAACACCTGTGTACCGCCCGTCGATTTGAGATGGGAGAATGAATCGGAAAGCGCCTCGATCACCATTTTGGCACCCAGATAACTCCCGCCGATACCGATGGCCACCACCACCTCGCAACGCTCACGCAGACAGGTAGCCGCCGCCTCCACCTCATCGAGAAAGGCCGGCGTGATCGACGACGGCAGGTGCAACCAACCTAAAAAATCGTTTCCTTTACCGTCTCCGGCATGCAAAGTCTTTTGTGCAGCGGCCGCTTCACCGGCGACCGAACGGACAGCCTCTTTATCGAGAGCTTTTTCGTAAGAGAATTTAATCGTTTCCATAGTATTTAGTTAACTTGCGTAATTTCTTGTTTTCAAAAATAACTATTTCCGCAGAAAACGACAAACAATGCGCCGATATTTTTCAGTGAATATGATAGAAATCAAAAAAACAGACAGATTCGACCCCTGCTTTCCGAAAAAATAGTACCTTTATCGGCCGAAAAAGGTAATGCCCATATATACGCAGCCGTTATGAGAAAATTGTATTTCTGCCTGTTGTCCCTCATCTTTTGCGTCCCTGCCGTCGCAGAGAAGACCGACAGTCTGCGTATTTCATTGATTACCGCCGCGCCGGGCGGACAAGCGTATGAACTCTTCGGACATACGGGCATACGGGTACGCGACCGGCACAACGACATCGTTTTCCATTACGGGGTATTCGACTTCAACGCCCCGCATTTCTTCTACCGCTTCACCAAAGGAGAAACCGATTACAGTATCGGGGCAGCCGCATATCGGGACTTCATATACAGTTATGTACTGCGCGGCAGCACGGTCTACGAGCAGGAGCTTTCGCTCACGAAGGCCGAAGCCGGACGGTTGCTCGATGCCCTGCTCGTCAACATGGAACCCGACCGACGCATCTACCGGTACAACTTTCTTTTCGACAACTGCGCTACCCGTCCCCGGGACAAAATAGAACATTGCCTTTCGGGTCGGATCGTATACGACAAAAGCGATACGTCAACCGTAACGTTCAGAGAACTGATACACCGCCATACGCGCAATCACCCCTGGCTCACATTCGGCATAGACTTGGCATTAGGCGCACCGCTCGATCGTACCGCCACATTCGAGGAACAGATGTTCCTGCCCTCGATACTGATGGAGAACGCAGGAAAAGCCAGCATTGTCGATGACACCGGCGCCATACGACCGCTGACCGGGGAGACGCACACCTACGAGGGTGTATCGGGCATATCGGGAGGAACCTCCCCCACTCCATTCACTCCTCTCGTCGTATGTACCCTGCTTTTTGCGCTCGTCGTCGCTTTCTCGATATGGGAATACCGCCGGGGTCACCACATACGAGCACCCGACTACGTGATTTTCGGGCTGTACGGGCTTTTCGGCTGTGTCTTGTTTTTCCTTATTTTCATCTCGATGCACCCGGCCACATCGCCCAACTACTCGGCTTTGTGGTGCCACCCGTTCTTGTGGATCATCGCCTTGTGTGAAGCATTCGCTCCCGGTAAACGCATTACGACAAGACTCATGTCGGTATTGCTGCTCGTCTCCACCGGAACGATCATCGCCATGCTTTTCTTGCCGCAAGTTTTCGATCCGGCATTCATTCCGCTGGCACTCATACCGGCCGTGCGCAGTATCACTTGGCTTCGGATAGAACGAAAGAACAGACGATTGTAGTCGCCGGAAAACAACATCGAAAACCCCGGAAACGAAGAAACGGCCGTATCCTCGTCATTTAATGCTATTTCACACGAGAAAAAGCCCGAAATTCAAGCATTTTATCTATCTTTGCAATGTATTATGCCCGATTGTCTCGGACAATAGCATGACTACACTTATTTCATAAAAAAAATATAACCGAAATATTACTATGGGTTTTAATGACATTCTGAAAAAATTATTCGGAAACAAGTCGCAACGAGACTTGCGCGAAATACAGCCGTATGTCGACCGGATTCTGGCCGAATACGCTAAAATCGAATCTTTGGACAACGACGAACTGCGTCGCCGCGTTACCGACATAAAAGAGCACATACAAGAAAGCGTCGCTCCGGAAAAAGCACGTATCGCCGAAATCAAGGCCAACATCGAAAGCGTCGAATACGATGAACGTGAAAATATGTGGGAAGAGGTCGACAAAATCGAAAAAATCATTCTCGACAAATACGAGAAAGCCCTCGACGATGCCCTGCCGCAAGTCTTCGCTCTCGTAAAAGCTACGGCCAAACGTTTTGCCGAAAATGAAAAAATCGAAGTTACGGCCACCCAATTCGACCGCGATCTTGCCGCCAAAGGGCACGACTTCGTGCATATCGAAGGCGACAAAGCCATATACCAAAATCACTGGATGGCAGGTGGAAACGAAATCACGTGGAACATGGTACACTATGACGTACAGTTGTTCGGAGGCGTGGTACTGCACAAAGGTAAAATCGCAGAAATGGCTACCGGTGAAGGAAAAACACTTGTCGCCACACTGCCCGTATTCCTCAACGCCCTCACCGGAAACGGTGTACACGTCGTAACGGTAAACGACTACCTCGCCAAACGAGACTCGGAATGGATGGGTCCGCTGTACATGTTTCACGGACTGTCGGTCGACTGCATCGACAAACACCAGCCCAACTCGGAAGACCGGCGACGCGCTTACAATGCCGATATCACATTTGGTACAAATAACGAATTCGGTTTCGACTATCTGCGCGACAACATGTCCGTTACCCCACAAGACCTCGTACAACGCATGCACAACTACGCCATCGTCGACGAGGTCGACTCGGTATTGATCGATGACGCCCGTACTCCCTTGATTATCTCGGGTCCGGTACCCAAAGGAGAAGTTCAGCTTTTTGAAGAATTACAGCCCAAAGTGGAGTCGTTGTATAAAGCACAGAAAGCGCTCGCCACCAAACTGCTCGCCGATGCCAAAACCAAAATAGCCTCGGACGATAAAGAAGTTCGCAAAGAAGGCGCCTTGTTACTGTTCCGCACATTCAAGGGCTTGCCAAAAAATTCAGCCCTCATCAAATACCTCAGCGAGCCGGGCATTAAGTCCCTCATGCTCGAAACAGAAGAGTATTACATGCAGGAAAACAACCGTAACATGCCCATCGTTACCGACCCGCTCTACTTCGTCATCGACGAGAAAAACAACGGGGTAGACCTTACCGACAAAGGTCTCGACATGATTACGGGCGATAGCGACGACCCCCAATTTTTCGTTCTTCCCGACATCGGTGCCCAACTGGCCGAACTCGACAACATGGGCCTCTCCGACATCGAAAAACAAGAGCGCAAAGACCAGATTACACAGGAATACGCTGTCAAAGCCGAGCGAGTACACACCATACACCAGTTGCTCAAAGCTTACGCCCTCTTCGAGAAAGACGACGAATATGTGGTTATCGACAACAAAGTGAAAATCGTCGACGAACAGACGGGTCGTATCATGGAGGGACGCCGTTACTCCGACGGCCTGCATCAAGCCATCGAAGCAAAAGAACACGTAAAAGTCGAAGCCGCCACCCAGACATTCGCCACCATCACGTTACAGAACTACTTCCGCATGTACCATAAGTTAGCCGGTATGACGGGTACAGCCGAGACCGAAGCCGGTGAGTTCTGGGACATCTATAAACTCGACGTCGTAACGATCCCCACCAACAAACCGGTTATCCGTCAGGACCTCAACGACCGCGTATATAAAACCAAACGCGAAAAATATACAGCCGTCATCGACGAAATCGTAAAAATGGTAGAAGCCGGCCGCCCCGTATTGGTAGGTACCACATCGGTCGAAATTTCGGAACTGTTGAGCAAAATGCTCACCATGCGGAAAATCAAGCACAACGTGCTCAACGCCAAACTGCACCAAAAAGAGGCCGACATCGTAGCACAGGCGGGACAGAGCGGAACAGTAACCATCGCCACCAACATGGCCGGTCGTGGTACCGACATCAAGTTGTCCGATGCCGTGCGGGAAGCCGGCGGTTTGGCGATCATCGGTACCGAACGCCACGAATCGCGGCGTGTCGACAGACAGTTGAGAGGTCGTGCCGGACGTCAGGGCGACCCCGGATCTTCGGTTTTCTACGTATCGCTCGAAGACAACCTCATGCGCTTGTTCAGCTCCGAACGCATCGCCAAAGTGATGGACCGTTTGGGCTTCGAGGAAGGTGAAATGATCGAGCACCCGATGATTTCCAAATCCATCGAACGTGCCCAACGCAAAGTCGAAGAAAACAACTTCGGTATCCGCAAACGCCTGCTCGAATATGACGACGTGATGAATGCCCAGCGGGAAGTCGTCTACAAAAAACGCCACCATGCCTTGATGGGAGAACGTATAGGTATCGACATCGTAAACATGATGTACGACGCGGCACAAGCCCTCATCGAAGAATACGCTCAAGCCGGCGACTATGAAGGTTTGCAAGAAAATGTATTGAAAGTATTCGCCGTAGAACTGCCATTCGATGCCAATGCCTTGCGTTCGGAAAAAGAAACGGTGCTTACCGAAGCCCTTTACGAGTCTGTCATCGCCGCATTCAAACGCAAAATCGACTCTCTCGCCGCTGTGGCCAACCCTGTCATCAAACGGGTTTACGAAGAGCAGGGCGACCGTTACGATAACATCGTCATTCCCATTTCCGACGGGAAACGCATATATAATATAGTATGTAACTTGAAAGAGGCTTACGACTCGGAATCCAAAGCTGTAAACAAAGCTTTCCAGAAATCGATCTTATTGCACACCATCGACGAGGCATGGAAAGAGCACTTACGCGACCTCGACCAACTGCGGCAATCGGTACAAAACGCCAGCTACGAACAAAAGGATCCGCTGCTCATCTTCAAACTCGAATCGTTCGGGCTCTTCAAGGAAATGATCAATACCATCAATACCAAAACCGTATCGATTCTCATGCGCGGTCAGATACCGATGCGCGACCCACAGCAAGTAAAAGAAGCAGCGCCCGAAATGCGGCAGGATTACAGCCGGTATCGTACCCAGAAAGAGCAAATAGGAGGTCCGCAACAACACAACGGCGCACAGCCCAATGCTCCGCAGCAACGTCCCGAACCGGTAAAAGCAGCCCCCAAAGTAGGCCGAAACGATCCCTGCCCTTGCGGTAGCGGAAAGAAGTACAAAAACTGCCACGGTCGCGAAGCCTAAGTCGCAACATTTACACGAAATAACGAAAAACTTCCATTTAATTTTATCCGGAGGTGTCGATTCACCTCCGGATATAAGAGAAACAAGAAAGCAAATGAATATACTCGAACTGAGCGAACAAGAAATCATTCGCCGCAACAGCCTCGACGAAATGCGGAAAATGGGCATAGAACCATACCCTGCTGCCGAATATAGCGTAAACGCTTATACCGACGAAATCAAGGAAACATTCTCCGACGACGCTCCGCAGCGGGAAGTATCAGTAGCAGGGCGCATCATGAGCCGCCGCATCATGGGAAAAGCCTCTTTTATAGAATTGAAAGACTCGAAAGGTCGTATACAGGTTTACATTTCCCGAGACGACCTTTGCCCCGGTGAGGACAAGGAATTATACAATACCGTATTCAAGAAACTACTCGACATCGGCGACTTCATCGGCATAAAGGGCTATGTATTCCGTACCCAAATGGGAGAAATCACCATTCATGCCCAAGAGCTTACCGTATTGTCGAAATCTTTACGGCCGCTCCCCATCGTCAAAGTAAAAGACGGTGTCGTGTATGACGCATTTGAAGACCCCGAACTACGCTATCGTCAGCGCTACGTCGATCTGGTCGTAAACGAAGGAGTCAAAGAGATATTCATCAAACGTAACAAAGTTTACAACTCGATGCGCGAATTTTTCAACGCCCGAGGATACATGGAAGTGGAAACCCCGATTCTGCAATCGATACCGGGAGGAGCCGCCGCACGGCCGTTTATCACACACCACAATGCGCTCGACATACCTTTGTACCTGCGTATTGCCGACGAGCTATACTTGAAACGCCTCATCGTAGGCGGATTCGAAGGGGTATACGAGTTCTCGAAAAACTTCCGTAACGAGGGTATGGATCGCACGCACAATCCCGAATTTACCTGTATGGAAATATATGTCTCTTACAAAGACTATAACTGGATGATGAACTTCACCGAACAGATGCTTGAAAAAATAGCTCTTGACGTGAATGGCACCACTCAGGTAAAAATCGGCGACAACCTCATCGACTTCAAAGCCCCGTATAAACGGGTAACGATGATCGATGCCATCAAAGAATTTACGGGTATCGACATAACCGGCATGGACGAAGCACAACTGCGCGACGTATGCCGCCGACTGGATATCGAAATAGACGATTCGATGGGAAAAGGGAAACTTATCGACGAAATTTTCGGAGAAAAATGCGAAGGCAATTACATACAGCCGACATTCATCACCGACTACCCCATCGAGATGTCCCCCCTCACAAAACGTCATCGCAATAATCCCGAACTGACCGAACGTTTTGAACTCATGGTCAACGGTAAGGAACTATGTAACGCCTACTCGGAGCTGAACGACCCGATCGACCAACGTTACCGCTTTGAAGAACAACTGCGGCTCTCGGAAAAAGGAGACGACGAAGCGATGTTTATCGACAACGATTTCATTCGCGCTCTCGAATACGGTATGCCTCCCACATCGGGGATGGGCATAGGTATGGATCGCCTCGTCATGCTCATGACCGGACAATCTACAATACAGGAGGTTCTTTTCTTCCCGCAAATGCGCCCGGAGAAAACACAGAAAAAAGATGCCGACAACGCATATATAGAAATCGGTGTACCCAAAGAATGGATTCCCGCCGTACAAAAGGCCGGATACCTCACTCTCGAAGCATTGGCCGGAGCCAATCCGAACAAGTTGCAACAGGATCTGTGCGGACTGAATAAAAAATTCAAACTCGAGCTGAACAATCCTACCCCCGACGAAGTAAAATCGTGGGTAGAAAAAGCTCGGTAGCCCCAACCTAAATTGTGAAAGAATAGCATGAATCTACCGGGAAAAGTTGCCATTATCGGAGGCGGGACATGGGCTACGGCTATTGCGAAACTTGTATTGTGCAATGCCGACTCGATCAATTGGTATATCCGTAACGAAAATACCATCGAAGAATTTATTCGTTCCGGTCGGAATCCGATGTATCTATCGAGTGTCAAGTTCGAAATCAGTCGCATCAGTTTTTCGACCGACATCAACGAGATCGTCAAAGAATCGGACACACTGATACTGGTTACTCCCTCACCCTACATCAAAGCTCAACTCAAAAAGCTGAAAAACAAAGCTTTGCAGGAGAAATTCATCATCTCGGCCATTAAAGGTATCGTACCCGACGAAAACCTGATTATCACCGATTACCTGAAAAAGAATTTCAAGGTTCCGGGCGATAATCTGGCGGTTATCGGAGGCCCTTGCCATGCCGAAGAAGTCGCCCTCGAAAGGCTTTCGTTCCTCACCATAGGCTGCCCCAATTTAAGACGTGCTCAAATGGCGGCCGACTTGTTGGCGACTCCATTCATGCGCACAACCACGTCGACCGACGTAGAAGGTATCGAATATGCCGCCGTATTGAAAAACGTCTATGCCATAGCAGCCGGGATATGCAACGGCATGAAATACGGCGACAACCTTCAAGCCGTACTGGTATCGAACGCCATACAGGAATTGCAGCGATTTGTCAATGCGGCCAACCCTCACCTACGTAACATTTGCGAACCTGCTTATCTAGGCGACCTTCTAGTAACGGCATATTCGCGTTTCAGCCGTAATTTCCTTTTCGGTACCATGATAGGTAAAGGATACTCGGTAAAAGCAGCTCAAACCGAAATGGAAATGATCGCCGAAGGATATTACGGCACCAAGTGCATCACCGAAATCAATGAAAAGTTACAGGTGGAAATGCCTATCTTAAATGCCATATATAATATTCTATACAAACGCAAGTCGATTCCCTGCGAATTGCGACAACTTGCCGAGTCGTTACACTGATCTTCCCGATAAAAACAAAGGGCCGTATAAAACGGCCCTTTGTTTTTATCGGGAGATATTCTTATTAATGGCAACAGCCGCCTTCGCAACCGTCATGGTCGTGATCGCCGCAACCGCCGCCACAACTGTCGCACCCACACCCGCAAGAATGTGTAGGATTGAGTTCCTCGGGCGTAGCAGGACGCACGGTCTTCACCGCACCTACAAAATGCAAGTCTTCTCCTGCAAGCGGGTGATTAAAGTCCATCACCACAATATCGTCTTTCACTTCGAGTACCGAACCATTGAGGCGATTGCCGTGAGCGTCCATCATCGGCACCGTATTGCCGGGGAAAATATATTCTTCATCGAATTTACCATCGACCTCGAACATTTTTTTCTCGAGTTCTAGAACATGATCTTCATCGCGTTCCCCATAAGCATCGTTGCAAGGGATAACAAAATCAAAGGTATCGCCGACTTTCAAATCCTTGATTTTCGTTTCGAACGAGGGGAGCATCTGTTCAGCTCCGAATACAAATCGCAACGGAGCCTCGGGCGTAGCCCGTTCCATCAGTTCGTTTTCAGGGCCGACAAAAAGGTCATAAGTCAATTCGACAAATTGTCCGGGTTTGATTGTTTCCATAAATATGATATTAAAAAATTGATTTCATATACTCTTTGCGCAAAGGTACAAAAGGTTTTTCAGAATCCCGGTTTCCGATACGAAAATTACCTTATATTAGAAAATAGGAACTTTTATGCGAACAAAATTATAATGAATGCGTTATTCGGGAAGAAAAACAAGTCATAATCACTTGTTTTACAAAAAATATTTGCATCTTTGCAGTCAAAAGATTGTTAACAACCAACTGTCCGCGAGGACAGTTCTTTATTTACAGAATCAATTCAATATGGAAAAAGAACAAAAGCCCCGTCGTCCCCGTATCGGAGAGGTAAGAGGGGGTGCCAACCATGAAGGCAGTAGTGAAAAATACGAAAAAGTAAATTATTCCCGTCGAAACGACTCCGATTACAACTTTAATAATCGACGCCCTTACAACAACGAAAACTATACCAACACCGGATATTACAACCGCCGGAACGATACTTATCAAGGCAATAACTATAACCGCAATTATAATTACAACAATGACCGTTCGGGAGAAGATAACTTCAACCGTTACGGAGATTACGGACACAATCGCAACAATTACGGCGAGCGTCAGAACGGAGGATATAACCGTACCGACAACTACCAGGGCGGATATAACCGAAACAACTACAACAATCGCCGCCCGTTCCGTTCCAACAACGAGGCAAATGAAGAGTCCAACTATAACACAATAGGAGAAAACCGGCCTTATCGTCAAGGAGGAAACCGGCCCGGATTCAACAACAGATTCGGCGGCTACAATAAGCCTTACGGAAATCAGCAACGCCGTCCTTACGGGAACGGGAATAACCGTCAGCAACGTCCGGTCATGCCCCGGCGCATCGTTTACGACGAGAGTACGATCGATCCCAATGAACCGATACGCCTCAACAAATTTCTGGCAAACGCGGGATTGTGTTCACGACGAGAAGCCGATGAGTTTATCCAAAACGGAGAAATCAAAGTCAACGGTGAAGTCATTACCGAATTGGGAACCAAAATAACCCGTAACGATGTCGTTACCCACAACGATAAAGTCGTATTGCCCGAGCATAAAATTTACGTTCTGCTCAACAAGCCGAAAGATTGCGTAACGACGTCAGATGACCCGCAAGGCCGTCTCACGGTTATGGACATCGTAAAAAACGCTTGTACCGAACGTATCTATCCCGTCGGGCGTCTCGACCGCAATACCACCGGAGTGCTCTTGCTTACCAACGACGGAGATTTGGCATCGAAACTGACGCACCCGAAATTCGTCAAGAAAAAGATCTACCACGTATGGCTCGATAAAGATGTAACCGAAGATGATATGCAACGTATTGCCGACGGTATAGAACTCGAAGACGGCCCTATACACGCCGATGCAATCAGCTACGCGACCGAAACCGATAAAAACCAAGTGGGCATAGAGATACACTCGGGTCGCAACCGAGTGGTACGCCGCATTTTCGAATCATTGGGTTACCGAGTGGTAAAGCTCGACCGCGTATATTTCGCCGGCCTTACCAAGAAAAATCTACCGCGCGGCCGTTGGCGTCATCTGACCCAACAAGAGGTGAATTTTTTGAAAATGGGATCTTTCGAATAATTTCTACCGATATATCAATAAAAAGAACAAGAGGAATAAATATATGGAAACGCTTAGACGCACTCGCATTGCCGATCTGTTCCGCACCAAACCTATCGGCACGACCGTGATAATAAAAGGGTGGGTACGTACCCGTCGAGGAAACAAACAGGTAGGTTTTATCGCTCTCAACGACGGATCGACGATAAAGAATATGCAAATCGTTATCGATCTCAATAAGTTCGACGAAGAGTTTTTGAAACCAATTACGACGGGAGCCTGTATCGGTGTAACAGGACAACTGGTCGAATCCCAGGGAAAAGGTCAGGATGCTGAAATATTAGCCGAAGCCCTCGAAGTGTACGGTACAGCCGACCCCATGACTTATCCGTTGCAGAAGAAAGGCCACACGATGGAATTCCTCCGGGAAATCGCCCATTTGCGTCCCCGCACCAACACGTTCGGAGCCGTATTCCGCATGCGACACCAGATGGCATACGCCATACACACGTTTTTCCACGAAAAGGGATTTTATTATTTCCATACCCCCATCATCACGGCCTCGGATTGCGAAGGCGCCGGACAAATGTTCCAAGTAACGACAAAAAACCTCTACAACCTGAAAAAAGACGAGAACGGAGCTATCATCTACGACGACGATTTCTTCGGCAAACAAGCCAGCCTCACGGTTTCGGGACAATTGGAAGGTGAACTTGCCGCTACGGCTCTCGGGGCCATCTACACATTCGGTCCTACTTTCCGGGCAGAAAACTCCAACACTCCCCGCCACTTGGCCGAGTTTTGGATGGTAGAACCCGAGGTTGCTTTCGCCGACCTGACCGACTTGATGGATCTCGAAGAAGAATTTATCAAATTCTGTGTAAAATGGGCACTCGATAACTGCAAAGACGATCTGCAATTCCTCAACAACATGTTCGATAAAGGACTTATCGAACGTCTGCAAAAAGTGGTCGATACAGAATTCGTGCGTCTGCCTTATACCGACGGTATCAAAATTCTCGAAGAAGCCATCGCCAAAGGGCACAAATTCGAATTCCCCGTATACTGGGGCTGCGACCTTGCCAGCGAACACGAACGCTATCTGGTAGAAGAACATTTCAAGAAGCCGGTCATCATGATCAACTATCCCAAAGAGATAAAGGCTTTCTACATGAAACAAAACGAGGACGGAAAGACCGTACAAGGTACCGATGTACTCTTCCCGCAGATAGGTGAAATCATCGGCGGTAGCGTGCGTGAAGAAAACTATAACAAACTGATGACACGCATCGAGGAACTCAACATTCCGATGAAAGACATGTGGTGGTATCTCGATACCCGTAAATACGGGACTTGCCCCCATGCCGGTTTCGGACTGGGATTTGAGCGACTGCTCCTTTTCGTTACCGGTATGACCAATATTCGGGACGTGATTCCTTTCCCCCGTACCCCCAAGAACGCAGAGTTTTAAGCACTCATCTTTTATATAAAGGAGGGGGTAACATCATTAAGATGTTACCCCTTCCTCTTTTTATTCCTCTCTGAACTTATTACCGCCAATAATCCAAAAGATTGCGAATCGCCTTAGTAAATAATTTAGGAGCATCAATTCCAAGTATAGGTTTACCATTTTCATTCAGCAAGAAGCCCACCTCCATGTCTAGTACACCCATACTTAAACCACCATATAAAACCACCGTTCTGACAATCTTATATTGGGGGTAATACTTTCTGATATACATTGTATCGAAAGCATCGTAATTATTCAGTTCTGCTATCCCTCGATTCTTTTTTTCATATGTTTTCCCTTCAATCGTTATGGCAACCTTTTCATCGACATCGAGAAGTACCAAATCGGGAATAAATACGATTTGTCTTTTATCGCCTGCTTTATACGCGTTCCTATCCGTATATTTTGTAAGTGCCATATGTTTTCCTGTAGATGTTTGAAAATAATCTTTTCCGCAACCTGCATGATTTTCAAAAATAGAGTAGCCGTTTGTAAAATTCTCCACAACAAGATGAATGAAAATCGTTCCCAACTTTTCTCCCGTTCTGTCATATCTCCAATACTCTTCGGGAAGAGAAACCTTCGGTATCGTCAAGCCTTCTAATTCTATTTCTATTTTATTGGCAATCAGTATAAACTTATTGGTTTTACCCACATGAGACTGTTTAAGACCATGCTCGATAATCTCAATCTTTTTATCCCAGCCCAATTTCCGCAACACCGCAGATATAATACAGAGCGCTCCGATGTTAGGATCATGAGACAAAACGCCGGACTTAAAAAGCTTACCTGAGATTTGTATTTTGTCATCAGTTTTATACAATAATATAGGAATATTGTCGGCAGACGGACGCCTCATACTATTTTTACACCTGATCACCTCATCGACCGATGTAAACGATTTCAGCACATTGTCATCAATCTTTTTTCCGAGAATTTCCACACCAAGGGTCAAAAGAAGTCTTGTTCCAAAGACATTCGTGTCAGAAGGTTTCTCCTTTTGCTGTACTTGCAAAGCATACAGCATAATCTTTTTCGTCGTCGGATAATAATTTTCTATAAAAACAAACTTCGAACAACGTTGAAAGACTCCGGTATTCCGGCTCTCGCTATCATCGGTTTTTGTCTCTTCGATGGCATAAATCGGAGCTTCCGATGCCTTCGGAACAGCTTCTTGATAATATACCAAAAAGTCGGTGAAACTCGAAGAACCAGAAACCGTTTTAATAAACACCCGTTTAACTCTTGCACATGTAAAGCCGATCACTTCGTACGTAAAAGCAAAGCATTTATTTTCATCGAGTATCGGTATAATACGTATATGATCTCCGAAAAATCCACAACCCTGATCTTTTGCAAAGTATTCGAATATCATTCGAAGCACGTTCGTCTTAGGACGTTCTTCGGTAAGAATCCACAAGTTTTTTGCCGAACCGTTCATTTTTTCAGTATATATACCTGTTCAAATATATGCTTTTGAGTCTTAGCCAATCCGTTATTATTGCTTTTGAAACGAAGATATTCAAACTCTTCCAATTTTACCGTTCCATACTTGGAGAGTGTAGACATAATATCGACCTTATTCATAATACCCTCGGAATTATAACTAAGAACCAAGTACTTAAATTTCGCAGACGATGCTATATAATCAATCCCTTGAAGAGCAGTTTTTGCATTACAGAATGATGACTTTTTACTCTCATAATCCCTCATACCCGTAACGCCATGTATAGAAGGCGAATCATATTTGGCAATCGTTTCAAGCAAATGGTAATTGGGCAGATATTGCCGGCCGTTGTAAGGTGGGTCCACATATAATATATCGACATCGATACCGGGCACCAAATCCAAGCTATTGGCATTATAGACTTCATTGTCCCTATCGTTGTTGATAATCTCTATGGGGCGCAAGGTCAATGGTTTTATCGCTCGCGGATCCCATTTTTTCTGAAATGCGGCATATACTCCGGCAACATTGGCATAAAATGAAACCGTCTCGATCAGGCAGGAGAGTAATATATAATACTCACTGTCGGTTATCAATTCCTCTATCTTCCATTTTTCGATTTGGATTCTGATCGCATCTATAACCTTTCCATTTTCCGAACTGAAATACATACGAGGACGGTCAAGTTCGGCGGTTCCTCCGGGCGTATAATTCTTATAAATAAATCCCTCTACCGGCGATACGGTATTCAGACAAGCAACAACTTGTTCCAATGGCGAAGCAAAAAAAGAGGCGCATCGCACGGAAGGAAGTGTCGGTAAAAGTCGCCCGAACAAAGGAGCCCGATTGTTTTCGATATACGCCTTTTGCAAACAAAAAGACAAATACAGAAAATCACTGCTAAATACCCTATAACCCATTTTTTTATAGTATCGGGCTACACTGGTCGTCCCGGAAAAGAAGTCAAAGAAACTGTCCCCTTCCACTCCATTTTTCCTCAAAATCGAGTATATCTTATCTAATATATTTTCTTTATTACCGATATATCTCATGGACTTACAGTGTATAATTTGTAATCAACACTTCTCTCGTGCGACCTTTATCACAATTTGACGTCTGGTAATTTGAATTCTTATAATTCATGGAAAGTTCATGGACAAAGAATCCGTTTCGTACAATCCACTCTTTCAAAATAGAATTCTCTTTTCCTTTATGTTCCGTAACATTCGACAGTGCGAATCTCAACCCTCGGTTATTTAAACCTTCCAGTATTTTCAACAACATGGTTTCCTCATTCGGATTCCAACCCGTAAATCCCCTTTTTCCATCATTATATGTCCCTTTCGTTATCAAATACGGAGGATCGGCATAAACGAAGTCTACCGATGTCAAAGATTCGAAATCGAACGTTTTAAAATCTCCGCTTCGAAAGACAACATCTCTGGAATGAATTTCTTTCAAAAATTTCAAGAGGTTATTCTTCATATTCTCATTATAGCTGCTGCGCTCTTTTCCGAAAGGAATATTATATTGGTGAGCTGCATTAAACCGAATTTGGTGATTAAAAGAATAGGCAACCAACACAAATAAATCCAACGGATTTTTTCGGGAATTATAAATCTCTCGCAAAGCCAAATACCCTTCCTTATTGGTAAGGGAAAGTTTAAACTCCCGTATACGATTCTCGATATAAGAGACAACCACCTCTGTCGTATTCTCCCGAAATGCCTTATACACATCGACAAGATACACTAAATTGTCATTGAATATGACTTTTTCTGCATCTACATTCATTCCTACATTACAACCGCCACAAAAAAGGTCGACAAAAGTCGAAATTTCCCGTGGAAACATCGGTATGATTTGCGGCAACAATTTTCTTTTGCCGCCTATATAATTTAACGGAGAATGCACATAGTTCATGTTTTCCATATCAACTCCAAACGATCCGTTGCAGCTTAATTCGGAAAAGCCTCTTCCATCTCATTCGTTCCGATACAACAGCGACACTCCCACAAGTCCCGAAGGCACAAGGGCATCTTCGGGCTCGGCGATCTCGGGATAAGCATAGGTTACTCGCTGATCGGCGGGCAGAGAAGCATCGCCTATCATACGATTCATAAGAGAATTGACAACGAGTATCTCCACCTCATTATCTTCCTCCCGCACAACATCAGTAAGGTCTGCTTCCCAGGGCGAACACCATACGGTAGCCACCTCTACACCGTTGACGACAATACGGGCAGCTGCACCGAGAGCCGAAAGTTTCAAAAAGACTTTTTCCTCGGGTATATTGCGATGGACAGAGAAACGATTCCGATAGATTGCCGTTCCCGAATAATACTTGATTCGAGGATCGGCGTGTGCCGTCCAGTCGGTCAGTTCATGGAAGGTTACATGTCCGGGACCTCCCCATTCGGGTGCGAAATAAACGTCCCAACTACCCGAAATCTCCTCTTCCCGACCGCTTCCGGGCCACATCACAGAAGGCAATGTATCGGGCTGGTCGGACAAAACGATAAAATAAGATTCCCTCGGAGACATGCGCAAAGCAAGCGACATAGAAACAGAATCGGTCGAAATCAGAGGCAAAGCGTAACGCCGCCCATCAACAGGATTCCACAATTCGGCCGCACGTCTCACAGAACGGAAAGTAAACGTATCGGCAAGAGCGACATCGGTATGATTATCGAGAAAATAAACATCGGCATCGGCCAAGCAGCGATGGGCAAAATAGAGCTTGTCCGACTTCACATCACCTTTCTTCATTGCCAAGTCGGGAACAAGGCCGGCCGTCGCTACCGCATCGGCCAAAGGCATACCCCAATACACCGACCCTTTGCCATACCGGTGAATACCCTCGGGAGAATCCTCCTTTCCCCAAAGCGCTGCAACCCATTTACGATACTCGGTTTCCTTTCCTATATCTTCCCGGGTAGGAGACCCCACCGGACGAGAACCGTAAACCGGAACACCGGCTTTCACAAATGACGCGATTTTCTTCAACGCAGCAAGCGTCATCTCCCCGTTACGGGGCAAAACGACCATACGATAACTCATTCCGTCGGGCAAAACCACTTTGCCGTCTCGAGCTTCCATACGGGAAAAAAGCGCATCGGAAGTAAACGCATCGAAATCATATCCCGAAGGAATATCGGGTAAACGATAGGTCAAAATCTTTACCGGAGCATTTTCGCCCAAATAAACAGCCAAGTCGATAACCGGGCGTCCCTGCCGCATCACATAAGCACTACGCGACTGGTAGTCCCAAAAGCCCCGGCTATATTCCCAAAACGTATTGTTACGGTTAAGGCAATAATGACGTCCTCCCCCCGTACTGCCGGGAAAACGATCGGTCCACGGTTGATAAGCCGAAGCGCAAACGACAAACTCATTGATACCGAAACAATAGGCATAATCGGCCAACGACTTGATATAAGCCAAAGAGTGCGAAAACTGAGCATCGGTAAAAGCCTCTCCCGAAGCTATCGATTTACCATAGAGATGCGCCGCCGAGGAACTCTCCTTTATATCGTAATTGCCATCGGGGTGAATTGCCCAAAACTCGCCTTGCGGTTTCGACACCCGGCCTTTCGCCTGTATGGGGTCGGCCACAATACACAGGGCATTTCCCGTAGCTTGAGCCGTAAAATCCAGCCCGCGTTCCCGACACAAACGGTCGAACGTCGCATAATAATTATCGGCAATGAGATCGGCAATCGTACGACGCACATCGTAAAGGAATCCGTCCGACTCCTGTGTCGAGCCTACGACATAACCGGCCATGACCGGCAGATACTTCGTCATATCATACCCCCGGCGACGAGAAAACTCCTGTTCAAAACCGGGAGTCCAGTTCTGCGAACCGGCTTCGTGGCTGTCCATCGCCATACCTTGCAAGGCGATTTCATAGCGGGCCAACGTATCGGCAATCGCCCCGAAATAGTGATTCCATTGCAACTCGGCTGCCGCAGCCGACATTTTATCGCACTCCAATCCCATGAGATTGGGACGCCCATGTTTGGTTTTACTTCCTGTCGGAATATGCGAGAATCGCAACACGGCCCAAGTCCCTTCGGGAGCGTCCCATCTCAAAATGCCGTCTTCATCGAAATAACGGGTAATATCGACAATCGCAGAAGGGTCGATAACCTCCGGCGATGTATAAGCCGGCGTACAATCGGGATCGATATATTCCGAATACAATCCGGCTTTTTCTTCCCACCGATCGACGCACGCCCTCGAAGAAAGACGTACATCTCCCAACTGCATATCGAGACGTGGCTTATCGGGTGTCTGCCAATCATGCAGATTCAATCTGAAATAACGGGCCGTAACCGTCGGAAATGCAACCGTCTTTTGCCGCCACGACGAATGAGCTTTGTAAACCGGTTGCAAATCGCATACCCGTTTGTAATGAACACCATCGTCCGAAACTTCGAGTTGTCCCAATGGAGGAAGTACCTGATAACCGGTTCCTACAAAGACATCGCCGGGGGCACCGGGAACATTCGTCGCACTGGTCGTAGCTTTTCCTCTCGGTGCGACCTGATAGGTAATGCTGCGAGCCGTAAAATCACGCCCGAAATCGAGTTCGATATACACCGACTCTCCTTTATTTTGCGATGGAATACGAGTCAATTTCTTACCGGGAGCAAATATGGCATCGACATCGATAGTAGGAACATTGGAAGAAATTTTCGGAACGACCCGACGGCTATCGTCGTCCCACGACGATCGTATGGGAAAAGCCAAAACCGCCACATCTTTATAATAAGAAGATTTCGGAATCGGTAATTTCAACTCCACCCGACGGCCGACGACGACCGAAGTATCGGTCGATGTAAGCATCTGCATTCCCATATCGGGAGTAACCCAGGGGCCGCCGGCCACATAACCGTTCGACACATGGCACTCGAAGGTAAGCCCCAACCGCTCGGCTTCACGGGCCGAAAAAATCAGCATATCCCACCACTCGGGCGACATGGCCTCGAAAGCTCCGGGTGTTTTCTTGTTATGTACCTGATCGTAATAAACGACGCCACCCACTCCGGCGCGGCGATACGCTTCGAGGTCGGCAGTGATTCCCTCGCGGGTCGTCTCGGTTTCTCCATGAAACCACCACACTTTGGTGCGGGTACTATCCTGCGGGTCGGCAAAGCCGGCTGCCACGTCCCGTACATTCCCGGGACAACGATCTTTTGCAACATTGCACCCCGACAGGGTGATCATAACAATACATAATGCCAATACAATAGAGCTCATGGTATTCAAAAATAGAATTCTTTACAAAAGTAAGGATAATTCATCAACCCGACAAATAATATCATATTGGCAACAACAGGTAAAAAGCGATTCGAAAAATTTCCTATTCTTTGAATACCGACAGAAACATTATATATTTTGATACACACTTACTCCATGTCTTTCCGAAATATTATCACCAGCTACCGACGACAAGAAGGTAGGCGAAAGAAAAATTTCTCACAGAAAAGTTTTGGAATACAGATAAAAAGCGTACCTTTGCAGTCCGATTATTACCACAATAACAAATCGGTATGTCGACGACTATGATCCTTTGGCCTGGGTCTTGTCATGAGACATACCCAATAAGTAATTAACAATTAAAGAATTAAAAAGTGGATACGTTAAGTTACAAAACCATTTCGGTGAACAAGGCAACCGCTCAAAAAGAATGGGTTGTGGTAGATGCCACCGGCCAATCATTGGGTCGCATCGCCGCCAAAGTAGCCAAACTCCTGAGAGGGAAATACAAACCCAGCTACACTCCTCATGTGGATTGCGGCGACAATGTCATCATCATCAATGCCGATAAAGTAGAACTCACCGGTAAAAAATGGAATGACCGCATTTATATCCGTTTTACGGGCTATCCCGGGGGGCAACGCATGCATACTCCGGCCGATTTGATGAAGAAAGGTCCCAGCTATCTTTTCCAAAAAGTAGTCAAAGGTATGCTTCCCAAAAATCGTCTGGGCGACCACTTGTTGCGCAACCTTTATGTATATGCCGGCAACGAACACCCGCACGAAGCTCAGCAACCCAAAGTCATAGATATTAACACCCTTAAATAAGCCGTATGGAAATAGTTAATGCAATAGGAAGACGTAAAGCCGCTGTTGCCCGCGTATTCGTTAACGAGGGAACCGGTGTCATTACCATCAACAACAAAGAGCTTGCTGCATATTTCCCTTCGAGCATTCTGCAGTACATCGTAAAACAACCCCTCGCAAAACTGGGTGTCGCCGAAAAATACGACATCAAAGTAAATATCGACGGCGGCGGTTTCAAAGGCCAGGCCGAAGCACTTCGCCTCGCCATCGCCCGTGCATTGGTAAAAATCAATCCCGAGGATAAACCCGCGCTCAAAGCCGAAGGCTTCATGACGCGCGACCCGCGTACTGTTGAACGTAAGAAACCGGGACAACCCAAAGCAAGAAAGAGATTCCAGTTCAGCAAACGTTAATGGTATTTGCGAGCTATTCCTCAGCAAGTATGCAACGTTTAGTATCCAAATTTTCGGGATTCGACGGCACAGAGGCGTGCATCGCATATATGGCGACGACGCCGGCAGCGACTACCCGGGAATTGATTCAGTAGAAAGTAAACAAGCAAACAACAAACAACAATGGCAATTACAACATTTGACCAATTATTAGAAGCCGGCGTACACTTTGGCCACCTGAAAAGAAAATGGAACCCGGCTATGGCTCCGTACATCTTCATGGAGCGTAACGGTATCCACATCATCGACCTTTACAAAACGGTCGTTAAAATCGACGAAGCTGCTGCTGCGTTGAAACAAATCGCCAAATCGGGCAAAAAAATACTCTTCGTCGCTACCAAAAAACAAGCGAAAGAAGTTCTCGCTGCCAAAGCTACCGAAATCGGTATGCCTTACGTTATAGAACGTTGGCCGGGCGGTATGCTCACCAACTTCCCCACCATTCGCAAGGCGGTGAAGAAAATGGCATCGATCGATAAAATGATCAAAGACGGAACTTTCGACAACCTCTCCAAACGCGAGAAACTGCAAGTAACCCGTCAACGCGCCAAATTGGAAAAAACACTCGGTAGCATCGCCGACTTGACTCGTCTGCCGTCGGCTCTCTTCGTTGTAGACGTGATGAAAGAACACATCGCCGTACGCGAAGCCAACCGTCTGGGTATTCCCGTATTCGCCATGGTCGACACCAACTCCGACCCGACGAACATCGACTTCGTAATCCCCGCCAACGATGACGCCACCAAATCGATCGAGGTAATCCTCAATGCCGTATGCGGTGCTGTTGCCGAAGGTCTCGAAGAACGTAAAATCGAGAAAGTCGACGCCGAAGCCGCCGAAGCGCAAGGTGAAGCCACAGCGAAAAAAGAGCGTAAGACTCGCATCAAACGCACCAAAGCCGAAGACGATGAGGCCCTCAACGCCAATGTTGCTGCAAAAGTAATGAAAGGACAGAACGAAGACGAAGAATAATCGCATCGTTCTCCCGCAGACAATCAACTACCGGCAAAGAGTGAGCCCCGCAAAAACCTACGGGACTTGCTCTTTGTTATTCATAGAAACCCTTTAAAACAAAAATATTATGGCTGTTACAATGGCAGATATTACCAAACTCCGTAAAATGACCGGAGCAGGTATGATGGACTGCAAAAAAGCTCTCGAAGAAGCAAACAACGACTTCGACGGTGCAATAGAAATCATTCGCAAAAGAGGTCAGGCTATCGCCGCAAAACGTGAAGACCGCGAAGCTTCCGAAGGCTGCGTACTCGCAACCAGCAAAGGCGACTATGCCGCTATCGTAGCTTTGAAATGCGAAACCGACTTCGTCGCTCAAAATAAAGATTTCGTCGCATTGACCCAGAAAATTCTCGATGCCGCCATCGAAAACAAACCCGCCGATCTCGAAGCCCTCAAAGCTATAAAGCTCGACGGTCGCACCATCGCCGAACTGGTTACCGACCAAAGCGGTGTTACCGGAGAAAAAATGGAACTCGGTTATTTCGATTCTCTGTCGGCTGCTTCGACAATCTTCTACATACACCCGGGTAACAAATTGGCAACCATCGTAGGATTCAATCAAGCCGATGTAGATCACCAAGTAGCCCGCGATGTCGCCATGCAGGTTGCCGCTATGAATCCTATTGCCGTCCGTCCCGAAGAAGTTCCGGCCAATATTATCGAGAAAGAACTCGAAATCGCTCGTGAAAAAGCCCGTGAAGCCGGCAAGCCCGAAAATCTCATCGACCGCATCGCACAAGGTTCTTTGCAGAAATACTACAAAGAATTTACTTTGTTGCAACAAGAATTCGTAAAAGATCCGAAACAAACGATCGAACAATACCTCAAAGCTCAAAACAAAGAGTTGACGGTAACGGCCTTCCGTCGTTTCACATTGAATGCCGAATAAAAAACATTCCATTCCCTATATGTTTAAGACACCGGAGAAAATTCTCTGGTGTCTTTTTTTCGCCTTCGTCCGAACAGTCCCACTCCCGAAAAAAGACGACACATACGTATCCCGCCACGCCAAAGACGATTTGATAGATATCCCGTTTTTATTACTTTTGCAAGTACGAGTATCGTTCTCTCTCACAATCAGCAACGATTCCCGACAATAAAAAAAAGCGATATACGTTCATTATAATAGATTCATTTCTTTTAAACCGAAGAAAAACACATGGCACACGGTAATCTTTACGACGCACGACAAAAACTGAAAATAGCTTTCCTTTCCGTCTCCATACTATTGGTCGCCCTATTTCTCGTCATCTCCAACCGTCTGGTCGAGGACTTATCGACCGAAGAACGCAACAAGATGGAGATATGGGCCGAAGCTACCCGTTCGGTTGCCGGCGACCAGTCGGACATCGACATGAACCTCGTTCTGAAAATCCTGCAAAGCAACACCACCATACCCATCATCATCGTAGACGGCCAAAGCAACATTCTGCAAACCCACAACCTCGATATACCCGACCGGCACGGGGAGCAATTCCTACAAAAAAAGTTGCAATCGCTCAAAGAAAAGCAACAAGTCATCGAAATCTACATCGATAAAGACACTTATCAATATCTCTATTACGACGACTCCACCTTACTGAAAAGGCTCTCGTATTTCCCTTATATACAACTCGGGGTCATGCTTTTGTTTCTCGTCATCGCCTACTTCGCCCTAATGAGTAGCAAAAAAGCGGAGCAAAACAAAGTATGGGTAGGATTATCCAAAGAAACGGCACACCAACTCGGCACCCCCATATCATCTCTCATGGCTTGGCTCGATATGCTCGAACTACAAGGAACGGATAGCGAACTCATTGCCGATATGGGAAAAGACGTCCACCGGTTGTCGGTCATCGCCGAAAGATTTTCCAAAATAGGTTCTCAACCCGAACGGGAGCCCGCAGACGTAGCCGAGGTGATAGAGACTGCTGTCGACTATATGAAACATCGCATCTCGGGGAAAGTACAAATCGACGTACATACTCCCAAAGAAAAAATAGCACCACAACCTCTATGCCGCCCCCTCATAGAATGGGTATTCGAAAACCTCTGTAAAAACGCCATCGATGCCATGGACGGAGAAGGGCACATAGAAATCACTCTATCAAGCAACGACACCCGATATTACATCGACATCAAGGATACCGGTAAAGGTATCGCCCGTAACCGTTTCAAAACGATATTCCACCCCGGCTATACGACCAAACGACGAGGCTGGGGACTCGGACTGACACTGGTCAAGCGCATTATCGAAGAGTATCATGACGGACGTATCTACGTCAAGGAATCGGAATTGGGAAAAGGGACGACTTTCCGTATAGAAATGAAATTACTTTAAACAGCTATTTCACTGTATCATAAATAGAAACATAAGCGTCTTAATACTCAAAATCATCCTCTCCGAATCTTTTTTTATAAGGATTTTGCACAAGAACAATTATTTTTTGTACCTTTGCAGGGTTTTAACAGCAGAGAACTGTGGGAAAGGCCGATAAATATACGATTTCACTGAAAAGTCTGAGCGAAGGCACTCACTCTTACGAGTATACCCTCGATCATTCTTTTTTTGCGGAAATTGATTCGCCCGAAATACAAAACGGGAAAGTAAACATCGGCCTTATGTTGAGACGTACCGGCGATACGTTCGAGTTGCACTTCGACATAAAAGGGCACATCGTTATTCCCTGCGATCGATGTCTCGATGACATGGAACTTCCGGTGGAAACAGAAGATACCCTTTATGTAAAATTCGGGGAAGAATA
The DNA here is from genome assembly GCA_900547555.1 of uncultured Porphyromonadaceae bacterium. GTDB lineage: Bacteria > Bacteroidota > Bacteroidia > Bacteroidales > UBA11471 > Caccoplasma. The sequence goes on along the minus strand of URHG01000017.1, from coordinate 24,005 downwards.
TAGCGAAGAAGGTGAAAACCTCATCGTCGTTCCCGAAGCGGAAGGAACTATCAACCTGGCGTGGTATATGTACGAATGTATCGCACTCACCATTCCGTTGAAACACACGCACCCCGAAGGCATGTGCAACCCCGAAATGGAAACGTTACTCAAAGCGCACAGTGCCGCAAGCGATGAAATCTCCGGTAATGAAGAACCCGTAGACCCGCGTTGGAACGCATTGAAAAAACTAAAAGAAAACAAATAACTAAACCTATACAGAAATGGCACATCCTAAAAGAAGACAATCGAAAACGAGAACAGCCAAAAGAAGAACCCACGATAAGGCTGTTGCCCCCACTATGGTCGTATGTCCTAACTGCGGTGCTTGGCACATCTATCACACCGTATGCGGAGAATGCGGTTATTACCGCGGCAAATTGGCTATCGAGAAAGAGGCAGCCATCTAAAAAGTGTGACTTTTTAGAGAAATTTGTGTCGGACACCTTTTTTGTTCGACCGTAGAACCGATTGTATAACCTTTAATAAAGCACACTAAATATTTCGACCTGCACAATATTTAGTGTGCTGTTTTTTTAACTACTATGGTAAATGCTATGATTGCGGGCATCGCTTCTTATGTGCCCGACGATATACTCACCAACGAAGAACTATCGAAAATGGTCGATACCACCGACGAGTGGATCACTACCCGCGTAGGTATCAAGACCCGCCACATACTGAAAGGAGAAGGTTTGGGAAGCTCCAAAATGGGTTCAAGAGCCGTAAAGAAAGTATTGCATAAAACCAATACAGCTCCCGAAGAAATCGACGTTGTCATTTGCGCTACGTCCACACCCGACTATCGCTTCCCTTCGACGGCATCGATCGTCGCCAGAAAAGCGGGTATCAACAACGCATTCTGCTACGATATACAAGCCGCCTGCTCGGGTTTCATCGTTGCATTACAGGCCGCTACCGCTTACATACGCAGCGGTATGTGCAAAAAGGCGATGGTCGTCGCTACAGAAAAAATGTCGTCGATAACCGACTATCAAGACCGTTCGACTTGTCCCCTCTTTGGAGACGGCGGTACGGCAGCTTTGGTTGTAGCGACAGAAGAAGATTACGGTGTCATGGACTCGATTATTCATACCGACGGTGTCGGGTTGCCGTTCCTCCACATGAAAGCCGGAGGTTCGGTGCGTCCCGCCAGTCATGAAACCGTCGACCATCGTGAACATTTTGTTTACCAAGAAGGTCGCATCGTCTACAAATATGCCGTATCTTCGATGCTCCAAGTTTCGGAAGATATTCTCAAGCGTAACAATCTGACAGTCGATACCATCGACTGGTTCATACCCCACCAAGCCAACCTCCGCATCATCGAAGCCATAGCCGATCGTATGAACATCGATCCTAAAAAAGTCGTTGTTACCATAGAAAAGTACGGAAATACCAGTGCCGCTTCCATTCCTTTGTGTCTGGCCGACTGGGAAAAGAAACTCAAAAAAGGCGACAAGATAGTACTGACTTCGTTCGGTGCCGGATTTATCTGGGGTTCGGTCTATCTCAAATGGGGTTATAATCCGGAAGATGTCCAAGAGATACCGGAAACCCTCAACGACACCGAAGACGCAGAATAATAAAACACCCGTCGAGTGTTTTTCCTCAAAACCAAAAAGGCGGCATGTTTGCCGCCTTTTTTTGACACCGGATCATTCTTCTAACAATATAATGATATGCATAAAGCCGGATTTGTAAACATCGTAGGTAATCCCAACGTGGGAAAATCGACGCTGATGAATTCGCTCGTCGGAGAGCGGATTTCGATCATTACCTCCAAAGCCCAAACGACCCGCCACCGCATCATGGGTATCGTAAACACCGACGATATGCAAATCGTCTATTCCGACACGCCGGGAGTCCTCTCACCGCATTACAAGCTGCAAGAGTCGATGCTCAATTTCTCGCAATCGGCCCTTACCGATGCCGACATTCTGCTCTATGTAACCGATGTCGTCGAAACTCCCGACAAAAATCCCGAGTTCCTCGAACGGGTCGCCAAAGAAACGATTCCGGTCATACTCCTCATAAACAAAATCGACCTGTTGCAAGACCAATCCCAACTCGAAGACCTCGTAGAAAAATGGAAAAACCGTCTGCCCGATGCCGAAGTAATACCGGTATCGGCCCAGCATAAATTCAATCTCGATTACTTGATACGCCGCATCAAAGAGTTGCTGCCCCCGTCCCCACCGTTTTTTGAAAAAGATGCTCTTACCGACAAACCCGCCCGTTTTTTCGTTACCGAAATTATCCGCGAAAAAATACTGCTCACCTACGATAAAGAGATTCCTTATGCCTGCGAAGTAGCCGTCGAGCAATTCAAGGAAGATGACAAACAGATACATATCATGACGGTCATCTATGTCGAACGGGATTCTCAAAAGGGTATTATCATCGGGAAAGGTGGTAAAATGTTGAAACAGGTAGGAATGGCAGCCCGTAAAGACATCGAATCGTTTTTCGAGAAGAAAGTGTTTCTCGAACTCTATGTCAAGGTAGAAAAAGACTGGCGTAACAAAGAGAACAAGTTAAAATCGTTCGGTTATCAACTCGATTGATTCCGACAAATTATCCGCATCGAATAAAAGAAAGATAACTATGGGAAACTTAGTAGCTATCGTAGGTCGCCCCAATGTAGGCAAATCGACCTTGTTCAACCGGCTCACGCAAAGCCGTCAAGCCATTGTCAACGACGAAGCGGGAACGACTCGCGACCGCCAATACGGAAAGGTTTACTGGACAGGACAAGAATTTTCGATTGTCGACACCGGCGGTTGGGTAGTCAACTCCGATGACGTTTTCGAGGAAGAAATCAACAAGCAAGTAGCGATTGCCATCGAAGAAGCCGATGTCATACTCTTTGTCGTCGATGCCATTCATGGTATCACCGATCTCGACGATAAGGTGGCAGCCATACTGCGGCGCAGTAAAAAGCCCACATTGCTGGTTGCCAACAAAGTAGAGAATAACGCATCGCAATACGCCTCGGCCGAGTTTTATGCTTTCGGATTGGGAGATCCGTTCTGCATCTCGGCTGTCAACGGTTCGGGTACAGGTGAATTGCTCGACGCTGTCATCGAACATTTTCCCTCCCAAAACGAAGAAGAGGAACTCGAAGAAAATATTCCTCGTATCGCCGTCGTAGGTCGCCCCAATGCCGGGAAATCATCGATCATCAACGCTTTCATCGGTGAAGACCGCTATATCGTTACCGATATAGCCGGGACGACACGCGACTCGGTAAATAGCCGTTATAACAAATTCGGCTTCGACTTTTATATCATCGACACTGCCGGCATACGCAAAAAAGGGAAAGTAAACGAAGATATCGAATACTACTCGGTCATACGGTCGATACGCGCCATCGAAAATTCCGACGTATGTATACTCATGATCGATGCCACCCGTGGTATCGAAGGTCAGGATCTCAACATCTTCTCGCTCATACAGAAAAATAAAAAAGGGTTGGTGGTGTGCATCAATAAATGGGATCTCGTGGAAGACAAAAGCACGCAAGCCATCAAAACATTCGAGAACGCTATACGTGCCCGTCTCGCTCCATTCACCGATTTTCCTATCGTATATACCTCGGCCCTTACCAAACAACGGATATTCAAAGTTCTCGAAAGCGCGTCGGAAGTATATAAAAACCGTCATCGCCATGTTCCCACAGCAAAACTCAATGAAGAGATGCTTGCCGTTATCGAGAATTATCCGCCACCAGCCAATAAAGGGAAATACGTAAAAATAAAATATGTAACACAATTGAAAGGGACACCTGTCCCCACGTTTATTTTCTTCTGCAACCTCCCGCAATGGGTTAAAGATCCTTATAAGCACTTTCTCGAAAACCAAATACGTTCGAAGTGGAACTTCTCGGGAACTCCCATCAATATCATTATACGAGAAAAATAATAATAAAAAAAACACCTCAGCAGAGGTGTTTTTTATTATTTTGCTATCTTTGCCTGACAATTTGGAGCAATAATTTTTTTCTAAAATTTAATTACCATGTTAGTAGCTATTACCGTATTATTCATTATCGGTTATTTGGCGATAGCGCTCGAACACCCCTTGCGCATCGACAAAACAGCATCGGCACTTCTCTTGGGCATGCTCTTATGGGTACTTTACGCCTTCGGTGCCGAAACCATCGTTCCTGCCGTCAGTGGTGAAGAACTGAAAGAGTTCATCGCCGCTTCCTCGGCCTCCCTGCAACAAGAGTCACTGGCCCGGCAGTGCCTCGAATTTATTCTCAATGTGAAGATTATCGAACACATGGGAGATATATCTTCCACCCTCTTTTTCCTCGTTGGGGCCATGACCATCGTCGAACTCATCGATGTACACGGGGGATTCTCTATCATCACCGACCGTATCACGACACGCCAGAAACGCAAACTGTTGTGGATTATCTGCATCATCGCGTTCTTCCTATCGGCCGTGCTCGACAATCTCACGACGACCATCGTCATGATCATGCTGCTACGCAAACTTGTCAATGACCAACGTGAACGCTGGATATACGCCAGCATGATAGTCATCGCCGCCAATACCGGAGGTGCTTGGTCGCCCATCGGCGATGTTACGACCATCATGTTGTGGGTAAACGGCAACGTTACGACAGCAGCTCTCGTGACTTATGTTTTCTTGCCGAGTGTCGTAGCCCTTATTATCCCGTTGGCTTTCGCTACCCGTAAACTCAACGGCGAGTTGCCCGAAGGAAACCGAATCGTTACCCGCAGCGATTTCATCTCGCCCCGGGAAAAGAAAACACTTTTCTTCCTCGGTGTCGGCGGACTCATCTTCGTTCCCATATTCAAATCCATCACACACCTGCCTCCCTTTATCGGGATTCTATTCGTACTGAGTCTGCTGTGGATTTTCACCGAAATCATGTACAACCATAAGATGCTCGAAAAAGCCGAGGAACACCGTGTGCCCCAAGTCATTTCGCGTATCGACATGCCCTCGATTCTTTTCTTCCTCGGCATACTCATGGCTGTGGCCGTACTGCAATCGACCGGTATCCTCGGATCGGTGGCCGGCTGGCTCGACGAAGAAGTGCATAATGTATATATCATCAACATCGTTTTAGGCATCTTGTCATCGATCGTCGACAACGTTCCTCTCGTGGCGGCTGCTATGGGTATGTACCCCATTGCCGACCCGGGAACGGTAGGATATATGGCCAACTTTGTACAAGATGGCACATTTTGGGAATTTATCTCTTACTGTGCCGGAGTGGGCGGAAGTATCCTTATCATCGGTTCCGCCGCCGGTGTCGTAGCTATGGGGCTGGAAAAAATCAACTTCGGCTGGTATCTCAAAAACATTTCCCTACTCGCCCTTATCGGCTATTTGGCCGGAGCAGGTGTATATATCCTCGAAGCCATATACTTGAAACCGCTTATCGAAAGCGCCATGTAATTTTTATCTTCTTCTATCCGTAAACGTCCCGGGGAGCTATCGGCTCCCCGGGACGTTTATCTTTAACATGCACATTTTATCCTCCCATTATACACAAAAATCCACTTTTCATTGGAAATAAATTTATTTCTTTGCATACTGGAAAAATAAATCGATCATGAAAAACAAATTCTTACTTCTTTCTTTCGGCCTCTTCATGGCCGCATCGACATCTTTCGGACAAGAACTGCCCGCATTTCCGGGAGCCGAAGGTTACGGACGATACGTTACCGGTGGACGGGGCGGTAAAACCATTCATGTTACCAATCTCAACGACAGCGGAGAAGGTTCGTTGCGTTGGGCCGTAGAACAGGGTGGCGCCCGCACCATCGTCTTCGACGTATCGGGTACCATCGAACTGAAATCGAGACTCAGCATAAAATCGGGAGATGTAACCATAGCCGGACAAACAGCCCCCGGCGACGGTATCTGCATCAAAAACTACAACGTATCGATACAAGCCGATAACGTCATCGTGCGATTTATCCGTTGCCGTATGGGCGACGAAGCCAAGAGCGAAGACGACGCCATGACCAGTACAAACCGCAACGGCGTCATCATCGACCACTGTACCATGAGTTGGTGTACCGACGAGTGCGGTTCTTTCTACGGTAACAAAAATTTCACCTTGCAATGGTGTCTGCTCAGCGAAAGCCTCAGCCGATCGGTTCACGTCAAAGGAAACCACGGTTACGGAGGTATCTGGGGTGGTGAAGGTGCAACATTCCACCACAACATGTTGGCACATCACACAAGCCGCACACCCCGATTGTGCGGAAGCCGCTATACCGGCCGTCCCGATGACGAACGTGTAGATCTCATCAACAACGTATTCTACAACTGGGGACCCACCAACGGCGGCTATGCCGGTGAAGGAGGCTCTTACAATTTCATCAACAACTACTACAAACCCGGTCCTTCGACAGCGACAAAAACATCGCTCGTACACCGTATCTTCTCGCCCAATGCCGACGACGGCAGCAATACCAACGAAGCCGGCGTATGGGGAAAATTCTATGTCAACGGTAACGTATTCGACAACACCTGTCCCGAAATTCAAAGCAACTCGACCTCGATGAAAAATATCGAGAGCGTAAACAGTAATAATTGGAGCGGCATACACCCCAACGGGACACCGACAGGTGGCATTGCCTCCATCAAATCGCTCGTAGCTTTCGACTCGCCCGAAATATCTCGTCATTCGGCCGAAAAAGCGTATGAGAAAGTCTTGAACTACGTCGGTGCATCGTATCTCCGCGACGCAATCGACCTGCGTATCATGAGTGAAACCGAAGGCGGAATATACACATACGAGGGTTCGAACGGCAGCACCAACGGCATTATCGATTCACAAAACGATGTGGAAGGTTATATCGAATACGAAACCACCCGCCGACTGAAAGACAGCGACAACGACGGAATACCCGACGCATGGGAAATCGCCAACGGGCTTGATCCCAAGAATATGGACGATGCCGCACAACCTTTTCCCGGGGCCAACGGATATACAGCACTCGAAGTCTACATCAACAGTCTCGTCGAGGACATCATGAGAGACGGAACTGCCGAATCGGAAAACAGTATCGAAGAGTTTTATCCTGCTTACATACAGCCCAACTATACCGACGAGGACTATTACAAACCGGGTGAAGGGTATGAACCCGAAGAAGATAACCGAGTTCTCGTAGGCGGAGACAAAGCCGTTACGATATGGGAAATGAAAAACAGCGAAAAAACAGCAAGCAGCGCACCCGAACTTCTATCAACGGAGATGACCATCAGCGGACTGCATACCGAGCTTAACGGCGGATATTTGAGATACGCAGCCGACCATTGGATAAATAACGGAGGTATCGTAGACAGTATCTATATCCAGTATGCCATTACTCCCGAAAACGAACGCTATATGGCGATCGACTCCGTTTCGTTCTATGCCAAACGCATGGGAACCGACAATATGCTTTTTTCGGCTTACTGTGATATACGAGAATCTTTCTCTACGGCTACGGAACTTTATTTCGGAGCACAACCCGAACGGGACAATTATCAACTCTTTTCTTACAAATTGGAGAAACCCATACTTGTTTCTCCGGGGCAATCTTTCTACCTGAAATTCCAGCCTTATACAAAAGGGGCTTTGAAAAGTTTGAAATACACCATTGCTTTCAAGGACGTTACTTTCTACGGTCGTACCGGAACAGCCGATAATATTACAACCTCGGGTATCGACATAGCTACGGCAACCGATGCAACCGCAATAAAGGTATCGCCCAATCCCGTGCGAGAGAATGCAATGCTATCTTATTCGCTGGATAAAGCCTCAACGGTAAAAATAGATATTATATCGTTTTCGGGTCAGACTCTTTACCAAACATCGCTTACACAGCAGGCAGGAAACCACAATATCGAATTGCCTTTGGCCAACCTCCCCGTAGGTTCTTATATATGCCGCATCATCACCCATGAAAACGTGCAAACATTGAAGCTTATCAAAGAGTAATTGCCAAAGACATCTAAAACAAAGGGTGCGCCGAAAAAACAACGGCGTACCCTTTTTATTTTGCTGCTTTCTACCGTCAGCCTTGTGCACATTCCTCCCGGCATCTTTCTCACACCCTAATGACAAAATAGGGTTACCTCCCGCAAAACGCATGTCATTCAGACGGCCGGAGGAAGGAAAAATCTCTTGACTAATGAGTTTTCTATAAGATCTCCCACTCTCGTTCGAGATGACGGTAATGTCATTCTGAGGTGCAAAGTACCGAAGAATCTCTACCTAAGAGACAATAAACGGGAGATTCCTCACATGCGTTCGGAATGACAGTCGAGTGTCATGCCAAGCATCAGCGAAGCATCTCCACCCAAACACGTAAAAAGAAGGGATTCCTCGTCGACCTATCGGCCTCACTCGGAATGACATAACTGTCATTTGAGGGCCAAAGCATCTCCACCCAAGTAGGTAAAAATAGATAGGAGGTCGCTCTTTTGGAATCGACCTCCTCTCCTCTATACGATTTTGTTCTTTTAAACAGACATCAAGAAAGCCACATTCTCAAAATCATTAATAAGAACAAAATGAAAAATCAATGAATCAATATGCCCTGCCCCTCGACAATATAAAAACCGGAAGGCAAATTCCCTATTTGCGAACGCTCCAACTGCAAAGCTACCGAACGACCCATCACGTCATACACATCGACATAAGGAGGTAACGTTTCCGTAGAAACCGTACAGCTCTCTATACCTCCTGTTTGTGCATACTCTTCAAGAATATTACGCAAGGCAAAGAATGCCGGTTTGGCCTCCATAGCGGCATTAAACAACAACGGTGCGCCTTGACGCCATGACTGGTCGTCTTTTACGCCCCATACCACAACGGCCCTGCAATGGTCATATTTCATCATGACATCGACCAATGCCGCATACTCGGCTGCCTGACGTTCATACGCATCGGGAGAGCCCAAATCGGGAATAGACATATCCAACTCGGTAACAGAACATTCCAATCCCAATGAAGCATAACGTTTTACATTGTTATCAAACTTCGTCGAGTCGAACTCCTCTCCCACTGTCAGATGACACTGGAATCCCACACCATCGAGCGGAATCCCGCTCTTTTGCAGACGGCGTACCAAATTATAGAAAGCCGTCGTTTTGGCTTTTCCTTGAAACTCTGCACCATAATCGTTGAGAACAAGACGGGCGTCGGGATCGGCACGATGAGCATATACAAAGGCCGAGTCGATATAATCCTCTCCTATAACGGTAGCCCAAACCGACTCTCTCAACTTATACCCCGTAGGATTGGTGCGAATGATACTTTGGTCGTCGTCGAGACATTCGTTCACGACGTCCCACTCATCGACACGGCCTTTGAAATGAGTAACGACCGTAGTAACATGGTCTTTAAGAATTTGGAGTAACTCTTCACGGGTATAGCCCTGGTCGTTTTTCATACCGTTGGAACTGATCCATGCCGGCAGTTGCTTATGCCATACCAGCGTATGACCGCGCACTTCCATGTTATGACGCTCGGCAAAACTCACCAAACAATCGCCGGCATAGAAATTGAACTCCCCTCGGTTGGGCTGTATGGCATCGACTTTCATTTCGTTTTCGGCCACTACCATATTGAAATTATGAGATACCGTTGCTGTCTCCACAAGGTTCTCGTTGTTCACATCGATACGCCAAAGAGGAATGGCCACGCCGATTTTCTTACCGCTCTTTTCGGCATAATAACGCAAGGTCTGAGTTTCGTCGGTATAATCATAGCCAAGATCCGACGATACCAAACGCACATTATCGATATAAAAATCGGCGTCGTTGGAGTTATACCCCATATAGAGTTTATCACTGGTATTCGAGACCTTTGTCATACGGTACGACCGCTCAACCCATTGTTCGGCGGCACCCTGCGTTACAAAGCCGGCATCGGCATAAATCGTATCGGCTCCTATGCGGGCTGAGAACTGTTTGTATTCTCCATCGGTCGAAGGGCGGTACAAGTCAAATGCCAAATACTGGTAATCGCCGGTTACCTCCTCGGCCGTCATTTGGTCGAGCGTAAATTCAACAGTGGTATTCCAACTTCTATTGGTAATATGCAATACCTTATTTTGGCCATTGATCGGGTCGGCCACAACGGTGGCTCGCGATTCGGTATTGCTTCCGTCGAAAATATCATTCATCGGAATGGTCTCGCCTATCGTATAATTTTCAAAATCGAACAAAACTTTCTCCTCGGCACCAATGGCGGTATAGGCCAACAGCGTAAGAGAGACTAACCATACTTTTTTCATATTCGGTTATATTTAAAAGGTTTCGACGAAATTAATAATTGACAATCGTTGTCGATTGTCCGGCAACTTCTATCACATAAGCACCGGGAACAACATCGATAAGAGTAACTCCTTGACGGGCGGTCTCCGATTTAAGAAGCTGTCCCGAAGTAGAATACAGACGGATCACATCACCGGCCTCACTCTCTACACAGATATTTCCGGATTGAGTATAGATACGTACCCGGTCTTCGCTCTCGGTCGATTTCACACCGCTCGTGCTTTTGGCAACAAGTACGAATTGTTTGCCTGTTTCGGTGGTACGCTCTTCAACCGCCCATTTTTCCGTATCGGGCAATTTCACATTGAAATCCCACGGATCACCCCATAATGAAGATTTCCCTTTGTAAGAAATGAGAACAAACTCATCGCCTTCATTATAGACGTAGCTATCATCTATTTTGATTCTGACAACCGGTTTCTCGTCGCTCTCCATGAAATCCTGTGTCTGGTTGTAATACACCAGATGACCGTCGACAATCAGGCTGTCGTGATGAGTAGGCGAAGCAATCTCAAATTCCATTTCAGTAGTCGGACGCAAATAGAGCGACACGGAGTCGTCCGAGGCAAAATTTTTCAAAGTCAATGTACCGATACCGTTGCTACCCGGTTCGAGGCGTCCATATACATCGACATCATCGGCAATATTTCCTGTACCACCGATAGTTGCACCTTCAAACACAAAAACAAGAGTTCCACTTTTGGCATAACCGGTTCCGCCCGTCAATCCTTCGGCCGCAGCTGCCTCGACATCGTTATCGACCAGCAATTTACCACCGAGAACTTGAATGCCACCTGTGATAAGGTTATTGTTATTGGTGAGCGTATAGGTTCCGGTACCCTCTTTGATGATACCTAAGGTTTGTTCGATATACGGTTTTCCGTTTTTCTCGGGAGGAGCGATCTGTCCGGACAGTTCAGAGTCGGTATCGGAGCAACCCACCAAGAAATAAGAACTCGGTGAGGAAGCCTTGAAATAGCCATAGATACGCGAGGTAGGAGCCATTTGCAGTTCACCGATGCGGAAAGCGCGTGTACCCGACTCACAGGCCAACGCCGTGCCATCGTGCAAAACAAGAACGGAGTTCTCGAACATCGTATTCACCTTGCCCGAAGACACACTTTCTTCTATCTCTGCGGGATTGAAAGTCTTACCTCCATGACCCAAAACCACGCCATAAAAACCGGCCGTCGACACAACCTCTTTATAAGGATAGACATGCACTGTTCCCGTGAACCCATTCCAATCGGGATACTTCGCCCCTTTTTCATTTCCCAAATGAGAACGCTCGCCACCGGTATAGATATTCAGCGTACCGTTGCCGGAGAGAGAAGACATCCAATAAGCATAACGCGACAGATATACATCGAGAGCTGTCCCTTCGGCCATAGTTATAGGGGTACTTACCGACACGTAACTATCGGCGCTGTTGTCGAAACAGGTATAGAGCGTCCCACCCTCGGTAAGCAACGATGTGCCGAGGACATTCCCGTTTTGAACCCCCATACGCAATTTTCCGTCTTTGAGCCAAGTCCCTTTCAGGAACTGGTTATTGACTCCTACTGTTACAGAACCGCCGCCTTGTACAATAAACTGTCCGGCTCCGGTCAAGGCCGCCGCACCGTCGGCTGCCGTGAGCGTATAATCCAATTCGGTATTATCGAAAACGACAGTCGAGGCCTCCATCGGTCCACTTACCTGTACCGTTGTAGGAGTAGTGGTTGCCGTAGTCAACACATTATCGTCGAAAATGACACGATTGCCCGAAGCGAAAGCAACCGGTGCTCCTGTGGCAGGATCATCTTCCAAAGCGGAGAAATTGGTTGTCGCCGCGTCCCAAACATTCGACACAGAAGCTGTCCAGCGAATCGTGTCGGTCTCGACCGATGATACTCCCGAAAGACGCACATTATCGATGTAATACTCTACGACATCACAGTGAAGGCCCAACAAAAGAGTCGCAGACTCGTTGTAGATACGATTAAAATCGTAGCTTTTGGGTATCCACTTGCCTTTATCTCCCAAGAAAGGATAATCACTGTCCCAATAGAGGGTCGTAGACCCATCTGTGGACGGCCCGAGCAGCACAGCCGTCTGCATATAATCGTTGGTTTGATCTGCCGACCGATAGAGGTCGAAAGAAACTTTCTGATAGTTGTCGAGCAAATTTTTGCCCGTAATACCTTCGGGAAGAGCAAACTGCACAAAAGTATTCCAATTATCGACTTTTACGTACAACACCTTGTTGTCGGGATTGAGGGGATCGGCTACCACTTCGGCTGTGGAAGTCGTCGGGCCATAAATATTGACCATCGTAAATGCATCTCCCACATTGTAATTTTCGAAATCGCACAAAACGATTTCTCCTGCATTTCCGGCCATTATCGCAGCACATAGAAATGCACATAAAGTAAAGATTTTTTTCATGATACTTATTTTTAGATAATTAAGGTCTACCAGCACAATAATAACAGCATCGTCTTCATGTCCCGATACAGAATCAAATATGGAATGTCCGACAATTATATTAGATTTTTCAAAGATATATAAACAGACGTTATAGAGATGCAATTTTATTATATCATTAACACATATTTATATAGCTATTCCACAAAAAAATACCGGTGAATGCCTTCACCGGTATTTTCCATAACTCAGCTATATTTCCTTACCTCGCTATTTTTTGCAACTGCCTACGCAAAGAGGCTTTATCTGTTTGAAAAAATCATTGCCTTTGTCGTCAACAAGAATAAACGCCGGGAAATTTTCCACTTCAATTTTCCAAATAGCTTCCATTCCGAGCTCGGGATATTCGAGACACTCCACCTTCTTAATGCTGTTTTGCGCCAGTATGGCAGCCGGTCCTCCGATACTACCCAGATAAAAACCGCCGTGCTTATGGCAGGCATCGGTTACCTGCTGGCTGCGGTTGCCTTTGGCGATCATGACCATAGAGCCTCCGTTGCTTTGGAATAGATCGACATACGAATCCATACGCCCGGCTGTCGTAGGTCCAAACGAGCCCGAAGCCATTCCTTCGGGCGTCTTGGCCGGTCCGGCATAGTAAATAGGGTGGTCTTTGAGATACTGCGGCATCTCCTCTCCTGCGTCGAGACGTTCTTTGATTTTGGCATGGGCAATATCCCGACCCACTATAATGGTTCCGTTGAGCGACAATCGTGTGGCAACAGGATATTTGGTCAATTCGGCAAGAATCTCGTTCATCGGACGATTTAAATCGATTTTTACGGCATTCCCCTCTCCGGCCTGACGCAACTCCTCGGGAATAAGTTGGCCGGGATTATCATCGAGGCGTTCTATCCACAGACCTTCCCGATTGATTTTGGCTTTGACATTCCGGTCGGCCGAACAAGATACTCCCAGCCCAACAGGACAAGACGCACCATGCCGCGGCAGACGGATAATACGCACATCATGTGCGAAATATTTACCACCGAACTGAGCACCTATTCCCGATTCCTGCGCCGCACGCAAAACCTCTTTTTCGAGCTCTATGTCCCGGAATGCGTGTCCCAACTCATTTCCCGAGGTAGGAAGATTATCGTAATACTTGGCCGAAGCGAGTTTCACGGTTTTAAGGTTCATCTCGGCCGACGTACCTCCGATCACAAAAGCGATATGGTAAGGCGGGCAAGCTGCCGTCCCGAGTGTTTTCATTTTTTCTACCAAAAAGTTCACCAGTTTATCGGGCGTAATCAGTGCCTTTGTCTCCTGATAAAGATATGTCTTATTGGCCGACCCGCCGCCCTTAGCGATAAAAAGAAATTTATACTCCATACCGTCGACAGCGTAAAGGTCGATCTGAGCAGGCAGGTTGCAACCCGTATTCACCTCGCGGTACATATCGAGGGGAGCATTTTGCGAATAACGGAGATTTTCTTCGGTATATGTCTTATATACACCCAGCGAAAGTGCTTCTTCATCGCCTCCGCCCGTCCATACCTGTTGACCTTTCTTTCCCATGACAATGGCTGTTCCTGTATCTTGGCAGAAAGGAAGCTGACCCTTGCAAGCCACTTCGGCATTCCGCAACATGGTAAGGGCCACATACTTGTCGTTATCGCTCGCCTCGGGGTCGTGCAATATGCGGGCGACCATCTCATTATGCTCGCGACGCAACAGGAACGATACATCTCGCATGGCGGCATTGGCCAACCGGGTCAATGCTTCGGGTTCGACTTTAAGAACTTCCTTACCGTCGAAATTCTCGACCGAGACATAATCTTTCGTGAGAAGATAATACTCGATACTATCCTTTCCCATAGGGAACATCTCTTGATACTTAAAGGGTTTTGTTGCCATATTTCTAAGATTTGGATCAAATTGATTTCATGAAAGCAAAGGTACGCTTTCTCCCAGAAATAACCAATTTATCATTTAAAAGTTATTCCGCCCGAATACAAAAAACAACTTCCTGAAACAGGGATATGACAGTCCTACACAACGGCGTTGATATCAAAAGGTAATTTACCCTCAAAAAAATTTCAGAAAAAGAATTCTTTTGATAAATATCACACGTATTCCTGTTTTTATCACCTTTTCTTTGCATTGTAAAAACACCACAACAATGTGGTAAATATTCACTTTATAAAATACAATATTTATGAGAAACTTTACAGGAAACGGGTATGGAAATACCCCTCGAAACTCCCGGGAACTGCTTCTGGCGAGATTGAGTAAAAGTTTTCCCGACCGGTCTTTCGACGATGAAAACCTCTTTTTCGATTCGCTGCTCGAATACGAAGACGACTTGCGAAAACGCTACGATTACCTATGCCAAGACCAAATGAAACTGGCCGATATTTTCATGGCAAATCCGCGTATGGCCGAATTTATCGGAGACGTTTTGGGTGGCGACGACGCTTTGGCTGCTTGCGTGCGGCACTTCGGGAAAGACATTTTGGAATGTGTCGGCGACGAACGTAAACTCGCAGACTTGGAACGGGAAAACGAAGAATTTACCCGTCGTGTCAGAGCCGGAGAACAATTACGGCGGGAAATGGAAGAAAACTGGCAACACAGTGCCCGTGCCATAGCCCGATTTAAAGCCCACAAAGGCATGAGCGATGAAGAGTTTGAAGACTTTCTCGACCGTGTGCACCATGTGTGCGAACATGTGTTCATGCACGACTTCACGACCGAAATACTCGAGCTCCTCTTCAAAGGCATCAACTACGATCTCGACATGGACAACACCGAACGCATCGCCGAAATAAGGGGACGCAACGAACGGATTTTGTCCGAGCGTAGGCAACGGGACGGGAATATCCTTCCTCACCTCGGAAGTAACGGAGGCGGAGACGATACCGACGAAAACCGCTCGGCCGCATTCGGTTTCAGACGCCGCCGCAGCGTGTGGGACATGTAACCCGCCGGAACTCTAAAAAAAGAATCACACCACGCTATAAAACAAAATTTATCCACTTAAAAACAAACTAAACATGAAAAAAGAACAGATTTTGAATTTTCTGAAATCAAAAGACATTTGGTTCTGGATCGCTGCCGCCATGCTCATTGCATTATTGGCGTTTGTCCTCCACGATTGCGCCTACGCTTTGGCCGCCGTTATTCCTACGGCATCGGGAAGGATCATTTCCGGCACACCGCTCACAACGGAAATTACACGGGAATACAGTAAAGAACTTCTGATGAACGAGGTCGACAAACGCATCACCAAAGTCCGTCCCATGTCGACCCCTATCGACCAACTTTCCCGCTATGCAGGAGCCCGAAAATCAGGATCTATGATAGTAGACTATTACTCGGTCGATGTGAAACCGACCAAAGCAACTCTCGCCGAAACCTACACCGAGCCGGCCTCGGGCAGCGCCACCACCGCCGCACAGAAAGTACAAATAACGACCAGCAACAACGACATTTTCGAAGTCTCGGAAACGATTCTCGTACAAGGTGTAAAAGGGTATGAAAGCGATGGAAAAACACCCTCGAAAGCCGACCTCGTTCTTTACATTTCGAGTAAAGAGGAAACCGGAGAACTCAACGTGTATGCCATCAACGGAAAGACCATAGGCAGCATTACCGGTTGCGTTCCCTCAATAGAACAAGGTGCCACGCTTATACGCATGGGACGAGCAGCCACCGAACTCGATGTACAGACAGCCCAATTCGAGGCTCTGCCGGTCAAAGACCAAAACTACTGTCAAATCTTCAAAATGCAAATCGAGCAATCGACTTTCCAAAAAATCGCCAACAAAGAGGTGGAATGGGAATTTTCCGACTCGGAAGAGGCTGCCATCTACGACATGCGTTTGGGTATGGAAAAGACTTTCATGTTCGGTGTAAAAAGCCGTATCTACGACTCGAAAAAGAAAGAAGAGGTCTCGCTTACGGGAGGTATCTGGTGGCAAGCCGGTAAAGAATACACGTTCGACCCCGAAAAAGATCTTACACAAGAAGATCTTATCGACATTGCCAAAGAGGCCTTTACAGGAAACGGAGGGAACAAACGGAAAATCCTCATCGGCGGTTCCGACTTCATCGGTCGCATCAACAAGCTCGATGTAAATAAAATCGTATCGGCCGATGAAGATTTCGTAAAATGGGGTATCGACTTTTCCGAAATCCGTTCCAAGTTCGGACGTCTCTTTATCCTCTACTCCGAAGTCTTCGACGAATGCGGCATGAGCGACTACGGATTTATTTTCGACCCCGAATTCTTGTCGAAATGGTCTCACGTTCCTTTCGACCGCCAGGTACTCGACCTCAAAGGCGCCGGCGTGCGTAATACCGACGCCGTCGTTCTCACCGAGGCAAGTTGCCTTACCCTGCGTTATCCGGCCGCACATATGCGCATTATCCCTAAAAACGCATAAACCTCTTATTCAACCGTTTACGGCGGAAAAAATTTTCCGCCGTAAACTTCTAAAACGATATATCTTATGAAAAAAATAAAAACCTACGAAACCCTGCACGGAAACCTCAACACGATCGTACGCATGGGCGAAAAGAAAGTACGCATTCGATTCATATCGAGAGATAACATACACGGTTACTACACCACTTCAAATACAGAACTGCAAGAAGCCATTGAGCAGGATATCGACTACGGACGACTATTCGACCTCTACAACGAAACCGGATTAAAAGCTCCTCAACCCGATGCCACCCCCGTCGAAAACATCGTCTCTTGGCAAGCGGCCCGAGAACTATTACGAGGAGAGCCTTACCTCGTACCGGCCAATAAGCTACGGTCTCCGACAAGCATCGAAAAAGCGGCCCGGGAAAAGGGTATATACTTTCCCCATCTCAGTGCATAATAAAAGAAAGGAGTTTTTTATGTTCTTGACAACATCTCAATGGATAGAACGTGTCAAAACCGACATGGAAGAACTGACTCCCGACTGGGACAACGTCGTAAGCCAGACCGGAGGTGCGGATATCGATCGATATATCCGTGCGAAATGGCCCGAGGCTCTCGCCCAACAATTATTGATTGCACCCGAATATCTGTGTCAAGGCATCGACATCAGCACCGAACTCTCTCCACAAATGCGACAAGACGGCAGCGGACGAGTCGTTCTGCCCAAAGATATGCTGCGTATGCTCCGTTTCGAAATGAAGGGGTGGAGACGGCCCGTAACTCATTTTCTCGATAATCGCCACCCGATGGCAGAAAAGCAGTACAACCCCTATGCACGGGGAGGTACGGAAAAACCGGTAGCCATAATCACTACCGATGACTACGGGAATACAGTCCTCGACTATTTCTCCTTACCGCCTTACTTGCGCCGGCACGAAATAAAAAGCGCCATATACCTGCCCATTCCGCAAGAAAAAGAGGGCGGATACGATTTATATCCCCTCTTGGGTGATTCGACATGCTATTTGTGCGCAGCATTGGTGTACGAAATTCTGGGTCAAAGTGAAAAAGCAGTCACTATGCGTCGGCAAATGCTTTTTACTTAATCTCTTACAAAAAACTAAAAACATAAAATTATGAAATGTAATACACATGGAAAATTTCTCGGATACTATTTCGGACTCGGAGCATTTCTCTCCCGACACCCGAACGGCATACCGGGCGGCTGCTTCGTCAACGGCGAAACACTCTCTTTATGGGTATGGGACGAAGTCGGGCGACAATGGGTCGACAGTAACCGGGCGGATAACTGGTTGAGCGGTATGGTAGACAATGCGGAAACATTTGTCCCCGAAACAAAAACCGGAGTGAAGACAGCCTACTTATATATGGCGAAAGAAGCTGGCACGATAACATTCACACATTTTCTGAACAGCGGAAAACCGCTCTCGATAACAGTCGACGGAATATCGGTAGTCATGCTCTTTTGGAACGGGAATTACTGGGAACACGAAGTTGCATTGCTGAGCGCCGTGGACATGGACAAATACTTTCGGACGGAAGTAGATTCGGAAGAGAGCGTAACCAAAGCGGGAGATGCGGGGGACGCATCATGGCTTGAAACGCGCTGGGACGAGACGACTTTTGACGGAAAGAAAGAGGCGGTTTCCCGCCGCCAAGTGAAGCTCGGAAAATCGGCGATCGGTGTTACCTCGGACGGACGGGCGTACGTGGAGAAAGAGGGGAAATGCAAGAGTATGCTGACGACGGAGGAGGCTCTCAGGGATTTTGCAACGGTGTCTCTCTCGAATGTGGACGAGGCAGAGTTTGCTTATAAGAATGTGTTGCCTACGTCGGTATGGGAATGTACATTGGACGATGACCCTGAGACGGCTACTCCGGGGGTACGCAATTTCGGTAAAATGAACATGATCGAATTGTGGGAAGCGGCCAACAAACAACGGCGCCTGCTGGTGAAGTCGACGGGGATAGGAACATTGGTGTCTCCGGTTTCTTGCAATTATGTTGAATCACCCGGCGGCGATCGTTTTGTGTCGGCCCAAATCATCTTCTTGGGGGCTGATGATTATGTGTACAGGGTTAACTTCAATGAAAACGGGTCGATTGCTTACCAAAGTTATTGGAACCACACGGAGTTTACGAAGAAGGAGGCTCTGGCGGATTATGCGAAGAAGGATTTGTCGAATGTTTTCGACTATGATATTCGGGATAAGGCGGGGTTGTATGAGATTTTGGAGGGACACTGTTCCATCGACAAAGACCACTCGGTGATTTTCTCTAATGAATCAGATGCGGCAGAGCTGGTGGGTGCCACGGCGGAAAATGGTGAAACGACGTTGTATTTCACCTCTTCAGGGTCGTTTCCGGACGCGGGGTATGCCATTTCTCCGGTATCGGCGAAGATTGTATATGGTCGGGAATCTCTGAGCTATGTGGCGATGTTTGTGGGGGTGGACGACTACATGCACAAGGTCGTGTGGGACGAGGAGGGCAACCTGACGAAGCAATATGCTTATTCTCTTGACGACTTCGCCACGAAACAGGATCTTGAAGAACTCGAACCCGGCGATTTGACCTCGAAAGGATACAAGCCGACACATGTGATCGACTTGGGCCGGTATGAAAACGGAGCATTCGGGATAGGTGATGCGTGGTACTGGGGTGATGTGCAAGGGGTGATTTACGACTATCTCGACGGGAAATGCAACTTACGATTGAAAGGGGCGAGTAATTACAACGAACCTCGTATGTACTCGATAGATAGTGTGGAACGGAACGGGGACACTCGTTTTGCGATACGATTCAAAATTTCGGCGACTCGTGTATTCTCGATAAATATCGATGAAGATGCTGATACGGAAGGGGGTGAGAGTGTGGTTACGCAGAGCTATATCGACCTCGGCAGCAGTGGCAGCGGCACGATCACCTCGTCGAATTTCTCCGACACGGAGTATACGGAAATAACAAACAAACACTAAAAACAAATTATTATGGCAAAGATTAAGAAACTGAAAGAGAATGGGAGTACAATCTATCCGGCGACGATTCCGGAAGGGGTTGTGGATACAAACGGTTTTACGCTGGCGGAGTTCATGGACGAGTTGTTGGAAGTGTTGGCCGGTGGAAGCAGGGGTAACATGGAGCTTGCTTTCAGCGACCTGCGTGAGGCTATCGGCAGTGGGGACGGAAACGACTTGTCGCGATTCGTGGCGAAGGTGAATGCCTTCCTCGAAGATGCGGACGCTTCGGACACGACGATCAACCGCTGGAAGGAGATCGAATCGTTCCTTACGGGCATTACGGACACGAAGACGCTGACCGGGTTGTTGGCCGATAATCTGCAATCGGCGAAAAGTTATGCGGACGGGAAGGTGTCGAGCGGTACGGCAAATATGGTAACGATGTCGGCGAATGCTGGGGCGACAGACCGGGTACTGACTTCGGCCGGAAACAATAAAACGGCGAAGGATTCGGGGGTGGCTATTGGCGACTTGGCGAAAAAAGACCTCTCGAATGTGGACGAGACCGCATTTAAGGATAAAGATATTCTTCCTGTGGTGGTAGTCGAATATTCCATGAGTGGGGATAGTATCGATAATTTCAACTCCTTTGCGACACAAGTTACGGGTTCAGCCACAGAAGCTGCTCATGGAGAATGTATATTGTTCGTTCGTGAACAGAATTATGATGTCATGTCTCCGGTCTTCTCCATTGCCGATAATTCCGGTGCCGGATTACAAGATGTCTTGTTTATATCTCCCAAAGGCAGGTTATACAGAATTTCGCAAGATGACGATACGGGGTCTTACAACAGCAGCTATATCCTTTTGATGGAAGGTGCTACCACGTCGAAGAGCGGTTTGATGTCTGCGGCGGATAAGGCGAAATTGGACGGTATCGACTCGGGTGCGAACAATTACACGCTTCCCGTTGCGACGACTTCTGCCCTCGGCGGTGTGAAGTCCGGTGGTTTTGTAAATGTCGCAAGCGACGGAAGTGTTACCGTCCAAAGGTCTTTGACGGCGGATAATTCAGAAAATGACGAAAACGGTGATAACATAGTAGAAACTTACGTCAAGAAAACGCAGATAGCGACAAGTTCTGCGGCAGGTCTTGTAAAATCAGGAGGAAATATTTCTGTGGCCGCAGATGGCACAGTTACGGTGAGCAAGGCAACCGCATCTGACATGTCAGCTCATGCCACAGAAGCGGATAGGGCATCATATGCGACCTCTTCCGGAAGTGCCACGAAAGCGACGCAGGACAAGAACGGGGCGGACATTGCCGCCACTTATTTGAAAGCGGAAGCTGTAACCGATGTAACGGATTACCCGGAGATAACGATTTGATAAACGCGGCGGGTGGGGCGCATGGGGAGAGATTCAGCGGAGCTGATTTTCTGCGGCACTCGGCAAAATGAAAACCTGTTTTTCTTTTGCTCTCGTTTGCTCGAAAATTCCTCACATGAGTTCGGAATGACAGGTGTACGGTGAGGCGACGAGGAATCCCTCATGTCATTCTGACGACCGCAGGAAGGAAGAATCTCAACCTGCAAGCCGCTCCGCCCGCTCGGAATAACAAATGAAACGATGATATTATGGCAAGGATAAAGAAATTGAAAGAAAACGGGAAGACGATTTACCCGGCAACGATATGGAATGCGGTGATGGATCCGGAGACAAAGGCCTCACTAAAAGAAACCATAGATATTATACAACAATTTATTGTTGCAATAGGTCAAGCTCTTGAAAGTATAGATGCCAAAACATTAAACGGGCACGGAATCGTTACGGCGGGGGAACTCGACCCCAAAAACAAAATCCCCGTCGTGGGAACGGACGGGGTGATGGAGATAGGCCGGTACCTCGACTTCCATATGGACGGGTCGAAGGAAGATTACAACATACGCCTGCGGTGCGACACGACAGGGAAGTACCAGCTCTACCTGCCCGCAAAGACGGGTACGGTGGCCCTGACGAGCGACATTCCCGACATACCGGATACAAATTATGTATACGGTTGTTTCGACAGTGTGGACACTTATGTAGACCTCAGTACCCTTCCCAAAAGCACATGGAGTTCGCAAGCCCCTATCTACTTTGTTTCGGAAGATACCGTATACCAGCGTTTTTGTTTCTTTCTTAATTATCATTTCGACTCTGACAACAACACGGTAAGCGCATATTTCGTGGCGAACGACCTTGACGGTGCCGGCATAGGGCTTTATTATTTTGAGAATAAGAAAGCTACTTCCAATAACGTGCGTTTTGACTTTAAAGCGATATAGATATGTACGGCTCACACAACAGCCTGACGGGCTATAAACCGATGAAATGGTGGGGGCGGCTCTTACAACCCTTCGCCCGATGCCAGCGGGAGACTGTCGAGAGACAGATAGAGGGCGGTACGCGGGTATTCGACCTCAGGGTACGCATCGACGGCAAGGGCGGCCTTGTGGCCTGCCACGGGTGGGTCGAGTACGAGGCCGATGTGCCGGCAGTCATCGCCCGGCTCGAAAATGCAGGGTGCTGCTACCGCGTCGTCCTCGAAAACGTCATGGGCGGACGGAAGACCGTTACCGACGACCTCGACCGGCTCAAAGCCATGTTCCTCGACGGAGAACACCCACACTGCCTCTATGTGAGCGACAAGCGGACGTGGAACACCTCCCACAATCCATATTGTCCTATACGTTTCAAAGAGCAGAGACGGCACGGCGGTACGGACTGCGTCATTCCCCGCCTGTGGCTGTGGAAATACAGCCGGGACCGCTACCGCCACTCGCTGAACCTCAAATGCGATGACGATACCATTTATTGGTACGACTTCGTGTGAAACCCAAGCACTCTCACGGTGTGAGATTCAGCGGAGCTGATTTTCTGCGGCACTCGGCAAAATGAAAACCTGTTTTTCTTTTGCTCTTGTTTGCTCGAAAATTCCTCTCATACGCTCGGAATGACATAAGGGGAAAGAGAGGGTGAACATGGGATTCCTCGTCGGGCTTACGCCCTCGCTCGGAATAACAACTTTACACAACGATAAACACAGTAAATAATGATGGACAAAATATTCAACTGGGAACAATGGAGGATCATCGCCATCTCGGCCCTCAGCCCCGTGCTGGCCTTCCTCACACCGACGAAAGGATTCATCTTCGCACTCGTCACCATGTTCGCCTTCAACGTATGGGCAGGCATGCGGGCCGATGGAGTATCCGTCGTCCGATGCCGAAACTTCTCCTTCCGGAAGTTCAAGAACGCGCTGGCCGAACTGCTGCTATACCTGATCATCTCGGAAACCATCTATTCGATCATGCAGAATTGCGGAGACGACACCGCCTCGCTCATCGTGATGAAATCATTGACCTACGTCTTCATGTACGTCTACGCGCAGAACGCCTTCCGCAACCTCATACACGCTTACCCCACCAACAAGGCCCTGCGCATCATCTACCACGTGATACGATTCGAGTTCAAACGCGCCCTGCCCGAAAACGTGCAGCGCATCGTCGAGCGCGTCGAACGCGAACACGGTGAGGTGATAAACGAAAACGTAGAAGAAAAAAGCGGACAAGGAGAATAATGCCCGTGTGAATCGAGATCCCTCACACCGCCAACAGCGGGTTCGAGATGACAATAGTATCAAACAAAACAAAAAAAACGAAAAATGAAAAGCCCTTACTTCTCCGTCAAAGAACTGGTATGCAAGCACGTTTACGAACGATACGGTGAAGGAGCCGCCATGTTCCTCGACGACAAGCTCATCGAGACCCTGAACATGATAC
>URHG01000016.1 GCA_900547555.1 uncultured Porphyromonadaceae bacterium | reverse complement strand
GAAGGAGTTTGTCGGCTTTGGGTACTTTCTGGCACTCCAAAACTTTTCCCACGCGAATATCGAGCTTGGTGAAGTCGTCGAACTCGATCGTCGGGGCGATGGGTTCGGTTACGTGGTTGGCTTTTTCGTTGGCGATTTTGGTATCTTGCAGTTTTTTGATTTGCGCTTCAATGACGCTGTCATCGATTTTCTCAAAGAGAAGTTCGGGGGCGGCCAACTGAGTGCCGGTTTCGAGAATATCGGTGTGTCCCAGCATATCCCATTCGATAACGGTCATGCCCAGCATCGTGCGGATTTTTTGAGCGGAGAACGGCAGGAACGGTTCGAAGGCGATAGCCAGATTGGCAGAGATCTGCAAGGCGAGATTGAGTATCGTCGCAACGCGGTCCATATCGCTTTTTGCCAATTTCCACGGTTCGGTGTCGGCCAAATATTTATTGCCGATACGGGCGAGATTCATCGCCTCTTTCAGTGCATCGCGGAAACGGTAGTTTTCGATACAGCTTTCGAGTCGGCCTTTGACATCGGAAAATTCTCGTAAGGTTTCATGGTCGTAGTCGGTCAATTCTCCGACGGCGGGAACTTTCCCGTCGAAGTATTTATGAGTAAGAACCAATGACCGATTGATGAAATTTCCGAGAATGGCAACCAGTTCGTTGTTGTTGCGGGCTTGGAAATCTTTCCATGTAAAATCGTTGTCTTTGGTCTCGGGAGCGTTGGCGGTGAGAACGTAACGGAGCACGTCTTGTTTTCCCGGAAATTCTTCGAGGTACTCATGCAGCCATACGGCCCAATTGCGCGATGTCGATATTTTATCGCCTTCGAGATTGAGAAATTCATTGGCGGGCACGTTTTCGGGCAGGATATAGCTGCCTTCGGCTTTGAGCATGACCGGGAACACGATACAGTGGAATACGATATTGTCTTTTCCTATGAAATGTACGAGTTTGGTTTCCGGGTCTTTCCAGTAGCGTTCCCATGTGTCGGGAAGAAGTTCTTTGGTGTTGGAAATGTAACCGATGGGGGCGTCGAACCATACATACAGCACTTTGCCTTCGGCTCCCTCTACGGGTACGGGTACTCCCCAGTCGAGGTCGCGGCTCACGGCACGGGGTTGCAAGCCCATGTCGAGCCACGATTTGCATTGTCCGTACACATTCGGTTTCCATTCGGTATGTCCTTCGAGAATCCACTGTCGCAAGAACCCTTCGTAACGGTCGAGCGGCAAGTACCAGTGTTTCGTTTTCCGCAGCACGGGAGTACTGCCGCTGATAGTCGATTTGGGATTGATGAGGTCGGTGGCATTGAGCGACGTGCCGCAGGCTTCGCATTGGTCGCCGTAAGCATGTTCGTTTTTACAGTGGGGACATGTACCGGTGATGTATCGGTCGGCAAGAAATTGCTGGGCCTCTTCATCGTAGTATTGTTCGCTCTCTTTTTCGATGAATTCTTCCTTGTCATAAAGCGTGCGGAAGAAATCCGAAGCCATTTTCTCGTGGATTTTCGATGTCGTGCGAGAGTAGATGTCGAACGAAATGCCGAATTCTTCGAACGATTTTTTGATGAGCGTGTGGTAACGGTCTACGATATCTTGCGGAGTAACCCCTTCTTTACGGGCTTTCAATGTGATGGGTACACCGTGTTCGTCGGAGCCGCCGATGAGGATTACATCGCGGCCTTTGAGACGTTGGTAACGGGTGTAAATATCGGCGGGTACATACACACCGGCCAGGTGTCCGATGTGTACCGGCCCGTTGGCATAGGGCAGGGCGGTAGTAACGAGTATTCGTTTGAAATTCTTTTCCATTCGCAATAGGTCTTATGGGAAGTTTTTCGGTTAATGATTCATTTTCAGCATATCTTCTATCAGCTCCCGGTTGTTGCTCAGGCGGGGGATTTTATGTTGTCCACCCAATTTCCCTTTTTCGCGTAACCAGTCGTCGAAGAGGTGAGGTCGTGCCGCGACGATTTCGAGGCGGTCGAGGAAGATGCCTTTGTAGCGTTTGGCTTCATAATCGGAGTTTACCTCCTGTAATGCTTCGTCGAGTATGTTGGCAAAAGTATCGATATCGGCAGGTGCTTTTTCAAATTCGATGAGCCACTGGTGATGTCCCCGGCTTTTGTCGGACATGAAGACGGGAGCTGCACTGTAATTGAGAACTTTACTGCCGGTTTTGTCGCAGGCTTTGGCCAATCCTTTTTCGGCATTGGATACCATCAGCTCCTCTCCGAAGGCATTGATAAAGTGCTTGGTACGACCTGAGATTGTAAATTTTATGGGATTGGTAGAGGTTATTTTTACGGTATCGCCTATGAGGTATCTCCACAATCCGTTGGTCGAAGATATAACGAGGGCATAGTTTCCGCCGACTTCGGTTTCCCACGGAGGGAGTACACGGGGATTTTCTTTGTTGAGTTCGTTTAAGGGAATGAATTCGAAGAATACGCCCAAATCGAGCATGAGTAGCATATCTTGTTTCTCCGGCTCGTTTTGTATGCCGAAGAATCCTTCCGAAGCGTTGTAAGTCTCGACATAGTGCATGCCGGTCGACGGAATCAGTTCTTTGTAGTATCGGCGATAAGGTTCGAAACTGATGCCTCCGTGAAAGAATACTTCGAGATTGGGCCATACTTCGCACAGGTTTTGTGCACCGCTTTCCTGCAAAATACGTTTGATGAGAGTCATCATCCACGAAGGAACACCGGAAAGACTGACGATATTTCGGTGCATCGTGTCTTCGACAATCGCTTTTATCTTGGCCTCCCATTCGCTCATCAGGGCGATTTTCAGTTTGGGTGCCCTCATGCAGTTTACGAATGTGCTGCTGTTTTGCAGCAATACTGCCGAGAGGTCTCCGCATGAGATACCCGGCGACAGGGGATTTATCGCGTGGCTGCCTCCCAGTATAAGGCTTTTTCCAAAGAAAAGTTTATTGTGAGGGTAGTTCCGAAAATAAGTTGCTACGACATCGAATCCTCCCTGATAGTGGCATTTTTTCAAGCATTCGCTGCTTACGGGAATGAATTTGCTTTTGTCGTTGGTTGTTCCGGACGATTTGGCAAACCATTTTATTTTCGACGGCCATATCAGGTTGTTTTCCCCGCGAAGCATACGGTCGACATACGGTTTTATACCTTCGTAATCAATGACAGGAATACGCGATGCGAAATCGGAATAGCTCTTTATATCGCTGAAACTGTATCGTTTACCTATTTCTGTATTTCGTGCCGTATGCAGCAAGTAGTTCAACTGCTCTTTCTGTATGGTGTCGCCATGCTCTGCATATCGGTCATGGCAGTGTTGCCTGCGGGAAAAATATAGATTGAAAATCGATGGTGATCGCATGTATTTTTGTTTTTAGCGAAACAAAAGTACAAAATATTTTATGCTTCGGATAGCTTAATTACTTATTTTTGTGCGCTTTCTTTCCCGAATAGTTGTTGTTTTTTCCCTTCCTTTCGTCGAACGTATGTCCTTTGCGTCTCGGCTTGGCCGATTCGTAGTCTTTCTTTTTTCGATGGATTCGCTGTTTTTCTTTATCGAGATTGTCTTGTCGACCGGTAGTGGAGTCTGTTCCCACTTGTATGCGTTTGCCGAAAAAGTCGAGATTTTTGAGCATGGATATGACGCGGTGGGCTTCATTTTCTTCGATTTCAAATCGTGAAAAATCGGGTAGAATGTCTATTTTCCCGATGGCTATCCGTCCGGGAATATTGCGGTTTACCATGTCGATGAGCGTATTGGGATAGAATCCGTCGGCCTTACCTAGATTGATGCGCAGACGGGAAAATCCCGGGGCTGCTTTCCTGTTTCGGCTATGAGGCCGTTCTCCATCTTTTTTCTCCCGGGGCGCGTTTTCTTCGGGAATATCGAGTTCGGCTGCTTCGGCATAGTAATCGATGAGCCGGTTGAATTCGAGCGATACCACCCGTTTCACAAGGTCTTCGGTCGATAGCCAAGAAAGGCGTTTCAGGGTGATGGGCAGGTAAGAGGCGATTTCCTCCTCGTTGACTTTGACTTTTTCTATGCGGTCTATGAGGTTATAGAGCTGTTTTTCGCAGATCTGTTTTCCGGTAGGTATGGTGCCTTTTTCAAACTTTTTGCCGATAATGCGTTCTATATCCCGCATACGTCGTTTCTCCTTGACGTGTATGATGGCGATAGATGTACCTGTTTTGCCTGCCCGTCCGGTACGTCCGCTGCGGTGCGTATAGGTTTCTATGTCTTCGGGTAACCCGTAGTTGATGACATACGTGAGGTTGTCGACATCGAGTCCCCGTGCGGCAACATCGGTTGCAACGAGCAGTTGCAGATTGTGAAGCCGGAACTTCTGCATGACGGCGTCGCGTTGTTGTTGCGAAAGGTCGCCATGCAAAGAGTCGGCATTGTATCCGTCTTTTATCAGGGTGTCGGCTATTTCCTGCGTTTCGAGCCGGGTGCGGCAGAAGATAATGCCGTATATGCTGGGATAGTAGTCGGCAATGCGTTTCAGAGCCAGATATTTGTCTTTGGCGTGTACGAGATAGTAGATATGCTTTACATTCTTTGCCCCTTCGTTTTTGCTGCCGATAACGATTTCCCGGGGGGAATGCATGTATTTTTTTGCGATACGGCCTATATCGGGCGGCATGGTGGCCGAGAAGAGCAACATGCTTCGTTTGTCGGGAACTCTCGAAAGTATTTCGTTGATGCTTTCGGTAAATCCCATATCGAGCATTTCGTCGGCTTCGTCCATAATCACGGTATGTACCCGGTCAAGTTGTACCATACCTCTGTTTATCAGGTCGATAAGACGGCCGGGTGTGGCGACGATTATGTGTACGCCTTTTTTGAGTGTGCGTATTTGGCTTTCGATGCTCGACCCTCCATATACGGGAAGAACTTTCAGCCCGTCGATATGCGCCGAGTAATCGTTGAGGTCGCCGGCTATTTGCAGACACAATTCACGGGTGGGACTGAGAATGAGTGTTTGGGGTTGATTGACCGAGAGGTCGGTTTTCTGTATGACGGGCAGTCCGAATGCCGCCGTTTTTCCCGTACCTGTCTGTGCGAGGGCGACGATGTCGGTTTTTTCATTGAGCAACAAAGGAATTACTTCTTCCTGTACGGGCATGGGGTGTTCGTACCCGAGATCGGTAATGGCTTTGAGAATTTCGGGACATATGCCCAATTCTTCGAAAGTCTTCATAAGTGATGTCGTATTAATGGATAACAGATTTCTCTTCGCGTAGCCGCTGCGGGCGATTTTTGCGAGGTGTAGGCGGCAAGAAATCGGTGGTTGACAGACCGGGGGCAAAGATTTTGCCCGCAAAGGTAAGTGATTAATTCGGGATTTGAACTATTCGGCAGAATAATTCGGTGATGCGGAATAAGGTGTTTACTGATTAATAAAGGAGAATGTTTTGCAGCTTTGCCTGTTTTTCGGGAGTAAGGTTCATCTCTTCCCGGAGATACTGTTGGAGACTTCCGTATCGTTGTTTGATGCGGCGTATGGCGCAGAAGAGTTGCCGTTTGCGTACGGTCATGAGGGCGGTGGCAGCCTCTTGTGTATCGGTCGAGCATTCGGCGCAGTCGAACGATATGGCTCGGCGGTCGAGGTATTGGTTACTGAGGATAAAGTCGTCGTAGATAGTCTCTTCGGGAATATTCAGGGCGGCAAGTATCAGTGCGCTGGCAAAGCCTACATAGTCCTTCCCGAATTTGTCGCTGAGTATGACCGGATAGTTGTCCTCGTCGAGCAGTGTGTCGAACATCTCCCGATAAAGAGGAATGCCCGAATCGATAAGCGTAATGAATAGGTCTTGCAGGAAAATATTGGCATCGCCCCGACGCAAGGTTTCGTTTTTCAATCGTTCGTAAATGTGGCTTGTCGTAATGAGATTGATGGGCAGGTGTTTTATCTGTCCGATTTTTAGATCGGAGTCCGGTGTCGAGAAACGTAAGTGGTCGCTGAAGTCGACCAGCGTACGAATACCGAGACTGTTCAATTTTTTTGTTCCGATGCTATCCACATTCTGTATGCAGCCTGAGCGGAACAGGAATCCCCATTTTACAACTTTTTTTTGGTCGGTTTCATAACCTCCCAAATCTCTTAAATTGCAGATATTCTCTACGCGTGGTGCTCGTGTAGCCACGATATAATTGTCGCGGTTGTTGAATTGTAGTAGAAAATAATATCGGGCTAAGGGTGTTTTATCGACATTGATGTCGCAGATCTTGTCGGAGATTTTGCATCGGGCTATCGGTTGGCTTTCGAGATCGAATTTTTTAGGATCGGTCGATGCATATATATCCACATGACCATGTACGTCGGGCCAAACTTCCCATTTGATGATATAGTGCGAATCATTGATGTTCTCGCAAATCGCCTCTATATCAGTCAATTTTGGCGTACAAGCCGTCAAAGCAATAAGTATTGCCAAAAGACATTTGGAAAAGTGTTTCGTCATGTGTGATTCCAGTTGTATTAATACAAAGGTAGTCAAATATTTAGATGTGGATTGAAACTTTAATTCCTTTAATGATTATTAATACCGGATAAAAAATAAATCTTCAACAGTGCTCTTGTTTATAGCGGAGGGCAAATTCGGGTGAAATATAGTTCTCATAAGATTGACAAACTTCTGAGGCAAAAGATATTCCGTGATTTATAACCTTTGTCCATTTTTCGAGAGACAACCCTAAAAGCTGTTCGCGGGAAACATCGTTTTGTAGCAAGCCGAAGAGTATTCCTGCGTTAAAATTATCTCCGGCACCTATCGTACTGAGTGTTTTTATGGGAGGAGTATCGATGTGGCTATGCCCGGCACGGCAGAAGATGTCTACACCTTTTGCCCCGTCGGTATAGATAAAGTTGGGTGTGTCGAATGAGATACGGTTTCGGTAGAGTTTTTCGGCATCGGTCTCGTTTAATAATGTTTCAAAGTCTTCGGCCGACCCGCGTACGATATCGGCATATTCGAGATTTTCGATGAAGGCGGGCATGATACGCATCGCTTCATGGGCGTGCGACTTGCGGAAGTTGATGTCGTAATAGATGATGGCGTTCTGTTCTCGGGCGTAGGAGATGAATTCCTGTATTTTTTCCCGCAACAGGGGATCGACGGCATAATAGGACCCGAAGATGACGAGGTCGTCGGCTTCGACGACTGGCCATAAAAAGTCGAGTCGTTTTTGTGGGAAGTGGTGATAAAAAGAGTATCGGGCATCGTTGTTCTCATCGAGAAAAGCCAAAGAGATAGGCGATTTGGCACCTCCGTCTTCGAATATATCGACATGCTCGGTCGATAAGTTGTTTTGGTGCATGAAATCGAGAATGATCTTTCCTACCGTGTCGTTTCCTACTTCGGTAATGAATCGAGCCGGGACACCAAGTCGTCCCAGCGTAATCATGGAGTTGAACGTGGAACCTCCCGCGACAGCCTGTGTGGGTCGACCGTTTTTGAAGATGATGTCGAGAATGGTTTCTCCGATGCCGATAACTTTACGCATAAAAATTTTATTTCGATTCGTGTTCCGATTGTTCCCGGGAGCGTTGCCCCAAATAACCCCCGTGATGTCGCAAGGCATATTGTGCAGCGTCGAATCCCGTCTCTTGCATGGTGCTTACGACGAGAATATCGCCGATGACGGTCATCATCGTCGTTGAGGTCGTTGGGGTAAGACCCAAAGGACAGACTTCTGTCGGGGCGCCAGTATAGAGGCAGACATCGGCTTTCTGGGCCAGTTCGCTGCGGTTGTTTCCGGTGATGACGATAAATTTCAATTCGGGTCTCAATCGTTTGGCCAGTGTCAGAAGTTCGAGAATCTCACGTGTTCTGCCCGAGTTGGAGATGACCAGCATGACGTCGTTTTCCTGCAATATGCCCAAGTCTCCGTGTTGGGCCTCGCTGGGGTGCAGAAATACGGCCGGAATACCGGTCGAACAGAAGGTTGTGGCTATGTTCATGGCAATCTGTCCGGCCTTACCCATGCCGCTGGTTACGAGTTTGCCTTTCTTTTCATGTACGTGAGCGACGATGAGGGATACGGCTTTTTCGTATTGGTCGCTGATAGGTATATTCAAAATGGCTTTTGCTTCTTGTTGCAGAATCTCCTGCATCTGTTTTTGCGAAGTCATATTTTTTCGGAACGGTTTGAGTTTAGGTGAATTGTTTTACGAAGGTACATATTTTTTCTTGTGAATCTTTTTTTCTTTTCCGAATTTCTGCACCTCTCTTTGTTTTTCTTTTCCGACCGTCGTTTTATTGTCGTACTTTTGTCGGGTAAAAATTTCTTGTATGACCGATTATTCGACACATATATTGCCCAACGGGTTGCGCATGATATACCAGTTTGTTCCATCTAAGGTTTCCTATGCAGGCTTTGCGGTGAATGCGGGTACGCGCGACGAGGAGAAGGGAGAAGAGGGGCTGGCTCACTTTGTGGAGCATTTGCTGTTTAAGGGAACGTTACGGCGCAAGTCGTGGCATATCCTGAACCGTATGGAGAATGTGGGCGGGGAATTGAATGCTTATACGGCAAAGGAAGAGACGGTGATTTATTCGGTTTTTCTTTCCGAACATTTTTCCCGGGCGGTCGATCTGATGAGCGACCTTATCCTTCATTCCCAATTTCCCGAGGCCGAAGTGGAGCGGGAAGCGGAAGTGATTCTCGATGAAATAAATTCATATCGGGATACTCCTTCGGAATTGATTTATGATGAGTTTGAAAATTTTCTCTTCGGCCGTCATGCTTTGGGCCATAATATTTTAGGCGATCGCGATACGTTGCTGTCATTTAAGTCGGGCGATGGCCGTCGATTTATGAACCGTCATTATACGCCGTCGGGCATGGTGTTTTTTTATCGGGGAGAACTTCCGTTCAGGCGTGTCGTATCTGTCCTTTCCCGTTACATGGGCGAGGCTTCGGGAGGGAAAACTGCTTTGCGGCGTAACCCGCCCGACGAGTACGAGCCGTTCGATCGCCGTGTGTCGCTCGATACGCATCAGGCGCATGTCTTGGTCGGGAATCGGGCTTATGATATGTTCGACGCTCGGCGCACGGCTTTGTTTTTGTTGAACAATCTGTTGGGCGGTCCCGGTATGAATAGCCGGCTGAATATAGCCTTACGAGAGAAAACAGGATATGTGTATACGGTAGAATCTTCGGTTACGACCTATACCGATACAGGGGTGTTTGCCGTGTATTTCGGGACCGACCCGTCGAAAGTGGATCGTTGTCTTTCTCTTTTGCGTCGCGAATTGCGCCGGTTGCGTCAAATGCCTCTTTCTGGGTTGCAGTTATCGACGGCCAAACGACAGTTTATGGGGCAAATCGCTGTCGGAACCGAGAACAGCGAGAATATGGCTTTGGGTATGGGAAAGGCCTTTTTGCATTATGGGAAGTACGACTCGCTCGAAGATACGTTTGCCCGTATCGAAGCGGTTTCTGCTATCGAACTTTGTGATGTGGCAAATGAAATTTTCGATGAATCGGCGCTTTCTTCCCTCATTTACGAATGATTTTTTTTGATTTTTCTGTTGTTCCGAACGTCTTTGAGGGATCTCATGTTTTTATCACTTAGCTATCGTTCCATTCGGCATGACAGTTAAATGTCATGCCGAATGAATATGAGGAATCTCCGAGTCTTCCATCGGTTGAGATTCTTCACTTCACTACCGTTCCGTTCAGAATGACAGAGGTTTTGGAAAGCTGCCCGTTTGTCATTCCGAGCGAGGCAGGTAGGCCGACGAGGAATCCCGGTCTATTTTATGAGGGATTCTTCAAGGCAAAGCCTTTCAGAATGACATTGCATTACAAAGGCAGTACTCCTCTTGTCTTTCCGAACGTATGTAGGAATCCCCGGCTCTGTTCCAGCATGAGATTCTTCCGCCCTATGGTCGTCAGAATGACATTACTGTCATCTCGAACGTATGTGAGAGATCTTTTGCAAATTTATTTGATGGTTGTGGGGGGATATTCCGGGTAATTTTCGGACACTTTTTCGCTTGCCGAGAGGTGTTTTGTGTTTCAAAAAGACAAATCTATCCGAGTGATACAATAGGGATCCTTGCTCAAATAAAAATGGGAGGCAAAATTTGTTTTGCCTCCCATTTGTCGTTTTTATAAAGAAAGGAGAATTATTATTTCACCTCCCACGTTTCACCTTCGAGCAGAAGATCACGCAACGTTTTATTCGGATTTTTCGAACGAACAGCGTTTACCTGCGCTTCCACTTCTTTGTCGTAAGTCGGAGCTTCGACATCGCGTATTACTCCGACGGCCAGCGGAAGTTCGTGTCCGTCCATCATAGCGAGCATTTGGTGCATGATGTCGTTGGCGGTGGTTGCGTCGTGAGTCAGAATATTGTCGAGAGTAACACCGTTTTCTCCTATGGTAACGGCTTTCAGTTTATAGCCATCGAGAACGAGTCCTTTATCCATGTTTTTACCGAAGAGCATTTTTTCTCCTTGACGCAAGTGTATGGTGCGTTCGGCACGGAATTCGCGGTCGGCTACATAACTGTGGATTTTATCGTTGAATATGACGCAGTTTTGCAGAATTTCCACAACCGCTGCACCTTTGTGGCGACCGGCGGCCACCATGCACTCTCTCGATACTTCGAGGTCGACATCGATGGCACGGGCGAAGAAATGTCCCCTTGCCCCGAAAGTGAGTTCGGCGGGAATGAAAGGATCTTCGACAGTACCGTAAGGTGAAGACTTCGTAACGGCTCCGCGATCGCTTGTGGGAGAATATTGCCCTTTGGTAAGGCCGTATATTTTGTTGTTGAGTAGCAGAATGTTCACATCGACATTCCGGCGCAGGATATGAATGAAGTGATTTCCGCCGATGGCAAGGCAGTCGCCGTCGCCGCTTACCTGCCATACGGTGAGTGCCGGATTGGCAGTTTTTACTCCTGTGGCGATGGCCGATGCACGTCCGTGAATCGTATGGAACCCGTACGTATTCATGTAATAGGGAAGACGGGAAGAGCAGCCGATCCCCGAAATGACGGCTATTTCATGCGGGGGAACACCCAGCTCGGCCATAGCTTTTTGCAGTGTGGCTACGATGGCGTGGTCGCCGCAACCGGGACACCAACGCACGTATTGGTCGCTTTTATAGTCTTTTGCGGTATATACTTTATTATCCATAGGTTATTCCTCCATAAGTTTAATGAAATACTCTTTCAACTCGCTTACCATGAAAGGTTGTCCTTGTACCTGATTGAAACGGGACACGACGAGCCCCGGAATTTTACCGCAGAGTTGTGTGGCGAATTGTCCGTTGTTCTGCTCACATACGACGATTTTTTTGTAACGTTTCAGTACTTCGGCGGTATTTGCGGGCAGAGGGTTGATGTAATTGAAATGAGCCAATGCTACTTTCTTTCCTTCACAATTCAACTCGTTGACTGCCGAGAAAAGATGTCCGTATGTTCCGCCCCAGCCTATGACGAGCAGGTCGGCATCGGGATTCCCCTTCACTTCGAGAGCGGGAATGCAGTTGGCGATATAATCGATTTTGGCTTGACGCAGATTGGTCATGCGTTGGTGGTTGCTGGGGTCGGTCGAGATGGCGCTGGTTTCACTATCCTTTTCGAGTCCGCCCAAGCGGTGCATAAAACCTTCGGTTCCCGGTATCGC
The DNA here is from genome assembly GCA_900547555.1 of uncultured Porphyromonadaceae bacterium. Lineage (GTDB taxonomy): Bacteria > Bacteroidota > Bacteroidia > Bacteroidales > UBA11471 > Caccoplasma. The sequence continues at coordinate 38,545 of URHG01000016.1, read as the reverse complement.
CCAATAGCGGACAAATGTTTCGGGATCTCGTCTGTACGGTTTCCAATTTTCGTTAAGCATTTCGGGCTTCACATAATTGGGCTTGATGTCGGGGTATTCGCTCATATCGGGAATCCTCCATGCCGATGATCCGTTGGCAATGAACGCATCGGTAAGCAGAATGACCGGAGTCATGTGTTCGAGAGCTATTTTTGCGGCTTGGAAAGCCATATCGAAACAGTTGGTGGGAGTCGATGCGGCCAATACGACGGCGGGAGATTCTCCGTTACGTCCGTAAAGAGCTTGCAGCAAGTCGGTCTGTTCCGATTTGGTAGGAAGTCCTGTCGAAGGACCGCCGCGTTGTACGTCGATAATGACGAGGGGCAATTCGGCCATGACGGCAAGACCGATGGCTTCGCTCTTCAATGCAAGTCCGGGACCCGAGGTCGATGTGGCGGCAAGGTCTCCGGCGAAGCTGGCGCCGATAGCCGTACATACGCCGGCAATTTCATCTTCGGCTTGTACTACTTTTACCCCGAGGTCTTTCCGTTTAGCCAGTTCATGCAGAATGTCGCTGGCCGGAGTAATGGGATAGCTGCCGAGGAAGAGGGGGCGTCCCGATTTTTCCGAGGCGGCTATGAGACCCAAAGCCGTAGCCCGGTTTCCATTGATGTCGGTATAAATACCCTTTTGAGCATCTCCCGTTTCGATATGATAGGTCGTTACCGAGGCGTGGATATTTCCGCCGTAGTGGTAGCCGTCGGTCATGACTTTGATATTCGCTTCGAGAATCGACGGCTTTTTCGAGAATTTATTTTGCAACAAGTGTTCGGCCTGTTCGAGAGGACGTTCGAACAGCCAGCAGATGAGGCCGAGGGCGAACATGTTTTTACACCGTAGTATGGCTTTATTGTCGAGACCTGTCTCGGCGAGAGAGCTTTTTACCATAGAGGTAATCGCAACGGGAACGAGTTGCTGGGTGATACCCAGTTCTTTGAAAGGGTCGTCGGTTTTGAATGCCGCTTTTTCGAGGTCGCTTTTTTCGAACGAATCGGTATCGAAGAGTATGACACCGTTCGACTTCACATATTTTACGTTTGTTTTTAGGGCTGCGGGATTCATGGCAACCAACACGTCGGCTTTGTCTCCGGGGGTATATACACCTTTTCCTATGTGTACTTGGAATCCCGATACGCCGCCCAGAGTTCCTTGCGGGGCACGTATCTCGGCCGGATAATCGGGGAAAGTGGAAATTTCGTCGCCGATAGCCGCCGAAATGTTAGAAAAGAGGTTACCGGCCAATTGCATGCCGTCGCCCGAGTCGCCCGAAAAACGGACTACCACATTTTCTAATTCTTTCACATGTGTTTGTTCTGACATAATGCCTTGTTTTATTTTGATTCGTGATAGGTCTTTCTTGTTTTTTTAGCTGCTATTAGATAGCAAAAATGGATATTTTACAAACAAATTTCTTTTGAAGTCGCAAAGGAAATAAAAAAATGTAATTAAAACAACTAATTTCCTCGGAAAAGAATTTTTCCCCTGCTTTGCGGCAGTTGTTCATGCAATGCGATTATCATGGAGAAATTGTTGCAGCCTGACGACCGTGTCGTCTATTTCTTTGCGTGTCGTGAGCGAGCCCGTGTCGAAGTGCAAGGCAGCACGGGTATAGTACGTCTCCCTCCGGGCTACGGTCTGGTCGATAAAAAGACGGAGTTCTTCGTCGCTTTTTCCGCGTAAGAGGGGTCTCGATTCCCGCCCGCAGGCCAGTCTTTTGCATAATTCCTCGCTCGAGGCTTTGAGATAGACACAAGTCCCGTGGGCATTCATGTAGTCGATGTTGTCAAAAAAGCAAGGAGTCCCTCCTCCGGCTGCAATGACGACATTCTCGAAGTCGGCGACTTCGTAAAGAAGTGTTTTTTCGATTTGCCGAAATTTTTCTTCCCCGCTTTCGGAGAAAATTTCGCGCACCGTTTTGTGGTATCGGGCTTCGATATAAAGATCGAGATCGATAAAGTCGACTCCTAATTTCCGGGCGAGAGCTTTGCCGAGAGTCGTTTTTCCCGACCCCATGAATCCGATAAGAAAAATACGTTCCATAAATGTCTCGTATGTGCTTGTGTCTCTTTCTTTCTGCTGCAAAAATAGCCTATTTTGCTGAGAACTCAATAAATATAATTACATTTGTACAAGAAAAAGCGTTCGAGATATGAGCAAATCGAAATATTATGTGGTGTGGGACGGTGTTTCGCCCGGAATCTATGCTTCGTGGACGGAATGTCGTTTGCAGGTGCAGAATTATCCCGGTGCCAAATATAAAGGGTTTGCTTCGCAAGAAGAGGCAGCTGCTGCTTTCAGGGAAGGGTATGCCGCTTATTATGCGGGACGCAATGCGGTTGCCAAGAAGTCTCCCTCTTCTGCTGCGACGGCGTGCCCCGAATGGGTTCTCGATACGATCGCTGTCGATGCCTCGTGTCTCGGTAATCCCGGGCCGATGGAATATCGCGGGGTATATGTCCGTACGGGGCAGGAACTGTTCCGTATAGGTCCGTATCCCGACGGCACCAATAATGTCGGGGAGTTTTTGGCTTTGGTACATGCGCTGGCCTTGTTGAAGAAAAACAACAGTACGATGACCATTTGTTCCGACAGCCGTAATGCCATAGCTTGGGTGCGGGCCAAACGGTGCAAAACGAAATTGGCCCGTACAGGGCGGAACGCACCGATATTCGACCTTATATCTCGCGCTGAAAAATGGTTGCAGGAAAATACATATACCAACAAGATCGTTAAATGGGAAACCGGCGAGTGGGGGGAGGTCCCTGCCGACTTCGGTCGTAAATAAAAAATAGGACGGGAATGGAAAAAATTATCGGTTTTGATGCCAAACGCGCAAATGCCAATCGTACCGGACTGGGAAATTACAGCCGGTTTGTTATCGATGCTCTCGCGTCTACCTCTTATGAGGCGCAATGGCGCATGTATATACCTCGACGCAAGTCCAATCCCGAATATGATGCTTTGCTTGACTACCCCCGGGTAACGACTCATTTACCTCAAAAGAAGGCTTGGCAGCGATTGGCTTCGTTGTGGCGTACCCGGGCGATGACGGGCGATTTGCAGCGAGACGGCGTACAGCTCTTTCACGGGTTGAGCAATGAGCTTCCGGTCGGTCTCGACAAAGCGGGAATACGCAGTGTGGTAACGATACATGACCTTATTTTTTTACGTTATCCCCAATTTTATAAACCGGCCGACCGGGCGATCTATACATGGAAATTTCGTCGGGCTTGTCATCATGCCGACAAGATTGTGGCGGTGAGCGAGTGTACGAAACGCGATATTGTCGATTTTTTCGGTATTGATCCTTCCAAAATAGAGGTTATCTATCAGGGGTGTGATGAAATGTTCTCTCAGGAAATTTCCGAGGCCGACAGTATTCGGGTACAACAAGAGTACCGTTTACCCGGCCGGTATATGATTACGGTGGGTACGCTCGAATCCCGTAAAAATTTGCGGGAGGCCGTCGAAGCCTTGCCTTATCTCCCGTCCGATATGCATCTGGTGGCGGTAGGACGGGCTACACCCTATACCGAGGAGGTTATGCGTTATGCCGCCCGGCAGGGATTGACGTCGCGCATACATCTTTTACACAAGGTTGCTTATCATGACTTGCCGGCTTTGTACAAGCGGGCCGAGGCGATGGTCTATCCGTCGTATTTCGAGGGCTTCGGAATTCCTATCATCGAGGCTATGAGCGTAGGTGTACCGGTCGTTGCCGCTACGGGTTCTTGTCTCGAAGAGGCGGGCGGCCCCGGCTCTTTCTATGTTTCGCCCGATGACAGCGAGGCTTTGGCGTCGGCCGTGTCCCGTATTCTGAGCGATGAGAAACTTGCCGCCGAGATGACGCTTCAAGGAAAGGAATATGTGCAGCGATTCTCGAAGGAGGTTGTCGCTTCGCAACTTCTGAGTCTATACGATTCTCTTTTATGAATGGGGAGATGCCGGAATGAACGGTTTCCAAAACGGATACAACCGCTCTTTCGACCAGCCGTGACAGCCGAAGGGTAGCTTTTGCCCATTACGTTCGTAACATAATTCGGGCTTCTCATCGAAGGCAAACCCCAGCGCTTCTTGCGCCGTTGGGTATTTGAAATCGCGAGGAGTTGTCGCCCAGAATACGTCTTCGTTGTAGCGGTGGTGGCTGTGTTTCCTGAATCGGATAATTTCTTCCCCGTATCTTTCGCAAGCCTCGATAAATGAATTTATTCGTCGTAAAGATAGACCACCGTTTCCCACTTTGTCGAAAAGGTCTTGTCGGCTTATGTCGGTGCGTCGAAAGACTTTTTGCAGCCACAGCCATAATTGGGGCAGAAATCTGTCGTATTTTTCGGGGCGTACCCACGGAGCGCCGATGTAATCGTAGCCTTTTCGGCACCATTCTTCCAGTTCGTCTCTGAATATCCATGCGTCGGGCTGGCAGACGAGGATATATTCCGTGTCGGCAAAAAGGCTGTAAAAATCTTTCGACATCATCATGTCATTGTAGCCGGCGATTCCGTTTTCATGCCCCAGCCAGTGTTTACTTACCGACATGATTTCGGCTTGCGGTATAAGCCTTTCGAGGGATTCTTTCGGCAATCCTTCGGGAATGATGAGGTATATCGGATAGCTTTGTAATATACGGGCCGTATGCTTGATAGCCGTTTCTTCGGCTTGACTCAACGGGAGCCGATACAGAGGGATAACAATTTTTACAAGAGTGCGTACGGCCATAAGTTTTCTTTCATTCGGTTTGCGAGTCTGTAAAATGCGGTTGTCTGATAGCAATGAGACGGAGATTTTTTTCTAAGGGTGGAACGGTTTCTTGTTTTTATAGAGGCGTAGCCATTTGGCGATGCGATACCATATAATGGAAAAAGTCCGATTTTCATTTTTGTCCCATTCATCGAAAATTTCTTTTACGATAGCAGGGTTGTATTTCATTTTTTTGAAATGTCGGCGCAGATGTACGAAAAAGTAACCGTACAGATAAGGTTTGAATCCTGTCGGAGGTTGTACGATGCGGCAGATGTCGGCCATCAGGCGACCCATTTCCTTGTAATTATTTCCCGAAGAAAACGATGTTGCGGTGGTATTTCCGGCATGTTGACGGAAAAGGTTGAGTTGCTTGTCGATATATACCGTGTTCCCGTTGAGCAGGATACCTATCCAGAAAAGCCAGTCTCCCACGTAACGATAATTCATGTATGCTTTGTCGGGGTGTCGGCTGTTTTTTTGGAATACCACCATGCTGGCGTTCATGATATAGTTCTGGTAGAACATACGGTGGTCGATAAAAAAACGACCGTTGTACATTGTGTAGGGAGAGTCCTGTTTTTTGTCGGACAGGCGATAGGTAAGCTGCAATTTCGTCTCGTGCATATCCCGGGTCTTTTCGTCGACGAAAAGACAGTCGGAAAAAACGATAGATACATCGGGGTAGGAAGAGAATGCATTTATGCACTCTTCGAGAAAAGTGGGTCGGGCGACGTCGTCGCTTTCGGCAATCCAGATGTATTCTCCCCGGGCCAATTCAAATCCTTTTTCCCATTGTATGAAAGTCGAGCCGCTGTTTTTCTCGTTGTAGACGATGTGGGATACTTTGGGGTGGTTTCGGTAAGATTCGATAATTTCCCGGCTGTTATCGGTCGAACAATCGTCGAGAATGATGACTTCAAAGTCGTTGTAAGTCTGGCTCAGTACCGAATCTATGCGCTGATTCAAAAAACGGGCATGACAATAATTGGGAATGATTACCGAAACATTCATATCGAATCTGTTAAAAAAGATTTCACCGCAAAGATACAAAAGATTATGTGCCCGGGATTCCTTTCTCTGTTTTTTGTTCGTATCTTTGCCGCCCTTGATAATCAAAAGAAACGGTATGATTTCGATAATTGTATGTTCGATAAATCCTGATGCGGCAGAGAAGTTGAAGCAGAATATCGCTGCTACGATAGGTCGTGTAGAATACGAGGTAATCGTTTTCGATAACCGTACGTCGGGTTATGGAATCTGTAAAGTCTATAATTCATGTGCGGAAAAGAGTCGATACGATTTCCTTTGTTTTTTGCATGAGGACGTGCAATTCGATACGATCGGATGGGGGGAGAAAATTGTTCGGAAGTTGTCCGAACCCGATTGCGGAACGATTGGGTTTGCGGGGTCGAGATTAAGAACAGCAGGTCTGTATGGTATCGGGTTGGCGACCGAAGGCACTTGGCGGTCGAATTATATACAGCATTTAAACGGGCGGTGCTATGTCGGTACATTTGAAAATCCCGATTGTTCCGAGTTCTCTCCGGTAGTCGTTTTAGACGGCATGTGCCTGTTTGTTTCCCGCAAGGTGTGGAACGAAGTTCGTTTCGATGAACAGAAATTTCCGGGATTTCATCTGTATGATCTCGATTTTTCAACGGCGGTATTTGCGGCCGGATATATCAATTATGTTTGCCATACGGCTATTGTCGAACATTTTTCCGAAGGATTCTATACGTCGGTGTGGTTTGAGGCAACCCGGGATTATAATAGGAAGTGGGCAGAGAAACTGCCTCTCTATGTGGCCGATTGCCGGCCGACGGGAGAGATGAAAGAATATGTCCGGCGCGTGGAGTTCCGTTTTATCAAAAATATGATGAAGGGGCGGGGAAAATGCTCATGGGAAGTCATAGGGCAGCTCTGCGATGCCTATTGTGCGAAGTACAGCGGGATCAAAGCGTGGGAAATGCGCTATCAAGAACGACGTTATCGCAAGCGTTGGAGAAGAGAAGGCCGTCTTTAAAAATTTTTCGCAGGATTATTTTCCTTTTTTGTTGTTGCGCGGGTGATGGATAAGGATCTCGCTGCGCAGGAGTGCATTATCGAGATGTACATATATCTCGGTGGTGGTGATGCTTTCGTGTCCCAGCATTTGTTGTATGGCCCGCAGGTTAGCTCCGCCTTCGAGCAGGTGGGTAGCGAAGCTGTGGCGTAGGGTGTGGGGGCTGATGTTTTTTTGTATGCCGCAGGCTTCGCATTGTTTTTTGATGATATAGAATATCATGACCCGGCTCAACCGTCCTCCCCGTCGGTTGAGAAAGAGAATGTCCTCATCACCTTTTTTGGGGGTGATGTGGCATCGGTCTTTTTGATAAAGTTCTATTTCGTGCAAGGCACTTTGCGAGATGGGTATGAGCCGTTGTTTGCTGCCTTTGCCCTCGACGATGATATATTCGTCTTTGAAATATATCTGTGAGATACGCAATCCTACGAGTTCCGATACCCGTAAGCCGCAATCGTACATCGTTTCTATGATGGCCCGGTTGCGTTGGCTCTCGGGCAGAGACATATCGAATGAGTCGATGAGCAAATCGATTTCTTCGACGGTAAGCACCTCGGGGAGTTTGCGTCCCAATTTGGGCCCTTCTATCAGTTCCATCGGGTTCTCTTCGGTAAATCCTTCGAGGCGCAGGAATGTGTAGAACGAGTTCAGTCCCGATAAAATACGGGCCTGCGATCGGGGTTGTATACCGATGTCTTGTAATTGACAGATGAATTGCGTTATGTCCGCATTGACGAGTTGGTCGATGGTGGGCTTTGACTCGGGCGATACATATTGGAAGAGTTTGACGACATCGTGCAGATACCCGTCTATGGTATTGTCCGATGCCCCCTTTTCAAGTTTCAGGTAACGCGAGAAAGATTTTAACAACTCCGAATTGCTAACAATCATTATTTTATTGCAGTATATTTCGTAATCTTTTTGTACTTTTGCCGAAAATTTTGTTTGATCGATTTTTTCTCTTGCCCGGAGATTTTCGGTAACGACAAAGATACGAAATCTTTTGACTTATGGATATATGGATTATTAACGGCCCGAACTTGAATTTGTTGGGAAAACGTGAAAAAAGCGTTTACGGAGACGCTTCGTTCGAAAACTATCTCGAAGCATTGCGTTCCCGTTATCCTCTCCATACGATACATTATTACCAGTCGAATGTCGAAGGCGAGTTGATAAACAAAATCCATGAGTACGGATTCTCTCCGGTCGGCATCGTACTCAATGCCGGCGCTTATACCCACACGTCCATCGCTATTTCCGATGCTATCCGAGCCGTTCCCGCTCCGGTAGTCGAGGTGCATATCTCCAATATACATGCCCGTGAGCCGTATCGTCATGTTTCGATGATAGCCGCCGCGTGTCGCGGTTCGGTCATCGGTTTCGGTCTCGATTCGTATAGGCTGGCGGTAGAGGCTCTTATCGAAGACGAAAAGAAAAAGTAAACCTATCCTATATATGATGACATCAAAACAAACCAAGATTGTTGCTACGGTTTCGGACAAACGTTGCGAAGTGGATTTCGTGCGTGCGCTTTACGAAAACGGTATGAATGTGGTGCGAATGAACTCGGCCCACCTCAATGCCGAAGGCTTCGATCGTATCATAAATAATGTAAGAGCCGTTTCCAATACGATTGCTATCCTCATGGATACGAAAGGTCCCGAAGTAAGGACGACCTTTATCGAGAACGACGGGAGCATCACGTTTACTGCTGGCGATATTGTGCGTATGGCAGGTAATCCCGATGCCTTTACCACGCATGATGCGATCAATGTGTCGTATGTCGATTTTACCAAAGACCTTTCGGTAGATAGCGTCGTGCTTATCGACGACGGCGAGTTGGAGTTCCGTGTACTCGAAAAACACGACGATTACTTGTTGTGCGTGGCGCAGAACGCCGGCGAGTTGGGATCGAGAAAGAGCGTGAATGTGCCGGGTGTACGTATCAACTTGCCGGCTCTTACCGAGAAAGACCGTCGCAATATTCTTTATGCCATCGAGAAGGATATCGACTTTATCGCGCATTCGTTTGTGCGTAACCGCCAAGATGTTTTGGCCATACAAGAAATTCTCGATGCACATAACAGCAAGATAAAAATCATTGCTAAAATCGAAAATCAGGAAGGTGTCGATAATATCGATGAGATTCTCGAAGTTGCATACGGCGTGATGATTGCTCGCGGAGACCTCGGTATCGAAGTGCCTCAGGAGAAAATTCCCGGCATACAACGCCGCCTCATCAAGAAGTGCGTACAAGCCAAGAAACCGGTGATCGTCGCTACGCAGATGCTTCACTCGATGATAAAGAATCCCCGACCCACACGGGCCGAGGTTACCGACATTGCCAATGCCATTTATTATCGTACCGATGCGCTTATGCTGAGCGGTGAAACAGCCTATGGAAAATATCCGGTGGAAGCCATTGCCACGATGTCGCGTATCGCCAAAGAAGCCGAACTTACGAAATTGTCGGACAACGATATACAGGTGAATGTCGAAGGCGAAGTCATCGATACCACATCGTTCTTGTCCAAACATGCGGTGGAATCGGCAAAAGTTTTGGGTGTAAAGGCTATCGTAACCGATAGCTTTACCGGTCGTACCGCCCGTAATCTGGCAGCATACCGGGGAGAAAATCCCATTTTGGCGATTTGTTATAGCGAACGCACGATGCGCCAGTTGGCTCTTTCTTACGGTGTTATCGCTTTTTATCAGCATGAAATGTCGACCTCACGCGAATATCTTTTTCACGGGCTTTCTTCGTTGGTCGAGAACGGTATGATTACCAACGAAGACCTTATCGCATATATCGGCGGAGCTTTCGGCGAAGGGTCGGGAAGTTCATTCCTCGAAATCAATAAAGCCGGTTTGGTATTGAAAGGTTACGATCGCTATATCCTGCCCAATCTCGAAGACGTGCATTGACATGATGGCAGAAGAGGCTCTCGACGATTATATACGCACGCATATCGATGCCGAAGGAGAATTGCTTGCGCGATTGAGTCGCGATACCCATATACATTCGTTGCGTCCCCGTATGATGTCGGGACATTTGCAGGGACGTATTCTCAAAATGATATGCCGTATGCAACGTCCTTGCCGTATTCTCGAAATAGGAACATTTACGGGGTATTCCACGTTGTGTCTGGCCGAGGGAATGCCGGCCGATGCGGAGTTGCATACCGTAGAGATCGATGATGAGATAGAAGACTTTACAAGGCAGCATTTGGGCTTGTCGCCTTTTGCCGACCGCATACACCTGCACATGGGCGATGCTCTCGATGTCGTACCCCGGCTCGACGGCTTTTTCGATCTCGTGTATATCGATGCCGACAAGCGGCGTTATTCCGATTATTACGATATGGTGTTCGACCGGGTTGTTCCCGGCGGTATGATACTTGCCGACAATACGCTGTGGGATCACAAGGTCTGCGACGGACATTCTCACGATGCACAGACGCGCGCTGTTATGGCATTCAACGATAAGATTGCGGCCGATGCACGGGTCGAGAAAGTGATTTTGCCTTTACGGGACGGATTGACGTTGATTTGGAAGAAACAATCTTCGTCCCGGTTTTGATTTCTCATGGAGAAAATGTATCTTCGAACCGAAACCTGTTAAAAAGTACTATTATGGAGACAACCCGCCAAAATAAGATAAGTCGCCTGCTTCAAAAAGAATTGAGTGAGATATTCCGTCAGGAAACCAGCAAGACGCACGGTGTTCTCGTATCGGTAAGTGTCGTGCGTGTAAGTCCCGATCTGAGTGTGGCGAAAGCTTATCTGAGTATTTTCCCGTCGGAAAAAGCGGCCGATATGCTCGAATCGATTCGCGATAATGCCAAGACCATACGTTATGAGTTGGCGAGCCGTGTGCGTTACCAGTTGCGTAAGACGCCCGAGTTGATGTTTTTCCTCGACGATTCGCTCGATTATATCGAGAATATCGACACGCTTCTTCATAAATAATTCCGCATATGCCCCTCTCGCTGAACATTGCGGTGAGATATCTTTTCTCCCGTAAGTCGCACAGTGCCATCAATCTCATTTCGCTGGTTTCGGTTTTGGGGGTTGCCGTAACGACGATGGCTATAATATGCACGTTGTCGGTATATAACGGTTTTCAGGAAGTTGTTCTCTCTCTCTGTTCCCGTCTCGACCCTCCTGTGAAAATTCTACCCGTGCAGGGTAAGACAATCGATACGGCCGATCCCGAAATCGCCGCCTTATACGGGTGGACCGATGAAATTGCGGCTCTTGCACCTGTCGTGGAAGAGAATGCTCTTGCTGTTTTCGGGAACAATCAGATGCCTGTTTTCCTGAAAGGTGTGGGCGATACTTATGCCGATGTGAATACGCAACTCGATGAAACGTTACTCGAAGGTCAATTCCTGTTTGCCGATACGACCGGTTATTATGTGGGATTGGGTGTGGGAGTTGCGATGAGGCTCGAAATGGGTGCTTTCTTTTCCCGCCCGTTGAGGCTTTATGCACCAAAACGCAAGTCTCGTGTCAATATGGCCAATCCTTCTGCTTCGTTCCGGGAAAAAGAGGTATATGCTTCGGCTGTCTTTGCCGTCAATCAGCAAGAGTACGATGAGTCGTGGGTGCTTGCACCTCTGTCGCTCGTCAGGGAACTTTATGATTACACGACCGAGGCCACTGCGCTCGAACTGCGTTTGAAGGGCGGTGTCGACGAGTCGGCATTTCTTACGCGTCTGCAAAACCATTTGGGCGGGAACTATCGGGTTAGCGATCGTTTGCAGCAGCAGGCTTCGGCCTATAATATGATGCAGATCGAGAAATGGATTACGTTCCTCATCTTGCTTTTTATTCTTTTGATAGCGACCTTTAACGTCATCGGTTCACTTTCGATGCTTATCATCGATAAGCAGGGCGATATATGCACGTTACATAATCTGGGTGCCGACGATACGCTCATATCCCGTATATTTTTTGTCGAAGGCTGGCTTATTTCCGCTATCGGAGCCGGGGGCGGACTGGTATTGGGTATTCTGCTGTGCTGGCTGCAACAGACATTCGGATTGCTGAGCATGGGAGGCGTTCCCGGGACTTTTGTCGTCGATGCTTATCCGGTACGGTTTCTGTGGAGCGATGCATTGATTGTATTGCTTGTGGTCGTTCTGCTCGGTTTTATCGCTTCATGGTTTCCGGTAAGGTATTTGCGTAAACGGTGGCTTTCGCACGGGCAAACTGTTTCGGGGGATTAGCCGGAATTTTAGAAAAATATATTGGTGATACTTGGTTATTGATATTTTGTCTCTATTTTTGTAAAAAAATCAACATTCTTGATATATGAAAAAATGGTTTCTTGCGGCATGTTTGCCGTTGATGATTGTCTCTTGCGATATTTTCGGATTTGGCGAAGATGACGATGATGATGTAGTAGTGGATACTGTTGTATCGAGCGTCCCTTTTGATTATGAAGATAAGGTACTTTCGGGCGATACGTTAGTGCTTATGACCTATGTACGTCTTGTCGATCCGGAAGTTCTTTTCAACAATATGCCTATGGAAATCGAGGTGATCGATAATCTGCCGGAGAATAATGCCAGTAGAGCATCGGACGAAAGTATCGAAGTACCTCCTGTCGTCGGGGGCATAGGTGAGGCTTATTTCATCAAGGTGAGAATACCCGAGTCGTTTAACGGTTATTATGACGTCCGGATCGATGCTGCAAGAGCCGATTCTCCTTCGGCGGGAGTATTGACCAACACTCTCGAAAGAGGGGTTTCGGTATTTACCATGCGAGAAAATGGTCAGACCGATTTTCACACGGGAAGACCCGTATGGACCGATATATCCGATGCTCTTGTTCTTTTGGAAACGGTCGATATGTTGCCCGAACGGAGTGAATACGGTGGTATGAAGTTTACGACCCGTCAGACGCTCGATTCTGTCAAATGTTTTGATGCCCAGCAGGAATTTTTGCCGTCGGCTCGCTTGTATGGGTTCCATACCGTTTCGTCTCAGTTTCTTTTTGCTTATCTGACTTATACGTCTCATATCGATACGATTTACTCCGAAATGGAAGGGTATGTTGCTTACCTTTCTCCCGAAGAGGTAACTTATCCGGTTGTGATTGCTTCGGATAACGGATTTATTTTGTCTTTCGAAGAGCTTTATCGTGAAGATGCGTTTGCATTCAACAGTCCGTATGATATCCAGTTCCGTTGTGATGCCGCCGACTGTTTTTATTTTATGCCCGAAGCCGAAGGCGGTGCTGTCATAAGCGATGATGCGATTTATCGGGTAAAAATCGATCGGGAGGTGTTGGCTTCTATGTCGCTTCCGATGGAGAACGAAGCCTATGATTGGCTTATGCGGCAGGCTGTCGATGCGGTTCAGGTGCATGACGGTAGTGTAGGTGCTGCCAATAGCAGAGAATTTTCTTGGCAGGTTTATGACGATCTTATCGTTTTGAGCGAGACGTCTCTTATCGACGGCCGTACGTTGAGTTCTATTTTGCCGAATAGCGGAACTCCGTCGACAGATTTTGTAGGAACTCCTTCTGTATTTGTTTCTCCGCAAGGGTCGCTTTGTACACTGCGCCGTACCGGACGCGGTTATATCCAGAGCGAGATGTTGTCAGGGTCGGGCGGTTCTTATAAGTGGTTTACACATCATCAGTATTTCGATTTCTTCGACAGCAGTAATATTGTCGTTACACGCACATCCGATAACGTTTATATTTCGGGTATGGGACGCTATTATTATTGGGCTTCCGACGGAGAACTTTTATATGAAGAATGTGAAGTGCATAACGAGCGTTATATCGCTTCTAAAACTTATTATCCGTATGCCGGCAGCTATATTTACTCGTTGGCTTCCGAGGGCCTGTATCGAGCCGTTCTCGATAATCGTAGCGATAGAAACCTTATATTGCCGTCTTCGTCGGGAGAGGTATATGAGGTGAGAACTTTGGGTGATAGGGCATTGGCGATTACGACCGATAACGATGTCTTCCTGATAGAGGAGAGCGGTGCCGGACGTATAGATATGGGATATAGCGTCTTTACCGGTAATTGCGCTTTGGTGAGGTAAAAGCAATAAGATGCGAGGGCTTGGTTCTGTCTGCTTTCGCATTGACCGGTGTCGCTGTCATTGTATGAAAAAGGGCGGAGATGTTTCAAACATCTCCGCCCTTTTTTCGGTGTGTATTTAAATAGCTTATTGAACAAGTGTATGCTGTATTTCTACTGTGCGAGGGTTATCGTCTGTCCCCGTTTCATCGGGTTGCAAAGCAACGGCCTTAGTTACATATCCGTCGGCGTTTAAGTCATATTCCCATTCGTAATTGTCTTTGTAAGCGGCGTCATAATCGCTCGTTTCTGTGTGTACGAGATTTTTACATTGTATACCTAAAAGCCCTGCGAATTCCAGTTCGGGAAGTCCGCCCATACGCTCTGTAACAATGTCGATATTTTCCTTGTTCTCGGTATTGTAATAGGTATATCGTGTCGTGGAGTGATAGCCCTCTGAATCCGTATAACGAGATTCCACCATATTTCCGTTTTTCCAGATATATTCCTCTTGTTCGTCTCCTTCCTTGTAACGGATCAATCGGTTTTCTTCGTCATAGGTGTATTCCGAGTTCCCGTCAAGAGCATCTTCGACCCGTACGGCATAACCTGCTTTATTGAGATGTACCGTTATGAGATATTCCGGGTCTGTGCTGGAAGTAATCGTTACGATTCCATCACCGTATTCGTAAGAGAGGATTTCTTCCGAGGGGTTACCTCGTTCGTCGGTATTTGTTTCTTTGTAGCGGATAAGGCGGTGTTGTTTATCGTACGACAATTCTATAAACTCCCTTTCTTCATTCGGATTCCGGGGAAAATAAAAATCCATTGTCGAAATCAATGTTTGGCTGCCGGGTAAAGATTCTTGTATTCCCTTATCGGAGTCTTCGTTTTCACCGCAAGCCGTGAAAAGAAGTCCGGCAAATAGGTAGAAAATCAGTTTTTTCATCGTTTTTTATACAGATTTTTCGGGTTAATACTCGATTCCTTATTTTATTTCTGCGGCGATGGTGTCGGCGATAGCCTGCATCTCTTCGGCCGGTAATTGCAACTTGGGATTGGATATGATCATATCGCTCTCTTTGTTGATAGGTATGAGATGTATGTGGGTATGGGGTACTTCGAGTCCCATTACGGCAACGCCTACCCGTTTGCAAGGAATTGCTTTTTCTATCGCTTTGGCAACCTTTTTGGCGAAAAGCTGCAAAGAGAGATAGGCCTCATCGTCCATTTCAAACAGATAGTCGCCTTCGGCTTTGGGAATTACCAGTGTATGGCCTTTGGCGAGGGGATTGATGTCGAGAAATGCAAAATGTTTTTCGTCCTCGGCTATTTTATAACAGGGAATTTCTCCTGCTACAATGCGGCTGAATATGGTAGGCATATTGTTGTGTTTTGGAAAAACAATTTTTACTCTCCGCCGAAGGACGGAATTTTAAATGGAAATATTGACGATTTCGAAAGTCATGGTTCCCGAAGGAACTTTTATTTCGACGATGTCGCCGATCTTTTTCCCCAGCAGACCTTGTGCGATAGGTGTGTTCGAAGCGATTTTTCCTTCTTTGAGGTTTGCCTCGCTTTCGGTTACGATGGTATATTCCATCGTCATGTTGTTTTGGGTGTTCCGTATTTTTACACGGTTCAATATTTGTACCGTGTGTGTATTCAGTTTGGAGTCGTCGATGATACGGGCATTGGCCACTTTGTCTTTGAGCTGGGAAATTTTCATTTCGAGCAGCCCTTGAGCCTCTTTGGCTGCGTCGTATTCTGCATTTTCCGACAAGTCTCCTTTATCCCGGGCTTCTGCGATTTGCCGAGAAATTTCGGGACGTTTTACCGATTCGAGATAATTAATCTCTTCCATCATTTTTTTATAACCTTCTTCGGTCATATACACGATTGCCATAAGAAATCTCCTATAATTTGGGTTTGGGCATTATTGATTTTTATTAGAGAAAAGGATAACAAAAAAGAATCCCGGCTGTTACCAACCGGAACTCCACTTCCTTTTATCAACATGGCGAAGATAAGTTCTTTTTTTCGATATTCCAAATAAAAGACGGTAAAAGTTGTATTCGACTATTTCTGTTTGAGTAATTTCTCGATTTCCCGAGGAAGTTCCGAGAGTTTGGTTACACGTTGTTGTAATACATTGTTTCGGTCGATGAGAAACGCTGTGGGCAGAGAACGGACATTGTAGGAAAGAACGACTCTGGAACGGGTCGTGTCGGCATCGCGTACACATATCCAGGGCAGATTGTCGGCCGATACCTGCCACAAATTTTCGTTGGGGTCTATCGACACCTGATAGATTTCGAATCCTTGCCGATGGTATTTTTCGTAAAGTTGTCCCAATGCGCGGTTATAATCGGGTGAATATTTCCCTTCGTAAGCCGAAAAATCGAGTAATACGACTTTCCCTTTCAAGTCGCTGAGCCGCCGTTCCTGCCCATACAGGTCGGGCAGGGCGATGTCGATAAGCGAAACCTCTGTCGCAGCAGGCATTTTCACTTCGTCCTCTTTTGCTTGTTTGGCATTCCGTTCATTTTGAATGATGCTCAGTGCCAGACGGTAGAGATGCTGGGTGCGGGGCGATTCGGGCAGGAATGTATTATAAGCGTTGGCTACGGTCAGGATATAGCGGTTGTCTTCCCGATTGGTACGGTCGAAAATATCGAGGCCGTTTACTTGCTGGAAAATGGCGAAGTAGGCTGCCGGCGAGCTGGGGTCTTCGGTAATATAGGGAATGACGATTTCTTTATAACGACGTACCTCGTTTTGCAGTTCCTCGATCATTTTACGTTGTTGGTCGGGCAATAGGTTTTTTTGTAGGGAGGCCTTCCCGATGGCTGCTTTCAGCGTGTTGCCCGCCTCGGCGATATGACGGATTTTTTCGCTTTCGTCCGAGCCTGAGACTCGGTAATCGGCGGCGATGGGTAAGCCTGGAATTTCTATGGTGATTGTTTCGGTTGAATCGACAGCAAGGTGTATGTAGGAGTTATCGAGTCTCAGCCTGTAAAACTCGGGATAAGGTGTGCGGGGTGCGTGGAACGAAAAAGCTCCGTCGGCAGGGAGCTTGGTCGAGTCGAGCAAAACTGTGCGGGACAACTGTACGGCTTCAAAATAAAGCGTTTTTCCTTCGCCGTCCTTTACATGACCTTGAATGCAGAAATCATTTTGGTGGCAACTGCTTACGAAAAGCAGCAGCGACAATATCGGAAAAAGTTTTTTCATCATGGTAGGGAAAGATGATAAATACTGTGCAAAGATAGTGTTAAGTTGAGTGTAATCCAAAATCTTAGTATCCGTTTCCTTTTTGTTTTGTTATAGAACAGATGACTTTCTTGAAGGAATCGGTTCTATCTTGCATTTTATCGGAAAATGTGGATAGAAAGGAGTTGTTTCGATGAGATTTTCTCGGGACTTGCACGTTTTGCCGACAAATTTGCTTATCTTTGCCTGATTTTTAGAAGTTAAGAAATAATTAAGATGAAAATTGTAAAGAAAACAATTGATTTGGGAGATGGAAGAACCATCACCATCGAAACCGGAAAACTGGCCAAGCAGGCCGACGGTGCCGTAGAGGTACGCATGGGAAATACCATGTTGCTGGCGACTGTCGTATCGGCCAAAGAAGCCGGTGAGGGCGTGGACTTCATGCCTTTGCAAGTAGAGTATAAAGAACGTTATTCGTCGATAGGACGTTTCCCCGGAGGTTTTACTCGTCGCGAGGGGCGTGCTTCTGATTATGAAATTCTTACCGCGCGCTTGGTCGACCGCGCCTTGCGTCCGTTATTCCCCGATAATTATCATGCCGACACATTTGTCAACGTGATGCTCTTTTCGTCCGACGGAAAAGATATGCCCGATGCATTGGCCGGTTTGGCTGCTTCGGCGGCTCTTGCCGTTTCGGATATTCCTTTCAACGGTCCTATTTCGGAAGTAAGAGTTGCCCGTATCGACGGACAGTTCAAGGTAAATCCTACGTTTGAAGAACTGGAAAGAGCCGATATGGACATTATGGTAGGAGCTACCTATGAAAATATCATGATGGTCGAAGGCGAAATGAACGAAGTATCGGAGGCCGATTTGCTGGCTGCCATGAAGTTTGCTCACGATGCCATCAAAATACAATGCCAAGCACAGATGGAACTTGCCGAAGAGGTGGGTTCGACTGTAAAACGCGAATATTGCCACGAAGTAAACGACGAAGAGTTGCGTAAAGACGTATGGGCCAAGTGCTACGATGAGGCTTATGCCGTTGCCTGCTCGGGCAATACCAACAAACACGCTCGCGGAGCAGCTTTCGAGGCTATCGTTGAGAAATATTTGGAGTCGATGGACGCCGAGGAAGCCGATGCCAAAAAAGCATTGGTAAAACGTTATTACCACGATGTGGAAAAAGAGGCTATGCGCCGCAGTATCCTCGATGAGGGAAAACGTCTCGACGGGCGTACGACGACCGAGATCCGTCCTATCTGGTGCGAAGTGGATTATCTTCCCGGACCTCACGGTTCATCGGTATTTACACGCGGTGAGACACAATCGCTCTCGACCGTTACCCTCGGTACGAAACTCGATGAGAAAATCGTCGATGACGTACTCGACCAGAGCCGCGACCGTTTCTTGCTGCACTATAACTTCCCGCCTTTCTCTACGGGAGAAGCCAAAGCCAGCCGGGGTGTGGGTCGTCGCGAGATAGGTCATGGCAATTTGGCCAACCGTGCCCTCAAACACATGATTCCCGATGATTATCCCTATGCAATACGTATTGTTTCGGATATTCTCGAATCGAACGGTTCCTCATCTATGGCAACTGTTTGTGCGGGAACACTTGCTCTTATGGACGCTGGTGTGAAAATCAAGAAACCGGTTTCGGGTATCGCTATGGGTTTGATAACCGACAAGGACAATGTAAAATATGCCGTTCTTTCCGATATTCTCGGCGATGAAGACCATCTCGGCGATATGGACTTCAAAGTAACGGGTACACGGGACGGCATTACGGCTACTCAAATGGATATAAAGGTCGATGGTCTTTCGTACGAGGTTCTCGAAAAAGCCCTCAATCAGGCAAAAGAAGGCCGTATGCATATTCTCGATAAAATACTTGATACCATACCCGAACCGCGTGCCGACTTCAAACCGCATGTTCCGCGTATCGAAGTTCTCGAGATTCCCAAAGATATGATAGGCGCCGTGATAGGCCCGGGCGGTAAAATCATACAAGGCATACAAGAGGAGACTGGCGCTATCGTTACGATCGATGAAATCGACGGCGTGGGCCGTGTCGAAGTGGCTGCTCCCGGCCGCGATGCCATCAATGCGGCTTTGGCTCGTATCAAGGGTATTGTCGCTATTCCCGAAGTCGGCGAAGTATATACCGGTAAAGTGAAATCGATTCTTCCTTTCGGAGCTTTCGTTGAATTCATGCCCGGTAAAGATGGTTTGCTCCACATCTCGGAGATTTGCTGGAAACGTCTCGAAACGGTGGAAGAGTCGGGTCTGAAAGAAGGAGACGAAGTAACGGTGAAATTGGTTGAAATCGACCCGAAAACCGGTAAATTCCGTCTCTCTATGAAAGAGCTCCAACCCCGCCCCGAGGGTATGCCCGAACGTCGTGAAGGCAATGGTGGCGGAAATGGTGGAAATCACAACCATCGTTTGCGTCGTGAAAAGAGAGATTGATACGATTTTTTTGATAAGTCGAGGGGCTGTACGGTTTCAGTACAGCCCCTTTTTATTATTGTCATGCAGAGCGATAACGAAGTATCTCTACCAAGTTATGGCACCCTTACGGTATGATGTCATTTTGACGACCATAAGGGAGGAAGAATCTTTCTATAAATGAGTGCGTTGTATGAGATCTCTCACTTTCGTTCGAGATGATAGTAATGTCATTCCGATGACCATAGGGAGGAAGAATTTCCAACAAAGCCCCAGAAACATAAGATTCCTCGCATGCGCTCAGAATGACACTCTTGTCATTCTGAATGGAACGGTAAGTGAAGAGGAAAATCTCAAAAAGACAAGCTCCTTATTAGGGGAATCTTTATCCCCGGCCTAAGTTCCTGCTACGGAATGGCGACGCAAACAAAGGAGTGGTGAGATTCCTTGTTTGCACTTGGCATGACAAACGGTTGTGATTCCTCGTCGACCAGCTTTCCTCATTCGAGATGACATCGGGCAAAACAGGGGATTACTCACACTTGACCTATTGGTCTCGGTTTGGAATGACAGAGTGAGTAATTGAAGTGTCTTGTGTTTTTTTACTTGACAATCAGTCTAAAAATCCCTGTAAATTATTTTTTGACAAAGCTTTGAGAGAGGAGACGATGTCCTATGCGACAATAGATGCACTTGTGCGGTTCGCAGTATGCGGTATGCAACTGTATGGCCGCTTGGCTGTCGAGTGCCGATTGTACTTCGATACTGGATTCGGCGATACGGCGAACGATGTGGTTGTCTTCGGCCGGTAGCTCTTCGAGAAGTCTCATGGCCTTATCGGTATAGTGTTCGTTTCCCGAGCGTATCGCGTAGCTGTAAAACAACGGGGCTACGCAATTGATGATGAGCAGCCGCACGGCTCCGCGTCCCAACGTCTTGGCACGGGGTGGAGATTCGACTCCGAAGGTGTAGTGCGTATCCCAATATCCTTCCAGATGAATGTCGAAAAGGGATTGAATCGATTTTTCATCGTTACAATCGAGCAGACGTGCGAAAAGATTGAATCCCCGATGTATCAGTTGTGCCAATAGGGCGATGCGTTGGTGCGGAAAATTGGCGGGACGCAGGCGGAAGAACTTCCAACTTTCACTGTTAATGGGCGAGAGGGAGAATTTATTTTGTAGGAAGTCATATTCTCGTGATAGTCGCAGATAGTATGGGTCGTCGATTGTCTGTCCGTCGGAGAGGAGACCCGCTTGTCCGAAGAGGAAGGCTTCGGTTTGTAGCAATGAGTCGGCGTGTTTTTGTAGGAACAACAGCGGCATGCTGCGTGCCAGCCGCTCGAATGCCTCGCTGTTCACGCCGAACCCCATACTTCTCGATAAAGTAATGTAACACACTTCTTCCCAGTTTCCCTGATGTTTTTCGAGTAGGTCGATGATACGATCGCTCTTTTGTTGCAGCCTTTCGAGAGCAAGAGCCGTAAGCCAGTCGGTCAGGAAAATGGGCGACAGTTCGTGTATCCGTTCCCGGCAGGGCAACATCTCGCTTCGCGATGTAAGGTAGGCGTAGTCGGTTTGCAACTGGGCGGGAATGGTTACGACCCATTGGGGAATCATTTCTCCGTTGGGTCGGGAGATGGGAACGTCAGCTTCGGTAATGACGTGCAGAATCACCGAGTCGTAGGCTCTGTTTTCGTCATGCCGATGCATCAGCCAGTCGCTCGACCGTAGATGCATCTCCACATTTCCTGCCCATATACGGTCGCCGATACGCACTTTGGCGTTGAAAAAGTCGGGCCCTGCATCGGTATTGCGTCGTCCCGGGTCGATGACTTCGATAGTCCGACCGTCGGTTGTCTGTGCGGAGACATGGCCCAACAATCGGTGTTCCCACATATAATATAGAAGCTTTTCCATAAAAAACGTATCTGTACGTGAAATCGCGATTTTCTGGAAAGAAAATCGTTATATTTGCAAAAATATATGATAATCGGTTGAAAAGCCGCAGTTTTACTTATGTTATAAAACACAGAACGTTATGAAACTTGCTTTGATAGGATATGGAAAGATGGGGCATGCCATCGAACAGATTGCCCGTAGTCGAGGACATGAGATCGTGTCGATTATCGATGTGAGCAATCCCGAGGAATTTGAGTCGGAGGCGTTTCACAGCGCCGATGTCGCGATCGAGTTTACGGCCCCGTCGGTAGCGTTGGAAAATTACAGGAAGGCTTTCGCTGCGGGCGTTCCGGTCGTATCGGGTACGACGGGTTGGCTCGAACATTTACCCGAAATACAAGAGGCTTGCCGTAACGGGCAGACATTCTTCTACGCATCGAATTTCAGCCTCGGCGTGAATATCTTTTTTGCGCTCAATAAGTATCTGGCCGATATTATGAATCGGTTCCCGGCTTATGACGTGAAAATGGAGGAGACGCACCATATACACAAACTCGATGCACCCAGCGGTACGGCCATTACTCTGGCCGAGGATATTATCACTCGTCTCGACCGCAAAGATGCTTGGGTAGAGGGGCGTGAACCTTCGACTGGAGAAATCGGCATAAAAGCGATCCGTCGGGACGAAGTCCCCGGTATTCATACGGTTCGGTACGAGAGCGATGTCGATACCATTACGATTACCCATGATGCGAAAAGCCGCATGGGATTTGCCCTCGGTGCTGTTGTCGCTGCCGAATTTACTTGCGGCAAAAAAGGTTTCCTGACCATGCAGGATATGCTTAAATTCTAAAACTTTGTAACCATGTCTGTATCATCTCCTTCGTTGAAAGAACGGTTGCAAGCCGTGAAGAAGACCCGTTGGATACGTTTTGGCGTAGCGGCTGTATTGTTTATTTTGTTTGCGGTGTGGCTGGATAATTACTATATCTTGCCTTTCCTTATCGTCATGGCCGATATTTACCTGACTCGTTACGTGCCTTGGACTTTTTGGAAAAAATCCAAGAACAAAACCGTGTTGCGGGTCATGGAGTGGGTCGATGCCATCGTTTATGCTTTGGTTGCAGTCTATTTGATCAATATCTTTTTCTTCCAGAATTATAAAATACCGACTTCTTCGCTTGAAAAATCGTTGCTGGTGGGAGATTATCTTTTCGTGAGCAAGTTGAGTTACGGACCGCGCGTACCCAATACGCCTTTGTCGTTTCCGTTGGTACAGAACACGTTCCCGATACTGAATATCAAATCATATATCGAATGGCCTTCATGGCCATATCACCGGCTGGCCGGACTCGGCAAAGTGAAGCGCGGAGACATCGTCGTCTTTAATTTCCCGGCGGGAGATACGGTTGCCGTGCGGGTTCCTAACCCCGATTATTATACACTCGTACATTACGTAGGCCGTGATGGGGTGAAGCAGAACAAAGAACAATTCGGTGAAGTCGTGTATCGTCCTGTCGACCGCCGGGAGAATTATGTGAAGCGTTGCGTGGGTATGCCGGGCGACACGTTCGAGATACGCGACAATCAGGTATATGTCGATGGCAAGGCGATAGAAAACCCGAGAAACATTCAATTCAATTATTTTGTGATGTTGCAACCGGGATACCGTTTCTCCGAGAAACAATTTCGGGAATTGGGCGTGAGTGTCGATGACCGCCGTTTTGTTTCGGCAGAGAGGGGTTGGTACGAAGATTTGTTGGCATTGGGATTTATGCCCGATTCCGACGGTGCTTTTCCGTCCATATATCATATGCCGCTTACACCCGAAGCACTGGATAGGGTGAAAAAATATCCCTATGTATCGAAAATCGTGCAAGAGCCGGGTGTATTTGGCGGAGAGGCTTATCCGCTGGGTTACGGGCGAGGTTGGACACGTGCCGATTTCGGACCGTTGTGGATTCCCAAACGGGGGGAGACCGTGCGGCTTACGGCCGAGAATTACCCGCTGTATGAGCGAGCCATACGTGACCATGAGGGGAATCGTCTCGAACGTCGGGACGGATGTATTTTCATCAACGGCGAGGAGACCGATAGTTACCGCTTTAAGATGGACTATTACATGATGTTGGGCGACAATCGTGATAATTCGGCCGATAGCCGTTTTTGGGGATTGGTTCCCGAGGACCATGTCGTAGGCAAACCTCTTTTTGTGTGGCTTTCGATAGATAAAGACCGTAATTGGTTCGATGGACATATTCGCTGGAATCGTCTTTTCCGTTCCGTTTCATCGTTGTAGTAAAATCATGTCTACCGTATATCTTTCGACGGCTTATTTGGCTCCTGTCGCTTATTACAAGGCGCTGTGCCGTTACGACCGTACGGTTATCGAGGCTTGCAGCCACTATGTGAAGCAATCTTACCGCAACCGTTGCACGATTATGTCGGCGGGAGGGGAGCTTTCCCTCTCCATTCCGGTGGAACGGACACGTCCCGGAAAACCTTTTACGCGCGATATGCGTATTTCGGCGCACGATAATTGGCAGCATATCCATTGGAATGCTATTGCGTCGGCTTACGGCTCGTCTCCTTTCTTCGAGTATTACCGCGATGATTTTGTGCCTTTTTATGAGAAATCCCAATCGGGACGGTTTCTTCTCGATTATAATAACGATTTGCAGGAGATGGTGTGCCGATTGTTGGGTATCGCATCCGATATTTCGTATAGTGAAAACTATCTCTCTCCGACGGACGATATTACCGATTTGAGGGAGGCTATCGGTCCGAAGCGTGAGCCGGTAATATCGTTGTTGCCCCGACCTTATTATCAGGTTTTTTCGATGAAATGGGGCTTTTCGCCCGGGCTTTCGATTATCGACCTTCTTTTCAATATGGGGAATGAAGCTCTTTTGGTGCTTTACGACCGTTAAGGTGCCGTTGTAATAAACAAGGAGGACAGAGAACTATTCTCTGCCCTCCTTGTTTTCGTTTTCTTCGGCGGTGTCTTTTTTATGGGATTCGTCGTATAGAATGGCTCGTAAAAAGTCTTTGTCTTGATGTAATTGTTTCAGTATATATTGTGAGGCTTTTTGTTGCGCTTCTTTTTTGGAATATCCTGTCGCCGGTTTTCCTTCGATATGGCCGGCTATGGCGCGTACGGTGAACAACGGATTATTCTTTTCGTCAAAGGTCGAATTTTCGAGTTTCCAGTCTATATTCACGCGATGGCGTTGTCCCCACTCGACGAGTTTCGATTTGAAGTTGATATCGGTCTGGGTAATTTGTTCCAAGTCGATATAGCGGGCAAAAATATGTTCGGCGATGAATCTGCGGCACTGTTTGAATCCGCAATCGAGATAAATAGCCCCTATAAGAGCCTCGAAAGCGTTTCCGTAAATATAATTGTTGTGTGAGGTGAATTGAATATCGGCTTGGACCAATTTGTCGAGACCTATCTCCAAAGCTATGCGATTGAGGGTTTCCCGTTGTATGATTCGAGAGCGGGAACTCGACAGGAATCCTTCTCTTTTCTCGGGAAAGGCATGATATAAAATGTCGGCGGTAACTAAGGTAAAAACGGCATCGCCTAGAAATTCGAGGCGTTCGTTGTTTATTTTCCTCCCGTTTTCGTCGGAGACGGCAGCCGACCGGTGGGTAACGGCTTGTTGGTAGAGTTCGATACGGCGCGGATAGTATCCCAATATCCGATAAAAAGACGAGTAAGGCTCTTTATGCCGTAACATAAAGAGCCTTACTCGATTAAAGAATATCTCAAACACGGGTTTTTATTTCGTGAATTTTCTGACGATGAGACTTGCATTGTGGCCGCCAAAACCGAAGGTATTGGAAAGAGCCACATTGACGGTTCTCTTTTGAGCTTTATTGAATGTAAAGTTGAGCTTGTAGTCGATTTCGGGATCCTCATCTCCTTCGGTGAAGTTGATGGTCGGCGGAACGATATCGTTCTCGATCGATTTTACACAGATAAGCGCCTCGGTTGCACCGGCTGCACCCAACAAGTGTCCTGTCATCGATTTGGTCGAACTGATATTGAGTTCGTATGCATGGTCTCCGAAGACTTGTTTGATGGCTTTGGCTTCCGAAATATCACCGACAGGTGTAGAAGTTCCGTGTACGTTGATATAATCGACTTCCTCGGGTTTGATGTGGGCATCGGCAAGGGCGTTTTCCATGACGAGTTTCGCACCCAAGCCTTCGGGGTGGGTTGCGGTGAGGTGATAAGCGTCGGCCGATAAACCGCCGCCGATGACCTCGGCATAGATTTTCGCTCCCCGCGCGAGTGCGTGTTCCAACTCTTCGAGAATAAGACATGCAGCACCTTCACCCATGACAAACCCGTCGCGGCTGGCGCTGAAAGGCCGGCTGGCATGCTCGGCATCGTCATTCCGTGTCGAGAGGGCATGCATGGCGTTGAATCCGCCTACACCGGCGATCGATATGGGGGCTTCCGCTCCGCCGGATACGATCATGTCGGCCATGCCTAAACGCACGTAGTTG
This sequence comes from uncultured Porphyromonadaceae bacterium, assembly GCA_900547555.1. Classification (GTDB taxonomy): domain Bacteria; phylum Bacteroidota; class Bacteroidia; order Bacteroidales; family UBA11471; genus Caccoplasma. Next base: position 12,575 of record URHG01000016.1, on the reverse strand, counting down.
AATGCGTCGATAAGGGCGTTGGTCGATGAAGCGCACGCCGATACGGTGGCGAAGTTCGGTCCGTGAAAACCGTACATCATCGAGATGTGTCCGGCAGCGATGTCGGCGATCATCTTGGGGATAAAGAACGGATTGAATTTAGGACCTTTCTCGGCATCGTATCCGAACATTTCGTCTTCGAATGTGCGTATACCGCCGATACCCGAGGTGTAGATAACGCCTACACGGTTTTTGTTTACTTTCTCCAAGTCGATTCCCGAATCTTCGATCGCTTCTTTGGCCGAAGCTACGGCGAGTTGTGCATAGCGGTCGAATTTACGAGCTTCTTTCTTGTCGAGATATTTTGTGGGGTCGAAACCTTTTACTTCACAAGCGAATTGCGTCTTGAAAAGCGACGCATCGAAAAGAGTAATAGGCCCGGCACCACTTACTCCATTTATCAGGGCGTTCCATGTCTCATCGACTCCGATGCCCAATGGGGTAACTGCTCCCAGGCCTGTTACTACGACTCTTTTTACTTCCATAAGGTGTTAGAGAGGTCGTTTTTACTTTGCGTTAGCTTCAATGTATGCTACGGCATCGCCAACAGTCGTGATTTTTTCTGCTTGGTCGTCGGGAATAGTAACATTGAATTCTTTTTCGAATTCCATGATCAACTCAACCGTGTCGAGAGAATCGGCTCCCAAATCGTTGGTGAAGCTGGCTTCGTTGGTTACTTCAGATTCTTCGACACCCAATTTGTCGACGATGATAGCTTTAACTCTTGATGCAATTTCAGACATAACTTCCAGTTTTTTAGTTAGTGAATTAGTTGGTCTAATTTTTCTTTTGCGTGGCAAAGAAACGTCTTTTTCTCCAAACAAAAAAATATTTTTGGTAGAAAGTTGCATAATCTTGCACACTATACGTTATTTTGTGCAATAAAATGCCCTGTTTTGACTATTTGGAAATGGCATTTTTCCTAAAAATCGTTTCGAGGCGACAATTTTTCTTGAATTGTACAAAGTCTCTTTTTCGGGTGATTTTATTGCTGTTTTTTGAAGAATGCTATAAGATCTCCGACTGTCTCGTCGGGCGTAATCGGTGAGAAAGATTCCAATGGGGTAAAGTCGGGGTTGGACGCTGTTGTGTCGCAGGCTGTTTCCAATTCGTCTTCGATAGTGAGCCATAATACTTCGATGTCGACTTCATCGAGACCTAAATCGCAAAGACGCATTTCGTTCTTTATCCCGGAAAGGTCGCTGTCGAGATACTCTGCTAAAATTTCTTTGATGGCAGTTTCATCGGTATTCATAAGAAGCGCTATTTAAAAGTGTGTATTTGGTTGCAAGGCAAATCCCCATGCTTCGAGCTTGCGGGCTTCGGAATCGGATTGCAGGGAGTAGGCGCAGAACTCCCGTCGTAGCGGGTAGTGGCTGCGTAATTGTTCGAAGGTTTCGGGCGCTTTTTTTAACGCAAGAGAATCTTTCATGGGGTCGTATGTCGTCCATACGGCTTGGGAAAAATCCTGTTTTGTTCCGGATAGGGCGATAATGGGATTTTCCGGTCGGGGAGGTTGAATGGCCGATAGGTCGATCTTTATTTGCAGGCGGTCGGCTACGGCCGCTATCATTGCCCGTGTGGCATTGGCTTTCCCGTCGGCCGAATAGCCGGCGATGTGCGGTGTTCCGATGAATGTTTTTTGCAGTAATTTTGTCGATATGTCCGGCTCGTTTTCCCAGCAGTCTATGATCATGTCGCTTACGATGTGATTGCGGTAAGCCTCCAAAAGGGCTTGCTCGTCAACGACTCCCCCCCGTGCGGCGTTGAGAATGACGGGACAACGCTGCAACCGGTCGAAGAAAGCTTGGTCGGCCAAGTGGTAGGTCGCATGCGAGCCTTCTTTTATCAGCGGTGTGTGGAACGTGATGTAGTCGCAATGATCGGCTATTTCTTCGAGAGAGACAAACTCTCCTTTTCCCTCTTTTTCGGCCCGGGGAGGGTCGTTGAGCAATACTTGCATGCCCAGCCGTCGGCAGTGTATCTCTATTTGTCGTCCTACATGGCCTACCCCTACGATACCGATACTTTTTGTTTGCAGGTCGACGGCCTGTTTTTCGGCATGTCGCAGCAGTGAAGCCGTGATGTATTGGGCGACCGAGGCGGCATTGCAACCCGGGGCATTGATCCATTCTATGGCATGTCGTCGGCAATATTCGGTATCGATGTGGTCGAATCCGATTGTCGCCGTTCCGATAAAGCGACAGCGGCTTCCTTCGAGAAGATCGGCGTTACAACGGGTACGAGTACGGATTATCAGCATATCGGCATCATGTACTGCATCGGGGGTGATATTTTGAGGAGAAAGGTAGCGTATATCGGCATACGGTTCGAGAATCCCTTGTATAAAAGGTATTTTATCATCGATGACGATCGTTTCTTTTTTTTGCATGACGGATTTTGGTTATTGACACTACGATACAAAGATAGGGCTTCTATGTAGGAAATCTCTTGAAACGGGCGGCAAAAATGAAATTATTTTCTTCAAAAATTGACAAATTCGTAAAGTATGCGTAAGTTTGTCCCTTATTACGATTATTCAAACTTTATTATACTTCTATGACATTCAGCGAAAAGAGCAACCATGTATTTTGGAATGCTACGCAAGACTATCATAAGCAGGACGATGTCGATGCTCCCATGATAAATCCTTTCCCCGAAAAGACTATCGAGTATGACCTCTATCATAAAAACTGGATCGACACCGTGCAATGGCATCTCGAAGATATTGTGCGGGATCCCGAAATCGATCCGGTCGAGGCTTTGTCTATCAAACGGCGTATCGATAAGTCCAATCAAGACCGTACCGATCTTGTTGAGCGTATCGACAGCTATTTCCTTCAACAATATGCCGATGTAAAGCCTTTGCCCGATGCGGTCATCAATACCGAGAGTCCGGCGTGGGCCATCGATCGTTTGTCGATTTTGGCTTTGAAGATTTACCACATGCAGCAGGAGGTGTCCCGACATGATGCTTCGCCCGAGCATATAGAGCGGTGCCGTGCCAAATTGCGCGTGTTGCTCGAACAGCGTGTCGACTTATCGTCGGCCATCGACCAGTTGTTGAGTGATATAGAACAAGGTCGCCGGTATATGAAGGTGTACCGTCAGATGAAGATGTATAACGACCCGTCGTTGAATCCCGTCTTGTATAATCAGAAATAGAAAGCGAAAAATACGGCTTCCTCTTCGATAGCGGGAAGAATCGAATCTTTCTATTTCTTGCGTCATGTTGCGCGTTATCTCTGTCCGACGGCCGTGTGTCGCCGGGCGTTTGCCCCTTGAAGAAAACGGTGGAAGGAGAAAAAAGACTCCGGCGTTTGTTGATCAAGATAAAATTGGGTTTTCCCGAAGAATGGCTACATTATTATACAGTACACCTATAAGAAGTGAAACACACCATCGAAAATGCCCGTCGTTCTGACGATGCTTTCCGAGTCAGGTAATGGGAGATGTCGATTTCGCTCGGGGCGTTGCATCGATGTTTTGTCTGTACCTGACACTTTGAGTCCTGAACTTTTCGCTATGGAACACTTTTCAGCATATTCACACTCTGCGTTGCCTTATCGTCATGTCGCCGTATTTCGTTTTTCGGCACTCGGCGATGTCGCCATGACTGTTCCTGTTGTATATGAGGTATGTCGTGCCTATCCCGATGTCCGATTTACCTTGTTTACGAAAAAAACGGTAGCACCTCTGTTTGTTTATCCGCCGGATAATCTGACGGTCTTTCCTGTCGATACAAAAGGTCGTTATCGAGGTTTTGCCGGTTTATGGCGTCTTTATCGCGATATGAAATCTCAGGGTATCGATGCGATTGCCGATCTTCACAATGTCTTGCGTACCCGCGTGGTCGGATTCTTTTTTGCGATTTCGGGTGTCAAACGGGCGATTCTCGATAAGGGTCGTGCAGGGAAACGTCGTTTAGTCGCGCGTAAAAAATCATTGCCCATACAACCTTTGCCCTCTTCGTTCGATCGTTATAGGCAGGTTTTTGCACGGTTGGGTTTTACAACGCCGAAGACTTTCCAGTCGGTATTCGATGATAGGCATCTCCCGCTTCCTTTGCCCGATGGGATAGAATCTCGCCGCGAAGGAGAGTTTTGGATAGGCGTTGCGCCTTTTGCCAAACATGAAGGAAAAATATATCCGCTCGATCGCAGCGAGAGTTTGGTCGCCCGTTTGTCGCAACGGGAAGATTGTCGAGTCTTTCTTATGGGAGGCGGCGGTGAAGAAGCGGACTTGTTATGCGGTTGGGCTGAAAAATATCCCCGGGTCGTGTCTTTGGCTGGGAAACGGTTGGGGTTTGCAGTGGAATTGTCGATGATGAGTCGCATGACATTGGTCGTTTCGATGGATTCTGCCAATATGCATTTGGCTTCGATGACCGGTACTCCGGTCGTCTCGGTTTGGGGACAGACTCACCCTTATGCCGGATTTTTGGGCTGGCAGCAAAGTGAAGAAAACATAATACAACTTTCCGACCTTTCATGTCGGCCTTGTTCTATATTCGGGAACAAACCTTGCTATCGCGGCGATTATGCCTGTATGCAGGAACTTTCCGTCGAGAAAATTTGGAATCGTGTCGAGGAGATTCTTCGTCAGGAAAAGAAGTAAAAGAGAAATCTTTCGTACAAATCCGTTATATTTGCAGGAGAATCATGACCGGAATGAAGATTATTGTCGATCGGAAATATCGTTCGTTGGAATCGTATGTCGAGCAGCTTCCCGTAACATTCGATACGGGAGAGTTGGTGTACGCGGCACGCAATGTCTTGCGGCGTTTTTGTTGGGACGGTACGGTTGTTGTGGTGAAGAAGTATAAAATACCCATTCTTCTCAACCGTTTCGTTTACGGTCGTTTCCGCAAATCGAAAGCACGTCGCTCTTTCGAGTATGCCCGCATATTGAGCGAGAAAGGTTTCCGTACTCCTCAGGCTGTCGCATATATAGAGGAACGTCATTGCCGATTGTTGTCCGACAGTTATTTGGTGACGTTGAATGAGGATTTTCCCGAAATGATGCGCCGGTTTCATACCGATGAATCCCTGACCGATGACGGGAAAATGATATTGAGGGCTTTTGCCGCATATACGCGCGACTTGCATGAGGCGGAGATATTGCATCAGGACTATTCTCCGGGAAATATCGCGTTCAGGGTGAAAGACGGGCAGGTCGAATTTTCTTTGTTTGACATAAATCGTATGCATTTCGGACGAATTTCTAAGAAGATGTGTCTGCGCAATTTTTGCAGGCTCACCCCATCGGTCGCCGTTCTGTCTTATCTGGCGGGCGAGTATGCCCGCATACGGGGTTGGAATATCGAAGAATCGGTGCGTGAGGCTGTGTCGGAGCAGGCGAAGTTTTTTTCGCGTTCGGCCCGGCGTTCGATCCGGAAACAATCTTTGCGGACGATAAAAGGCCGGTTTATCGGCAGATGATAAAGTGGAATTGACATGGAAGATTTTGATATAAGAAAACAGCGATACGACAAAGAGCAGGAGTTTGAGAAAGCTCTGCGCCCGCTTGCTTTCGGCGATTTCAGCGGGCAGGAGAAAATTATCGAAAACTTGCGTGTTTTTGTCGAAGCTGCCAAAATGCGCGGTGAGTCGCTCGATCATGTTTTGTTGCACGGGCCTCCCGGATTGGGAAAAACGACCCTCTCGAATATTATTGCCAATGAATTGGGGGTGGGTTTTAAAATCACTTCCGGGCCGGTTCTCGATAAGCCCGGAGATTTGGCGGGTATTCTCACATCTCTTGAACCAAACGACGTGCTTTTTATCGATGAAATACATCGTCTCAGTCCGGTTGTGGAGGAGTATCTCTATTCGGCGATGGAAGATTTCCGTATCGACATCATGATCGATAAAGGCCCCAGTGCCCGTTCCATACAACTCGACCTCAATCCTTTTACACTTGTGGGAGCCACTACGCGCAGCGGATTGCTTACCAGTCCGTTACGCGCCCGTTTCGGTATTAATTGCCATTTGGAGTATTACGACCATACGATATTGAGCCATATCGTGCAACGCTCGGCTTCGATTCTGCAAGTTCCCTGCACGACCGAGGCGGCTGTGGAGATTGCCATGCGCAGTCGTGGGACACCTCGTATTGCCAATGCCCTTTTGCGCCGTGTCCGCGATTTTGCCCAAGTGAAAGGAAGCGGGCGCATTACGATAGAGATTGCCCGTGTCGCTCTCGAAGCTCTGAATATCGACCAGTACGGTCTCGATGAAATCGATAATAAAATACTGGTAACGATTATCGACAAGTTCAAAGGAGGCCCTGTGGGTTTGACGACGATTGCGACGGCTTTGGGCGAAGACCCTGGTACGCTCGAAGAGGTCTATGAGCCGTATCTCATCAAAGAGGGCTTTATCAAGCGTACGCCTCGCGGACGGGAAGTAACCGAACTTGCCTATACGCATTTGGGCCGTAGCCGCATCGATCAGGGGCTGTTGTTCTGATATTGCGAAGAAAGGAGAGAGAAAATGTCGGGAATGAAAAGTTTGGCCAAAGATACTGCCGTGTATGGGTTGAGCAGCATCGTGGGGCGCTTCCTCAATTGGTGTCTGGTGCCTCTTTATACCCATGTGTTCGCGCAAGCCGAGTACGGTGTGGTAACTTACCTTTATTCGCTGGTGGCTTTGTTGCTCATCATTCTGACGTATGGTTTGGAAACCGGCTTTTTCCGCTTTGCCAATCACGAGAAATATAAAGACCCGATGCGTGTTTATACGACCGGTCTCATATCGTTGGCGGTTACCTCTACGCTTTTCGTTGTTTTGGTATGGATATTTCTTGGTTCCATTTCATCGGTTCTCGGTTCGTCGGGCGATTCCCGTTATGTGATGATGCTTGCCGTTACGTTGGCCATCGATGCGTTTACCTCTTTGCCGTTTGCTTACCTGCGCTATAAACAGCGGCCGCTCCGTTTTGCGGGAATCAAGTTGTTGTCTATTTTTCTCAATATCGGGCTGAATCTTTTCTTTATCGTGCTGTGTCCCGTATGGTACACAACACACCCCGAGTGGGTGGGCCGATTTTATGACCCTGATTTCGGTGTGGGATATATTTTCCTGTCGAATCTCATTGCTTCGGTCGTAACGTTACTGGTTCTCGTCCCCGAAATCGTAAAGGTACGCTATCGGTTCGATACGGAAATTTGGAGACGTATGATTGTTTATTCATTCCCGTTGCTGGTGATGGGATTGGCCGGTATTATGAATCAAACGATAGATAAGCTCATCTATCCTTGGCTGGTGGGGAATCCCGACCGGGCGATGTCTGAACTGGGCGTTTACGGGGCAAATTATAAAATTGCCATTGTCATGGTCATGTTTATACAAGCCTTCCGCTTTGCATACGAACCGTTTGTTTTTGCCAAAAGCCGTAGTCGGGGTGAGGAGAGCCAAAAGGCGTATGTCGATGCGATGCATTATTTTATCATTTTCGGACTGCTGATTTTCTTGGGGGTCATGTTTTTTCTGCCCGTGTTGAAGTATTTCATATCACCCCGTTATTTTTCAGGTCTTGCCGTAGTGCCTATCGTGATGGCCGGAGAGTTGTTTTTCGGAATCTTCTACAACCTTTCTTTGTGGTATAAGCTGACCGACCGTACCTATTGGGGTACGATTTTTTCGCTTTTCGGTTTGGCGGTAACGTTGCTTATCAATATCCTTTTCGTGTCCCGTTATGGATATATGGCTTGTGCTTGGGCGGCGTTTTTCTGTTATCTGTCGATGATGGCGGCCTCCTATCTTGTGGGTAAGAAATATTATCCGGTTCCTTACAAGTGGGGAGCTGCTCTGCGGTATGTGTTATTGGCGGCTGTGCTTTATGTTGCGGCTATGTATGTGCCGCTCTCGAATACGTGGGCTTTGCTGGCTTTCCGTGCGGTATTGCTTTCGCTTTTTGTGGCTTATGCCGCACGGCGAGACTTGCCGCTGGCCGAGTTGCCTTTTGTGGGGCGTTATTTTAAGAAATAGGATTTATAGCGGATCTACGTCGTAATAGACGGTGAGAGTGCGAAAGCGGGGATTGTCGGTAACGGAATCTTGGACTTGCCGTAAAATTTCACGAACTTTTTTCAGGGAAGCCGTATGTTCGATTTTGAGCATGATGCGGCGTATGTATAATAGTTGTATGCGTGCGACCGGTGGGGTATGCGGGTCGGACAGCCGATGCCCGAAAACCGGATATAATTGTTGTGCGTAGTTTTTTGCGGCTGCATCGAGAATCGCTTCGTCCCGATGTTTGAGATAGATGTAGATAAGCCGGGTGAAAGGGGGATAGTTGAATTGCTGACGTTCGGCGATCTGCGTGGCATACATGCCGGCATAGTCGTGCCGCATGATTTGCGTGATGACGGGGTGTTGCGGTTGCGCCGTTTGTAAAATGACGGTTCCTTGCCGGCTTTTTCGTCCGGCCCGTCCGGCAACTTGTTCCATCATTTGGAATGCCCGTTCGTGAGCTCTGAAATCGGGATAGTTGAGCAAGGTGTCGGCGCTGAGTATGCCCACGACGCTTACTTGGTCGAAGTCGAGACCTTTGGTGACCATCTGCGTACCGACGAGAATACGGCTTTTTTGTTGTTCGAAGTCTGAAATGATTTGCTCGTAAGCTTTGCGGTTGCGGGTTGTATCGAGATCCATTCGGGCGATGGGATAGTCGGGAAAAGTATGTTCTATCTCTTCTTCGATGCGCTCCGTCCCAAAACCTTGTATGACGATACTCGTTTCGCCACAGGCGGGACAACGGGTCGGTACTTCTTGCGAGTATCCGCAGTAGTGGCATACGAGGCGGTTGGTGCGTTTATGGTAGGTCAGACTTACATCGCACTGGGTACAACGGGGTGTCCATGCGCATAACCGGCATTCCACCATCGGTGCAAATCCCCGACGGTTTTGGAACAGAATCACTTGCTCTCCGTTTTTCAGCGCCTCTTCGCAAGCCTGTTTCAACTGCGGGGAAAGATTACTCTCTCGCGAAACGCGTCGTTTACGGCGAAGGTCTCCCATGTCGATGGGCAGGATACGGGGCAGGGCGATTTCTTCGTGTCGGGACGAAAGCTCCACCAAACCGTATTTCCCGCATTGTGCGTTGTAATAACTCTCGACGGCCGGAGTTGCCGTACCTAGTAGCGTTTTGGCCCCGTGCATCGATGCCAGCACAATCGCGGCATTGCGGGCATGGTAGCGGGGAGAGGGTTCTTGTTGCTTGTAACTGCCCTCGTGTTCCTCATCGACAATGACCAGCCCTAAATCCTTGAAAGGGAGAAATATCGATGACCGTACGCCGAGGATTATTTGTGCACCTTTGTCGTGCAGGAGGTTGTTCCATATCTCTACCCGTTCGTTGTCTGTAAATTTGGAATGGTAGATGGATAGTTTGTTCCCGAATACCCGTTGCAGGCGGGTGGTAAGTTGTGTGGTGAGGGCTATTTCGGGAACAAGGTAGAGAACTTGTCGGCCTTGTTTCAGTACCGTGTCGATGAGATGAATGTATATCTCGGTCTTACCGCTCGACGTAACGCCGTGCAATAGGACGGTTTCTTTTTTGGAAAAGCGATCGATGATTTCGTCGTACGCCTTTTGTTGTACGGGAGAGAGGGGATACGGACTTTCGGTGTGCAGCGGGTTGCTGGAAAGCCGGCTTATCTCTTTCCCGTAATTTTCAAAAATGCCTTTCGTTACTAATGCACTGAGAATTTGCGGAGAAACTTCGGCTCTTTCGAGTAATTCTTTGCGGGAAACTTCTCTCGGCGTACCTTTCTGCATGAAGCCCGACAGTTCGAGATAGCACATCAACAGCCGTAGTTGCTTTTTGGCCGCTTTGAGTTCGTCGAAAAGCGGACGGAGTTTTTCTTGCTCGCCGGAAGCGATTTGTGCCAGTCGTATGTAACTTTCGGTACGGGGGCGGTATTTGTGCCGCAGTTCCTCCGATACGACGATGACCTTTTGTTCCATGAGGGAACGTACAAGAGGTAGGATATTACGCAGTCCGCTCTCTTTTTCGAGTTCTTGTACACTCATTTTCTCGCTGCGGCTCAACGTGTCGAGCAATATCGCTTCGCGTTCTTTGAGCAGAGAGCCGTTTTCTTCGATGAAATCGGCATTACAGGCGATTTGTGTCTCGCTTTCTATTTTCAATCCCGAGGGTACGGCGGCCTTGAATACATCGCCTATCGAGCAGAGATAATAATCGGCGAGCCATTCCCAAAAGCGCAGTTGAGGACGACGTAAAACGGGTGTGCTGTCGAGCAGTGTCGAAATGTCTTTTATTTCATAGTCTTGCGGCTCGTTGTTGTGTAGCCGGGCGACGATGGCCGTGTAGAAACGTTTTCGCCCGAAAGGTACGATGACACGACTGCCAGAGACGAGAGTCTCTTGCCATTCCTCGGGAATACGATAGGTGAAATATTTCGCAAGCGGGAGCGGAAGTATAACGTCGGCGAATCGGGACATGATTTATAGACGGACTTGGGTTTCTTGGTTTTGTGAATACGGGATACTTGCATACAAATGTAAGGAAAATTTTTCGCTTTTTCCTAACGGTTTTCTCGACGACTGCTAAATAGTTTGTACATTTGTATGGTATTTTCCTATCTTATGAACAAAATCGTAACACCTTATTTGCGAAAAACGGGTTTCCGGAATATCGACTTGAAAGCCGTTCTTATCGATATGGACGGAGTCCTTTACGACTCGATGCCTTTCCATGCCGATGCTTGGTACAAAGCGATTTCTTCGTTGGGGATAGCATGCACGCCCGAAGAATTTTTTATGTATGAGGGCCGTACGGGCGCGTCGACCATCGATTTGATTTTCAATCGTGCTTACGGACGCAATGCCGATGAGAAAGAGAAACAGATGATATATGCCCGCAAGTGCGAGTTTTTTGTTTCCAAAGGTGTGGCGCCGGTTATGCCCGGTGCACTCGACTTTTTGAGGCAGGTGAAATCTCATGGCTTGGTCCCGGTATTGGTAACCGGTTCGGGACAACATTCTTTGCTCGATAAGCTCTCGCACGATTATCCCGGTATTTTCACGCCACAGACGATGGTAACGGCTTTTGATGTGAAGTATGGAAAACCCGATCCTGAGCCTTATCTCATCGGGCTGGAAAAAGCTGCCGTACAACCCTGGGAGGCAATCGTGGTGGAGAATGCGCCGTTGGGGGTACAGGCCGGCGTTGCAGCCCGCATTTTTACGGTGGCCATCAATACGGGGCCGTTGCCCGATCGCGTACTTCTCGATGCCGGAGCCGATTATCTTCTGCCGGATATGGAGACGCTGGCTCGTCGTTTTGAAGATTTGTATATACAGCTAAATATGTAATGGATATGGCACAACAGATTCTTTTTACCCAAGATATAGCGACAACTCTCGATGAGGTGCTGGGCGGTTATGTGTACGACCGCCTGTTTGTCCTGACCGATGAAAATACGCGTCGGCGATGCTTACCGCTTCTCTCTGCAAGTAAGGCTTTGGCTTCGGCCGGATATATCAATATCCAACCCGACGATACACATAAGACGCTCGACTCATTGGCGTCGGTATGGCAGGAGTTGAGCGATCGTCATGCAACCCGCCATTCGATGATGGTGAACCTCGGCGGCGGTATGGTAACCGATCTCGGCGGGTTTGCCGCCGCTACGTTCAAACGGGGTATTCGTTATATCAATATTCCCACCACGTTGTTGGGTGCTGTCGATGCGGCTGTGGGGGGGAAAACCGGTATAAATTTCAACGGTTTGAAAAATGAAATCGGGGCGTTTGCTCCGGCCGAAGCGGTTTTGGTCGCGGTCTCTTTTTTCAGGACGCTTTCTCGGGAGCATCTTTTGTCGGGCTTCGCCGAGATGTTGAAACATGGACTCATCAGTACGACCACGATTTATGACCGTCTTTTCATGCTCGATCTTTCACGTCCCGACAGTGCGGAGATGTTATCGTGTCTCGAAGAGTCGATCGGGGTGAAACAACGGGTTGTCGAGCAAGACCCGCATGAAGCCGGTATCCGTAAATCTCTCAATTTCGGACATACCGTAGGGCATGCGTTCGAGAGTTTCTCGCATCATCGCCATCACCCGGTGCAACATGGGTATGCCGTTGCGTGGGGGCTTGTCTGTGAATTGATTTTATCGCACCGTCGTCTCGGATTCCCACTTGATGTCGTGCGGCGGTTTGCTGCTTTCGTGCGTGAAAATTACGGGGTTTTCCCGATTACTTGCAGCGATTACGATTACCTCTACGAGCGTATGACCCATGATAAGAAAAACGATGCCGATACCATCAATTTCACATTGCTTTCCGATGTGGGAAAAGTGGTGATCGACCAGACTGCCACACGTCAGGAAATAGAAGTCGTGCTCAATCTTTACCGCGATATGTTCGGTATTTAGTCGCGGGAACAAGGTGAAAAATGATGAGAAGTATAAAAAAACGGATAATTTTTTTGCAGAAAAAAATAAAAGGCTTACCTTTGCACACACGAAAATCAATCGGGGCGTAGCTCAGTCCGGTTAGAGTACA